>NZ_JBWDNU010000032.1:0-9918 GCF_056269365.1 Paenibacillus sp. JT22N12 | reverse complement strand
TCTTGCTAGCCGTTCTGTTGGTTCTAAGCAGGCCTTGCATGCCTACAAGCTTCACTTGAAGCAACTTCTCGACGAGTACGATCTTGCTTGCCTGCAGCTAGAAACGGTAGAAAAGGAGATTGTTGCCGTTTTAGAACGGATTCCATTTGCGAAATTTATGCTTGCTGTCAAAGGGATTAATGCCATTTCACTAGCCGGTATTCTGGGTGAGGCAGGGGATTTAAGCGGCTTTGTCCATGGGAATGCCTTACTGCGGCATGCCTGTCTCAATCTCGCAGAAGCCAGTTCAGGCAAATGGACCGGGCAAATGAAGATTAGCAAACGGGGACGATCTCGCCTCCGCCGTTTCATCTTCATGATGACCCTGAGTTTAGTCGCGAACAATCCGGAGTTTAAAGCGATGCATGCCTACAATGTACAGGTAAAGAAGATGAAGAAAATGAGGTCCATTATGAAATGGTGTGGCAAGCTAGCTCGAATACTTGTTGGAATGGCTCGCAGCAGCGAAGCCTACAACCCTCCTAAAACGATGCCGATCCAGCTAGCAGCTTAATCGATACTGATTACCGTTACGTTGCACGAATTTTGGCTTATTCGCGGGATTTCAAAGAAAGCACGGCGTACCGGATACATGGAACCAAAGGGCACCGACCCGTAACGATAGCAAGACCGGCCTCCACCCCTTGGACAGGTGTAACGAAGGAATGAAAGGGCATAGACCCGTTGAGACATGGGAGTGAGAACCTCCAGGGGCGGCGTGGAGAATACGTGCAGGATATGGAAGAATATGGGGTTTCAATCTCCCCCTCTATTTCCTCACGCCTTCATGTTATCCAGGTCTATGAAGTGGTACCCGAACGACCTTCATACATGTCTAACAAGGGTGAAATCCTGCGAATAAGCGAGCATTCGTGAGAAAACTTAATCGTACCGAGGGAGTTGAATGGAGACGCAACGGCAGCCGGCCACACGATCGGCTGCCGTTGTCCATTGAAGTAACGGGCAGGATAATTCGATTAATATCCGAATAATATAAGGATGATATTTCTAAAGTTTTTAGATGAACGTGCTGTTAGTTCTTAAAAAATATTGAAAAGGAAGTAACATGATGAATCGTACATATATAGTGAATCAGCTATCAGAAAGGCATTTTCAAGACTTAATGAACTTATACAATGAAAGGTCATGGACCAAGACAAGAACGAGCAATGAAGTTCGAACAATGATTGATAACTCGTATATATTTGGTTTATGTGATTCTGAATCAGATAAACTCATAGGTTTTACTAGAGTTGTGACTGACTATGTTTTCCGAGCAACGATATATGACGTTATCGTTTTAGAACAATTTCAAGGACAAGGATTTGGAAGGTTGCTTCTCGAAGCGGTCGTTAACAGTACATTAATAAAGAGTATCGAACGCGTTGATTTATTTTGCGCAGACAATAAAGTGATGTTCTACGAAAAATGGGGGTTTGAAAAAGTTCCAGTAACCACCAATTACATGAGCTTAATTAAGTAAGGACATCATTCAACTAACGAGGAACGTTAGTGAGGAGCTTGCCGCGCGGCAGCTCCTTTTTCGTTTATTGGAGGCTATCGTAACTTAGCAGCCGTTCTGTAAGGGGGCTGCCGGCATCAAGAAACAGAGAAAAAGGGCTCTCGTTTTAGGGGAACGGGTTCCCCTTTTGGGTGCAAAAATCATTTTTACGAGACAATGGGCAGCACTTTTGCCCTTAAATAAACGAAAAAAAGACAGTCTAACGGCTGTCTTTTTTCGTTTATAGAGATGGAATAATTACTGGCTAAAAGATTGCTTTACGGATCCTTTGCCATCTCCTACTTCAATCTCAGCATGTGCCCCGTTTATGAAAGTTAATTGTGGTGGAACATGACCGCAATCAATATCGTAGATTATCGGGATCTGCAATTCCTCATATAGTTCTTTGTATATATCCTCCACAGTATAATTATCAATCGGTTGATTCGCAGCGCTTCTTCCAAACAGAAGACTAGTACAGTTATCAAACCAACCTGCTAATTTCATCTGAACCAACGACCTGCGTAAATCAGTCGTCGATAGTTCGCAATTCTCCAAATACCATAAAATAGGTTCATTATTTATATGATTCTTTTGGAAATGTTGTAGATCACCGAACCGAGTTCCAATTAAATGTCTTATCACATCGATACACCCGCCAAGTAAGCGACCCTGTAGTTTAACCTTAGTATTTGGAATAACTTTCCAATAGGTTTGTTCTGTTAAGTGAAAGACACATGGCGAAGGGTCAGAGGGTTTCCATTCCTTTTGGAATTTTTCCGAAGAATGTTGAATGATGGATTCGCCAGTTTTAGTTGCTAAGACAGATTGCCACATTGCAGTTGTGTTATCTGAGGAGTCTCCTCTCAAGTCAATGAAATTTGTACCATGAGCAGTTGCTATGCCTGTGTTTAAGGTTATTGCCAACAATAATACACTTATATCTGAATAACCTAAAATCCACTTACACTTAAAATTTTCAAAATCAATGTGTTCAAGAATTTCGATTAAAAGTTCGCCACCCCAAGGTGGGATGATAAGACTGATGTGATCATCTCTCATCATTTCGTTGAATTCAGCAGCACGTAATTTGGCTGGCGAAGACTTTGCCTTCTCTTGAGTCCAAACCGTTTCTCCACAAATAACGTTGAATCCCGTCATCTTCATACGACAACAGGCAAGTTTAAGCAAATCATGTAATTCGACGTTTACCCCTGACGAGGGTGCTGTTACACCAATTGTTGCTCCTTCTTCTAGAGACGGAAATCTAATAATTCCAATCATCCTCCAAAATTAACATTATTTCACTGTGGAAAATTGTGTGAAGCAATATGTTTCAACTATATCTTATAAAGGAGAACTTGTCTAAGAACCTATATCCAGCATCTCGTTGGAGGGAAAGAAGCATATAAAGCATTACCTCAAGCAGAAGGTGGTTACGCTAGAAATACAAACGAATAAGGAAAACTTATTACACTAACTGGGTACGATAGCGCAACAACCAGATCATTAAAGTAACGGGTACGAGAGCTTAATAAAAATCATTTAACGAAGGGGCTGCTGGGGCAGCTCCTTTTGCTTCTTCGCAAAATTGATCTATATGTACTGTGGGGGCGTAAGCTATAATACGAACTGGCAGGATAACGATATAAGGGAAACTCACACCATGATTCAAAAAATGATATGATTTAGAAAAGGAGTGAAATTATGTTTCAGGGTTCTAACGGATTGTTTTCGATATTACCCATCGTCATGTTTATTGTTTACGGATTATTCATTCTGCTTGGATTGTATAGCCTTTATCTATTCATTAAACTTGCGATTAGAGGAATAGCAGCGCTAGATATATATCTAGATGAAAAGAGAAACAGGCGTTTGTAGAATTAAATCATTGAACTAACGGATACAATAGCGCGCAATGATATTACTGGAGCAGGCGCCATGGCGAACTGCTCCAGATCATAGAGATAACGGGAAGTAATGTGAAGCAACCGTGTGTTAAAATAAGGAAAAACATGACGGGAGGCAATTAAATATGTCGGAAGATTTCTATTGCGAAGAGGTATTAAGTGGTCGAACACCTGTACAAAAAGTATTGGAAACCGATAATGTACTTGCATATCATCATACCCGTCCATTCTATCCAGTACATATTGTGACGATTCCGAAAAGACATATTCCATCACTTATTACTTTAGAAGAAGGGGATGATGCCCTGCTAATTGAGCTTATGGATATTGTTAAGCAGGTAGCTTCCCAAGTGGTATCGGAACATAGTGCTTGCAGAGTGATAACAAATTTAGGGGAATATCAAGATTCAAAACATCTTCATTTCCATGTAGTTTTCGGTCAGCCCTTGAAGAAGAGCTGATTAAGCTAAAGGGTACGATAGCGCAACAACCAGGTCATTAAAGTAACGGGTACGTTAGTGGAGGAGCAGTTGCCGTGATACGCTACCCTAAACTATCGTGTCCGTTGAGTTGAAGCTATTTTTTATCTTTATCTTACGAAGAAAATCTCCAATTCCCTCCACCTTCATTCAAACCCGCCAAACCAATTACCAATACAATTATAATAAGAAGCGAAGCTTCATCAACAAGATGCCGCGGGATCGGTCAGTGGCCTAGCTGCTCCTTTATTTCTATTGATGTGACAGGCAGGACACCGCAACTTCATATAGTCATTTACGTCCACTTATTTGGATATAAAATTTATAATTCTCTAAAAAATAAGGTAACCGAGGTGAGATTATTTGAATAACAGTTACACTATAGGTTGGGGTACCTTGGCACTCATTAACGCTGGATTGGCTCAAAGCAAAAACAGGAAGGGACTCAACTGGTTTCTAATTTCTTTATTTATAGGTCCATTAGCGACTTTACTTCTTGTGGTATGGGATAAAAACCCTGGGCAGTAATTGAGTATATTGCTATTGAATAACAGAACTAACGGCAGGAATTGGGGGATGGTCATGGCAGAAGTGTTTAAGATTGGTACTGAAAAAGAAATAAAGCGGATTATTTTACAGTCGAAGCAAGCAGCTTTGACGGCACTTCAAAATTATGATTTGAATTGGGAAGAAATACGTTTCAACCAATTATCCGATACATGTTCATTTATAATAAAAACAAGTGAAGACGGGGATTTTTTACTCCGTATTCATGCGGGAATGAGGAGAGAAGAAATAGATTCTGAACTCGATTGGCTTGATGATTTGGATAAAAAGATGGATAGTACCCTTCCTAAGGGGATATTAGACCGCAATGGATCTAAAACTGTAAAAATTAATTTGGAGAATGCTTATTTAGGTTACGCTTCATTGATGCGATGGGTAGAGGGCGTGCATGCGAGTGGTGGTCTTACTGAAGATCAAATCATTAGAGAGGGAATCCTCTTAGCAAAGCTCCATCAAGTATCACAAAATTTCGAGTTGAGCTCTAACTTCATACGCCCTATTTGGGGTGAGGATAGTTTTAGGCAAGCCATGACTCGTTTAACGCAACACTACGATCGGTTCCTGGTAGATGCGGAATTCCAGTTGTACCAGTCAGCGGCTGAAAAAATACTCTCCTGGATTACTAAACTTAGCAAAGATGACGAGAGTTACGGTTTAATTCATGGTGATTTGCACCAAGGGAACATTGTATTTCATAATGGAGAACCGCGGCCGATTGATTTTGGGAGATGTGGGTTTGGATACTTCTTATATGATATAGCACATACGATTTTGGGGCTTTATCCTGGGCAAAGGGAGTTACTAATTAAAGGTTATGAAAGCAAGAGAAGACTAGGAGTTAACTGGCTATCAGCATTGGAAAGTTTTACAGTGATGGTAATGATCGAAAATTATTGTCACCATGCTCCTGATTCAAGGGAGACCGACGGGTTAAAAGAAGAACAGCCCTATGCACAAGCAATAATAAAAAATTACTTAGCGGGAGCACCATTTCTTTTTAATGCAATAGAAATTTAAGAATTATAATAGTTAGGATCTCCAATAAATCCCCATGGCTCGTTGAGCTAACGGATTACGATAGTGGAGTAGCTGCCGCGGCAGCTACTCCTTTTTCTTGCAGGATAGTTCAATTATGTAGCGAATACTTCAAGTAAAAAAGCTCATAAATTTATTCGTCAATACTGAGACTGAGGATGATTGAATTATGAAATACGTTCTTTTCTTCATAGTCAATGTTATAGTTGCTTACTATATCTACGATCAATCAACATTTGTTAAGCCTTTAGTTCAGTCTGTTATCTTAGTCATGTTGGTTTTGGTTATCGATTTGATTAAGTACAACAAAAATAAAAGTAAAAACTCAATCGAGTTAGCGAACATCTATAACGGATCGGTGCTGCTGCCTTTTACTCTAACGGGTACGATAGCACAACGACAACAGGCTACCGACAAAATCGGTAGCCTGTTTAGCTAACGGGGCAGTATTGTTAAATGATAAATGTACTTCCCAAAAAAAAGTGTGTGGTAAACTATTCGAAGCACGGTACTTGAGGGAGGAAGTAAGTAACAATGAAAGACTTTTTAGTTAAACAAGCAGCACGAATTGCAGGCGATTTTCTTCAGGAACAAGTAAAAACTTCCTATCAGATCTTAGGTAAAGGCACCACAAATCAGGTTTGCGTAGTCGAAACAGAGAATCATAAAGTTGTTGTCCGTATAAACGATGAAGATACATTCCCAAGCTTTATCAAAGAGAAATGGTGTATCGAGCAAGCAGTCGCAGTTGGCGTTCCGGGACCTGAGGTGTTGTCCATTGGTTTAGTTGATGAAACCGCATATATGATTCAAGCCTTTGTTGAGGGAGACAACGGGTCAGACAGTACTGTACCCAAGTCCAATATTTGGAGGAAACTGGGCGAATATGCCAAGCTTATTCATTCTATTCAAGTGAAAGGATATGGGGAAAATCTAATTGATCCAGTCCATGGTGAGTTTCAGTCACCACCTCATGCTGGAACAGATGGTAGTTGGCAAGGGTATGTGCAGCATAATATAAATAGTCTGACTGAGCACGATCGCTTGATTGAGCTTGGAGTAATCACTCAGATGGAATCGCAGAGAATAAAAAAACTGTTTGAAGATTTAAAGAGTGAACCGTTCCGTTTCGGCTTAAACCATGGAGATATCACTTTAAAGAATACGATTGTCAATCAGGCAAACCAAGTTATATTGCTGGATTGGAATGCGAAAGTAAGCGTGGTACCACATGCAACTGTTGCTCAATTGATGCATTACCAGATCCTAAGGCTAGAAGAAGGTCCAAATGTTGAAGAATTCAAAGCGTTTATAGACGGGTACGGAATAAGTGAAAAAGACCTTTCTGACATAAGGCATTATCTGCTATTAAGGGCTTTCGATAACCTCAGGTGGGCTATTAATCGAAGCCCTGAACATATTGAACCCTTTGCTGCATTCGCGAAACAAGTAGTGGACATTATTATGGATTAGCAGATTGCGCTTTGTTTTTGTACCTCAATCTAACCAAGGGTGAAGACACGATTGAACTAACGGATACGATAGCTTAATGAGAAACACGTAGCAGGTTGCTTTGGCAGCCTGTTTTTTATTACTTAGGAACATCGGCAATCAGAACAAATTCTTGTCTTTTTCGGTATGCATTCTTGTCATCAGATGTTCAAGGACACAAAAATCGGGACATTGTATTCTAATGACACACATCTAAAGACATTGTCGCGATTTCCAAAAGACATAGTTAAACAGGACGTTGAAAATTGCTTGTCCAGCTATACGGGTAGTTAAAAAATGCTTAAAAGGCTAATCAAATACCAGCATCGTAATGTGGAGATAATTGGAGGGTTAGAGTTCTATTCCTGCTGCGCATTGGCGGGAACTGTTCTTTGAGAAAGCAAAAAGTTGCTTGATCTCGTGCTTGAGCTATCAACATTTCGCTTGGAGAATGAGTTCGAGTGGAAAGAATGTTTGTATTATTTCAATCAACGTGAACATGAATATTTACAAATCGTTAATGTTAGAAAGGTTGACATAGAAAAAGGGTGTAGCTATACTCAGATAGTTGCAGTGATACTTATCTTCCGGTAAGTAAGATTTTGCAACGTGATTTCACAACAAGAAGGAGCATACAAAAAGATGAGTAATCAAAGCAAAGCGGGCATGATGTACCGGAGTATCAACAAAGAAAATACGTTCCTTTTTCTTAGTGACGTAAATTCAATATTGGTGAGCGGGGAGGATACGAATGGAGAGTTTTGCGTCGTGCATTGCTCCGTCAAGAAAGATGATGGACCTCCACTGCATTTGCATGAAAAAGAAGATGAATCTTTTTACGTTCTGGATGGAGAAATAGAGATGACGCTCGGTAAGGAAACTATTTTGGTGAAAACCGGTGAATATGTGTTTGCTCCTCGTGGCATTCCACACACTTTTAAGGTGAAATCAGACAAAGCTAAGTTTCTGGTTACCGCCTACCCTGCGGGATTTGATTCTTTTGTGAAGGAACTAGGCGTTCCTTATGTGGAAGGGATGGAGGCTCATGTCGAGCCACCCACTCCTGAGGCCATGCAGAAGCTGTTAGCAGTATCCAAAAAGTATCATATTACTTACCCAGGCCTTTAAATCTTAGAGTTAAAGCGATTATTGTGAAATAAGGGGATAGAAAACGTTAGAGGCAGGTTAAAATATGTGCTTTAACGGGCGCAGTTAACCGCGTCGTTAACTGCGCTATATTAATTGTTGTTTCTGTGCAACTATCAAGCTCAGTTATAGAGGAGACTCAGGAATGAATATCGTAGCGATCGTTCTGCAAGGACTTTTAAGCTTAGTTTTTCTGATGGCGGGATTCAGTAAAATCTCGGGTTCGAAAATGCAAGTCGACGCGTTTAATCATTATAAATTGCCGCAAGGGTTCCGCATAGTTACGGGATTTATCCAATGGGTGGGCGTAGCGGCACTGGCCATCGGCTTCTGGGAACCTAGCTGGGCCGCGGCGGGAGCCTTGTGGTTGGGCGTTACCATGTTTGGAGGCATCCTGACGCACATTCGAGTGAAGGATACGTTTCAACAAATGCTTCCGGCTATCGTATTAACAATACTCTTGGTTATCCTCTTCTTCCTTCAATTGTCCGAGTTATCCGCTTTTCCCGGATTCTAACGTACAAGCTATTGAAAAAAGGCCCCTCCATAGGGGGGCCTGAACATACCAAAGACTGTTAACAATTGAGGGTGTTAAAAAAAAAGAGCTGCACAAGGCCGCCCTTTAATTTGTTACTCGTACATTGTATTATTACTGGTTTTTTAATAGACGATTAATTCCATACATGATATCCGGTATGAAATTGCCGTGCATTGCGCGGTTGTACTGCAGTGCTCCCTTGATTGCAGAAAGGATTGTGATTGCCAAGGCGCGCGTATTAATTGCAGTATCATCTGTTCCTTCAGCAACAATGTCATCGATGATTGAAAGTTCAAACTCGCTTATCTCTTGAAGTTTTTGTCTCATCGATTCTGGTAGCAGTTCATAATCAGTCTGTAAGGAAGAGGTCGGACATATGTCATACTCTGCAAACCGTCTGGATTGGTCAGCGCAATATAGAATGAGCTTCTCTTCAACCGATTGTGATGATTGTTGAATAACCGACTTAAAGTTGACCAGACCTCGATAAAGTTGATCCAATACGGCAAGCCCCAGATCTTCCTTTTTCTCGAAATGATAGTGAATGCTTGCTTTTGTAACGCCAAAATGTTTTGAAATTTCGTCATAAGAAAAGGTCGAATAGCCTTTTTTTCGAATAAGTGACGATGCCAGATCTATTATTTGCGTTTTCCTGTTTTCCATGTAGCAATTATTGCGCATAGCTATACAAGAGTCAAGTTTATATAAAACCGGGACGTTGTCGTAACAGTTACCCTTACGGCTCATGCTTCCGTTCATTTCATAGGTACGGAGCTGCGTCCGGTAATCAAGCGAAGCATACTGACTTCCACGGTCAGAATGATGCATCATTGTACTTTCCTCTTCTTATCTATAAGGCGATTTCTGTTGCCAATTCTTGGCGTGGCTACCCGTCGAAATTGTGCTATCGTATCCCGCCGTTGTTAAAGCATGGGCAAATTGTAGCGACTGGATCCACTGAAGAAGAGTGCTGCCAAACCCCCTAAAAATGCAAAAAAGCACCCACCAACCAACTTGGCGCGATGCTTTTTTTATACTGACTGTAGCGAGTCTTAGGCAGCAAAGTCAATTTTTAGATAAAAAACATAAAACGTTTGCCTTAGCGCAAAAGAAAGAGGTTCTATTATGACAAAAGTTATCATTCCCATTACACCTGTATATGGACACGTCGCTCCCATGCTGTCCATAGCAAAAGACCTTATTCGCCGCGGT
>NZ_JBWDNU010000033.1:0-9677 GCF_056269365.1 Paenibacillus sp. JT22N12 | reverse complement strand
CACCTTCCCAAAATCTAAGGGACGGTTATTTGCCATTCCCTTTTACCAGTATAACATCCCTCGTTTGGCTCATTAATAATTAAATATTGACAACCTATTAGCTGGTATAGCTGAATGACTTATGACACGGTTTACCGTGCTGTCTGTTCATCTATGCAAGTGGACGGGCGGATGTAATCTCCTGAGTATGAATGATGATATCGAACCAGTTGGCGAGTGACCCGTACATGTGGAATAAAGAGTCTTTCTCAGGATCGTAGTAGGGACCTATCACACGCGTCTTGGTTGGAGCGTTGAGCCAGTCCTGGACAGAGTCCGGCTGATCGGCGTGCAGATCCAGGAGGTACGTATCCAGACCCACCTCACCCAGGACCGCTTCTGCAAACTCTGAGGAAGGGAACGGGATGGGATCCGCCCCCGAGCCATGATGGAATGTCAGACCGATGGATGCGTAACCCGATCCGAAGTGTCCTCGCAGATAGCTACCAGCGCTATGCCCCGTCGCAAGTAGGCTGCCGTTGGCTGTGTGTGCGATCCCTCCCCAATAGACAACCTTATCCCCTGTGTGTTCATGCCACCAGATCATGCTCTTCGCAATTCGCTGGTCGAGGTCGAGGCTGACGAGGCCCTGGTACTCATAGAATCCGACGATGAATCGGGCATGCTGGAGCGCGAGTGCGTGGCCAGCTTGGGTCGGAAGATCGGCTACTAGCTGGTAGGCCAGTTGGGCGTGGTCGATGAACAGCTGTTTGTCCCGCTGGCTGGAGTACCACTCGATATGCTCGTCTATTCCAACAGTGGGGCGAAGCACCGAATAGTAGGTCTCGAGCTCGTCCAGCCGTTCTGGCATGGTACACCTTACGTAGTCAGCTACGGCGTCGTAGGCCTGCGTATGCCCAGCACCGAAGTACCCCCCGACAACTCGGATAGTATCGGTCGGGTGTTGTAGGTTGTAAAAGCGCATCCACCGAATGGCATCGAGAATCTCATTGGTCTGTAAAGGTCCCCAGGTAGCGGCAAGCAACGCTTGTGGGTCGCCCCTGCCCGTGCATAGGTACTCATCAAGATGCATGCCTATAGTCCAGTCCGTTTCCAGAACCAGCGAGCGAAACCCCAGGTGTTCGACTAGGAATCTCAGGAATCGGTATTTGATAAAATACATTTGGTGAGCGCTACGGGCGCCACGTGTCGACTCTCCAAAACCGACGACTGTAGCGCCACGTAGCATTTGGGCAAGTGGCTCCAGATCGGTGAGCGGCGCCTGGGGATCAATTGTGGTGATAGGGTAGGCGTGACTCCTGATCCACTGGGTCACCGCTTCCCCAGCCGCGTCTGCGTTGGCTCGTACTTTTCCCATGGAGATCATCCTCTCAATTTTATCGTGCTATAAATGTGTGTTTTCGCTTCATGATATTATCCTTCATAGTAGTTAAGTTATACGGGAAAGAAAGATACGCAAGGGATCATTCTTATAAAATCATTCAACAGAAATAAATAGGATCGGATAAAAGCTATTCCATCAACATGCCTCCATTAACTGGCGTGTAAGAACCTGTAACAAAACCACTAGCTTCCCCAGCAAAGAATGAAATCACATTCCCGACATCCTCCGGTTGAGCGATCCGACCAAGCGGTGTTATGTTAACCAAAAAAGAAGGTAAATCGGTGCGCAAGTGGCACCAATTTATTTTTTATGGGAATTTTTGTTTACCCATGTAGGAATCCAAGCGATGGAAATTCCAGTGACGAGTGCATGAATCGTGTTAGCTACATCTGTGATTTGCGGTTCTATAGGATTTGCCCAATCATACCATGAAAGCAATAGTGCAGTCCCGATGGTGATCATACTGTAATAAATAACAGGTCTAGCGGTTTTTTGCCGTAATTTACTGTAAATAAGTGCACCAAATACATTTACAATAATGGACACAATGAGAATCGAAACAGGATTTAGCTGTACAAAGCTGACCTCCAACAAACTACACAAAATATAGTATAAGATAATACTGAGACCACCAGCTACAATTCCAACAACAAATCCTACCTTCAAATTGGTTTTCATTCTGTCTCCTACTTTCTTAATTGAATTAACACATCAATAACATAGAGAAATATCTTCAAATCGTTTTGAATCAAATCATTCGCACCCAGAAATCCGAAATCTCGCCTTCCTTTACGGACATCGTGATATTGTTCACGGCAATAAAATCACCAAATTTCTTCGTAAACTACTTAATTTCAAGTACGTTCATTCGTAACACTCCCGTTTCGTCTTTTAGGATAATGTAATTGTAATAAAAAAGGATGCCCCTGTGACAGTGCACAAGTTCATCCTTAACCCCTGAGAATCTTCCTATTTAAACTCATCTTATCCGTGAGGAATTAATGTAGTGACACTGAAGCCTCTTGAGCCATCGACGATAATCGTACCATTTACGCTTGCTGCCCGTTCTTTCATGCCGATGAGTCCCAAGCCTTTTATCACCTTCTGCTCACCTTTACCGTTGTCCGATACTTCAACCAGTAGCGTTTGAATATTTCATGGCATTGGTCAAAGCTTTCTGGATGTTCTCCTGAATGACCTCCCACTGGATCGGAGTAATGATGTCGACATTACCTTCATGAGTGAGAGAGGTCCTGATCGGGCTGAAAATTCATCAACGAATAATTTAATCCGATTCATTCCGAGCTGCTCTGTCGGCGGCTTCATATTCTTAAGCACAAGGCGGATACTCTCGATCCCATCCTTGGAGATATGGATTGCATTCTGCAGCAGCTCCGCCGACTTGTTCGGATCGGAGGTGAACAAGCGCTTCGAGGCTGCCCGTTAATTCAATAGAAAAAGGAGCAGCTTCCGCGGCAAGCTACTCCACGCTATCGTACCGTTAGCATAATGAATCAATTCTTAAACTAAGTTCTTACTCCTCTATTTATTATGTGTTTAATACCTTTGCTTATATCTAAAACTTTCAACTCTGGCATAACGAATTCAGGGACTATATGATAATTATCTAATTCATCCATATGGACCCACTTATTAATAAAACCATCTTCAACACCTGTAAACTCACTTTCCTGAAGATAAATTGAGTGATTTTCAGGTAGGTTAACAATGAAAAACAGTCCGATTTCATGCACTTTTTTATCAGTGAACTCAATAAAATTTTCGACTATCCAAATAAGTTTTTTATCTTTAATAGATACTCCAAATTCTTCGACCATTTCACGTTCAATTGTTATTTCGGCAACCTCATCAAACTCGACTCTTCCTCCAGGTATGAACCAAACATTATCGTTCGTAGACTTTTGCAAAAGAATTTTCTTATTGTGAATTATAATACTTGCAGCCCTATACTGAAATTTGTTAGTGCCTGTTTCAAATGAAATCATCATATGGTTCATTCCTTCTGTAAATTCAATCAAGAATTTATCAGGTATTTGGTCAGGTGTACTATAAAGATTCTTTTTGAAGATAACGTACACGAGTTGGCAATCACTATTGCGGGACATTTCCCTCATTTGGCCTTTGGCCAATCATATTCGGTTATTCTTAACTCTGTCCAGCCGTTTTCCAAGTCCGTGAAAGCACCCTATTGACGCACTTCATAAGGCAATTCGGCCGGCATCTCGACCGGATGGATCGGTTTGCCTTCTCCTTATTGCTATACTGAACGGTAAATTCCATCAGCTGTTAGGTAGATTCTGCTGTAAGTCTCGAACCACAAATACTTACTTCCCGTTCCGAGGGACTTGCACCTGTACGTCTGCCAGCGGACGATGTAAGGTTCAGCACGCTCGCCGCATGATAGAGGCAAATGAAAAAGCCTCGGAGTAATTCCCCGAGGCTTCCGTCTCACCGATTTGTATCGGCTTACTGCTGACTAGCCAAGTAATTGGCAAGTTCCTCGAACGTGCCTTCGAACCCTTGTGCAACCATCGGTGCCATCGCGTCGAATGCTTCCTGTTCCTCAGTAGAGGCATTGAGCGGTCCGCCCTGCAGCGTCAAAACCGTCGTTCCCTCGTTTTCTTCAAGCGTTAGAATATTCAGAATCTCAAGCGGCCAGTTCGGATTGAACGGGGCGCGAACGGTGTTCCCTTCTTCATCGGAAAAGGATTGGACCCATACCAGTTTCTCCGGCGCCTGCACTTCCTGGTAAACGAACTTGCCCCACATGGCGTGCTGCCCATCTGGAGACTTCTGGCAGCCAAGGAACATACCGCCGGGACGGACGTCCATCTTTCCCACTTCAAGCGAGAAACCCTTGGGTCCCCACCAATTGCCAAAGTGCGCCGGATCGGTCCACACCTTAAATACCAGTTCTCGAGGGGCGTTAAACTCACGTTTTAATAAAAGTCCTTGTTGTTGGTTGTTCATTAGATTTCCTCCTTGGGATTTAGGGATGATTTTTTCAAATGAATGAGATAATCGGAAAGACGGTCAAAACGTTCTTCCCACATGCCGCGAAACGATCCGAGCCATTCATCCATTTCCATTAAGGGTTCCGGGCGCAGTCGGTAGATTCGCCGGTTGGCGTCCGCCCGTACTTCGACAAGACCTGCTTCACTCAAGATTTTCAGATGTTTGGATGCCTGGGGTTGACGAAGGTGCAACCGATCCGCAATTTCCCCGACCGTAAGCGGAGCTTCGCGCAACAGTTCGATGATCTGCAATCGGTTGGGTTCCGCGAGCGCGTTCAAGGTTGTCGTATTCATTGGCCCCTCCCGATGAGATGATTTCTGTTACAGTGTGCTGGAGGCTTGCTTCAAAAGCCCCGACAGCAAGGCAAGATCCGGAGTGTCGCCTTCCCGCAATTTGATCCACTTCCGTTCGGCAGGCCCTTCAAATCCCTTCGGAAAGTCGATGCCGTTTGCATTCATGATCATGAACGCAATGGCGTCCTTTGAAGGCGAAATAACCGCTGCATACTGTCCGTTTTTCAGAAAATGAGGTTTCTTGTACTGAATGCGTTCTTCGGCTTCCGGAATCGTCTCATGAACCATGTCCCTCAGGGTTGAACTGAATCCACCCTGCCATTTCGGCAGATTTTCGATGTAGGCCGTAACTTCCTCATTCATTTTGTTATTTCCTCCTATTTGGATAGTTCATTGCTTATGGAGTAAATATACCACTTCCGGAATATTCTCGTCAAGGAATATATAAATTTTTCCTTAAATGCCGATTCAACCTGAACTTCTCCCCCGCGTAGTGCCCGGACTTCTGAAAGGCTGCCACGTTGCTATGTACTGGAGCAGTGGAGATCGGGTATAATGAATTTTTCCATGCTAACCTGCCCGATAAGGAGTAGGCTGCCGCGGCAGCCACTCCATTATCGTGTCCGTTGGCTTAGTAAATATTGGACTACGATTTTACAGGAACTTCTTCGTTAAGTTTTATCGTTGCGAGAAAGTTTGTCAACAAAAAATGTGAAACAATGATTGAAAGAAGTAGGTCAGTTGAAGGTGAATTTGTTTTGTAAAAAGTTTGTGGTAAGAAAATGAATAATCAATGTAAAGAAAATGACTGCACCGAAATAAATTGCCATACAGTGATACCTCCCAAATCGTTATAAACCGATGATAGTAATATCCATATCTCCCTTCACCCTAATCATTTTATTTTACCATATCTATGGGAATTAATTTCCAGTAACATCTAAAAAGAAGGTTCTCACTTTTATGCGAAAACCTTCTTTTTTATTAAAGGTCAGCCTGTGGTTTTGCCGGCGGCAACAATATATTCAAGGGACCCTCCCGACAAATCTATATTGTTCCAAGCACATTCAAATGTTGCACCGGCTTTTACAGCAGTTCTAGCTCTGTTAGGATTTTAAAACAAGTAAAGTAGGATGCAGATCTTCAGTACCTTTCAGACATATCTTTCCCGGATAAACTCTGAGCTTTAACGGTCATTTTAGCAATTTTGGAGTTGCTGCTTGCTGCTGGAAGTTTTAGTTGTATAGACAAGGAACGAATTATCTTTGTGTCAATAGCAGTACCTTTAAGCGAATTATTGAAGTCGATTCCGCTTGTTTCAAGGTCAGAAATGGCGCTCTTTCACCACCCGCAGACACATGAATAAAAATATAAGAACTCCCCATGTCTGGAGAGTTCATTTTATGAGTAATGTATCAATATTTTACCAATTAAATTAAAGCAGCTAGCCACTTTCAAACATTCACGTTTCCTTGCAAATCAAATGCACCTAAGCTCATTCCCGGTGGAGAAGCATTACTATAGCCTACCGGAAATACCGGGTCTACTGTGTCGGTCGGACTTCCGTACCCGTTGGGAAAGTTAAAAGTATTCGTGTATACTTTAATTTGATTTGCCGAAGGAATAAACGTTCCCCCTCCTGCAAAATATACAGCAAGTCTTGTTGGAAAGATATTCACAATGGAATTGTTTTGGATCAGAATATTATTCATTAGAGCGTAATTCACTCTAGCAAATAAAATAATGGAGCTACCCGAACGATCTTCATGATCTACGCTGTTGTTCTGAATAATTAAACTAGTCGGACCTTCAAGAATACAGAAGAAGTTTACGAACTGAGTAAATCTGGTCATCGTGTTGCCTGTTACATTTATTATGCCTGATACCGTATATGAAGCTATATTAGGTTCAAATACGATAGCTCCTATACTGGTACTTCCTCCCCTAAACGTATTATTGAGGATATTCGTTGTCCCTCTTACCATTTGAAATCTCAAACCTTGGGTATTAACAGCATTATGAATGAATTCATTGTTATCCAATGTCATATTTTCCGCCCAAATATATCCACTACGTGTTGTCCCTTCGATTATACTATTCCGAATCGTTATATTATTGTATAGCTGCGCTAGCGTCCTGAGCGGGACTCTAAACACTGCGTTATCTCCTGTTACTGCCCTATTGCTTATAATATGCAAGCTGTCGACCATAACCTGATCAGCTTGGATGACGAGTCCATTCAGGTTCGTTGAGGGATCGAATACGATCTGCGGAGTGGAAGCTGCTAAAGTTCCGTTTAAAGATAATGACTTGGAAATGATGAGCTGAGTGGCTATGTTGTAAATACCCTCCAGGACATATACGGTACCACCTTGTGCCACAGCAGTGATTCCTTCCTCGATGGTTCCGAAAGGAGCTTCCAGGCTTCCATTACCCCCAAAGGAACCCGCTCTTACATAAATATTAAAAGGATCCGAAGTGATTTGAGCAACAGCATTCAAAGCCCGGTTCGTCACTTGTAAGGTCGTTATATTAACAGAAGCGGTCGCCATTATTTCAATTCGGTAATTGTGAATTCCGGGAGGAGGACTATCCAGCCATGTGATATTGGGAAAATAGGTATCACTCGTTGTGGTAGCAGTACTAAATTGTCTGACACGATTGATAGGTGCACTTGTAAGCAAGGTCGGTAAAGTGCCTAATCGTCGTAAAATATAGGAAACATCAAGTGTATGGGCAGTAGAGTTTGAAGTGATGAAGAACAATCTGAATGTGGAATCCAATTTGATGCTCTCCCCTTCAACCGTCGATAAAGGCGGGAGCTCGAGAGAGACTACCGTATTTACTGGAAGGAGGGAGATTGTATCGTTCGCTTGTGCTGAGAATAAACTAGAGCCCACTCCAGACGTTCCTTGCTCTCCCTGCGACCCTTGAGGTCCAACCGGCCCTGCTGGCCCTTGCTCTCCCTGAGTCCCAGCTGGCCCTGCTTCTCCCTGAGTCCCTGCTGGTCCTACTGGTCCTGCTGGTCCTGCCAGTCCATCTGCACCAATTGCTCCTGCAAGTCCGGCTAGTCCTTCAGGTCCAAGTGCTCCTGCAAGTCCTTCGGGTCCAAGTGCGCCAATTGCTCCTGCAAGTCCTGCTAATCCTTCAGGTCCAAGTGCTCCTGCAAGTCCTTCGGGTCCAAGCGCGCCAATCGCTCCTACAAGTCCTGCTAGTCCTTGGGGTCCAAGTGCTCCAGCGAGTCCTTGAGGTCCAGCTTCTGCAATTGCTCCCGCAAGTCCTCGAAGTAATTGCCGTCCTTTAGTCGGAAGACACTTTTTACAAACTATCTTTTTAACTACTCGAAGACGACGTTTCCTTTTTTTTTCTTTTGGATGATACACAATAATGGTTTTCTTTTTACAACGTTTTTTTTTATCGGGACAACTCAATAACTACACCTCCCTATACGATGGTTCAGTGTACGTGAGTTGTTTAATTTAGGTATGGACAAATAACTGGCTATTGGGCTAGACTAAAAACTATTTCTAGAAAAGATTAGGCGTTTGTAAACAATATTCAAGATGTCCGAGCTCGAGCATGCTGCTGATCCCACCAAGAAGCGGCCGCGCAGCGAGCTGCTCTTTTTAGATCTTCACAAAGTTAAAAGCGCATCCTAACAGATCTAGGGGACTGAGGAACACAGAAATGGGACCTGTCACGACAGGCATTCGTCTATTACTGGTGTATACTGTGGCAGCGACAGGACTGGCTCTTGTTCAGATTGTGACCGGTTATGCAAGCGCGGGTTCTGGGGCTGGATAGAGCAACATTCACATAAAAAGGGCTGAGCAGCGGTAATATCCTCCTGCTCAACACTTTGATTTTAGTAATATCGGCTGGATGGCCTGTAGCCCCAAGGCTGCGTTAGGTGCATTTTTGTAGAGTAGGGGACTGGTTTCCCAGTCCTCCCTCATCAAACCGTACGAGCGGTTTTCCCGCATACGGCTTTCCGATGTTCTTCACCTTGAGCAGTATAGCTACCCCAAGCGCTTACTCGTTTCAGTCCCATACGGCCAAGTACCTCGGCGACCCTCCTCGGGTGCAGTTGGTTTCGCTTGTGCTTTTTGTTCCAGTACAGTGTCAGTCTACGAATAATATGCCAGTCCACTTTTAATAGAAATTTGTTCGACATGCCAGGATCTACCCTACCATAATAGTTCTTCCACCCTTGTATAACGGGATTGAGCTTGTCTACCATTTGCTTTGGTGACCAGTAAAGTCGCGCACGTGGCGCTGTTACTTCCTTTACTTTGTCACGCATCTTCTTCATCGCCTTTTTGGATGGGATACTTCGCAGGTCATAGAATTTCCCCGACTTAAACAATTTCGGCATGCGGCGGTGATGGAATCCGAGAAAGTCGAATCCCTCTTTATCCAGCCACAGGTTCACAAGCTTGGACTTGTCCGTGTTCATCGTCAATTCCAGTTTCCTGAAAACTGCCTTAAGCACCTGAATGGCTTTCATAGCGTGGGGTTTATTTTCACATAAGATAACTAGATCATCCGCATATCGCACCAATGTGCCAATATGGGAAAATCGCTTTTCCCAAAGGGTATCGAGATAGTTCAGGTAGATGTTCGCGAGTAGCGGTGAGATGACTCCACCCTGAGGGCTTCCGATCTCCGTGTTATGAACCTGTCCATCTTCCATGACACCAGCTTTCAGCCACTGTCGAATAAGTTTCAACACTCTTCGGTCACTCACCCGTTGTTCCACGAGTTTGAGCAATCTGTCATGTGGGATATTGTTAAAGTAACCGGCGATGTCTACATCAACCACCCCGTACACTCTCCCGTAGTTCACTGTCTTCTGTATCCGCTCTATTGCCTGTTTCGCGCTTCGCTTCGGTCGGAACCCAAACGAGCAATCCTTGAAGTCCGCCTCGAATATTGCCTCAAGGACGATTTTCGTTGCCATTTGT
>NZ_JBWDNU010000034.1:0-9526 GCF_056269365.1 Paenibacillus sp. JT22N12 | reverse complement strand
CTGGATAGTATTGATACTTTTGTCCTTTAATCGCCATAAAAATGCACCCCTTAGAATTCATCGGAATAACCAGGGGGTTTTTCCAATGTCTATTCTAAGGGGTGCACTTCAAACCGGCCGCGGGGTTGTTTTCTGCCAGCGTCTCTCGGCACATATCACATTCAAAGGCCGGAACACCATGAAGAACAATATTATGTTCTTTGAAGCCTTTGACGAAAGAATTTGCATAGATCGATCGGATTCTGGGCAAATTGCTAAAAACCGACAAGCCAAAAAGTGACAACCAGGAGATGCTCCATGGACTCGATTTTCCATACATTCAGAAATAAGTTCCGGCGGGCAACAGCCGCCAGGCACTCCGAGGGGCAGCCCGTGCGCGAGTTGACCACCGATTTGGACGAGCTTATCGACACGGTTCGACAGAACAGCGGCGGCAGTGAAGATATTGTGATCCGACGCTTCAATCTGAGTTCGCCGAGCAATCCGCAGGAAGCGGCTATTATTTATCTCGATGGCATGGCAAATGCGAGGGTGGTCATGGAATCCCTTATTTTCGAAGGGAGGGAGACCGGCATCCTGGCTCATCTGTCCGAAGAAGACGATCCTATGGACTTGATCAAGGATTACGTCCTCAGCGCCGGAGACATCCGCGATATCGCCGACTATGATGCCCTCTACCGCGCCATCCTCTCCGGAGATACCGTCATTTTGCTTGAAGGGCATGCCGGTGGCATTGCCGCAAGCACCCGGGAGTGGAAGGACAGAGGAGTAACCGAACCTGCTACGCAGAACGTGATTCGCGGGCCGCGCGAGGCCTTCTCCGAGACGATGCAGACCAATACGGTACTAATCCGCAGAAAGATCAAGGACGAGAATCTGTGGCTCGAAATGAAACAGATCGGTAGAGTGACCAAGACAGATGTCGCCATGATGTATATAAACGGAATCGCTAGCGGCAAGCTGGTGAACGAAGTGCGCAAACGTCTGGACCGGATCGATATCGATGCTGTGCTTGAGAGCGGGTATATCGAAGAGATGATCCAAGACGAGACGTTCACGTTTTTCCCGACGCTATATAACACGGAACGGCCGGATGTGGCGGCGGCAGGACTGCTGGAGGGCCGAGTCGTCATTCTTGTGGACGGGACGCCTTTCGTGCTGATTGCGCCCGCCCAGTTCACCCACTTCCTGCAGACGGCGGAGGATTACTACATGCGGGCTGATATCAGCTCGCTGGTGCGTCTCCTCCGTTATATATGCTTATTCATCGCGATGCTGGCACCTGCCGCCTATATTGCCATCCTCACCTTCCACCAGGAGATGGTCCCGACACCGCTGCTGATCAGCATCGCCGCCCAGCGCGAAAGGATTCCGTTTCCGGCGTTTGTCGAAGCGCTGCTGATGGAAATTACCTTTGAAATTTTGCGGGAGGCGGGCGTCCGCATGCCCAGGGCCCTCGGCCAATCGATCTCGATCGTGGGAGCCCTCGTCATCGGCCAATCCGCAGTCGATGCTGGACTGGTCAGTCCGGCGATGGTCATTGTTGTGTCGATTACGGCGATTGCTAATTTCGTTATCCCTTCGTTCAATATGGGAATCGCGATCCGGATGATTCGCTTCCTCCTCATGATACTGGCGGCTTCCTTCGGCTTGTTCGGCATTCTGGTCGGGCTGATCGCCATGGTGCTGCATCTTTGCAGCCTGCGTTCATTCGGCATCCCGTATATGGCTCCCTTCGCACCGATTATTATGGAGGACCAGAAGGATAATCTCATTCGCGTCCCGCATCCAGCGATGCTTACCCGCCCGAAGCTGACCAGTCAGACGAATATAGTCCGCGAGGATAGCAACCGGACTGAGAAGTCGGAGCGGGGGGAAGATTAGGGCCATCCAAAGCAGACGTGATGGGTATGGAAATAGAAGAATCGGCAGAAACGGCCGGAAGGATAGAAGGTGATGATCAGCCGGATGCTGAACAGGACGATACCGATTATATTGCTATTACTGTTGCCGCTGCTGCTGACCGGCTGCTGGAACAGACGCGAGCTGAACCAATTGGCGATCGCGTCGGCATACGGCTTTGACAAGGATGGAGACAAGTACACCGTATCCGTCCAGCTGATCAATTCCACTGAGAACGCCTCCAACTTCAGCGGCGGGGGTCAGAGATTGCCGGTCGTTACGCAGCAGCTTGCGGGGGGACGAACGATTTTCGAATCAGTCCGGGAATTAACGACGACAACGTCGCGCAAAATCTACTCCGCCCATATCCGCATTCTCGTCATCGGTGAGGAGCTGGCGAGGGATGGAATCGCTAAGGTGTTGGATGGGCTTTCTCGCGATCATGAACTGCGAACCGATTTTTACATTATTATCGCAAAGGGCGGCACGGCGGAAGATGTGCTGAAGATTCTGACCCCGTTGGAGAAAATCCCCTCCAACAAGCTGTACTCTTCCCTGACGTCTTCCGAAGATAATTGGGGAGTCTCGGTCAAGACCGACCTGCATCAGTTGATCAGCGAGCTTGTGAGCAAGGGAATGGACCCAGCGCTCGCAGCGGTCCGTATAATCGGCAATCCGGATACCGGGGAGTCGAGAAATAATTTGGAATCTGTTAGTCCTCATGCAGTCCAGAAATTCCAGGGTGCAGCTGTATTTCGCAAGGACAAGCTGGTTGGCTGGCTGACAGGCGACGAGAACAGGGGTTTAAACTATGTGGAGGGGAATATCAAGAGCACGATCGTCAGGGTTCCATGCGAGGGGGGCGGCAATATGGGAATTGAGCTCATCCGGACAACCGCGAAAATGAATACGGTCATGGAAGGTGGAAAGCCCGCGATGAATGTCCGGATCTACGCCGAAGGGAATATCGGCGAAGCGGAGTGCGGGATGAAGATTGAGAGCAACAGTGCCATAGCTATGCTGCAGACCGAGGTGAACGAAGAGATCAAAACGGTCATCGAAGCGGCACTGAAAAAGGGCAAAATGTGCAAGGCGGATATTTTCGGATTCGGGGAAGAGCTGCACCGCTCCCATCCGAAGCTGTGGCACAAGTTGGAGAATGACTGGGACGAGCATTTCGTTCATCTCCCCATTCATGTTCAGGTCGATACCAAAATAAGACGAACCGGGTCGGTTGTGGGCTCCTTCCTGGAAGATATGGAGAAATAAGCGATGCCATGGCTGTCGATAGCGTTAGTAACGGCTGCCCTCGTCGTTTGGTACGAGGTGCCTAGGATGGTCAGGAAGGGCCAGCGAAGGGAACTGTGGCTGTTCTTCCTCCTGATGGCCTTCGGACTGGCCCTGAGTACTGCGCAAAGCCTGCGACTCAACATCCCCAATCCGCTCGACTGGATAACTGCGGTCTACAGGCCGGTCAGCACGATGATCGGGGCGCTATTGGGCTAGTTCTCGAAAGGGTGAAAATCATGTCGGACAAAGTCCGCATTCACAGCAGACAATTTACCATTCTCGTACTATTGTTCAGTCTGGGCAGCGCCATTATCATCGTCCCTTCAGGGCTTGCAGCAGCCGCGAAACAGGATGGTTGGCTGGCCGCCATCGTCGGCGTCGGCGTCGGGCTCCTGCTGGTGCCGCTCTTTGCGGCGCTGGGCAGCCGGTTTCCCAGCCAATCGCCGATCGTGTACTGCCAGACGATTCTCGGAAGATGGCTCGGAAAGGCGGCCGGCTTCCTATATTTATCGTTTTGCTTTCTCCTGGCAACGTTGGTGCTGCGCAATATTGGCGACTTCATTACAACCATTGTCATGCCTGAAACGCCGATTCAGGCGATCCATATTTTGTTTCTTTGTATTGTCGTCATGGGATTGAGACTTGGCATTGAGGTGATCGCGAGAACGGCGGAAGTTTTTTTGCCCTGGATTATCGGACTAACCGCCATCATGGTTCTGCTCGTCTTGCCGGAGATTCATCTGCACAAAATGGAGCCGTTCGGGGAATTCGGACTCAGGCCGATATTAAAAGGCAGCCTGTCGATCCTCAGCATTCCGTACTTGGAACTGGTTGTGATGCTGATGGTTTTTCCTGCCGTCAGTCCTCTGCGCAAAGCGGGAAAGGCATGGCTCGTCGGCGCGCTGTTCGGAGGCGTTATCATGATCATAGTGACAACCCTCTGCATCGCCGTACTGGGTTGGGATTTCACGGCCAGGCATACGTTCCCCAGTTACACGCTTGCCAAAAAAATTCATATCGATGAATTTTTGCAGCGGATCGAGGTGCTGATGGCCATCATCTGGTTTGTTACGATCTTTTTCAAGCTGGTCCTGACCTTCTATGCTTCAGCGTTGGGAATGGCCGAGCTTTGCGGTCTCAAAAACTTTAAACCTATGCTGTTTCCGCTGGCACTCATCATGCTTGTGCTCTCGCTTGTCGTCTACCCCAATATCGTGTATTTCCGGACTTTCGCCGCACAGAGCTGGTTCCCTTACGTTGCGACCTACGGCTTCGCGTTCCCGGCGCTGCTGCTGCTCGTTGCCGCGCTCCGGGGATTAAGGGAGCCGCAGCAGGAAGCGGGTGCAGATCAAGGCGATAAGCCGGAGCATGGATGAATCCTTGTCAGCTCTCTTTTATTGGCTAACTCAGCGAATATAAGAAACCCTGCTTTAAAGCAACTATGCCAGGGTTCAAGAGACATTCTCCAGCAAATATTATTTCAGGACAATTCAATTAATCCAACTCTCAGGAGAATTTTTTTCCTTAACCCCGCCAGCCACAGCGGGGTTGTTTTTGTTATATGGTTCACTAAGAAGAGGTTCTGCTTCTAGCTCGCATCAAACTCAACCCATCCTTTTACTTGCTTCCTTGATAAGATCATCTCACGATGACCTACGATACGAAATACCCTATCCCCCAGTTGTAACGATTCCGTTATACTTCCAAGCAGCCGTATGTGCGAGCACTTCAGATCCGCACTTTGCAGCTATGTGCATTTTAATTTTAAAAACCGTATATGCTGCAACTCCAAGATCAATACTAATATTACGTATAAGGTGTGAGCCGGTCGTTTCGTAAAAATAAGCAGAAAGCGGTGAATCCGATAGACGCTAACATCAATATGAGAGTGATGACCTACGGTATACAACACGGAAAAGGGATGGATGGGAAAACCAATTTGCGCCGAATAGCTAAAGAAATTGCGGAAGCACATCCGGATGTTGTTACCCTGCAGGGGGTTGACCGTTTTTCACCTCGCAGCGGCTTTCAAGATCAGTTGAACAGGCTAGCTAAACAGCTCGGAATGTATTCCTGTTACTCTCCCAGCTTAAACCTCCTTATCGTCCAATACGGTAATGCCATTCTAAGTCGTTATCCGATTATTGCAAAAAAAATTCAGTATATTGGTGGGTCCATTGAACGAAGGAGTATCCTAACGGTGAGACTGCAAATAGGAGAAGATACGGTCATTGTATTAAATACCCATTTGGGGGTACATAAAAAAGAACGGATAAAACAGGTTCCGATTCTTTTAGAAGTATTAAACAAGCTGGACCGGCCAGCGATTATAACTGGGGACTTTAATATGGAGATGGATGATCCTTTGATGAAACGTTTAAACACCCATTGGCAAAAAATTGTGTTACAAAATAAGTTCCCCACTGTTGAGAATGGCAGAGAGATCGACCATATCTTTGTAAACATGCCGACAGAACAGGCCATAGCCAATGTACATCCTTCCGTCGTATCGGATCATTATCCGGTCATTGCAGAGATTTGTTGGAAAACCAAGTGACAGATGCGAAGTTGAGGCCGACATTGACCTGGGCGGACTTCCGCACCCACTTTCAATGGTATATAAAAAACCACGAGATCTTATCAGAAGATCCCTTGGCCTCTTCAGCTTGCCTTCATCCCAACCCGCCGAATGTGGACTTGACAATGTACATCAACTGTCAGGGTCTTGAATACTTCATCCCATTTCTCTTCCGTTCGAATGTTACGATTCCAGTAACCTGGTTTCTTGGCCCGGAACTGTTCACCAAATCCGAATATATCCGCCCCTGCGAGCTGCAAGTTATTAATTAATTCATTAAAGGCCTTCACTCCCATATCAGCAGATGTTTTGGAAATCTCCTCCAGGTTTTCATGCTTGCTGATTTTGGAGTTCGTAACCTCTTCAATGTCTTCTTCCAGCAACACATGCAACTGCACCTGCGGCTTTCCATTCTTCACTGACACCTGCGTCGTTGTTTTCCGCTGGATAATTCTGATCATAATCATTTCCTTACCTCCCGGGTGTCTTGGAATAAAGGCAGTGTACCCCCCTCTTATCTTGCCTGATACCGCCATATAAAACCCGATTTCAAGAGGCTTGGTGCTTCCAAGCATTTTATCTCCTTGAAAATAAGCAAGACCCGCGATTTCAATGCTTCCTTCCCTATTCATATCAATGAACGGGAGAATCGGATCTATTCCTCTGCTCGAACTCTTACTCCAGAATATACCTATAAATTCATTGGGGTACTTCCCCATCTCGACAGCATGATTAAACATTGCCGACAAATAAAGCGCAGGAACCCTCTCCAGCTGCGGAGCCGCCCTTATGACCTTCTCCGCTCTCCCCTTGGATACACTGAGCCATGAGAGTCTTCGCACTTCTGGATTCCGTCTTAAATAATCGTTCAAGTTCTCAAGTCCCTTACGTGCGACCTTCTCGGAAACGACAATGACACTAAGATGTCCAAGGAACAGCTTATCCGCCAACTGCTGCTGCAGTACACTCATGGCGTCATCCATGGTATGCCCATTAGCTGACAAAATCCAGACCGGTTTCTGTGTAGATCCAGAACCGCCGCCTCCTTCGTTGCCCGGCCCCAGAGGTATACGCCCCGGCACAGCGATTTGTGCAGTAAGATGGTAACCGATGCCCCCCGGTTCCGGGATGGAATCCTGGACATGCGCCACCTCAGGTTCCTCCTCTTCACCTTTAAGAGTTGCAGCATCAACAGCAATCGCAAGTACAACAGCCCGTTCTTCAATTTCCAGACGGTCCCAACATCCTGCCAATAAAGGACATAAAATGCATACAAGTAGTATGCATAAAATCAAGCGAAACGATCTGTTCTTTAACATTGTCACACTCCGTATGAACGTTTTCATTTTTCATGAGATTATCAATAAATCGTATTCTTTCCTTTGATATCTACTGTTATGTAAAAGCCATTCAGGTCGGGCAGCAGGCGTAAAAATTAAGAAGAACAGCCGCATTATCTGCCCTTTAGGGGGTGAATTTGGCCTAACCACCGCCAGCGCGGTGCTGGTCATCAAAAGAGAGGTTAAAAAAGCAGCATTTCAGGTCGAGCGGCCGGTGCTGCAAAGAAAGCCCAGGAACATCCCCGGGCTTTTCATTTTAAAAACATATAAACTGTTCAAGTGGGCTTTTTAATTTTCAAGATGGGAATATCAAGATCACCTCTGTTAACGACTGGCGAAAGCTGTTGAGCTTGACCTTGAAATCTTGAAGGCTAGACGCCATGAAAACGGTCGTCCGCCGGCTGCCCGGATCAGGATTTGGCCGGCAAGTGCGGGGGTAGTTCGACCCAGCCGTTCTCGATAAGAATCTGCTGCGCATCCTCCCCGGCCGTCATATCTTTGGCGATGACCGCCAGGTAATGGCGAACCACGTCCGGTCTCATCGAAGTGGACAGGGCTGTCCCATAATACTGGATGGCGGAGCTTATCGCCGTCACTAAATGTGTCAGCATAAGCTTGTCCGAAAACGGTGGCACGGAGGAGTTTGTAACCTCCGATTCCCACGTTGACGGGAGAGGGATGCGATCCTTCTGAAGCACCTCCTGAAAAAGCTCGCTATGTTTTATCGCATATTTCAAAAATCTTTGCCCGAAGTCGCGCACCTTCTCGGATTGCATGACCTGGTAGAACCCAACAGCCATTGCCGCAATGATTTCCGTTTTTTGAAGATTGTAGTAGATATGGGTGATTTCAAATCCGTTAAGCGGTCTGGATTCACCGAACAGCTTGGACATCAGTCCTACGGGCTTCATCGTTTCTTGGTGATCAGGTGCCGGAATATGAGGCGGTTTCGATAGCATCCCTTTGGACAGTAGAACGTCTGTTGACTTGCCGAACAGCCCCTCCGCGTCCCTGCTGCATTGGGAGAAATAATGACGAATATCGGGGCGGCTAGACGTGGTAATCACCAACGAGAAGGTGGTAATGGCGTTCGCGGACATAATCTGGATATATTTGAGCCAGAAGGCGTCCGAAAACAGTCTCGGAGCATCCGGATGTACGTCTTGATTCGTAAAGCCTATCGGCAGCGGATACTGCTCCCGGCTCAAAAAATATTTTGCGTTCTCAAGATTTCTCTCGGAAATGCTCATGGCGAATTCGTAAACGGATCGGACATCGGCATCTTCAACATGCGCTAACACATATTTTTTTATGCAAATATCAAAACTTTCGAAAATATATTGCTGCCATAGGCTGGTGAGCTCCGACGCCGTCAGCCGTTCGGTGAATTGGTTGTTCATATGGCGAATCCTCCTCGGAAGCGAATAGGATTAGTTTGGCCACGAGCCACCGGGTATATGCATATTCAGGCAATCAAGACGGTGTAACAGCTGCGAGAATGCCTATCAGAGGTGTAACAAACACCCGTTTCAGCGCACCCGAAATATTTCGCTATTCACATCAGGACCGCAGTCAATAACGAGGGTTTCAGGAATATCTGTCAACTGCAAGATATCCGCAAGGGACATCGGCTCATTGGCTTTGATCACTTTGGGGATCAACCAAAATTGCGTTGATCCCGGCGCGGCGATATTGCCGATTCTTCCCACCGATTCGATCCGCTCTCTCACTGAGTCCAAAATTGATCCGCAGCGTATTCCAAACCAGGGCTTCCGTAAAATTTCGGATACTCTATCTTTTGGCACATTCACATAGGTAAGTCTTCACAAGTATTGTAAAGGAAAATGCAAGGGTTAGTCGAATCCTAATTTTACAATTAGGGGGATTGACGACTTGAACGAAATAGACTCCTTTTTTAGAAGTTTTGAAGCGGATATGTGGGCAGCTTGCCACCGCTATTTTGGTGAATGTCGGTTTGTATTTAGGGGGGCCGATCATGTTGCTCTGTTATTACTGAGGTTTGTTTTACGGTTAAGGGGGACCGCATTCCAGCTTGTAGCGCCTCTTATAGTACTTGCCTGGAGCTACTTTTGGGCATAAATATCTTCCCTACAATCACCGATTCACTTTAAGGCCTATCTGAACAAAAAGAAGACAAGTTGCATCAACTGCAGCCTGTCTTCTTACTCTAAAATTGAACATGAGCGAGAATCCCTTCTATTCCGTATTGATCACCAAAAGAACAAATAGATGTCGATAAAATCTGTTCAGTTTCTTGATGATTATTAATTACTCCGCCAGGCAGTGAAGTGCACCCCTTAGAATAGACATTGGAAAAACCCCCTGGTTATTCCGATGAATTCTAAGGGGTGCATTTTTATGGCGATTAAAGGACAAAAGTATCAATACTATCCAG
>NZ_JBWDNU010000003.1:0-930230 GCF_056269365.1 Paenibacillus sp. JT22N12 | reverse complement strand
TGGATAGTATTGATACTTTTGTCCTTTAATCGCCATAAAAATGCACCCCTTAGAATTCATCGGAATAACCAGGGGGTTTTTCCAATGTCTATTCTAAGGGGTGCACTTCACACAGCCGGAGCAGGGTTTTGTTTCGAGCCCCAACGGGTCACCAGGTACCAAAGGTACATCGAATGAAAGTGTGTCCCGAAGGGACGTAAACGCTGCACGCAAATACCTGACCAGGGAGCGTCTCTGTCCATCCAACGTTATTCAAGCCCCAACGGGTCACCAGGTACCAAAGGTACATGGAATGGAAGTGTGCCCCGCAAGGGACGAAAACGCTGCAAGCTCATACCTGACAAGGGAGCATCTCTGTCCATCCAACGTTAATCAAGCCCCAACGGGGCACCCGGTATCAAAGGTACATCGAAAGGAAGTGTGTCCCGCAAGGGACGAAAACGCTGCTCACTCATACCTGACCAGGGATCATCTCTGTCCATCCAACGTTATTCAAGCCCCAACGGGGCATCAGGTACCAAAGGTACATGGAATGGAAGTGTGTCCCGCAAGGGACGAAAACGCTGCACGCAAATACCAGACCAGGGAGCATCTCTCTACCAGCCACGTTATTCCATCCGGGTGTCCAGAGGGCCGGGGCCCTTGGGGTCCCTCCTCAGGAGGGATTTAGGGAGGGAAAGTCAGAGGGAATCCCCCTTTCCAAGGGGGACGTAGGGGGATATGTGCAAACAATGAGTGAAATTATCAATAGCCATCAGACACGCTTTGCGTTATGCTAATAAGAAATCTTAACTACTGTTTCCCTTATGGATAAAGGAGTGCAAGCTGATGAATTTTACAAAAATGCATGGGCTGGGCAATGATTTTATCATTGTCGCAGGCGAGGATAGTCTACCAACGAACGCAGCAGAGCTTGCCGAGGAATTGTGCAACCGGTTTTTTGGCATCGGTGCGGACGGATTGGTCTATATTCTGCCATCGGAAATCGCGGATTTTCGGATGCGCATCATCAATTCAGACGGATCGGAAGCCGAGCAGTGCGGCAATGCGATCCGCTGCGTGGCCAAATATGTATATGACAAGGGTCTGACCGATAAACAGGACATTTCAATTGAAACATTGGGAGCTGGTGCCCAGCGGGTGCAGTTAACGGTGAGCGATGGCAAAGTACAAACGGTCCGCGTCGACATGGGGGCACCGATTCTGAACGGTCTTCAGGTGCCGACCACAATTGATGCCGAGCCGGTGATTAATCATCCAATCGAAGTAGATGGCCGGGAGTTTCAATTTACCGCCGTTTCCATGGGCAATCCGCACTGTGTCATTTATGTGGATGATGCCGTCAATTTCGATCTTGCTCTTTGGGGCCCCAAATTGGAGGTTCATCCGTTGTTCCCTCGTAAAATCAATGTGGAATTCGTAACCGTGCGGTCCAGAGATTTTACGGACATGCGCGTATGGGAGCGCGGGGCAGGGCCAACGCTTGCCTGCGGCACAGGAGCATGCGCCACCGTCGTGGCATCCGTGCTGAATGGATACACGGACCGTACAGCGACCGTTTCGCTCAAAGGCGGGGATTTGTTCATTGAGTGGAATGAAGCGGATAACCATGTATATATGACAGGACCGGCAGCAGAAGTATTCAACGGAAAGCTGTAACGAATGACAGAAGGAGTTTTGACCATGAAACCGGATTTACGGGAAGCGCTGGGATCGCGCATCTTGACCGGCGACGGCGCGATGGGAACTTTTTTATACCAAATGGGGTTCCCGGTCGGCGTTTCTTATGAAGAATTTAATATTCTCAAACCAAATGTAATTGCAGATGTGCATCGCCGTTATTATGAGGCCGGCGCACGGATTATCGAAACCAACACGTTCTCGGCCAATCGGGAAAGCTTGATTAGGTACGGGCTGGACTCGGATGTTGCGGCAATCAACAAGGCAGGCGTACAGATCGCCAGATCCGCTGTCGGCAGCGATGCGTATGTGGTAGGAGCCATCGGCTCAATCCGTGCGGGCAAAAGGAAGAACATCCGCTCCCATCATCTCAAGCAGTCGTTTCAGCAGCAAATTGACGGACTCTTGAGCGAGGAAGTGGACGGGCTGCTGCTGGAGACGTTCTATGACCTGGAGGAAGCGCTGCTTGTACTCAAGTTAGTGCGCCAGCAATCGGCCATTCCCGTGCTTTGCCAATTTGCCATTGAGAAGGAGGCGGTGACGCAGGATGGTCATACGCTGGCCTTTGCATTTGAGAGGTTGAAAGAAGAAGGAGCGGATGTTGTCGGCTTTAATTGCCGCAGCGGCCCGAATGGAATTCTTCGCGCAATAGACGCCATTGGCGCAGAGGTTTCTCTGCCGATGTCCATTTTTCCCAACGCGGGTATTCCGGATTATGTGGACGGCAAGTATCTCTACACCGCTACGCCTGAATATTTCGCAGAATCCGCACGCAAATTCGCTGACCGCGGCGCACGGATTATCGGCGGCTGCTGCGGGACAACACCCGAGCATATAGCCGCAATATCCGCATCGTTGGACGGTTATGTGCCGAGGCCCGTGAGCGCGGAAATGCGGGCAGCGGTCATGACCGCCGAGCGTCCCGTAGTCATTGCTCCTCAACCGGAAATCACGGTCACGGGCAGCGGAGGCGTCAATGCCGCAGGGCCTTCCATTGTTGATCTGGTGAAGGAGCGCCATACGGTTATTGTTGAGCTGGATCCGCCGCGCGATCTGGACATCCGCAAATTCATGGCCGGCGCAGCCGCGCTGAAAGAAGCCGGTGCCGACGCGGTAACGATGGCGGACAATTCACTGGCTGTCACGCGCATGAGCAATCTGGCGCTGGCTTCCATCGTGCAGCAGCAGGTGGGCCTTCGGCCTCTGGTGCATATTGCCTGCCGTGACCGCAATCTGATTGGCACGCAGTCGCATATGATGGGGCTGGATGCGCTGGGGATCGACCATGTGCTTGCGGTTACGGGAGATCCGGCGCGATTCGGGGATTTGCCGGATTCAAGCTCTGTCTATGATCTGACCTCCTTCGAGATGATCCGAATGATCAAACAGCTGAATGAGGGAGTATCCTTTTCGGGGAAGGCGCTCAAGCAAAAAGCGAATTTTATCACAGGAGCCGCTTTTAACCCCAATGTAAAATATTTGGACAAAGCCGTGCAGCGCCTGGAGCGCAAAATTGAATATGGCGCTGATTATATTATGACTCAGCCCGTCTATAATCCGGATTTAATCATCCAGATCGCCGAGGCAACCCGCCATTTATCCGTTCCGATCTTCATCGGTATAATGCCGCTTGCGAGCGGCCGTAATGCTGAATATTTACACAATGAAGTGCCCGGCATCCAGCTTTCGGATGAAGTACGCAAACGGATGGCGGGTCTGGAAGGCGAAGCGGGGCGGGAAGAGGGCGTCAGGATTGCCGAGGAATTGCTGGAAGCAGCCCTTCCGCATTTTAAAGGGATCTATCTCATTACCCCGTTCCTGTCTTACGATATGACGGTCAAGCTGACCCGGTATGTATGGGAAAAAACGAGCGTCGCCCGATAAATATTTTGCCGTCTGTTTTATCTTTGCTCCAGATGACGGTTTGACAGTCTGCAGTTATTTTTTATTGCGAGCTCTCTTAACACTTGTTCGTTGTAAGAAAATGAATTAGAATAGAGCAATGGATGCACTTGCCATGCCGGCTTGATTGCGCTCACTTAAAGACAGACAAGCCAATGCCGGCCGAATCTGTGCAGCTTTTAAACCAGGAGGACAAACGTATGCTCCGGGCTTTTTTCGTCAAGAATAGTGCAATGGCTCTGCTTTTTCCTTCATTTGGCAGATAAATTATACATTTTCGTTCTTGCGTTCATCTATACATCATGTATATATTGCTGTTGCATACAGGAGAGAGTCGGAGGAGGAACCTGGCGTGGCTATCAAATTAATAAATATTGGATTCGGCAATATCGTTTCCGCCAATCGGATTATTTCCATTGTAAGTCCGGAATCAGCACCTATTAAACGAATTATTCAGGAAGCGCGCGACCGGCATATGCTGATCGATGCGACCTATGGCAGAAGGACTCGCGCTGTTATTATAACGGACAGCGATCACGTCATTTTATCGGCGGTCCAACCGGAAACGGTGGCTCATCGGCTTTCAACCAAGGATGACGATCACGACGAATAGTGACGGGGAGTATTATGAGCAGAGGATTATTGATTGTTTTATCCGGCCCCTCTGGCGTCGGTAAAGGCACGGTATGCTCTGAGCTGCGGCGCAGGCAGAGTGACCTTGTATATTCCGTGTCGGCAACGACTCGGCTGCCCAGGCAGGGTGAAGTAGACGGTATTAATTATTTTTTTAAAACAAGAGAACAATTTCAGGATATGATTGCGCATGATGCGCTTCTGGAATATGCCGAGTATGTCGGAAATTATTACGGCACGCCGCGGGATTTTGTGGAGCGTACGCTTGCTATGGGCAAAGACATCATTCTGGAAATTGAAGTTCAGGGCGCGTTGAAAGTGAAAGAAAAATTCTCTGAAGGCGTTTTTATCTTCCTGGTTCCTCCTTCCCTGGACGAATTGAAGCATCGTATTACGTGCCGCGGTACGGAGAATGCGGATGTGATCGACCATCGGATGTCAGTGGCCGTTGAGGAAATGAATCTGATCAGCTATTACGATTACGCAGTCGTGAACGACCAAATAGATGCGGCTTGCCATCGAATACAAAGCATCATCACGGCCGAGCATTGCCGCAAGGACCGGTTCATTGCCGAGCTTGCAACGATGCAGGAAGCTTCCGAGAAAGCCTAAGCGAGCGAGGTGAAGAAATATGTTGTATCCATCGATCGATGAGATGATGAAGAAAGTGGACAGCAAGTATTCATTAGTTGTTGCTGCATCACGACGGGCAAGAATGATCCGGGACGGCGCCAAATCCGAACTTCGCAATCCGAGATCCCATAAGTATGTGGGTGTTGCGCTGGAGGAGATTTATCACGATATACTGGTTGTAGAAAGTACAAACAGGCAGGATTAAGCAAGATGATTTCATGCCCGAAATAACAACCCTTGTGGTTGTTATTTTTTTAACCTTATATCATGTATAAGTTTCACATTTATCCTCTTCTATAAGATATGAGGGAAGAAACTTGCTGCGCCACCAGAGGACGGCGACAGCCGTTTCTTCTTGCCTTATAGCATTTATTTGTTTCAATTTTATAGAATTCTAAGAGGTGCAGGTAAATAATCGCGTTTGGCGTCTGAGGATGCCCAAGGACCGTTTATTCATGGCCGCTATCACTCATAAAGGCTGCTGTTACTTGAATGGAATGGAAAGAGAGGAGGAGAAGCATGCTGAAAGGAAAGACGATTGTACTTGGCATATCGGGGGGGATTGCCGCTTATAAAGCGGCAGCGCTGTGCAGCAAGCTGGTTCAGGCAGGTGCAATAGTGCGGGTCATTATGACGGAATCCGCAACCAAGTTCATAACGCCCTTGACCCTGCAAACCTTATCGCGTCATCCTGTTCATATCGATACCTTCCATGAATATGACCCGTCTGTTGTATCCCATATCGATATTGCAGACAGTGCGGATTTGTTCATTGTCGCTCCGGCTACGGCCAATATTCTGGCGAAGATGGCGGGGGGGCTGGCGGATGACATGCTCAGTACGACGCTGCTGGCTACAACCGCACAGGTCCTGGTGGCTCCTGCGATGAATGTCCATATGTACGCGCATCCTGCGGTTGAGCGCAATATGCAGCTGCTTGCGGATCGCGGCGTCAGGTTTATTGAACCCGGTACGGGCCAGCTGGCCTGCGGTTACGTCGGCAAAGGCAGGCTCGCGGAGCCTGAGGATATTGTTCATGCGGCTGGACTCTGGTTTGCACAAAGCCAATCGCTAAGAGGAAAGAAGGTTCTGGTTACCGCCGGAGGAACAGTGGAACGGCTCGATCCAGTCCGCTATTTGACCAATGATTCCTCGGGTAAAATGGGATTCGCCCTTGCAGAAGCGGCGGCTAATCGCGGCGCTGAAGTAACCTTGATTGCGGCAAGAACGACGGCGGAAGCTATCGGCGGCGTAACGCTTGTTAAAGTCGAGTCGGCAGAGCAAATGCTCCAGGCGGTACTGGAACGCTATGAGGATGCGGACATCGTTGTGAAAGCAGCGGCAGTGGCCGATTACCGCCCCGTTGCAGTAGCCGATAAGAAGATCAAGAAATCGGATGAGCGGCTGGTGATTGAGCTCGAGCGTACAACGGATATATTGCAGACGCTCGGCGAACGCAAGCAGGGGCAATATCTTGTCGGCTTTGCTGCGGAGACGGAGCAGATGGAGCAGTATGCGATGGACAAGCTGCACCGCAAGCATTGCGATCTGGTCGTAGCCAACAATGTCGCCGAAGCGGGGGCCGGATTTAATCACGATACCAATATTGTATCGATTTACGGTGAGGAGGGACTTATCGAAACGGTTCCTCTGATGCAGAAAAGGCAGGTTGCCGACCGCCTCCTGGAAATTATTGTTCAACGGATGTCAGCCCGGGTGGCCGGGGAATGATCGCTAAAGTGATCGTTGACGTCCCCAGCAGACAAACCGATCGGCCTTTTGATTATGAAGTGCCCCAGGAGTGGACGGGCTGGGTCGAAGTCGGCAGCAGAGTCGGGGTTCCCTTCGGAGGAAGGGTTGTTCAGGGCTTCGTTATTTCCCTTGCGGAATGGGCGGATGTAGACCGGTCCAAGCTTAAAGCGGTTGCCGAGCTGCTTGACCATACGCCTCCATTGTCTCCGGACTTGATTGAGCTGGCCCAGTGGATCAGTGATAAATATTGCTGTCCGCTGACGATCGCGCTGCAGGCGATGATTCCGGCAGCACTCAAGGGGAAAGCGGAAACGACGGTTACTTTGTCCGAGGATGCGGTCAAAGCCGAGCATACATTGTTGTCTCTTGCGGGAGGATGGGTCGATTATATCCGTCATAACGGCGGAACTGTCCGTATGACGAGTCTGCAGGAGCGGTATCCCGCCGATGCGGCTTCCGTAAAGGCTGCTATCCGTGACGGCCTGCTTCTTGCGCGTGTATCCATTCGTGACAGGATGGCTGTACGGAAGGTTCTGACCGTCTTCCCGCCTGTGGACAGAGAGGCTGCTCTTGAAGCGTTGAACCTGATTCCGCCCCGTGCTATCAAGCAGAGGGAAGTGCTCCAGTATATGATGAAGCGGGGAGAACCGGCTGCCATGCAGGTCGTGGTGGAGGAAGTCCCAACGACGGCAAGTACCGTGCGGACACTGGCAGACAAAGGCTTTATTACGCTTGGCGAGGTAGAGCATGACCGCGATCCTTATGCGGGGCGCGACTTTACAAGGACATCCCCGCTGCCCCTCACGGAGGGACAGCGGGCTGTTTATCAAAAAATCGAAGCGTCAGTCGACGCTGGCGACCCCCGCGTGTTCTTGCTCCATGGAGTAACTGGAAGCGGCAAGACAGAGGTATATCTGCAGGCGATCCAGCATTGTTTGGAGCTGGGGCGGCAGGCGATTGTGCTCGTACCGGAAATCTCCCTGACTCCACAGATGGTGGAGCGTTTTAAAGGCCGCTTCGGCAATGCCGTGGCGGTGCTTCACAGCCGGTTATCGAACGGGGAGCGCTATGATGAATGGCGTAAAATCCGCGAGCGGCGGGCACAGGTTGCAGTTGGCGCCCGCTCGGCTATATTTGCTCCGTTCGAGAGGATCGGACTTATTATTATTGATGAGGAACATGAATCCTCCTATAAGCAGGAAGAGAGTCCGAAATATCATGCGCGCGATGTTGCCGTGCGTAGAGCAAGACAGCATCATGCCACGGTTGTCCTTGGGTCAGCCACACCTTCACTTGAAAGCTATGCCGCGGCCACTCATCCTGGAACGGGGAGCGCAAGCTCAGCGGATTTCAGCGCTGCCGCAGCCAAAGAAGATCACAGCGAAGCATCAGGTGCTTCTGAATCATTTCGGGATAAGCGTGACACAGGGCGGATCTCGGGACTCCTGCCGATGCCGGACCGGGTAGGGGGCAGACCGATGCCGCCTGTCCGGCTGGTGGATATGAGGGAGGAGCTGCGCGAAGGCAACCGCTCCATGTTCAGCCGTCAATTGCATGAGCAGCTGCAGAATCGTCTGGATCGCGGCGAGCAATCGGTGCTGCTGCTGAACCGGCGGGGCTACTCAACCTTTGTCATGTGCCGCTCCTGCGGGTATACGGCACTTTGCCCGCATTGCGACATCTCGCTTACCTATCATCAAAAATCACGGGCGCTGCGGTGTCATTACTGCGGTCATGCTGAAGCTGCCCCCTCGAAATGCCCGACCTGCGAAAGCGAGCATATCCGTTTTTTTGGAACCGGCACCCAGAAGGTTGAAGAAGAGCTCTCCAAGCTTTTTCCTGGCATTCGCGTTATTCGAATGGATGTCGATACGACGACAGAGAAAGGCTCGCATGAGAAATGGCTGACGCTTTTCGGCGAGCGTAAAGCGGATGTTTTGCTTGGTACGCAAATGGTAGCCAAAGGCCTTGATTTTCCATATGTTACTTTAGTGGGTGTTATCGCTGCGGATACATCGCTGCATCTTCCTGATTTTCGCGCCGCGGAGAAAACATTTCAGCTTCTTACGCAGGTTGCAGGCAGGGCGGGAAGACATGAGCTGCCGGGTGAAGTTATTGTCCAGACCTATAACCCGGAGCATTATGCGATTATAACGGCACAGCAGCATGATTATTCCGCATTTATTGCTCATGAGCTGGAGCACAGGCGTTTTATGTCCTATCCTCCTTTTTGCCGGCTTATTCTCGTAACTCTCTCGCATGAACAGCTGCCTCTGCTTATATCGGTCGGAGAGAAGCTGTCCACCCGGCTCAGAGAGATGACGAATGACAGCGGGGTATCCGGAACCGCTGGTGAAAGCCGCAGTTTTATTGATATTCTGGGTCCCGTAGCGTCTCCTATCCCCAGAATGAAAGATCGCTATCGTTTTCAATGTATGATAAAATATCGGGGAAACGTTGACGCAGTCGGCATGCTGAAGCAGGCCATCCATGGACTTTCGGGGAAGCTGGGTCAACCGCCTGTACTCATCAGTGTGGATGTTGATCCACAAATGATCCTATAGCGATTTGCAAAATAGTATCGCTTACGAAGTGAGTTATGGCTTGAATCGCTCGGGTTCCCTCGAGTATTCAGCTATAACCACGCAATAACTTTTAGGAGGAACGGTTGTGGCAATACGTCTTATTGTGAAGGATCCGGATCCTGTTTTGAGGGAGAAGGCGATTGTTGTTACCAAATTTAATTCGAATTTGCATAAATTGCTGAGAGATATGGCGGAAACGATGTATGACGCGGACGGAGTGGGGCTTGCCGCTCCGCAGGTCGGCATATCCAAGCGGGTTATCGTGGTTGATATCGGTGATGATCATGGGCTCATTGAAATGGTCAATCCGGAGATTGTGGAGGCCGAAGGGGAGCAGTTCGGTCCGGAAGGCTGCCTCAGTATTCCGAATCTCAATGGAGATGTCCGCCGTGCCCAGCATATTCGGGTAAAAGGCTTCGACCGAAACGGAGAGCTGTTCGAAATGGAAGCGGCGGATTTTCTGGCACGGGCGTTTCTGCACGAGATTGATCATCTGAATGGAGTGCTGTTTACGGACATTGCCGATGAGATTTATGACGCGGCATCACGTCCGCGACCACCACGCGAGGAGTGACGCTATGCGTATTGTATTTATGGGAACGCCGGAATTTGCCGTTCCTTCACTAGAGGCGCTGATCGGCGCCGGGCATGAAATTGTACTTGTTGTCACCCAACCAGACCGTCCCAAAGGACGCAAAAAAACATTGACGCCGCCTCCGGTCAAGGATGCGGCGCTTCTGCGCGGTCTGCCTGTTGAGCAGCCTGAACGGCTGAGAACCTCTGAAACGGTTGCCCGCATTGCCGGATTGAAAGCGGATCTCATTGTGACGGCAGCTTACGGACAGATTTTGCCTAGGGCTGTGCTTGATGCGCCGCGTCTGGGCTGTATTAACGTGCATGGCTCCCTGCTGCCCAAATACCGGGGTGGTGCGCCGATACAGCGTGCCGTCATGAACGGTGAGAAAACTACGGGAGTCACCATCATGTATATGGCTGAAGGACTCGATACCGGTGATATGATCAGCCGTATAGAGGTGCCAATTAACGATGTGATTACGTCCGGCGAGCTGTTCGAAGAGCTCAGCAGGGCCGGTGCGGAGCTGCTTATGCGCACGCTGCCATCGATTGCCGATGGCACGGCGGTGCCGGTGCCGCAGAATCACGACGATGCCACCTATGCCCCGAATCTGACCAGAGAAGATGAACGGATTGACTGGACCCGATCAGCCGGAAGTCTATATGATCAGGTGCGCGGACTATCGCCGATGGCTGGCGCTTTCACGCTTCTAAATGGGGATACCTTCAAAGTGTGGGGCTGCCGGCCGCTTCCACCGGCCGCAGCATCCGGCGGGCAGCCGGGAACGGTGATGAAGGCGGATGAAAAAGGCATATTGGTGCAGACGGGTGAGGGCATGCTGCTGCTTACTGTCATTCAACCGGCAGGCAAGAAAGCCATGCCTGCATCCGAATGGCTGAAGGGTGCGCGACTTGAAGCAGGTACAGTTTTTGGAGGCGTCCAATTGTGAATAAACCGGATCAGAACGATCCCGCGAAGGTACAACAAGCCGGGAAAACACAGCAGGGAAAAAAATCATCCCGCGGCCCGGTGAATGCTGTTAAAGCTTCAGGGCAAGCAAAGAAGACGGGATCACCCCACCCCAGCAGAGGGGACCAGCGCAAGCCCAGGCAGCATACCGCCCGGGAGATAGCGCTTCAAACTCTTGTCAAAGTTGCCGAGGCCGGAGCCTACAGCAATCTGCAGCTAAATCGCGCTCTGCAGGACGCACAGCTGACGCGCCAGGATGCGGCGCTTGCGACTGAGCTGGTCTACGGGAGCATTCAGCAGCAGCGTACGCTTGATTACCGTCTGGAGAAGCTGGTTGACAAAGGGCTGGACAAGCTGGCCCCGTGGGTTCATCAGCTGCTTCGCATGAGTGCGTATCAGCTTCTGTATCTGGACCGCATTCCCGCGCATGCAGCAGTTAATGAGGCGGTGCAGATCGCAAAGCAGCGGGGTCACTCCGGAATTTCCGGAATGGTCAACGGAGTTCTGCGCAATATGCTTCGCAGGCTTGCCGAGATGAAGCTTCCGATCGAAGAGATTGATCCCGTCAGGCGCATCGGCCTCACCTACTCCTATCCCGACTGGATGGTCAGAAGATGGATTGAGTCCTATGGAGAAGCGGTCGCGGAAGAGATATGCAGGGCAGGAAATGAATCTCCCCATGCCAGCTTGCGTGTGAACTCGCTCCGGCTTTCTGAGGAGAAAGCAGCAGAGCTTCTTGCCAAAGAGGGAATTCAGGCGTCACCATCCAAGCTTGCGGCAGGCGGACTGGTTGTGAGCGGCCATGCCGGCAATTTGACACAGCTTGCGGCTTATGGAGAGGGTCTCTGGTCCCTGCAGGATGAGAGCTCGATGCTTGTTGCCCAGGTGTGCGCGCCAAAGCCGGGTATGACTGTTCTGGATTGCTGCTCCGCTCCTGGCGGCAAGACGACTCATCTGGCTGAGCTTATGGACAACTCGGGGCGGCTCATCGCCAACGATCTGCATCCTCACAAGCGCAAGCTGATTGAAGACCAGGCAGAGCGGCTTGGCCTCACTGTGGTCGAGGCTGTCAGCGGGGATGCGTCCGATCTGGCGAGCCGATATCCCGGGGCTGACTTTGATGTTGTACTGCTTGATGCTCCATGTTCGGGTTTTGGTGTCATTCGGCGCAAGCCGGAAATCAAATGGACGAAGTCGCCTGAGGATATTGAATCGATTGCCCGGCTGCAGCAGCGTCTTCTGGATGAGGCGGTCAAGCTTGTAAAGCCCGGAGGCACATTCGTATACAGCACCTGCACAATCGAAAGTGAGGAAAATGAGGCGCAAATGGCTTCATTTGTGCAGAGGCACCCTTCCTTTGTTCCCGATGCCGACTGGCCGCAGCAGGTCCTTGCGCCTCTTCGTGAGGCAGGCGTGATCGGTGTAGATTTTAGTGGTGCGGTTCAATTGCTGCCTCAGCATTTTGGCAGCGACGGCTTTTTTATAGCCCGGTTCAAACGGGCGAAGTAAAGCCGTATCGAAACCGGCAGAACAGCTGTGAAATCGTGCATAAACGCGTGAAAATGACGCCCAAGGCGGCCTCTGTGGTCTGTCATGGGCGTTTGTGGTAAAATAAGCGATGGCAGGTAAGAAGAAACACTTCCCACGTCTTCTGGCGGCGAAGTCAAGTTTCTTCACTCTATAATATCAGGTTGGATAATTTCCTTTCTGATGGTTCAAGAAGACTGCCTATTCCATAATATAAGAAACAGGTGTGAAATGATGAAACCGTTCATCTACGACTATACGATTGACCAATTGCAAGATTGGATGAAAGAAAACGGAGAACCCGCTTTTCGCGGCACACAGCTCTTTGAATGGCTTTATGTCAAACGTGTGATGAGCTTCGAGGATATGACGAATCTCTCCAAGGGGCTGCGCCAGAAGCTTGACGATCAGTTTCAATTCGTGACGCTTTCCGAAATTACACGCTTCGAATCCAAGGATGGAACCGTGAAGTTCCTGTTTGGCCTGCATGACAACCATGCGATAGAAACGGTTATTATGCGCCACAGCTACGGCAACAGTATTTGCGTGACGACCCAGGTAGGCTGCCGTATCGGATGTACCTTCTGCGCCTCCACGCTTGGCGGGCTGAAGCGTAACCTAACGGCCGGTGAAATCACGGCTCAAGTGGTGAAAGCGCAGCAGATGCTTGATGCAACTAACGAGCGCGTGTCCAGCATCGTCATTATGGGCTCCGGAGAGCCTTTCGAGAATTATGATGCGACCATGGCATTTCTGCGGGTCATGATCCATGAGAAAGGCCTCAATATCGGTCAGCGCCATATTACGGTGTCAACAAGCGGTATTGTGCCAAGCATGTACAAGTTTGCCGAAGAGAACACCCAGATCAACTTGGCCATCTCCATCCATGCCCCTAATGACAAGCTGCGTTCCAAGCTGATGCCGGTCAACCGCCGTTTTCCGTTTGAGGATGTCATCGAAGCCTGCCGCAATTACATCGCCAAAACCGGAAGGCGCATTACGTTTGAATATGCCCTTATCGGCGGTGTGAACGATCAGAGTGAGCATGCCCAGGAATTGGCAGATGTGCTCAAAGGCATGCTCTGTCATGTCAACCTGATCCCGGTCAACCACGTGCCGGAGCGTGATTATGTCAGAACCCCGCGCGAGCAGATTTTTGAATTTCACCGGGTACTGGAACGTAATAATATTAATGTGACGATCCGCAGAGAACAAGGTCATGATATTGCGGCAGCCTGCGGACAACTACGGGCCAAACATATGGACGGAGCGGTGGGGTGAATATATGAAGATAGCTTTTCGCAGTGATATCGGACGGATAAGACTCGTGAACGAGGACCGGGGATATGCGGAAATGACGGAAACCGGCATTGCCGTAGCCATTGTAGCTGACGGCATGGGCGGTCACCAGGCTGGCGATGTAGCAAGCCAGCTTGCAGTCGAGACGTTCCGCGAAGCCATGCAGGGAACATCTGCGGAGCTGTCGATGGATGAGAGGAAAATGCTGATCCGCCAAGCAATTTTGCAGGCCAATGAGGTTGTATTTGATATGGCTTCCCGCAATGATCAATACCATAATATGGGAACGACAGTGGTGGCGGCGCTGCTGCAGCCGGACAATGGCGTAATTGGTCATATCGGGGATAGCCGGGCGTACAAATGGAGAGACGGGGTATTAACCCAACTGACCGTAGATCATACGCTGGTCAATGAGCTTGTTAAATCGGGACAAATCAGCGTGGAGGAAGCAGCCCGGCATCCCAGACGCAATGTGCTTACCAGGGCTCTTGGCACAGACGCTGATGTGGAGGTTGATGTAAAGGGCTTGTCATGGCTGCCCGGCGATCTGCTTCTGCTTTGCAGCGACGGTCTTACCAATATGGTCACCGAACAGGAAATAGCCGAGACGATTCTCCAGGAGGAGCTCGACTTGGAAGGGAAAGCGGACAAGCTCGTTGAGCTGGCGCTGCTGGCCGGCGGGGACGATAATATCACGGTCGTCCTGCTGCATCATGCCGAAGACACAGAGCAAGAGGAGTGACCGACATGATTGGACATGAATTAGGCGGTCGATACGAGATCATTACCCGCATTGGCGGCGGGGGAATGGCTCTCGTATATAAAGCCCATGATATTTTGCTTAACCGCAAAGTTGCCGTCAAAATCTTAAGGCAGCAGTTTGTGCACGACGAGGAGTTTATCCGCCGGTTCCGCCGGGAAGCCCAATCCGCAGGCGCCTTGTCTCATCCCAATGTGGTGAGCATTTACGATGTAGGGCAAGAGGACGAAACCCATTATATTGTCATGGAATATGTTGAAGGTCACAACCTGAACGAAATTATTCAGGAGCGGGCGCCGCTGCAGCCCGAAGAAGCGGTTCGCATAGCCATTCAGATATGCGATGCGCTGGAGCATGCCCATCATAACCAAATTATTCATCGGGATATCAAGCCTCATAATATATTAATAGGCAAGAACGGACGTGTGAAAGTTACCGATTTCGGCATCGCCCGTGCTGTTACTTCCTCCACGATTACACAAACGGGCTCGGTGCTGGGCTCGGTGCATTATTTCTCCCCCGAGCATGCCAAAGGCATTAGCACCGGAGAAAAGTCGGATCTGTATTCACTGGGTATTGTGCTGTATCAGATGCTGACCGGCAAACTGCCATTTCTTGGCGAGAGCCCGATCAGCGTCGCGCTCAAGCATCTGCAGGAGACATTCGAAGAGCCAAGGGTGGTCAATCCGTATATCCCGCAAAGTGTTGAGAATGTGATTTTACGGGCGATGCGTAAAAATCCCAGTGAACGCTACAATTCGGCAGACGAGATGCTGCGCGATCTGGAAACCTGTCTGCAGCCCGAGCGTCTGAAGGAGCCGAAGATCACTTTTGTCAGCGGTTCGGATTTTGAAGAAACGCGCGTGATGCCGGCTATTCGCGGCAGCATTATCGATACGCTGGCGTCGACTGGAGGGAATGGGCGTGGCGACAAGGCGGTATCGACCGATACGGAGGAGAACCGCTGGGATTCCACAGGACTTGTTGAAGGCAAAAGCAGGCGCAGATGGGTCAAGCCTGTCATTACAGTATTTGTAACGTTGATTGTCATTGCGCTTGTTTTCTGGGGTGCGAGAACGGTGCTGAGCTGGTTCGATATTGATGAAGTGGACGTGCCTTACGTGATCAGCAAGACAGAGGCGGAAGCGCGCCAGAATCTCGAGCAGGTTGGCCTGAAGGTGGAAGAGCCCACCGTATACATGGAAAAAGCGGATATCCCGGAAGGTACGGTCTATGAACAGTCCAAAGTCAACCAGCGGGTTAAGGTAGGCTCCTTCATCAAGCTGTATGTGAGCAAGGGACCTAAGCTTGAAGGCGTAGAGGATTACTCAGGAAAGACTTATACAGAGGTGGTGGATTCGCTCATCGCACTGGGTGTTTCCGAGGAGCGGATCAGCAAAGAAGATGTGTTCAGCGACCAGGAAGCTGGCACGGTCACCGAACAGACGCCGGCAGCCGGCCAGCAGTTCGATCCGAAGAAAGCAACCTTCGCCTTCAAGGTCAGCAAGGGCAAGGAAACCTTCCCTATGATTGATGTAGTGGGCAAAAGCGAGAAAGACGCAATAGCAGCGCTGGAAGCAAAAGGTCTGGTAGTCAAAGCTAAGGATATCGTCCGCGAGGGCAGTTATAAAGAAGAAGGAACGGTTCTTACCCAATATCCGTTTGAAAAGGATGCGCCTGTATCCAAAGGTGATGAAATCACGCTGACGATCAGCTCCGGTTACCCTGAGGATGCTCTCGAATACACATTCAATATTACGGTTTCACCGGCAATTGCAGGACAGCCTAGTGAAGTGCGCATTACATATACCGATGCGCGCGGGGAAAATATCGAGTGGGGCAAGAAAACCATTAATGATACCGAGACCTTCAATGTAAAAGTTGTACTGGATCCGAATACGGAAGCGATGGTTTCTGTATTCCGGGACGGGCAGTTTGCCGATACTTTTGCCCGCACCTATGAAGAAGTGAAGGCGGGGGCGGATTCTACGCCGGATACCATACCTGGAATGGCACCGCCACCGGAAGATCCGCCTGTGGATCAACCGGACCAAAATGAGGAGACTGACATAAATGGCAACCAAAGCACGAACACAACAGACCAGCCCCAGTAAGCGGGAAGAACATGTCGGTCGGATTGTAAAAGCGCTTAGCGGCTATTATTATGTACTTCCTGAAGAGGATGCCGCGGGGTCAAAACCGATTCAATGCCGTGCCCGCGGCATCTTCAAGAAGCGCGGTGAATCGCCGCTTGTCGGCGACATGGTGCTCTATGAGCGGACGGAGAATGGCGAAGGAACGGTCGATACGATCCTGCCCCGGAGTTCAGAGCTTGCTCGCCCTCCTGTGGCGAATGTCGATCTGGCCGTTCTGGTTTTTTCCGTTACAGAGCCTGCCCTTAATCTGCAGCTGCTCGATAAGTTTCTTGTCCACATCGAACATGCCGGAATCGAGGCCATGCTCTGCCTCAGCAAGCAGGATTTGACCGTGGAGGGCGAGGAAACGGAGCAGGCGCGTCAATCCATGGATGAGGTGCTTCGAATATACAAACCGATCGGATATGATGTAATCACCACAAGTTCGAGGCTTGGCGAAGGAACCTCTGAAATGATGGAACGGCTGCACGGTCATATCGCCGTATTCGCCGGTCAATCCGGTGTCGGCAAATCCTCTTTGCTGAATGCGCTGGTTCCAGGCCTATCGCTTGAAACCAATGCAATCAGCGCCAGGCTGGGAAGAGGCAAGCACACAACCCGCCAGGTCGAGCTGATCCATACAGGAAGAGGTTATGTGGCAGATACACCGGGGTTTAGCCAGCTGGATTTTACGGAGCTTGGCATTGATGAGCTGGGAGATTGCTTTCGGGAAATGCGCAAGCTTGCGCCTTCCTGCAAATTCCGCGGCTGCACGCATCTTCATGAGCCTGACTGCGCCGTTCTGGAGGCGCTGGAGGCCGGCGAAATTGCCCCTTCCAGACATAAAAATTACGAGCATTTCATGAATGAAATGAAAGAGAGAAAGCGGAGGTATTAAACATGTCGCTTATTGCACCATCGATTCTGTCGGCAAACTTTGCGACATTGGGAGAAGATATCAAAGAACTGGAGCAGGCCGGCGCGGATTGGATTCATATTGATGTGATGGACGGACATTTTGTCCCGAATCTCACATTCGGGCCGGTTGTCATAAGCGCTGTGCGTCCATATACAAAGCTGCCGTTTGATGTCCATCTGATGATTGAACAGCCGGAGAGATATATTTCAGACTTTGTACAGGCAGGGGCTGATCGAATTACGATTCATGCGGAGGCGTGTGTTCATTTGCACAGAGTTGTGCATATGATTAAAGAAGCGGGCTTGCCTGCCGGGGTCGCACTTAACCCCACTACCCCCGTTAATGTGCTGGAGAACCTGCTCGACGACCTGGATTTGGTGCTGATTATGACCGTTAATCCCGGTTTTGGCGGACAGGCATTTATCCCGCAATCTGTAACCAAGCTCAGAGCGCTGCAAGCGATGCTGCTGGCCCGGGGCCTGAATGACGTTCATGTGCAGGTTGACGGAGGAATAAACGCCCAGACTTCGCCGCTCGTCCAGGAAGCCGGTGCCAACGTGCTGGTAGCCGGAAGCAGCGTGTTCTCACAGAAAGACCGCGCGGCTGCCATAGCCGCATTGCGCTAGGAGGGCCAGGATCCATGGGAGAGCGGATAAAAAACGGCCTGCTGATCTTTATATACAGCCTGGGGGCAGGCCTGATGCTTGGTTTATTTTCCACCTTCAAGACGGGAATCAATATCGTGTTCTCTTTGCTTGCGCTGGTGATCGGAGTATTATTTTTTCGCAAATTCCCAAAAATCGGGTCACGCATTATTTTTATCCTGCTTGCGGTGTTCTTTTTCTTCTTGTTTGTCATCATCATTGCCATGGTAAGCTACATGAAAGCTAATCCTATTCAACCTTAACAGGTGAAAGGGTAGCTCACAACATGAGGAGCCCCAAGTTGGAATAGGACAATCCGGAATTGCATAGGATGGTTACATGAACGAACGTTCTTGTAGCCTTTTTTTTATGTCGTAATGTCCCAGCGTATGGGAAGGCGAAGAGAGCTGTTTTTCGAGAACAAGTTAACTGCGGCTTTCTCTAGGATAAGGACGGTTCACGATGTACGTCAGGTTTCCACAGCAGCAGGAACTCGCAATTGTTGTTGTAAGCTTTGGAGGAGGGGTGGAGCATGAAATTTTACACAATCAAGCTGCCGAAATTTTTAGGTGGATTCGTCAAAGCGATCTTAAATACGTTCCAGAAAAACTAGCCCCGCTGGTCTTATGCAGAGCGCGCTGCAAGGACTTGCGTGCGCGGGTAGCGCGCAGGAAGCAGAGGCCGGCCGTGCCACGGACGGCTGTTTTCTGTGTAGAGATACCAGGATTGAATTGAATACCGGGGCTCGACTTGCTGTGCGTCGCGCAGCTTCTGGAAGCAACCGTAAGTTCATAGCTGTTGGAATACAAAAAAAGCACCTGAACGGATTCGGGTGCTTTTCCATGAAATATGAGAAAGGTTAACGTACTCCACGCTTTGCTTATATTTCAGAGGGAAGAAAGCTGATTCCGCCGCCAGAGGACGGCGTCACATATTTCTTCTTGGCGATTATACGCGGGTTACTTTACCGGCTTTCAGAGCGCGAGTGCTGACATAAACGCGTTTTGGCTTGCCGTCAACAAGAATGCGAACCTTTTGAACGTTGACGCCCCAAGTGCGGCGGTTTTTATTATTGGCGTGAGAAACGTGATTACCCGTTCCTGGGCTTTTGCCCGTAATAAAACATTTGCGTGACATGAAAATACACCTCCTCAGGATTTTTTGCGATCCTGTTTGAATTACAATTCAAAGAATACAATTAAGCTTTTGTTCACAAGAAGAATTAATTAGCTCCTTGCAAATAAACACACTTAAATATAATAGCATATCCTCCAGTATCCATCAAGCACCTGCCCAGGGGATTTTCTTTCGGGAGACGGAGCAATTAGCAGAAAATTGACGTAAAATGGGGTCTATACTTCTAAAACGTCGTTATTTATAGTACAATGTTGTTTAGTCCATAATAGTTAAAGAAGGAGTGATTTTCCATGCCACTTGAGCTTAACTCGGAAGTAGGGAAAGTTTTCATAACCGATCATGTAATCTCTGTGCTTGCCGGCTCGGCGGCGTTGGAGTGTTATGGACTGGTTGGCATGGCTTCGCGCAAACAGCTTAAGGATGGGATCACCGAATTGCTCGGCAGGGATAATCTGTCCCGCGGGGTCGAAGTCCGCCGGGAGAACGAACGCGTACATATCGACTTATACATCATCGTGAGCTACGGAACAAAAATTTCGGAAGTCGCACACAATATCCAGTCAAAAGTAAAATATGTGCTCAACGAAGTGGTTGGTCTGGAAGTGGACTACGTACATATTTTTGTCCAGGGCGTACGTGTATCTCGGTAGGAAGGGGCTAGGGCACTTGAATAAACGCTTGATTAACGGGTCTGACTTTTCGGGAATGGTACTCAGCGGAGCAGCATTTCTTCAACGGAACGTGGAACGTGTAAACGCGTTAAATGTGTTTCCGGTACCCGATGGAGATACCGGCACGAATATGAATTTAACGATGACCTCAGGCACGAATGAACTACAAAATAAACCTTCTCCGGCTGTGGGCAAAGTTGCGGAAGCGCTTTCCAAAGGGCTGCTTATGGGCGCCAGGGGCAATTCCGGCGTTATTTTATCGCAGTTGTTTCGTGGTTTTGCTAAGAGCGTATCGGCTCTTGAAGAGGTGAATACCGTGCAGTTCGCCGCCGCTTTGCAAAGCGGTGTAGATATGGCCTATCGCGCTGTGGCAAAGCCGGTAGAAGGAACGATCCTGACCGTTGCGAAAGAAGCGGCGAAGCATGCGGTTGCCTACGCAAGGCGTTCAAACGATATGATTGATCTTATCCGCGAGCTTCATAGCAAAGCTGACGAGGCGCTGGCGCGTACGCCGGATCAGCTGCCTGTGCTGAAGCAGGTAGGCGTCGTGGATTCGGGCGGACAGGGGCTTGTTTATATTTATGAAGGATTTTTGGATGCACTGGCTGAACAAACGAAGGATAATGATTTTCAAAGAATCCGGTCTGATTATTACGAAGTACAGAAGCCCGCGGCGCCGGTATTGCAGAAGCAGCAGCCGGCAAGCGCCCAGTCTCGTCTATCAACGGAAACCATTGAATTCTTATACGATATGGAATTTTTCATCAACCGAAAGCTTGCCGGACCTGGTGTGCGGCGATTCGACGAGACCGCGTTCAAGCGGCTGCTTTCCCGGGACGGCGACTCTCTCCTGGTCATCACCGATGACGAGGTGATCAAGGTCCACGTGCACACGCGCAGGCCCGGAGATGTGCTCAATTATGCTCTGCCCTACGGCGAGCTTACGGATATTCATATTCTCAATATGCGCGAGCAGCACCGGGAGCTGATGAAGGCCGGTGAAACCGCAGAGACTGAAGAAGAGGCCTGGCAGAGAGCGGGGGTGAGCGAGTCCATAAGCGTAGAGGATGCAGCGCTTGGACTTGCCGTTCCCGAGGTCTTGACCGGCGCGCCTGCTGATTCCGTACCTGTTGAGCAGGCTCATGAATGGGCTCCGTACGGAATTATCGCCGTTGCCATGGGTGAGGGGATCAATTCGATTTTCCTCGAAAACAATGTTGATATCGTGTTGTCAGGCGGACAAACCATGAATCCTTCGACGGAGGATTTTGTAAAAGCGATCGAGTCGCTGTCCGCAGACCAAATTTATCTGCTGCCCAATAACGGGAATGTCATTCTGGCAGCGGAGCAGGCGGCGGAGCTATCCGGAAGAAATGTGACGGTCGTACCGACGAGAACGATTCTGCAGGGTCTTGCAGCTATGCTGGCTTTCCGTGATGAGCATTCTGCCGCTGTGAATGGGGAAGCGATGGCGGAGGCCGCACTTCAAGTGCGCTCGGGACAAGTCACGCATTCCATCAGGGATACGACCATTGACGGCATCGAAATACGCGAAGGAGACTATTTGGGTATTTTCGAAAAAGCGATCGTCAGCGCCACACCCAGCCTGCAGTTGACCTGCAGGGAGCTTCTCACGCTGATGCTGGAGAACGGTGGTGAGCTGATCACGGTATTGACGGGAGAGCCGGCTGACAAGGCAGAGACTTCCGAACTGGAAGCCTGGGTGCGGGATACCTATCCGGATGCCGAGCTTGAGGTGCATGAGGGCGGACAACCGCTTTATCCTTATCTATTTGCAGTTGAGTAGGGGGTAGAACTGGATATGGGCACGGTCAAAATTGTGACAGACAGCACGTCGGATATTCCCAGGCGGGTTCGGGAGCAGCTTGGCATCGATATGGTGCCGCTGAAGGTCATGTTCGGAGAGCAGACCTATCAGGATGCCGTCACGATCGGAAATAATGAATTTTATGAGAAAATGGCGGCCTCACAGTCCTTGCCCACAACTTCACAGCCTTCGCCTGTTGAGTTTATGGAGGTTTACAGCCGCTTGACCAAGCAGACGCCTGGCGTATCGGTTATTTCCATTCATTTGTCATCCGCGGTCAGCGGCACTTATCAATCCGCTTCTCTGGGGGCTTCCCTGCTCGAAGAGGAAGGCGATATCACAGTAATCGACTCCAAGTCGGCCTCCTACGGATTTGGAATGCTTGTCGTAAAAGCGGCGGAAATGGCGGCGGCGGGGAGCTCCAAGGAAGAGATTCTGGCGGAAATTGACCGTCTGGCCAAGGACCGGAGATTGTATTTTCTGGTGGATACGCTGGAATATCTCAAAAGAGGCGGCAGAATCGGTAAAGCGGCGGCGCTGTTCGGATCGATCTTGAATGTGAAGCCGATCCTGTCTTTGGATGACAGCGGCGAGGTGACTGCGATCGATAAGGTCCGGGGACAAAAAAAAGCGATGCAGCGGGTCATCGATCTGTTCAAACAGGATTTCGGTAATGATCCCATTGAAATCATGGTCGCCTGGGCCTACAAAAGCGATAACGCACTGGAGCTTGCAGCGCTTGCCCAGGCACAATTGAATGTGCGCAATATCAAGCAAACGGAGATCGGCGCCGTCATTGGAACGCATGTCGGTCCTGGTACCGCCGCATTATTCATAAATCGGGTGTGAAAATAGTATGATGAGGCTTGATCAGATAGCGGTTCGGCAGGCCAAAGGCGTGAGCGCTCAAAAGGAACAGGAGCTTCACGCCTTTGGCGTCCATACGATTGCCGACTTGTTGGATTATTTCCCATTCCGGTATGAGGACTACCGGATCAAAGGACTGGCGGAAACGAAGGACGGGGAAAAAGGAACCGTTCAAGGGAAAATTATGAGCGTTCCCTCGCTGCAGCGTTACGGGCGTGCCAAATCGCGCTTGACCTGCAAGGTGATGGTGGACGGCCTGCTGGTGACGGCGGTGTGGTTTAACCGGCAGTTTCTGCAGGATCAGCTGACTCCCGGCCGGGAAATCATCTTGACGGGCAAATGGGAGCAGCGCAGACTGCAGCTTACGGTCTCCGACTCGGAATTCCCGGATAAGGGCACAGCGCGTTCAGGGACGCTCCAGCCGGTCTATTCCGTCGGGGGCAGCATTACCCAGCCTTGGATCAGGAAAACCATTAAACAGGCGCTGGAGCAGTATGGGGCGATGATTGAAGAGGTGCTGCCGCATGTGCTGGTGGACAAGCATCGTCTGATGCCGCGGCGGGAGGCGGTGCAGCGCATTCATCATCCGGATGATACATCGGAAGGGCAGGCGGCCAGGCGCAGACTGGTATATGAAGAATTATTCCTCTTTCAGTTGAAGCTGCAGGCCTACCGCTCATTAAACCGGAAGCGGATGGATGGAATCGCGCATGTCGTCGACGCGGAATCCATCCGGATGTTCGCCCAGACGCTGCCCTTCGAGCTGACGGACTCGCAGAAGAAGGTCGTCAATGAGATCCTGACCGATATGCGGCAGCCCTCCTGTATGAACCGTTTACTTCAGGGCGATGTAGGCTCCGGCAAAACGGTGGTCGCCGCCATTGCGCTCTTCGCAGCAGTCAAAGCCGGTCATCAAGGGGCGCTAATGGTGCCGACCGAGATATTGGCCGAGCAGCATCTTCGTTCCCTGCAGCGTTTATTTGAACCGGTGGGGATGGAAGTGGGTTTATTAACCGGCAGTTTGACCGACCGCAAGAAAAAGGATGCCGTCGCCAGTCTGCAAATGGGCTTAACCGATATTGTCGTCGGGACCCACGCTATCATTCAGGAAGGCGTCAATTTCCGCAGTCTGGGTCTTGTGGTAACGGATGAGCAGCACCGGTTCGGCGTCAACCAGCGGAGCATTCTCCGCAGGAAGGGCTTGAACCCCGATGTGCTGACGATGACGGCTACGCCGATTCCGCGGACGCTGGCGATTACGGCCTTTGGCGACCTTGATGTCTCCACGCTGCGCGAGCGGCCTCAAGGCAGGAAGTCGATCCAGACCTACTGGGTAAAGCACGGGATGCTGGAGCGTGTGTTCGGGTTTATCAGGCGCGAGGTAGATGCCGGGCGGCAGTCTTATTTTATATGTCCGCTCATAGAGGAATCGGAAAAGCTTGACGTGCAAAACGCCATCGATCTGCATGTCCAGCTGCAGCAGGCGTTTCCCGATTTGGCAATCGGTCTGCTCCATGGCAGACTGCCGGCTGCGGAGAAAGACGAGGTTATGCGCTCATTCAGCGATAACCGCATCCATGTGCTCGTGGCCACGACGGTTGTCGAGGTCGGTGTGGATGTGCCGAATGCGACGCTCATGATCATTATGGATGCCGAGCGCTTCGGACTGTCGCAGCTTCATCAGCTCCGCGGCCGTGTGGGCCGTGGCGGCCATCAATCGTACTGCGTCCTCATTGCCGATCCCAAATCGGAGACAGGCCGTGAACGGATGAAGGTCATGACGGAGACGGACGACGGATTTGAAGTGGCCCGGCGCGATTTGGATTTGCGCGGACCCGGCGATTTTTTTGGAACCAAGCAAAGCGGCGTTCCTGACTTCAAGCTGGCCGATATGGCGGCGGATTTCGAGGTGCTTGAGATGGCTCGCGACGATGCCGCTGACTTGACGGGGCAGGTGGATTTCTGGACGGCGGCGGCATACGAAAAGCTGCGCGTGGTGCTCAAGCAGGATCAACTTTTTCAGGGCGAATTGTTGGACTAGTTTTTTTCAGCCCGTCTATGGCATATAGTACTACGATTGGCTTTTCAAAGCCGGACGGAGGTGCTAAACTGCTGATGAGCTACACAAAATACGGGATTCGGCCCGAATTGGTCGAGCGCGTCAAAGTGAAAATGAAAAACCAAGCTACCAAGGATCGTGTCAAGAAAGCCCTGGATGGTTTGAGCAAATCGGATTTGCAGGACCGGACGAAGGTGCGGAGGCTGGTCCGTACCACGGCGGGAATTTTACAGGAGCCGCTCACGCAGGTACAGGAGGATCAGATGATTTCATTTGTCCTGGGACAGCGCATAGATCCTAAGAATACGATTCATCTGATTAAATTATGGGCGATGTTCCGTTAGCCCGGCAAGCCTGGTGACCGGTTCAGTGCGTGACCTGGAATGAGATCAAGTATGTTCTAACCACTGCCAATGAGTACTCAAAAAAAATGCATCAGAAGCAAAAAGCCGCTCCCATCGCGAGGGAGCGGTTTTTTGCTGTTCATGGAATTATGAATCAGTGGGCCGCCCCTGCGCAGCAGCGATGGAGCTTATCCATCTATTTCAGCATCAGGGCGTACTGTCATCGGCCAATGGTTCAATACAGGCCGGCTCATCGAAGGATACTCGGCCTACGTCCGTAGTAACAGGATAAGCACGGAGCTCGTCCGCTGGAAAAGGCATCAACATTTGGCTCAGCCGTTCACGGTCCTGAAACGTCCGATCCAGCCAAGCCTGCTCATCCTCCTGTTTCAGGATGACCGGCATCCGGTGGTGGATAGGCTGCATAAGCTCGTTGGCATCCGTCGTCAGAATTGTACAGGTGCTCAGCTTCTGCCCATCGGGATAAACCCATGTATCGTACAGGCCAGCCATGCTGAACAGGCTGGAATTGCGGAGAACGATCCGCATTGGCTGCTTGGCCGCCGCATCCTTGCGCCATTCATAGAAGCCGTCGGCAGGCAGGATGCACCGTTTCCGCTGAATGAGTTTTTTGAAGGCCGGCTTGTCCCATACGGTCTCGGAACGTGCATTCAGCAGCTTGCCCCCCATCTTCGGATCATCCGCCCATGAAGGGACCAGCCCCCATTTCAGCTCGCCCAGCCGGTTCTTCTTGCCATCGTGAATGATGGCGGTCACCATCTGTCCCGGAGCGACGTTGTACTTGGGATGGTGAAAGGGAATGGCCGTATCAAGATTCCAGTAGCGCAGCATTAACTCCTCGATGGATACCGTTATGGTATAGCGTCCGCACATAAGCCAATGCGCCTCCTTATTCAATAAAATCAGTTTAGATAGCAAATGATCTTGCTCCGTTGGCTGCAAGCCGCAGTCCTTCAAGAAGGGAGCCTCCTGAATGGCTAACAGCGCCCCGGCTTGCCTATACTGATGAATAATAGCAGTGTAAAGGGGCGGCAGGATGGGGACTGGGAATTTGGCGGATCAGCATTCATTACTAAAACGAGTATACCAAATAATCAAAAACATAATAAAGCTCCCTATGAAAGCTATCCGGTTGTTGGAGGAGAAGAGAAATGCCCGGAAGCTTTCGAGGCACCTGGCTGATACGGCCAAGCTTCCCCGTCTGCAGGAGGATTCGGTTCGCAGGCTTCATACAGCCTGGACGGAGATGAATAAAGCTGCTGAATCGGATCGGGCGGAGCATTCAGGCAAACACAAGGAAATCAACAAGGCGGAGCGCACTTTGCTTTATCGGATACAGCTTGATGCCGAGCGGGCCAACCGCAACAACATTACGCGCACAGAGGCTTACCGAGCCATTTATTTTCGCTGTCCGGAGCTGCATTGGGCGCTGCTTGCTCATATGGTTTCCCGCAATGGCGGTTGGAACATGACTGACCTGCAGGGGGATTTGCTGCCAAGACTGCTCCCTGAAGAGCAGCGGAGGTCAGACTTTCTCCTGCTGGAGCGGGCGAATGCCCTGATTTTCTCGGATGCCTATCCCCAGCTGCTGCTGTATGAGGCGGGGAAAAGGAACGGCATGAATTACTCGCATCTTCTCCCGGAGCTGGGAGTATCCAGCTTCATGAGCTGTGTATGGGCTCAATTCTGGCAGCGTAAAGAGACAGCGCTGCTGACGACGGCGCTCATCGTGAACGAACAGCATTTCATCGAAAAGCGTGTGGTGGAGCAGCCTTTCTATGAGGAGCATGTGCTGAGCAAGCTTGTTTTTCAACTGCAATCCCCGCTTCAGACCAATGCGGTATTTATGCCCTACGGTTCGCCGGTGGCTGGGCAGATGAAGCTCGCCGGGCTTGTGCTTGAAGACTTCAGCAGCCTGCAGGAGCGGATTGAATTCGGTAAACGGTTGTATGCGATTCTATTCGGAGTGCCGGAGGTATTCGAAGGCGTGCTCGCTTTTGTGAGGGCGGTTCCCCATACGGGCTCCAGGGCCGATTACGCTCCGCATTTGTTTGCTTCCAGGAGAAGCGGCGGCCGGCAGCCCAAGCGATATTCCGAGCGTCTGAATGGATGCGGGCTCATTAACGGCGCCAAGCCGCTTTACAGCCCGGTGCTCGAGGCAGCCTGGTCCGACGAGCCCTTCGAACGGGCGGGCGGTGAGGATTGGATGCAATGGGCAGGGGGGATCGAGCAATATTTTGAAAGCCTGCCTTTGCCGCCGATTTTTGAAATTACGAATGAACACTGCCTGGGCATTAACAAAATTGAATTGGCGGTGATGGGGGCGGAGCGTCTCCAATCCGGGATGCAGTGATAATTCGAGGCATGGTTAAAATGGCAGCATAACCATTCATGTTCGGTTCCGTCTTTGCTTGTGTGCAAAAATGATCCACAGCGAGGGCGTGAGCGTCGGCATAATGGTTTCATAGCCAAGCTGTCCGAGCCATGCGGCCACCTGCTTGGGGTCGGTTGGATATTGTGCTGGCGATTTCGCTGGAGGATCCGCCGGGGATGATTCAATCACAACACCCGCCAGACAAAGACGGCCGTCAGGCAGCAGTATACGATCCATTTCGGCCAGAGCCAGCTGCTGCTGACGCTCATCCAGATAGTGCATGGCAAAAGCGCATGAGGCAAAATCAAATGCCGCTCCCTGGAAGGGCAGCGCGAGCAGATTTCCCTGCTTTGCTTCGATTTCAGGCAGGCTTTTGCGCAGAAGGGCGAGCATTTCCACGGATTGCTCTACCGCCGTTAATACAGCCCCCGACCGGGCCAGACGGGCGGTCAGACTGCCGGTTCCCGCGGCGAGGTCAATCCCGCGATCGCCAGAGACAGGATCGATCCACTGCGCAATAGCATCATGTGCAAGCTGATAGTTTTGTTCATTCACCAGCGGGTGAAGCGCCTGAAGAACGGCCAGCTCACGATGGCTCGCGGCCAGACGGTCATAATCCCATTGATCATGCCAGGAGCTTCTTACGGCTGACAATTGCCTGATTTCGGCGGCGGTTGATTCAAGCTCCGTTAAAGTCAGATCCTGCCGGACAAATCCTGATGCAAGCATTCTGTCCAGGGCCTGCAGCGCTTGCGAGAGACGGGACCATTCCTCGTAGATCGCTTTTCTGGCTTCATCCAGCTTGCCGAGAAGCGCGAGTGAGGCATCTTTCCGGGTATGCGAGGATATGCCGGGAGCATGATCCGGGATGTCTGTGGAATCCATGGATTCCGAATCTTCATCTGCCCGGAGGAATGGCTGGGCTGAGGGAATCATGTCACTGATCGCAGCCAGGGATAAGCCCAGCTCCCGCAGCGCAATAATCCACCGCAGACGCTCAAGGTCCTGCTTCCTATAGATGCGATATCCGTTCACAGGAGATTTGTCCGGCGTGATCAATCCTTTTTCTTCATATAAACGAATGGCCCGGGGCGTAGTCCCGAGCCATTTTGCGGTTTCATGGATGTACAGCGGCATATGAACCATCTCCTTCATGTCCGATTGTAAACGTTGACCCTGCGTGAAGGTCAAGCGCCATCTATGCCGCCCAATCTGCCGGATGAAGTATACTGCTGAAATGATTCCTTATTTTCGCTGCAGCAGCTCCCAGCGGTAAACATATTCGAACAGAAACTCGAATGCCTCCAAATGCCGTTTGGCTTCAAAAGCATTGGCGCCCCAGGCATAGATGCCGTGCTTGCGCAGCATGATGCCGGGAATTCGCGGATCCAGCCGGTCAGTGATCTCCGGAACGATGCTTGGAATGTGAGCGAAATTCGAGACAATGGGAATTTCAATATGGGCTTCTTCCTCCCAGATATTAAAAGCCTTGATCAGCTCCACGCCGTTAACGGGGATCGATTTGCGGTCCCAGAACAGTTCAGATATCACATTATTCATAACGGTGTGGACATGGAAAATGGCTCCGCATCCGGTTAGCTTGTAAATCTCGCAGTGAATCAAGGTTTCTGCGGATGGCTTTAACCTGGTGGTTTCGCTGGGTGACCCGTTCTGATCGACGAACAGAAAATCCTCCGGCGTTGAGAGCGACTTGTCTTTCCCGCTTGCCGTTATGGCAAAGTTGAACGAATCGGGTGCAAACTCTCCTGCCCGGATGGACAGATTGCCGCTTGTTCCGGCGAACCAGCCGCGGGAAGCGAATAAACGCTTGACCTCGCCAAGCTCGGCCAGAACCCGTTGTTTCTCTTCAGTAGCAATGTCTGCAAAAATCATATTAATGGGAATCCTCCTCATGTTTAAGAACGGCAATCACATCATGAAACGTCTCAAATTCATTATAAGGCAGTCCAAGCTCCTTGCATTTGCTGATCAGGTGGGAACGGGCAAATACGACGTCAGCCAGCTTGGCCCCTTCAAAATCCGTTACGCTGTCGCCTATCAATATCCGCGTGTACGCCTCAGAAGGAAAGCGCCTGATGATGGTCGTTTTGCACATGCCGCAGTCGTTGCTGCAGTTTCCGTCGCAGGGATGAGGCCAGGTGATTTCGATCTGCTCTCCTGTAAAATCGCTGCCGTTGCAGTATATATGGTCCTCGGCAATGCCAAAGGGAGCAAGCAGGGGATATACAAAAAAATCAATCCCGCCGCTCGTTACATAAAATTCGATATCATGGGCTTCGCTGTATGCCAGCAGATCGCTGAAGCCCGCACGAATGCGCGCATTGCTGATTGCGTATTCCACAACCTCTTTTTTTCGCGCTGCCGGAAGCAGGCGGAACATCTCGCCGACACCCTCGCGGATGGATTTGCGCTCTGACACGACATCATCGACGATCTGCTCCCAGCCCGGCGGATTGAAATGCCGCACGATGGCCACGATATTGTCGTTCTCGGTAATAGTCCCGTCAAAATCGCAAAAAATGATGCGCTTTTTCCCACTGGCCGATACCGGATTCGTTTTTTCCAGGCTCATTCCTTATACCCCCAGCTGGCGATGGCCGCTTTCAAAGCTTCTTGTCCCGGCTGCTCCGCTGCCGTTGGCAGTGAAATTCCGGCAAGCGTTGCCGCTATGGCCTGACGGAAAGCTTGTCCGCCCGCCGCTGTCCCCTTGGGATGGCCATGAATGCCGCCGCCCGCGTTGACAACGACTTCCTGTCCAAAGTCGCGCAAAATAAGCGGAACCAGTCCGGGATGGATACCCGCAGAAGGGACGGGAAAGCTGGACGGAACGGGGAGGCCGGGATCGACGAGAGCTGCCTGGACAGCAAGATTTTCTTCTCTAGGCATAACAACAGAGCCGTAAGGCGAAGGGAAGAGCACCAGATCGGCCCCGGCAAGACGCATCAGCTTGCCCAGCAGCAGCGGGGCGGAGATCCCATAATGCGGCGACGGATAGAAAGCGCCTGCCATGGCGGGATGGGCGGCGATCGGGACGGCGATGTCCGGGTCGCAGCTCAATTCATGCAGGGCATCGTAGCCATACGCCAATACATTGAACAGGAGCGCATTAGCGCCTGCACGGATTGCCCGTTTGGCATTAGCGGCAAGCTGTGAGGTCGGCCCCGTCAGATTGACTGCATACAGCAGCTTCTGTCCGGTTTCGCGTTCCGCCTGACGCGCGGCATCCATGCAAACCTCTACCCGTTTCTCCAATGGAGTCAACGGGTTCTCGAAGAGAATTTCGTCATCCTTGATCAAATCGACTCCGCCCAGGGCCTGCTGATAAAATTGCTCCCGCAAATTGGTCAGGTCATGGCCGATGACGGATTTGAATATGCTCATCAGCAGAGGGCGGTCGTGGACGCCAAGCAGCTTCCTTACCCCGGCAATACCGAATTTGGGGCCGGGGAATGCCGAAGTGAAGGCTGAGGAAAATTGAAGATCCAGCAGCTTAATTTTGCCATCCATCGACAGCTTGCCGAATACGGTGACGAGCAGGGCGGGGAGATCGCGGCTGAAATTAATGTCTGGATACGCGATCTGGAGGTCGGCAAACCGCTCGCCGGGCACCGCACCTTCCGGCTCATGAACGCTGACGTCTATGACACGCCCAAGATGCTTTTCCATCTCCGCCTTGCGGGCTTCGGGCAAATCGGTCCAGCTGCCAACGGTCAGCCCGACAGCAATGCCCTGGGCTTTCTTGTGAAAATCAGCTTTATCGTCATAACAGCGGTAAGTCGCGATGCATACCTGATCACTCATGAGTTGCACTCCTCTCGATGTCTTTGCCCATCTCGGCGGCGCGGTCGGTGGCCCGCCCTATCGCATGGACGAGGGCTTGGGTGAAGCCGTGCGCGTCAAGCGTCTCTATTGCGGCTTGTGTCGTTCCGTTGGGGGAAGTCACTTTTCTTCTCAGCTCCGCCGGATGCTCATGGGTCGCCTTGACCATATGGGCGGCGCCCAGAACGGTCTGGATTGTCAATTCGCGGGAAGCCTCCTCGCTGAGACCGCGGCCCCGGCCGGCTTCGATCATCGCTTCCATGACATAATAAATATAAGCGGGACCGCTGCCCGAGAGACCTGTCACTACATCCAGAAGATGCTCCTCGACGACTGCCGTCATGCCGACGGATTTGAACATGGCCTCTGCGAGGCTGCGCTGTCCCTCGGAGACCGTGGAGGAGAAGCTGATGCCCGTTGCGCCAAGACCGATCGTGCTTGACGTATTGGGCATCGTGCGGACAATGTTCATCGGCTGGCCCAGCAGTGTTTCCATCGTATGAATCGACAGGCCGGCGATAACCGAGACGATCAATTGATCGGGGCGAAGCACATGGCGCAGCTGCTTCAATGCCTCAGCGGCATCCTTGGGTTTTATTGCCAGAAATACGATATCGGCTTCGCCGATCATGGTTGTTTTGGCTTCATTATCAAACGCGGCCTGAACGCCGTAACGCGCGGCAAGCTCGTCAAGCCGGGCTGCATTCTGGCGATTGATGATACCGATCTGTCCGGGTGCGGTCAGCCCCTGGTCCAGCAGGCCGCGAACAATCGCTTCCGCCATCGATCCCGCACCGTAAAAGCACAACCGGAGCGAACTGATCTGTGGTGAAACACCGGCAGAGAATAATTGTGACATTTTAAAGATAACCTCCTCATCAACCTCTGATTTGCCCGCTGCCGGAAATTAGGAATTTTGTTGTCGTCAGAGCCGGAAGGCCCATAGGACCACGCGCATGCAGCTTCTGCGTGCTGATGCCGATCTCTGCGCCATAGCCGAATTCAAAGCCATCTGTGAAGCGCGTGGATGCATTATGGTAGACAGCTGCAGCGTCGATCTCCTGGAGAAAACGCGCGGCATTCGCTTGATTCCCGGTGACGATGCACTCCGAGTGCATGGTTCCATATTTCCCGATATGAGCAAGCGCTTCGTCCAGATTATTTACAATTCTGATGTTTAGAATGTAATCATTGTATTCAGTGGCATAATCCTCTTCGGTTACCGCTTTGGCCTCAGGAATAAGTGCGGAGGTCCGTTCGCATCCGCGAATTTCAACATTGGCGGCTAATAGCCGGTCAGCAATCAATCGCAGATGATCTGCGGTGAATGCTTCATGCACGAGCAAGGTTTCCATCGAATTGCATACGGATGGGCGCTGAACCTTCGCATTGAAGGCAATATCGGAGGCCATTTGCGGATCGGCGCTCTCATCGACGAAAGTATGACAGATTCCGGCGCCCGTTTCTATAACCGGCACAGTTGCATTGTCCACTACATTGCGAATCAGGGAAGCCCCGCCGCGGGGAATAACCACGTCGAGCAGGCCATTGAGTTTCAGCATTTCATCCACAGATGAGCGGTTGGGATCCTCTATCAGCTGAATCGCGTCAGGGGGCAGCGCCGACTCCTCCAGTGCGCCGCGCAGTACTTCAATGATCCTCCGGTTCGATTCGATGGCAGCCGATCCGCCGCGCAGGACAACGGTATTGCCTGTTTTGAGGCAAAGACCTGCGGCGTCTACCGTGACGTTCGGACGCGCTTCGTAAATCATGCCGATTACACCAAGCGGCACGGAGATTTTGGTAATCTGCAGGCCGTTGGGACGGTCGAAGGATTCCAGAACCTGACCTGCCGGATCCGGCAGCCCGGCAACGAGACGCAGCGCGTCTGCTATTGCCGCAACCCGCTGCTCATTCAGTTTAAGCCGGTCCAGCAATGATTCACTCGTTCCGTTCTCACGACCGCGTTTGATATCAAGTCCGTTGGCCGCAGTGATCGAGGCATGCTCGCGAACGAGTGCATCGGCCATGGCCAGCAGGGCAGCATTTTTTTGCTCTGTTGTCATCCGGTTCATTATGGCAGCCGCTTGCTTGGCAAGGGCCGCCTTCTCGCGTACTTCGCTCATTTATAGTTCCCTCCTAAGAGTTTTGCTGTGATCCATCATGGGATATACTTCTTCGTTGAACAGGAAAACTCACTTCGGAAGCATAGGCTTTAGAGTTTTGCTGTGACTTCTCTATCCGCTGAACGATACCCATTCATCGCGGTGTATGACTTCAATCCGGTTGACTTCAACCCTCCGGCGGACCTCCTGCGTGCTGAGCCCGGCGACGGCCTGGATTTGCCATGCGGCATAGTTCACGACACCGCGGCCGATGGTTTGCTGCTGCAGATTAACGACTTCCACGACGTCGCCGGGATGAAACTCGCCTTCGATCTCCCGAATCCCCGCAGGAAGCAAGCTTTTTCCGCCCTGCAGAAGGGCTTTCTCGGCGCCTTCATCCACGATAATCCGTCCTTGGGTATGCGAGTGGAAGCCTACCCATTGCTTTTTCATAGGCAGATTATGTAGACTTGTATCAAAATAAGTGCCTTTTCCGCCCCCTTCAACCGCAAGCTGCATATCTCCGGGCTCAAGAACCCGACCGATAAAGGCAGGCACGCCTCCGCGCATGGCAATCCGGGCGGCTTCAATTTTCGAGCGCATGCCGCCTGTGCCAACGGAAGATCCTGAGCCGCCGGCAAGCTTGACGAGATCTTCGGAAATAACCTCTACCCGGTCAATCCGGATCGCCTCGGGGTTGATTCTGGGATCCTCTGTGTACAGGCCGTCCGTATCGGTTAAGATGAGCAGCCGCTTGGCTTTTACAAGATTGGCGACCAACGCGGAGAGGGTGTCATTATCCCCGAATTTCAATTCGTCCGTTGCAACCGTGTCATTCTCGTTGACGACCGGTACGGTCCGCTGTTCCAGAAGCTCCTCAATGGTCATTAATGCATTCTGGATTCGCCTGCGGTTGGAAAAGTCGGCACGGGTGAGCAGGATTTGCGCAACACCGATTCCGCCGTTTGTACCGTAGGCTGAGAAGGCTTCCTGATAGGCCTGCATCAGCAGAGCCTGGCCTACAGCCGCAGCTGCCTGCTTTTCATGAACAAGCTTTGGACGCGACCGGTACCCAATTTTGCGGAAACCCGCAGCCACTGCGCCGGAGGTGACGAGCAGCACCTGATATCCGGCATCATACAGCGAAGCCAGTTCACGGGAGAAGAAAGCAATCCGTTCCCGGTTCAAGCCGCCTTCATCCGATGTCAGCGAGCTGCTGCCGATTTTGACCACGATTCGTTCCGTCATTATCGCAAATCCTTTCCCCTGAATAAAATAAAAAAACTTCCGCCCTCTACATAAATAGAAAGGACGAAAGTATAACCTCCGCGGTACCACCTTAATTAAAACGGTCTTGTACTCCTAAAAGGAAAACAAGCCGCATTCGCTTCATCAAGCCTGATAACAGCAGGTGCTGTCCGGCTCATCGCCGGCCGTTCCGGGGCGGGATTTCTGCATTGGTCGGGTAAATTCTTGCAGCTGACGAATTTACTCTCTGTGCACGACTCAAACCTGCGTACTGTTCCCCATCACAACGTTCGTGTTCAATTAAATCAAGCATATCATGATCTGACACGACCTGTAAAGGCGGTGGACAGGGGTCATTCCTGAACCTCATCCTGCACCTGATGAAGAAACAAGAATATGGGGCAAACTACCCGAAGAGACCGAGCCTGCCGATCCGTGCCACCGCTTCTTCGAGGCGCGCTTCCGGAGCAAGCAGTCCCAGCCTGACATAATTCTCGCCATAGCTCCCGAAGCCGATCCCTGGGGCGATGACAACATCAGCCCGCTCGAGGACCAGATCGGCAAATGAGGCCGAGGTATATCCTTTAGGCACCGGCAGCCAGCAGAAGAAGGAGCCTCCGGGCTTGGGAGCTTCCCAGCCGATCCTGCCCATAGCATTGTAGAGAGCGTTCCTGCGGCTTTCGTACGTTGTGCGAAGCTCGGTCACGCAATCCTGGGGACCGGTTAGCGCAACAGCCGATGCGGCTTGTATGCCTCCGAAAAGACTGCAGTAATAATGATCCTGAATCAAATTAATGAGTGAAATAATTTCCGGATTCCCAAGCGCAAAACCAACCCGCCAGCCTGCCATATTATAGGTTTTGGATAAGGTGTAGAACTCGATGCCGACTTCCTTGGCTCCGGGGGTCTGCAGAAAGCTGACCGGTTGGTTGCCGTCAAAGCCAATCGCCCCGTATGCAAAATCACTTGCCACCACAATGTCATGTCGCGCGGCGAATTCAACCGTTTGGGCATAAAATTCAGGTCCGGCCACGGCTCCTGTGGGATTGTTCGGGTAATTGATGAACATCAGCTTGGCCTGGTCTGCGATGTCTTTATGTATGGCGTCATAGTCAGGGAGAAATTGGTTGTCTGCCGTTAGCGGCATATATTCCATCCGTCCGCCTGCAAGCGCGACACCCGACCAGTAATCGGGATAACCCGGGTCCGGAACCAGACAGATATCACCTGGATTGAGCAGGCATTGGCTGATTTCGATCAGACCGGTCTTGCCGCCGAACAAGATGGCGACTTCCTTCTCAGGATCCAAGGTAACGCCATAGTCCTCCTTATAACGCTGGGCAACGGCTTCCTTGAGGAAAGGAAAGCCCTTGAAGGGCGGGTAGCGGTGATATTCCGGATTGGGTGCCGCTTCCTGCAGAGCCGCAACAATATGCGCGGGGGTAGGTTGATCCGGATTGCCCTGCCCCAGATTGATAACGTCTCGCCCTTTGGCTGCCTGGGCTGCCGCCTTGCCGACCAGCGCTGCAAAAAATTGCGCCGGCAAGCCGGACATCCGGTCTGCCGGTCTTATTGGAAAAGATTTGATATCCTTCATCTTCAATCACTCCACTAATTTGCTGCGTACCAAAAACCTAAGCCTAATTTAGCATATTATAGGAAGAGGTGTCGAGCAATGTGGCTGACGAAAGGCCGGGACCCGCTGGAGGCCAACAATCACATTAAAGTCCCATTTGAGCCAGGAAAGGCTTGGTGTCCGCTTTAAACTGCAGCAAATAGGGCTTTCTGTTCTCGTCGAAGATGAGCAGAATCTGAGGCTTTCCGGGACAATAAAAAAGAAACACATCTGCCGTACGCACCGTGACAGAACCAGCTTGGACCACTGCCGGCTCGTTCAGCGGAATACGGAAGACATAGCCGCATTTGTCATCCGGCTTGGTCTGCGGGGCAAGACCTGTAACAGAGCCCAGCCAATTGATCGCATAAGTTTGGAATTCCTTGCTGTTTGGAATGGATTTTACGACTTTTCCGGCTTCGATATCAAAGGCCTGAACCGGCCTCTGAGAAGCGGTTCCGTCGTCAGCCAACCGGGCGCTGGCAACAGCCGGTATCATTAAACAGAAAACAAGCATCAGAAGAGAAATCAGCTTGGCACTTACTTTCATTTTCATTTCTCCTTTACGATTCATGTTAGATGGTTACCTTGTTACGATGCCCATCTTGACAGAGAACCATGAGGCGGTATCATTAGGGAAAAGAAAATGCTGCCCGAACAGGAAGGTGGACGCAAGCTATGACTACGAAGAATAAACTGCGAATTGCTCTGGTTCAGATGGATGTGGAGGCCGGTCATCCGGATGAGAATTTCAAGAAGTTGGAAGTCATGCTTGAGAAGGCGGCCGCGGGCAATGACAAGCCGCATTTGATTATGCTGCCTGAAATGTGGAATACCGGGTATGCGCTTGAAGAAATCAGTGAAATTGCGGACCGCGGGGGTGAGCGGACGAAGGCGCTGCTCTCTGCATTCAGCCGCGGGCATGGTATTCAAATAGTGGGAGGCTCTATTGCCGAGGGCAGGGACGAGGGCGTTTATAATACGACTTATGTGTTTAATGCCCAAGGCGAAGTGGAGGCGAAGTATTCGAAAATTCATTTGTTCCGTCTGATGAATGAAGAGAAGCATCTGCAGCCGGGGGATAAAGTGGGCAGCTTGCGCGTGTCCGGAGCGGATGCCGGTATGATGATCTGCTATGACATCCGGTTTCCGGAGCTGGCCCGGAAGCTGGCGCTGGATGGGGCGAAGCTGTTGTTTGTTCCCGCACAGTGGCCGAATCCCCGAATGCACCACTGGCGTACGCTGCTTATGGCGCGCGCAATTGAGAACCAGATGTTCGTGATCGCCTGCAACCGCTGCGGCACCAGCGGCACAAGCTCCTTTTTCGGTCACTCGCTGATCATTGATCCATGGGGAGAAATCATCGCTGAAGCCGGGGAGGAAGAAACCATTCTGCGGGCAGAAATCGATCTGGAGCTGGTCGATCAAATACGCGGAAAAATTCCCGTTTTTGAGGATCGCCGTCCATCGCTTTACTAAGGAAATTCAAGAATGAAAATGACTTTCGATTGTTGATTTCATCGTCTCGATGAAAGCCTCCGCCGCTTTCGAAAGATACCGTCCCTTGCGGCTTGCAATGACAAGCGTACGCGAAGGCGCAGGCTCGGCAAAAGGCAAATAGGCAGGCGCGAATTCGTACCACTTGGCCCTTGCCACCATCTTGGGAACAAAAGCGATGCCCATTCCGGCGGCGACGAGCGATTGCACGGTTTCAATATTTCCGCTCTCGAATACAATTCGGGGCTGAAATCCGGCTTTCTCGCAAAGCTCGATAGCGATTTGCCTGAAGCCTTGTCCTTTCTTCAGCAGTACGAAGGGCTCTTGGGCGAGGTCTTGGATGTTTACAGCCTCGTTCTTAAGGGCAAGCGGATGCTCGGGAGGCACGGCCAGACAGATTTCCTCCTCGATCAAGGGCTCCCAGGCCAGAGAGGGTTCGTGAAGCGGCAGCGACAGCAGACTCAAGTCCGTTTGTCCGCTTGCGGTCAGCTGCTCCAGCCGGAACGAGCTGTCCTCGACAAGCGCGACTTCGATTTCCGGATACTGTCTGCCGAATACCGGAAGCACGAGCGGCAGAACATGAGAGCCGGTAATGGGCAGGCTGCCGACAACCAGCTTGCCTTTGCGCATATGGGCGATATCGTCCAGCTCCTGCTTCAGCTGTTCGATGCTGTCGAGAATATTCTGCGCCTTGTCCACAAATACGGAGCCGGCATGCGTCATCTCGACAGAATTAGTGGTCCGGCGAAACAGCAGAACACCGATTTCCTTCTCCAGCTTCGACAGCTGCTGGCTGAGGGAAGGCTGGGCGATATGAAGCTTTTCCGCGGCGCGGGAAAAGTTTTTTTCTTTGGCGATCTGAATGACATATTGCAGTTGGCGGAATTCCAAGATGCGTGACGCTCCTTCAGCGATATTTTCGTTACACGGGTGCCATAGGCCTAACCTATTGATGTTATAGATATTATATCTTGGATCAATGAAGAAAGAAATGCTATGATACTATCATCGATAAAAAAAGAGAACGAATTATTGAACTTATGAGGTGAAAACAATGGCAAAAAGAACAATGGTAGAGAAGATTTGGGACAATCATGTCATTCATGCCGAAGAGGGCAAACCAAGTGTTTTGTATATCGATTTGCAGCTGGTGCATGAGGTTACATCCCCGCAGGCCTTTGAAGGACTCCGTTTGACGGGCCGTAAGGTACGCCGTCCGGATTTGACTTTTGCAACGATGGACCACAATGTACCGACGAAGGACCGCTTCAATATCACGGACCCGATCTCCAAGCAGCAAATTGACACACTGACTCAAAACTGCGAGGATTTTGGCGTAAAGCTGTTTGATCTGGACAGTCTCGATCAAGGGGTCGTTCACGTTATGGGACCCGAGCTGGGACTGACTCATCCGGGTAAAACCATTGTCTGCGGCGACAGCCACACTTCGACTCATGGCGCTTTTGGCGCATTGGCATTCGGTATCGGAACATCCGAAGTGGAGCATGTTCTGGCCACGCAATGTCTGCAGCAATCGAAGCCCAAAACGATGGAAATCCGCTTTGTCGGCAGCCGCAAGCCTGGTGTGACCGCGAAGGATATGATTCTTGGCGTCATCGCCAAATACGGAACCGATTTCGGTACCGGTTATGTCATGGAATTTACGGGCGAGGCTATTCGTTCCCTGTCTATGGAAGAGCGGATGACCGTTTGCAATATGTCGATTGAAGCCGGTGCGCGGGCAGGCTTGATCGCTCCTGACGAAACCACGTTCAATTACCTGCGCGGCCGTGAGTATTCACCGCAGGGAGAAGCCTTTGACCGCGCTGTCCGGATTTGGACGGATCTGGCCACGGATGACGGCGCCTCTTATGATAAAGTGCTGGAATTTGATGTAGATTCCCTGATTCCTCAAGTGACCTGGGGCACAAGCCCTGGTATGGGAACAGACATTACGTCGAAAGTGCCAGTACCGGCTGAGCTTCCTACGGAGAATGAACGCAAAGCGGCAGAGAAGGCTTTGGAGTATATGGGTCTGACACCAGGAACTCCTATGAATGAAATCCCGATTGATTATGTTTTCATCGGCTCCTGTACGAATGGACGGATTGAGGATCTGCGCGCTGCGGCTGAAATTGCCAAAGGCTACAAGGTCAGCGACCGTGTTACGGCCATTGTGGTTCCAGGATCGGGCCGTGTCAAAATTCAAGCCGAGCAGGAGGGTCTGGATCAAATCTTCACGGACGCCGGATTCGAATGGCGCGATGCGGGCTGCTCCATGTGTCTGGCTATGAATCCCGATGTTCTGCAGCCTGGACAGCGCTGCGCATCGACATCCAACAGGAACTTCGAAGGCCGTCAAGGACGCGGAGGACGCACGCATCTCGTATCCCCGGCTATGGCAGCAGCTGCCGCCATTATGGGCAAATTCACCGATGTTCGCGACTGGAAAATCAAATCCGAAGTACTGAGCTAGTTTTGACGGACCTGACTTCATGAAACAAGATTCGAAAGGGGTTACCATAGATGGAAGAGTTTAAAGAGCTGACGGGGCTAGTTGCCCCTGTGGACCGCGTCAATGTGGATACGGACGCCATTATTCCAAAACAATTTCTTAAACGTATTGAACGGAGCGGCTTTGGCCAATTCCTCTTTTTTGAGTGGCGCTGGGATGAGAAGGGTGACGTTATTCCTGATTTCAGCCTGAACCAGCCGCGTTATCAAGGCGCTTCGGTATTGATCTCCCGTGCCAACTTCGGCTGCGGATCTTCGCGTGAGCATGCGCCCTGGGCCATTCTTGATTATGGCTTTAAAGTTATTATCGCACCTTCTTTTGCAGATATTTTCTACAATAACTGCTTCAAGAACGGTATTCTGCCGATTCGCTTGAGCGAAGAGCAGGTGGATGGTCTGTTCCAACGCACTGCGGCTGAAGAAGGCTACAAGCTGACGGTGGATCTGTTGAACAAGAAACTCACTGACGGCGCAGGGCTTGAAATTTCCTTCGATCTGGATGAGCACCGCAGGCAATTCCTGCTGCAAGGGCTGGATGATATCGGCCTTACTCTTCAGCATGAAGAGGCGATTTCAGCCTATGAAGCAAGCCGGGTTGCCTATTAATTTTTGATTAATTTATAAAACAATAGGTTTTGATACAGGCCTCCGGTCTTGCCGGAGGCCTTTTGCATTTCAAATATCATAAACTACAGATTCAGTTTATTTTGTGCGCGTCAAGCCGTTTCATCTTTCATTGGCGATAGAGTTACAATTTTCCTGAATACGCAACTTTTTCTGACAAGCTGCGTCTAATAAATGTCTGTAAGCATCGGCCTGTTCGCTCTGCTCGGAGGCGAAAATCAAGTCATCGAGGTGAAAGATGAAGAAGTTTGTAACCGCTATAATGTTATTAACGTTGTTCGTCTCTATGTTCCCTGGTCTGGTGGGAGCTGCCGCCGCTGTGCCTGTTCCCAAGCTTTATTTGAACGGCAAACTACTACAATCGCCTGCAGCACCGCAAATAGTCAAACAAACGACGATGGTGCCGCTGCGAACAGTAACGGAAGAACTGGGTTTTGATGTGGCATGGTCTTCCCCGAATGTCAATATATCCAATGGGGAAACGATTATGGTCCTGACGATCAGCAGTAAAACTGCATTGGTGAATGGGCAGAAAGTTTCTCTGGACGTGCCTGCATACATATCGAAGAATACTACCCTTGTACCGCTTCGATTTGTCGGAGAGCAGTTTGGGCTCGAGGTATCCTGGGACACCGCCACAAGAACGGTCCAGATGTTTGACAAGTCCAGACAAGAAGTCGAGAAACCGCCAGTAGTGCTTCCAGGTGAAGAGGATGGCAACGCTGGTACTGGAGACGGGACAATCCCTGGACAGGACGGAACGGAAACCGGAAGCGATGGTTCGCCGTCGGCGGAAACTACCGGAACGATCAACACCATTGAATATGACGGTATAGGAAGCATCTATGTAAGGTATGACGGCGAAATAGGCGATCTGGTACAAGAAACGATTGCGGGAAGCGGAGAAATTCAGCAGAAAATCGCTATAGATTTTCCATACACGGCCTTCTCGTCTACGTTTATGGCAAATCTATCAAATGGCTATTCCGGACAATTTTCGATGGATAATCATCCGTCGCTCGTAAGTGTGCGTTATTCCTTGTTTAAGGACAAGCCTTCAACGGTAAGAGTCGTACTGGATTTGACAGCGCCGACGCCTATTAATATTGCCCGGGAGGACAAGGTGATCCGCATTGACGTTCTGGAGCCTACGGATGTTGTAGCCCCGACCGATCCTGTCAATGTTGATCCAGGCATTCCAGGTAATGTTGATCCGGCAGATCCTGGCGTATACAAAATCGTTCTGGATGCCGGCCACGGAGGCAAAGATCCAGGTGCGCCTGCCGTTAACGGCAAGCACGAAAAAGAATACAATCTGTCCATCACGCTTAAAGTGAAGGCGCTGCTGGATAATGAACCGAAAATTAAAGCTTACCTGACCCGGTCGGACGATACCTTCGTCGAGCTGGATGACAGAGCCAAAATTGCCAATGATATGAATGCGGATATATTCATTTCCTTCCATGCGAACTCGGCTACAAGCTCGTCAGCATCAGGTTCGGAAACGTATTATAACCGTGCCAGCAGTCTCGCGCTTGCGAATGTGATACATAAGCATCTCGTGGCAGGGACCGCTCTTCCCGACCGGAAGGTCCATCAAGCCAGCTTTGTGGTTATCAAGAAAACGACGATGCCGGCCATTCTTCTGGAAGCGGGATATCTCTCCAACAAAGGCGATGCCGCAGCACTCTTCGATCCGGCAAGACAGGATGCCATTGCAGCTCAGGTTGTAGCCGGAATTAAAGAATACTTGAATATTACCTAGGGGGAAGCCGATGAAACAACCAGCTGCTTCACGCATACTGCTTGTCCTGATCGCTGCCGCAGCCATACTGACCATGAGTGCATGCGGGAGCAGGCCGGATAACACGCAAGGGGGAAGTTCCGATCAGGTGCAGACGCCTCCGGAGCCGGTCCCGGTAGTAGAGAAGAAGAGCGAGACGATCAAGGTTTATTATACCGATGAGCAAATGACGGAGCTGCAGGAGCAGCAGGCAGATATTCAGTACGCGGACACCAGGGAAAAAATTGAAAATGCTTATAAAGCACTTCAACAGGATGGCAAAGACGGAGGCTTGTCGCTATGGAAGCATATCGACCTTCTCAGCGCCAAGGTGGAGAACGGTGCGGTAACGCTGGATATTCATATCAACGATGAAGCGCGCTTAGGAGGTCCGGGCGAACAGATGGCGGTTGATGCTGTCCAGAAGACCATGTTTCAATTCGAAGATGTGACTTCTCTTGATATTCTTGTAGACGGCGAGAAAGAAGAAAGTTTAATGGGTCATGTGGAGCTCGATCATCCAATCATGAAGCAACAATAGTCATTAGGGGGAGTTCGCCGGTATGTTCAAAGCAAACAAATGGTTAAAAGGGGTCTCATCGCTTGTTATATTCTCCGTACTCTCAAGCTTCACCATAACTGGTGGAGCTGTTTTTGCGGATTCCTCTGCAGTTACGAAATTCAGTGACGTTCCTGCAGCACATTGGGCGCAGAAGCATATTACCAAGCTGGCTCTTCAAGGTATTGTCAAGGGCGACAATGGCGTCTTCAAGCCAAATGACAATGTCAGCCAGCAAGAAGCAGTCACGATGGCTATCCGTTTTATCGGGATTGAGAATGAAGTCAAGGAGGATCAGGCTGTCGTCTTCTCCAGCGCATTCAAGGTAAACGATTATTTCAAGCCTTATGTCGCACTTGCTTTTCAGAAGGGCCTGCTTGACCGGGATGAAGAATTCAAACTGGCGGAAGAGAATGAAGCCGTCACATGGGGAGCCAAAAAAGCAACACGGGAATGGATCACCAAGCTTGTCGTCAATGCGATCGGCAAACAATCCGCAGCCGCTGAGCTGGCTTCCACGCCTGTGGCCTTCTCTGACAGGAACAGCGTGAGCGAAGGGTTTGCCGGCTATGTGAATGCGGCCGTTTCCCTGAAATTGGTCAATGGTGTGACTGCCGACAAATTCGAGCCGAAAGGCGCGATAACAAGGGCAGCTATGGCAACCCTGCTTAGCCGGGCGGAGAGCCAGTTCCCCGTTGCTTTTCCGGGTCAGGAGACAGGCATTTTATCCGCCAAGTCGGACACTTCCATTCAATTGTACAAGCCGCAAGGCGATCAGACGCTGCTCTTGTCGCCGGATACGAATGTTTACCGCTTTGACTCCGAGAAGGCTGTAGGCCTGGATCAGCTTCTGCCAAATACGAATGTGACAGTTATCACCTACGGGGATCAAGCATTATATGTGGAACAGTTGGATGACAAGCAGCTGGTGGAGACGATTACAGGTACCTTCGACCGTGCAGTTCCTGCTGAGAACAAGCTGTGGATATGGGTCAACGATACCCCGGTTGCAGTGGCCTACGACAGTTCTGTAACGGTCAAGGATGCCGCCGGCTCTGTGATTCCGGTAGCTTCGCTGGTCAAGGACAGCACGCTTTCGATCACCCGCGATACCTATCGCGAAGTGCCGCGTGTACTTTCGATCGCTGTGCAATCCGCGCCAATCAATAAAACGGGCAGCGGTCTCGTTAAAGCTGTAGATGCCGCAGCCTCGACGATCAGCGTCATCAATTCGGCATCAAATGCCGAGGAACAGCTGAGCGTCTCGCCGCAAGCGGTCATCTTGTGGCAGGGAAGTATTTTGCAGGGCGGCCTTGCCGGGGTTCGAGCCGGAGACTCCCTGACCTATGAGGTTCAGAACAGCATTGTGACGAAAATTACCGTTCAGCAAACATCAGCGAAGTCGGTGCAGGGTGAGTTCTATTCCGCAAGCAGTGACAATAAAACCATCAATTATATTCGGGATGGCGGAACGCAGCTGGAAGCCAAATTCGTAGCGGATTCCATTAGTGTTACGATCGAGGGTCTAACGTCCACCAACCTCGTTGATTTGGTCAAAGGTGACCGTCTCGAGCTGACGTTGAACGAGAAGGATCAAGTCAGCGCCATTAAAGTGCTGAACCGCAAGGTTGAGACAATCAATGGCGCGGTAATCGTTAGCTATGAGCCTGAGCTCAAAGCACTGGTCGTCAAAAATGGCACGAAATTAATTCCGATCTATTTGACGGACAGCACGAAGATCGATATGAACGGAACAGCAATTCCGCTGACAAGTGCTGCAACGATGCTGATCAAGGACCGCAAGGTTACAATTGGCTATACGGATGACAAAGCGATATCCATTCAGTTCGTTTATAAGTACACCGGTACGGTTGTTTCGATTAATCAAACCTCCAGGCAGTTGAATTTGACGCTGACCGGCGGTTCTCCGTTCACAATCGGATTTGATGCACTGGGAGTGGAGGCGCTTGGCAAGAACGCTACACTCGCAGATGTGAAGGCGGGTGATGTGGTCACCCTGCTATTGAACACCACTCAGGACAAGGCCGTCACTCTTCAGATTCATTCCGCCAAACAGGTGGAAGTGGTCTCGGTTGACGTGAACAGCCAGAAGCTGAAGGTTAAAAATGCCGATCAGACTACCAATGAATGGGCAGTCAGCGGCTGGAGCTTCTATAATGAGAGCGGAGAGCTTATTACGCTTTCCGGCCTGACAGCCGGTCAAGTGGGCAATATCACCTTTACAGGTTCTACGCCGTCATCGTTCAAGAAGGTCGCTGTTGCATCAGGCAGGGTGTCGGCAGTTGCCGCCGATAAAGTGACCATCGTCGACTATAACGGTGTTTCTACTGAGGTTCCGCTAGGTGCAGCCTATACGGTTATCAAAAATGGAGTGTCCGGCAGCTCCGCAGCTGTACTGCAGGCAGGTGACCGGATCGAGGTCCGCAAGGATGCCGCAGAACAGACTCTGATAACTGTAAACAACGGTACAGCAAGAAGCTTCTGGAAGTTTGACAGCTCGGCAGGCCTGCTTTCGGTTAAGCGAACAGGACTTACGGATAATAATTACACCTTCAAGGTTACGTCCAGGACCAAGTTGTCCCAAGGCGATGCGGCAATTCAGTGGTCGGATTTAAAAGAAGGAGACAGCATCACCCTTTACATCGTTCAAGGCGAGCTGCTGGAAGTTGTGAAAAAGAGTTAGATCAGGTTTAAACAAAGCGCTGCGGGATCATCCCACAGCGCTTTTTTAAACCTTATGGCCATTTTCACCTCCAGGAGAGCATGATCATGACGTAAAACATTTGAATCTTTTTACAAAATTTCATTTTGGGAGGATTGAGCTAATTTTTGGAAGGGACAGGTTATTCTTATGGAATTGCGGCTAAATTAAATAATTTTATGAAAATCTCTTGAAAAAGTCGCAGGAAGCTCCTGTTTACGGTTGCTTATTGTGACATTTTTCGCTACACTTTGATTCGATAGCCCAAATAGGGGAGAGAGACAGTTGAAAGCTAAGGATAAGATGGCTTATATCTTGCGGGTCATTGGCGAGATGTTTCCGGATGCTCACTGTGAGCTGAACCACCGAAATCCGTTTGAACTGACCATAGCCGTTCTTCTTTCGGCACAGTGTACGGATGAAACGGTTAATAAAGTGACAGCCGACCTATTCAAGAAATATGAGACACCAGCCGATTATTTGGCAGTTCCGCTTGAAGAGCTGGAGCAGGATATCCGCCGGATCGGGCTGTATCGCAACAAAGCCTCCCATATCCAGAAGCTTTGCCGCATGCTGCTGGACGAATACGGTGGAGAAGTGCCCCGGCGGCATGAGGATTTGACCAGGTTGCCCGGTGTCGGACGCAAGACGGCCAATGTCGTCGTATCCAATGCTTTTGGCGTTCCGGCGATTGCGGTTGATACGCATGTTGAACGGGTGTCCAAACGGCTTGGTATCGCCAAAGCGGACGATAGCGTGCTCGAGGTGGAGAAGAAGCTGATGAAGCTTGTTCCGCGCGAGCAGTGGACCGATACACATCACCGGCTTATTTTTTTCGGAAGGTATCATTGTAAAGCTCAAAATCCGCAGTGCCTTGTATGCCCGCTGCTTGATCTGTGCAAGGAAGGCCAGCAGCGCATGAAGTTGAACACAAGCCGGAAGGCAAAGGCTAATTAAATTTTAGAGAAGAGGATGATTAAGAATGAAATGCATTTCTGTGTACACGAAGGACTTTGCTTTGTTTTCCGATATTTACGAGCAAATCATGGAAGCACCTCCCGAAGAAAACGAAGAAGTCATCATCGAAGGCGTTACAGTAAGCGGAGCAGGGGACGTTCCGGATCAATATATTGAGCGCATGCGCGTAAAGCCCGAGGTTGTCGTGATGAAAGAAAAGGAACGCAGCGTAACGATCCTGCAGCATGGCGAAGTATTTGAAATTTGTTTGCCGTCCGAGCAAACAGCTTAATCATAAACCACTGACATAGCGAATTGGTAGGGTTATGAATAATGGGAGAGAGAGAAATGAATCAACTTAGTGCAACTGCTGTTCATCCGCTTGACGCCGCTCTGAAACAAATAGGGTCCCTCATGGCCGAAGCCGGCGACAAGCGGAATGCGGATCGGCTGCTGGAGCTGCGCGGCAAATTATATGCCGGGCAGCTTGCAGCCGCATTCTGCGGGCATTTCTCCGCTGGCAAATCGACGCTGGTAAACAAGCTCTGTGGAACGGAGCTGCTGCCTTCAAGTCCGATCCCGACAAGCGCCAATGTGGTTACAATCCAAAGCGGGGAGCCCAAAGCAACCATCACCCGTATGCGGGGCGGCAGAGAAGAGACGCTGGACGTTGCCCTGGAGCTTCTGGATGATTACTGCAAGGATGGGGAAGGAGTTCAATCCATTTCCTTATCTTATCCGATTCCACGGCTCGGCGATCACACTGTACTTCTGGATACGCCCGGCATTGACTCGACAGATGACGCTCACCGGATGGCGACCGAATCGGCGCTGCATTTGGCAGACGTCGTTTTTTACGTTATGGACTACAACCACGTACAGTCGGAAATCAATTTTTCTTTTGCCAAGCAGTTGAAGGACTGGGGCAAGCCGCTCTATCTGATCGTCAATCAAATCGACAAGCACCGCAACAGCGAGCTGAGTTTTGAAGCTTATCGTCAAAGCGTGGATGAAGCGTTCGCCAACTGGCATCTGGAGCCGAGCGGGATCGTTTATTTGTCGCTCCGGGAGCCCGGGCATCCCTATTCGGAGTGGGGAAAGCTTGAGGGGCTGCTGACGGAGCTCGCCGGGCTGCGCGGTCCTCTGGCTCTCTGCAGCGTAGATGCTTCAGCGCGGCACTTGATCCGTTCCCACGGTAAAGTGCTGGATGAGCTTGCAGAGCCTGAGCGGGAGCTTTTATTGGCGGCAGCCGGCGGGGAAGAAGGGTCGCAGCAGGCTGCTGAGGAACTGTCCGGGTTAAAAGCTCAGCTGGCAGAGCTGGAGGCGCAGTCTGACGGTCTTCCCGTCCGCCTGCGCCTCGAGATGCAGCGCCTGCTCGACAATGCGAATGTGACGCCGGCTCCGACGCGTGATCTGGCGCAGTCGTTTCTGGAGAGCCGTAAGCCCGGCTTTAAGATGGGGCTGCTCTTTTCCGGCGGTAAAACGGCCGCGGAGCAGGAGCGGCGCCTTGCGGCCTTTCAAGCGGATTTTGAATCCCTGGTGAAAGCCGGGATTGAATGGCATTTGCTGGACTTGCTCCGCAAGGCTGCCGATGAAATCGGATGGCGCGGGGAAGCGATGGAGCAGCAGCTGGTCGTGGCGATTGCCGGATCGGTGGAAGCGCAGTGGCTCTTGAATCACGTGAAAGCCGGCGCCGTCTTCGGCAGCCAGTACACGATGAACTACTGCCGCGAGCTTGCCGCGGATGTGAAGGGGATTTACCGCAAGCGGGCGATGGAGTGGATCGACACGCTTGGGCAGCGGGCAGCGGCGGCCGGCGAAGCTGCAGCCGCTCCTGTGCGCGAGCGGCTGGGCGTGCTTGCCGCCCAGGCCGGGGCGCTGGCGCAGCTTGCCGCGCTGGCGGAGCGCGCGAGCGGGCACCTGGCGCGCCTGGCGGCGGTGCTGCCGCCAGCGCCGGAGCGCCCGGCGCTGCCGGTGCCGCAGGCCGCGCAATCGCCGGGGACTCCGGGCGATTCCGCAGCGCGCATGCTTCGCGGGGATGCCCCCGCGAATAACGGCAGCATCGGCACGGTCAACGCCGATGCTCCTGGCGCTAATACGGCTGCGGACCAAACGCCCGCCGCCGGCAATACATCCAAGCCGCGTCCGGATGGGATAGCCGTCGCGGACAACGACGCTGCCGAAGAGGCCAATTCGCCTCAGCCTCTCGCCTCTGGCAATACGACTGAGCCGCTGCCGGATGGCATCGCCGGCGTCGGGCACCTTGAAGACCGCACGTCGCAACCAGACAACGCGCCGAATAACAAGGCGGGCTCCGGCAGCAATTCGCCGCCGCCCGCCGCCGATAATGACCGCCGGCAGGCGACTCCAAGCGTGGCGCCGCCATCCGAACCGGACAGCGGCGCGCTTGGCCCGCAGCGCCAGGCTGCCGAGCGGCTGTACCGCGCCGCGGATTTGCTTGCGCCCAACCAGGATTTCTCATCCGCCGCGCAGGCAATGCGCGACAAAGCGGGCCGTCTTCAGGGCAGCCGCTTCACCATAGCCTTGTTCGGAGCATTCAGTGCGGGCAAATCCTCGCTGGCGAATGCGCTCCTTGGCGATTCCGTCCTGCCGGTATCGCCGAATCCGACAACGGCAGCTGTCAACCGTATTGTCGCTCCGGCAGGGGAGAAGGTCCACGGCACCGCGAGCGTATTATTGAAAACGCGGGAAGAAATGCTCGACGATCTTTGCTATTCCTTATCCCTGCTTGGAGAAGCGGCTGAGCGCCTGACGTCTGATCAACTGATGCAGAGCATCGCCAAGCTGTCTCCTGACGGGGTGCATGCCGGCGGCAGGCCGCATTACAGCTTCCTCAAAGCCGCTTACCAAGGCTGGCAGGAGCATGAGTCTCTGCTTGGCAGCGAGCTGCATGTGGACAGCGCAGCCTATCGCCGCTATGTGGCCGAAGAGGCGAAGTCCTGTTTTGTCCGTGAGATTGAGCTCTACCACCATAATCCGCTGACAGCGCAGGGAATTGTTCTTGTAGATACGCCGGGCGCCGATTCCGTCAACGCAAGGCATACGGGCGTCGCCTTCAATTATATTAAGAATGCCGACGCCATTCTGTTTGTAACCTATTATAATCACGCCTTCTCGCAGGCGGACCGCCAGTTTCTGCTGCAGCTGGGCCGTGTGAAGGACCAGTTCGAGCTGGATAAAATGTTCTTCATCGTCAATGCCGCGGATCTCGCGGCCGACAGCGAGGAGCTGGAGAGCGTGCTCGCCCATGTGCAGCGCAATTTGCAGCAGCAGGGCATCCGCTTTCCGCGGATCTTCCCGTTATCCAGCCTGCAGGCATTGGACGGCAAGCTGCGCAGCGACCTGACGTTAATCAACGGTTCGGGCATCGCAGCCTTCGAAGAGGCGTTTCTCTCCTTCACCCGCGATGATCTGGGCCGCCTGGCTGTTGCCTCGGCGGAGCTGGAGCTGGAGCGGGCCAGACGCACGCTGGCCGACTGGATTGATGCGGCATCGGGCGATGCGGCCTCACGCGCGAAAGCGGGGGAAGAGCTGCTCGCAAGCGCCGATATTGCGCGCAGCAGGATCCGCGAGATGGAGCAGCCTTTATCCAGAGGCAATCCCCAGCTGGAGCAGGAGCTTAAAGAGCTGCTGTTTTATGTTCTGCAGCGTGTGCAGCTGCGCTTCGGCGAGCACTTTAATTTTGCCTTTAATCCGGCTGTTCTGCAGGATGACGGCCGGGATCTGCGCAAAGCTCTATGGACCGCCTGGCTGGAGCTCCAGCGGCTGCTGCAAATCGAGCTGGCCCAGGAGCTCCAGGCCACTTCGCTTCGCCTGGACAATACGCTGAACCGGTTGGCTGCCAAGCAGTTTGCTGATCTGACCGGAGAGGTGGCAGAGACTCTCCAGGGCTTTCACGCTTCTGCGTTTAAACCGCTAGAGATCCCTACACCGGAGGAGCAGCCTCCCTGGCAGGCGAATGCCATCGATTCCAAATGGCTGTGGAGCCGCTTCAAATCGCCGCGCCACTTCTTCGAAGGGGAGGGCAAGGGGGCGCTGCGCAGCGCCCTGGAAGCTGAATTGACGCAGCCGCTGCAAAGCTGGATTGCCCGGGCAGAGCTTCAGTGGGGAGTGCGCTATGACGGCTTCTGGCAAATGGCGGCGCAGGCTATCATCGGGGTTCTTTTGGCGGATCTGAAGTCGTTTGTTTCAGGCAAGCTTTCCTCGATCAGAGGAAATACCGATCTGGAGAAGCTCAAACAGCTCCAGAATCAATTGATGATTTTATAAAGACCCAGCTGAAAATAAGAAGAAGAACCTTGCCAATCATCCCTGTGGATGAAGCAAGGTTCTTTGCTGTGAAAAATTAATTTGCAAAAACAAAGACTAATTATGCAAAAACGGAGCAATGTGTGCATGTTGGTCATGATTTGCGACGATATCGAAGAATACCCCCTAACAAATCGTCAATATGGAAGAGAAAGCGGATTCTGCCATCTATATGCGTCGAAGCTCTGTTTGCCGTGTCGGAATGATGCTGTTAATATTCATTCATATTCAATAAAAAAAAGCAAGGAACAAGGAGAGGAAAACCCATTGGACGTCTTTAGGCAACTCAAAGAGTATTATTGGGTCGAACGCAAGAAAATGATTGCATCGATTGCGTTTCTGATCTGTGCAACAGCGCTAGGGCTTGTGTACCCCAACATGCTGCGAATCTTGATTGACGATGTCATCAAGCCTCGTGATTTCAAGTGGGTGCCTGCATTATCGCTGACCGTGGTAGGTATCGTCAGTTTAAAAGGATGCCTGCAGTTCTTACACGGTTATTTTGCCGGCCAGCTCGGCAACCGGGTGGCATTCCGGCTGAGGAACGCATGTTATGAGAAGCTTCAGAAACTATCGTATCAATACTATGATACGGCCAAAACGGGAGATCTGATGTCCCGTCTGACAGCTGATCTGGAGGCGGTACGGAACTTTATCGCTTTCGGGTTTGCGCAAATTTTGAACATGATTTTGATGATCGTATTCGGGGCGACTATGATGTTTTACATCCACTGGCAGCTTACATTGATTACCTTGGTAACCATGCCGTTTCTGGCATTCGCGGCAGTCCGGTTTGAGAAACAGATCCATCCGGCCTTCCGGGAAATGCGGCTGGCGATGAGCAATCTGACGACGACGGTTCAAGAGAATATCACCGGCATGAGAACGGTGAAATCGTTCGCGCGCGAGCCGCATGAAATCGACAAGTTCTCCAAACGCAGCGATTTGTATAAAGAAAATCAGATCGGCGCATCCCTGTTATGGTCCAAATTCTTCCCGGTCATGGAGCTCCTGGCCAGCTGTTGCGTCGTTATCCTGCTCGTGGCGGGCGGTACTCTGGTGATTAACGGGTCTTTGACCCTTGGTTCGCTGGTCGCCTTCTTCAGTATGGTATGGTACATTATCGGACCGATGTGGAATATCGGATTTCTGATCAACAACTACACGCAGTCCAAAGCTTCCGGAGAGCGTCTTACCGAGTTATTAAACCAGTATGTTCACGTTAAAACCGGTGAAGAGCCTGTTGTTCTGGAGGATAACATCGTAGAAGGGCATGTCCGCTTCAGCGGAGTAACGTTTAACTATCCGGATAAAGCCCCTGCTGTTACGAATCTGAACATCGAAGCGCCTCCAGGAACCGTTATCGGTTTGCTGGGCGGAACGGGCTCAGGCAAATCAACCATCATTCAGCTGTTGATGCGCGCCTATAATATCAAGAAGGGCACGATCACAATAGACGGCTTTAATATTAATGATCTTACGCTCGAAAGCTTGCGTTCACATATTGCGATCGTATTTCAGGAGACCTTCCTGTTCTCCTGTTCGATCCGGGACAATATTGCCTACGGCATCAATCAAGTGACGGAGGAGCAAATTATCCAGGCGGCTAAGCTGTCCAAAGCCCATGATTTCATTATGGAGCTGCCCGAGGGCTATGATACCATTGTCGGAGAGCGGGGGATGGGACTGTCCGGCGGGCAAAAGCAGCGGATTGCCATCGCCAGGGCGCTGATCAAGAATCCCAAGGTTCTTGTTCTCGACGATTCCACCAGTGCGGTTGATATGGAGACAGAGCATGAGATTCAAGCGGGCTTCAAAGAGGTTATGGCAGGTCGGACGACTTTCATAATCGCCCACCGGATTTCTTCTTTGCGCCATGCGGACGAGATTCTTGTCATGGACAAAGGACATATTGTACAGCGCGGCAAGCATCAGGATTTAATACGGGTTCCAGGCCCTTATCTGGATACGTACAATATTCAATATGCCGACCGGCCGCAAGTAACTGCAGCAGAGCCGGCAGCAGCAGAAAGAAGGGTCGCCCAGTGAGTGAGCAGAAGACGGCTCGCGGCGATAATCGCGAACGGTTTATTTATAAGGATGACGAACTGATTGAAAAGCCCTTTAACTGGTCGCAGCTGAGCAGGCTGTTCCAGTATATGAAGCCGTACAGCAAGCAGCTGCTTCCTTTGGTCATCGTGACGATGATTTTGGGAACCGCGACGAGACTTGCCGTTCCGGCCATCATCATTGTGGCCATTGATGAAGCCATTGCGCCCAAGAGCGGCGAAACCAGCCTGACCAAGCTATATATGTACGCAGGGCTGATGCTGCTGCTCTATATTATTCAGTGGGCAGCCAACACGTACCGGATCAAGTACACGAGTTTGATTGGACAAAGGGTTATTTATGACCTGCGCCAGGATTTGTTCCGCCATATCCAGAAGCTCTCTTTCCGCTTCTTCGACAAACGGCCGGCTGGCTCGGTGCTTGTCCGGGTAACCAATGACGTCAATGCCCTGCAGGATTTATTTACGAACGGCGTCGTCAACCTGCTGATGGACTGCGTGCAGCTTATTGGTATTATTATCATCCTCCTGCTGTGGAATTTCAAGCTGGGCGCGGCCGTTATGATCACGGTGCCGCTGATGTTCATCGTATCGGGAGCGCTGCGCAGACGGATTCGTTTTGCCTGGCAGGATGTCCGGATGAAGCAGTCGCGGATTAACGCCCATTTGAATGAAGCGATCCAGGGGATGAAGATTACTCAGGCCTATACGCAGGAAAAAGCGAATTTCTCATTCTTCAATCATATCAATAATACGAATATCAAAGCCTGGAACCGGGCGTCGGCGCTCAATCAGGCATTCGGTCCGATTATCGAAATCACCTCTGCAATCGGGACGCTGATACTGTTCTGGTACGGCTCGCATCTCATCCAGGCCAACGTCATAACAGTCGGCGTGCTGGTCGGATTTGCCAACTATGTGGGGAATTTCTGGGACCCTATCAACCGTCTGGGCCAAATGTACGCGCAACTGCTGGTCGCCATGGCTTCGTCCGAGCGCATCTTCGAGTTCATTGACGAGAAACCGACGGTTGTAGAGCTGCATGAAGCCAATAAACTCCCGGCTATCCGAGGCGACGTCAAATTCGACTCCATCGTCTTTGAATACGAGAAGGGCAGACCGGCTCTGAAGGGCATTACGCTGGACGTAAAAGCGGGCCAGACCATCGCGCTGGTCGGTCATACCGGCTCAGGCAAAAGCACGATTATGAACCTGCTGTGCCGGTTCTATGATCCCGTTGAAGGCGCCGTTCTCGTCGATGGCATTGATATCCGCAATGTAAGCATCGAAAGCCTGCGGTCCCAGGTCGGAATCGTGCTTCAGGATACGTTTATTTTCTCGGGCAGCATCCGGGATAACATCCGCTATGGGCGTCTGAATGCAACGGACGATGAAGTGGTGAAGGCAGCCACGGCGGTCGACGCGCATGATTTTATTATGAATCTGCCTGATGGCTATGACACGCAGGTGCAGGAGCGGGGGAATGCGCTCTCTATGGGGCAGCGTCAATTGCTGTCCTTCGCCCGGGCGCTGCTTGCCGATCCCCGCGTGCTCATTCTCGACGAAGCTACGGCGAGCATCGATACGGAGACAGAGCTCAAAATTCAGGAGGCGCTCAAGACGCTTCTTACAGGGCGCACGTCCTTCATCGTTGCCCACCGTCTGTCGACCATCCGCAACGCAGACAGCATTGTTGTTCTGGATCATGGCGTCATCGTCGAACAGGGCAGTCATGAAGAGCTGATCCGGCATGGAGGCACGTATAACGGCCTGATTGAAGCGCAATATCGTTTTTTATCGGCATAATTCTTGATTTTTTGACGAGGAACCTCCACAATGGAAGAAAACGATAGCGATGTGAGCTGTGCGTCCCATTATGACGTAAGGACAGCAGCTTAGCTCTCATCGGTTTCTTCCAGGAGGTTCTTTTTTTTATGTCCTACGGATCACCGCTTACTCCTCATGCCCGAAAAATCATGCTCCTTGGCTCCGGTGAACTGGGCAAGGAAGTTGTCATGGAAGCGCAGCGTCTTGGCATCGAGACCATTGCCGTAGACCGGTATGCCAACGCTCCCGCTATGCAGGTCGCCCATCGCTCCCATGTGATCGACATGCTGGATGCATCGGCGCTTAGAGAGCTTATTCTGCAAGAAAAACCCGATCTCATTGTGCCCGAAATCGAAGCGATTGCCACAAGCGCGCTTGTGGAGCTGGAGCAGGAAGGATTTCATGTGATTCCGACAGCCCGCGCCGCTCTGCTGACCATGGACCGCGAAGGAATCCGCCGGCTTGCTGCCGAGACGCTGGGCCTGCCCACGGCTCCATACCGTTTTGCCGATACGCTTGAAGAACTGCAGCAGGCTGTTGCTGAGCTGGGTACTCCCTGCGTAATCAAGCCTATTATGAGCTCATCCGGCAAAGGCCAAAGCGTCTGCCGCTCGGAAGCGGATGTCGAAGGCTGCTGGCAGATCGCCATGGACGGGGGACGTGCGAAGAAACAGCGCGTAATCGTGGAAGGATTCATCCATTTCGAGTCCGAGATCACGCTGCTTACGGTCCGTTCCGTGTCGGGTACGGCATTCTGCGCGCCTATTGGACATGTTCAGAAGGACGGCGATTATATTGAATCCTGGCAGCCGCACGCCATGGCGGACAAGCAGATTGCCGAAGCCGAAGCGATTGCGAGAGCGGTAACGGAGGAGCTGGGCGGGTATGGCATCTACGGTGTAGAGCTGTTTTTGACCTCCGAAGGCGTCTTGTTCAGCGAAGTCTCACCCAGACCGCATGATACCGGAATGGTGACGATGGCGACGCAGGATTTATCGGAATTTGCTCTGCACGCCCGGGCGATTCTCGGCTTTCCGGTACCCACGATCCGGCTGCTTACGCCTGGCGCTTCCTATACGCTGAAGGCGGACCGGGATTCGGATTCCTTCCGGATCAACGGCATTGGCGATGCGCTTTCACTGCCGAATACACAAGTCCGTGTGTTCGGCAAGCCTGTCACCAAGCCGGGCAGACGTATGGCCGTTGCGCTATGTTCCGCGGATAATACCGAGCAAGCGCGCGAGCTTGCAAGACAGGCGGCGGAATCACTAACAATCGAATACAGCTGACTGTGGTGATCATGATCTCGCCCGAGCGCCAGCGTGAAACGAATTGTCAGGTCCTGCAATTGATCTGATCCGGTTCGGACTTACGCCCGCTCGGGTTTTTACCTGTTTTCCAAAATCCGTCATAATTTGCAAATTCGTGGGCAAAGCTTTATTTTAAACGTATACAGGCCTGATGAACCTTTCCGGCATCATTTTACATTTTCGAGTAATAGGGGGAAATACATAACATGAAGAGCAATCGGTCGACGGGGCTTTGGAGAGCCGTAAGCATAACCGCGCTTGCATCCACTCTTCTCCTCCTGTTTGGATTCGGCTACTCGGTCAAAGATATGCTGTGGCCGGCCGGCAAGACATACGAAGGCGAGAGCTCTGCCGTTCAACCGGAGAAAACAGCGAGCCTCGCGGCAAGTAAAGAAATTCGCATCACGGCTTTTGGCGATTCGTTGACCAAGGGGACCGGAGATGCGACAGGCGAAGGATACGTGAAGCAGGTTGTCCGGCTCCTGCAGGAGAAATTCAGGATTCCTGTTAAGCTGAATAATAATCTGGCCATCAACGGTCTGCGCGCCGATCAGCTTGTGGAACAGCTGAAAACGGATAAGGGCTACCGATATTCCATATCACAAGCAAATTTGATTTTATTTACCATTGGAGGAAACGATTTGTTTCAGATTGCAACTGGTGAAGAGGCAAGCGAGGCAACTGGAAATTTCAGTCTCGACAAGCTGCGGAGGGAGCTGCCTATAGGGATCGCGCGGCTGAAGTCCGTTGTTGCGGAGCTGCATGAAATAAATCCGACGGCACAGGTGGTATATACGGGTATTTATAACCCGTTTTATGATCTGCAGGATTTGCGTGAAGGCAGCCTCGAGGTGCAGAAATGGAACACTCAGGCTTATGAGCTGCTTCATCAATATCCCAATATGACGCTTATCCCAACCTTCGATTTGTTTGAGAATACCATTCAAACCTATATTTCTTCCGATCATTTTCACCCGAATCATGACGGCTATGCGCAAATCGCCGCGCGTATTGCCCAGTCCTTGGAATAGGAGGCTTTATCCGATGTGTTCGATGTCCGCTGCCCAACCGCCCCAGCCGCCTGTTCCAGCGGAAAATCACGAGATTATCATGTCCGTTAAAGATGTGAAGAAGAGAATTGGACGTAAAATGATTATTCATGACGTTTCTTTTGATGTCCGTGCCGGTGAAATTTTCGGTTTTCTTGGACCGAACGGCTCCGGCAAAACAACGACAATCCGGATGCTGGTAGATTTGATCAAGCCGACTTCAGGTGAAATCAGCATTTGTGGACATAATGTTCACCAGGACCCTGAGAATGCGCTTAAGCATATTGGCTGTATCGTTGAAAATCCCGAGGTCTATACTTATATGAGCGGGTGGGAGAATCTCGAGCATTTTGCCAGGATGCAGCGCGGAATTGATGAAAAACGCATTCAGGAGGTTGTCGGCGTCGTAGGGCTGGACCAGCGTATTCACGATAAAGTCAAAACATATTCGCTTGGTATGCGCCAAAGGCTGGGCATTGCTCAAGCGCTGCTCGGACGGCCCAAACTGCTGATTCTGGATGAACCGACGAACGGGCTGGATCCCAAAGGAATCAAGGAGCTGCGGGAATTTGTCCGCATGCTTGCAGGTCAGGGAATGAGCCTGTTTATCTCCAGTCATCTGCTCAGTGAAATTCAATTGATGTGCGACCGCGTCGCCATAATCAGCCATGGACGCGTACTTGCCGTCGGAACGGTTGACGAGCTTGTCAATCAGGCCGGCAGTTATGTGGTCTGGCAGTTCGATCAGTCTGACGCGGGGAGACGGCTGCTTGCAGGCGAGCCGGATATTGTTTTTGTCGGAGATCACGAGCATCAGATCGACGAGGGGATACTGGCCGGAATGGAGCAGGCAGTCATTACAACGATGCCGCTTGAACGAATCCCGTACGTCGTTGAGCAAGCGGTTCGTGCCGGTATCGGAGTCCGGTCTGTGCAGCGCGTTGCACCTACGCTCGAGGAGCTATTTTTGAAAATGACGGAGGGGGAGAGCATTGGATAGATTGCTGCCGCTGATACAGAATGAGACGCTGAAAATTTGGAAAAAAAACCGCTTCTACGTGGTCGTTCTCGTCCTGCTCGTCCTTATTCCGGTATTTACTTATGCCCAGGTGAAAATTGCCGAAACCAACAAAAAGAATTTCAAGGATTGGCGCAACCAGCTCGTCCAGCAAATCAATGATTATCAGAATACGCTTTCCAGCGAACGGATTCCGGAAGAGTGGAAACGGTATCGAAAAATCGCCGTGCAGCAGCTGCAGTATTATTTGAATCACGATGTAAATCCGAATTCGCCTGACGGGGTCACCTTCACACGGGGATTTATGGAGAATTCCGTCTCTTTGTTCTATCCGCTGCTGGTGCTGGCCATTGCTTCCGACCTGGTGTCGGGTGAACGTTCAAGCGGAACGATCAAAATGCTGCTGACAAGACCGGTACGAAGATGGAAAATATTGTTCAGCAAGCTGGTGGCGCTAACGCTTTATGTCTCTCTGATCGTCATCGCGAGCGGTATTCTATGTTATCTCATTTCAGGACTCTTCTTTGGCTATCAGGGCTGGAATATGCCGATATTTACGGGCTTTGTGCTGAATGGCGCAAACGTGGACAACAGCCTGGTTCATGCTCTCCCGCAGTGGCAGTACCTGCTGATGCAATCGGGTCTGATCTGGTTCTCATCGATGACTGTGGCGATACTGGCCTTAATGGTTTCAGTCCTGGTCCGCAGCACAGCGGCAAGCATTGTCACGATGATGGCGGCTGTTATCGCCGGAACAATCCTGGCCAGCATGTCCTCCTCCTGGGAGAGCGCCAAGTATGTCTTTGCCGTCAATCTGCAGCTGACCGACTATCTGGCGGGCTCGCCGCCTCCGATTGAAGGGATGACCCTTACATTTTCGCTTCTCACCTTGGCGGCGTGGGCTGTCGGAGGACTAATTGTGTCATTCACCGTCTTTACGAAACAGGACATCTTGAATTAAAATAGCTTGGGTAAGCGGTGCTTATTTGCGAAAGAACATAAAGGGTCTTGCATATTCGTCAAATATTAGCTTATGCTTACAAGGCAAGTTTTGAGCCGAGACTGAGATTTACCAGTGGTACCACACAATTACTTCAAGAAATGCTTATGAAGCGAGCTTTCGTCTGGTGGAACCAGGTTCTGCTTCCATCAGGCAGAGCCGCGCAAAAAACTTGGATTATGCTTACGAAGCGAGTTTTGTGCTCGCGCTGAAGTACATCAAGTTGTATCACACAAAACTTAAGTAACGCTTACGAAGCGAGCTTTTGCTTGATGGAACCATGGTCTGGTCCCATCAGGCAGAGCCGCGCAAAAACTTGGATTATGCTTACGAAGCGAGTTTTGTGCTCGCTCTGAAGTACATCAAGTTGTATCACACAAAACTTTTAGGAGGACGTGTATGACTGAGCAGGTGGATCTGTTTGCGGGCGCAACTTCTTCGGCTGCCGATCGCAACTATGAAGCAGACGATATACAAGTGCTGGAGGGGTTAACCGCTGTTCGCAAACGGCCCGGGATGTACATCGGGAGCACGACTACCTCGGGACTTCATCATCTCGTCTGGGAGATCGTCGACAATGCGGTTGACGAGCATTTGGCAAAATTCTGCTCCGTTATTGAGGTCGTTATCCATAATGACGGCTCAATCATGGTTCGCGATAATGGCAGGGGTATCCCGACAGGGGTGCATAAGACCGGGATTCCGACTCCGCAGGTTGTCTTTACGATGCTGCATGCAGGAGGTAAATTCGGCGGCGGGGGATATAAGAAATCCGGCGGTCTTCACGGCGTTGGCGCTTCGGTTACGAACGCGCTGTCCGAGTGGCTGGAGGTGGAAATCTTCCGTGACGGTAAAATCCATAAGCAGCGCTTCGAATATTGGGTCGACAAGAAAGGCAAGGAGCATGTCGGCGAGCCGACGACCGGACTTGAAGTTATCGGCAATACGAACCGCACCGGCACGAAGGTCACCTTCAAGCCGGATGCCCGTGTATTCCACGGCAACATCGCCATTAATTTTGATACCTTATCCGAACGGCTTCAGGAGATTGCCTTTCTCAATTCGGGGCTTAAGGTTTCCGTAAAGGATGAGCGAAGCGGCAAACAGGATATTTATTATTACGAAGGCGGCGCCCGTCAATTCGTCCAGTTTCTGAATGAAGAGAAAACAGTGCTGCATGAGGTCATTCATTTTACCGGAGAGCGGGACGATATTGAAGTCGAAGTCGCGCTGCAGTACAATGACGGATATACGGAAACGATGGCCTCGTTCGTCAATTCAATCCCAACCCGAGGCGGCGGTACGCATGAGACGGGGTTCAAGACCGCCTATACGCGGGTGATGAATGATTATGCACGCAAGAATTCGCTGATCAAGGAGAAAGACAAGAACCTTGAGGGAAATGATCTCCGCGAAGGCATGATGGCTGTCATTAACATCAAGATGTCGGAAGTGGAATTTGTCGGCCAGACGAAAGACCAGCTGGGAAGCGCCTCGGCGCGCGGCGCAGTTGATGCGATTGTTTCGGATAAAATGCAGGTATTTCTCGAAGAAAATCCGCAAACTGCCCAAATGCTGTTGAAAAAATCGATTCAGGCATCAAGGGCGCGCGAGGCAGCGCGCAAAGCGCGCGAGGAAATTCGCAGCGGCAAGAAGAAGAGCGAGAGCTCCAATCTGGGCGGTAAGCTGACACCGGCGCAATCCAAGGACTACACCCGCAACGAGCTTTTTATCGTTGAAGGGGATTCCGCTGGAGGCTCGGCCAAGCAGGGACGGGATTCGAAGCATCAGGCGATTCTGCCTCTCAAGGGAAAACCGATGAATCCGGAGAAGTCAAAGCTCGCCGATATCCTCAAAAACGATGAATATAAGGCGATTATCGCAGCAATCGGAGCCGGAATCGGACCCGAGTTTGATGCGGAATCATGCAACTATAACAAGATTATTATCATGACCGACGCGGATACGGACGGCGCCCATATCCAGGTGCTGTTGCTCACGTTCTTTTACCGGTACATGAAGCCGCTTATCGATCTGGGGCGGGTATTTATCGCTCAGCCTCCGCTATACAAAATTACCCGCAAATCCGGCAAGCTGGAGACGGTTCGATACGCCTGGACCGACGAACAGCTGCAAAACTATTTGAAAGAGTTCGGCAAGCAGTTTGAGCTTCAGCGTTATAAAGGGCTGGGAGAGATGAATCCCGATCAGCTGTGGGAAACCACCATGAATCCCGAATCCCGTACGCTGCTTCAGGTCCAGATCGAGGACGCGGCCAAAGCCGAGCGCCGTGTATCGACGCTGATGGGCGATAAAGTGGATCCGCGCAAACGATGGATCGTGGAAAATGTTGATTTTACGGAGTATGAAGAATAACCCGCAATAAAGCGGGGTTGGAGAGGAACGCGCCCTTAAGCGATGCAGCCTGTACCAGCCCCGCAATAAAGGTTAGGAGCTAAACATAAATGGGTATGATGGAACAGTTTCTGCCGGCGTTTCTGGAGGAGGTCGTCGGGGACCGATTTGGACGCTATTCAAAGTATATTATTCAGGATCGCGCGATTCCCGATGTCCGCGATGGATTAAAGCCGGTGCAGCGGCGTATTTTGTACGCCATGTACGATGCCGGCAATACGCCGGACAAGCCGTACCGCAAGTCTGCCAAGACGGTCGGCGACGTGATGGGAAATTACCATCCGCATGGCGACTCTTCGATTTATGAGGGTATGGTCCGGATGGCACAGCCCTGGAAAATGGGGCATATGCTTGTTGACGGCCATGGCAACTGGGGTTCTCAGGATGATGATCCCGCAGCGGCCATGCGTTATACGGAGGCCCGCCTTTCCAAAATCGCGATGGAGCTTCTGCGGGATATTGAGAAACGGACGGTTTTGTTCAAGGATAACTTTGATAATACAACCAAAGAGCCCGTCGTCCTCCCATCCCGTTACCCGAATTTGCTTGTTAACGGGGTAAGCGGGATTTCGTCAGGTTTTGCCACGGAAATTCCGCCTCATAACCTCATTGAAGTCATTGATGCCTGTATTGCGGTGATGGAGCAGCCGGATCTGAATCTGGAACAGCTGATGTCCATTGTGAAGGGCCCGGATTTCCCGACTGGTGGTCTGATCATGGGGGAAGAAGGCATCCGTGAAGCCTATGAGACGGGAAAAGGCCGCATTTATATCCGTTCGAAGGTTGCTATTGAGGATATGAAGGCCGGACGCCAACAAATCGTCATCACCGAAATTCCGTATCAAGTCGTCAAATCGCGGCTTGTTACCGCCATGGAGAACATCCGGATCGAGAAAAAGGTCGAAGGAATCGCCGAGGTTCGTGACGAGAGCGGACGAAACGGGATGCGGATCGTCGTAGAGCTGAAGAAAGATGTCGATGCGCAGGGGATCCTTGCCTATCTGCTCAAGAAAACCGATCTTCAGGTGACCTATAATTTCAACATGGTGGCCATCGTCAACAAGACCCCGAGGCAGCTGGGACTTAAGGATATGCTCACCGCTTATATTGCTCATCAGCGGGAAGTCGTTACATTCCGCACCAAATATGAATTGGAAAAAGCCGAGGACCGCGCCCATGTGCTGGAGGGCCTGGTTAAAGCGCTGAATCTGCTTGATGAAATTATTGCCACGATCAAAGCCTCCAAGAACCGCCAGGACGCGCAAAACAATCTCGTCTCGAAGTTTGAATTCACCGAACGGCAATCGGATGCCATTCTGACACTCCAGTTGTATCGTTTGACGAATCTGGAAATTACTTCGCTGGAGAAGGAATTGAAGGAAATTCAAAAACGGATCGCCTATTACAAGTCCATTCTGGGCAGTGAGAAAAAGCTGATCGGGGTCATTAAGGATGAGCTTCTCGATATTCGCGGCAGTTTCGGAATCGACCGGCGTTCCGGCATTCAGGGTGAAGTCGACGAACTGAAGGTGAATCTCGAGGTTATCGTGCCTGCTGAAGAAGTGTATGTAACACTCAGCCTACATGGATATATCAAACGGACCTCGAAGCTCTCCTTTACCCGATCAGGCGGAGAACTCTCCAGTGCAGGCGTCAAGGAAGGCGACTTTATCCGGACCATGCTTGATGTGAACACGATTGAACAGCTCCTGCTGTTCACCCGCAAAGGCCATTATTATATGCTGCCTGTTCATCTTATTCCGGAATTCAAGTGGAAGGATGCGGGGACGGCGGTTGTCAATGTGGTGCCGATTCCGAAGGATGATTCCATCGTGAGCATCATTCCGGTAAAGGATTTTGAAGAGCAGGGCCGGTCGCTGGCATTCGTCACCAAACGCGGCCAGGTTAAACGAACTGACTTGAAGGAATACCGCTCAACGCGTTCCACAGCTATCGCGGCTATCAAAGTCTCGGAAGGCGACGAAGTGCTCAAGGTTGTCCCAAGCGATGGAACCAAGGAACTGCTGCTGGTCAGCAAGCTTGGAATGAGCATCCGGTTTATTGAGAGCGAAGTGAGCGCGATGGGGCGTGTAGCTGCAGGGGTCCGTGGTATCCAGCTTCGTCCGGAGGACGAAATCGTGGGTGCGGAATGGGTATCCGGAGATGAAGGAGAAGTGCTTGTCCTGACCGAGCTCGGTTTTGCCAAACGGTCGCTGCTTATGGACTACCCTATACAGGGACGGGGCGGCAAGGGCATGATCAGCTTTGAGTTTAAGGAAGGCAAGCGGGTAAGATCGAACGGCGAGCAGCTTATCGGCGCCATTTACTGCAGAGAAGAGCGGGAATTGCTGGCCGTCACGGCATCGGGCGCAGCTCACACCACGACCACGGAAAAAGCTCCTATCGGCGACCGGAAGTCGACAGGCAAGGCCATTGTCACTGTCGATAAGAAGGACCCGCTCGTAACCTTCTTCCATAAGGTATAAGAGAATTCAATCAAACGGCTGATAAGGCGGCTCGCTGCGCTCCATAAACTGCGTCAAAATATCCAGAACGACCCACAGAGGCGCCGGTTCATTCAACCGGTCCAGCCATTGTGGGTCTTTTAATATAATTCCGGCGTCAATCAACTTCTGTATCAAAGCCAGCTTACGCTCATCCATTCTCTTCACGCTCCTGTCCTTCAATTCGATCCTGGTCAACAGCCCATATTGATAATCTATGTCATATGTTGTCTAAAGGTTCTCTAAAGACTCGATTAATGGCGCAAAATATTAATTGCATTAACCTTTAATCCGACATTTGCCAATGATATAATGAAGGTAAGAATACAGAGAGCTTGAGGTGGTGACGGTAATGGTATCTGCGGAGTTTGCCCGCTTGTGGATGAAGATGACAAAGGAATGGAAAATGCATCTGGAGGAGTCGCTTGCACCGGGTTTAACGGAAGGCCAACTGGGCGTGCTGGAGCTTTTGCTTCAGCATCAGCCGATGAAGCCCTCGGATTTGCTTGCTTATCTAACGACGACGCCCGCCGCGATCACCACCCTGCTTGACCGGATGGAGAGAGGCGGTCTGGTGACGCGCAGCCGCGATGATCATGACCGCAGAATTGTATGGGTGAATGTGACCGCTAAAGGCGAGTCGGAAGCGAAGCGCGGAATTGAATTAAGAGATGCGTATATCGGAGAAGCGCTGGACCGGATCTCCTCGCATAATCAGCAGCTGCTTGTTTATCTGCTCGGTAAAGTCGCAAATTCATAATAAGGTGCATCCATAGCGGCCTCTTAGTTAATTTCCAGTAAAAAACAAAAAAACGCACAGCCGACTTCATCTTCACGTTGAATCGGATGTGCGTTTTTTGCTGACTGGCCGCGCAGCTTTAAGCTGCTCCGCCTGATTATTTGGCAATGGCCTCATGAACCGCCATGGAATTCAATCGTTTGTTCACCAGCGCCAGCTGCCTGCTAAGCAGCGAATAGTCCGCAGAGGCAAGTCCTTTGAGGCTGCGGTTCTTAATCGTCTGCGCAAGAGGCACAACCGCATATTTAAAGGCTTCCTTGTTTCCGCTGCGGTAGACCCATGTCGGAATCGTCTGAATTTCGCCGATTGTCGTACGATGGGTTGTATTGTTTTTATGAATCATAACCTTGTAAATCACGCCGTAATCCTTGGTGTCCCCGCGTTGGTTGGAAATAAAGTTACCCATCGAGTATATGATCAGACCGCGTCTTACAGAACCATCGGGCTCTGTCGTTTCTACGGTCTCATAGGGCTGCAGCACATGGGGATGAGAGCCTGCTATAATATCCGCACCGGCAGCAATAAGCTTGCGGGCCAGCGCCTTTTGCTCGTCATTCGGCGCCGTCTGGTATTCAATGCCGAAATGGAGGGCAATGGTGATAAAATCCGCCCCGGCCTCATGGAGACGGCCGATGTCGCGGACCATGGCCTCTTCGTCGATCAGAGAAACCGCGTAAGGCTTATCCTTGGGCAGTGGAATACCATTGGTGCCATACGTATACGCAAGCAGGCCCATGCGTATTCCTTTGTGATCTACAAGGGTGAGGTGGTCCGCCTCCGCCCGGGATCTGGCCGTTCCTTTGACAGTGAAGTCCTGTTCCAGCAGATGCTTTAACGTCAGATCAATGCCTTGCGCCCCGCGGTCCATGGCGTGATTATTCGCGTTGGTGATCACATTGAAGCCGGCATATTTAAGAGCGCTTGCCAGTTCGACGGGGGAATTAAAACGCGGAAAACCGGAATAGCCAAGCGACTTGCCGGCGATGGGCGTCTCCAGATTGCCAAGCGTCCAATCGCCCTGCTCCAGAAGCGGCTTCACTTGAGTGAAAAAGGGATTGAAATTGTATTTTTTCGTTTTCACGTCATAGGAAGAAGGCAGCTGGGGCATATGCATCATGATATCTCCGACCGCCATCCATACCGCTTCGCTATCTGGAACAACTTCATCGTTTCCTGCTGGATCCGTTTCTTCAACAGCTGGTTCATTTGCGATATCGTTGGCGGGCTCCACTTCGGTGTCAAGAGGTTTCGCGGCAGGCGAAGAATCAATCGGCTTTGGTTGGAGCTGCTCCGTACCCGTATCCGTGTTTGCGGCTTCGGAGCTTTTCTCAATGCCCGGGTTATCGTTCAGCTTCGGTGTATCCATACAGCCCGACAGCAGCGGGAGAAGAACGATTACCGTTATGACAAGCCGCAGCATTCTCATCGCAGTTCTCCTGAAGCCGGCAGTCTCTCAAGACCTCTGGAATAATCCTCCGCGTCGAATCTGTTCCATGGCTCCTCCATGGGGGGAAGCGAGCGGAAGGTCATCCATTCCTTGGTTACCGGATGTGACACACCGATTGATACAGACCACAATGCGATATCCCGTTCTCCCTCCACCGCAGCCGCGCCATATTTCCGGTCATAGAGCAGCGGGCAGCCGATTGCGGCCATTTGAGCGCGGATTTGATGGGATCTGCCTGTCAGCAGGCGGACAACAACCAGAGAGCAGCTGCCCCTGCTTGCGACAACGGCGTAATCCAGCACCGCTTCTTTGGCATCGGCTGCCGGCCGATCATACACGGTAACGATATTACGCTTCGCGTCCTTGCTCAGATAGTGCACCAGACGGCCGGAGGATGCTTCAGGAGCTCCCTGGACCAGGGCAACATAGATCTTATCGAAAGAACGGGTGCGGACCGAATCAGACAGACGTGAGGCCGCTTTGGAAGTTTTGGCAAAAAGCATGGCTCCGCCAACAGGACGATCGAGCCGGTGTACGAGGCCGACAAAAACATTGCCGGGCTTAGAGTAGCGTTCCTTCAAATCCTGCTTCAGCAGATTCACCATATCCGGTTCGCCCGTATCATCCTCCTGGGAGAGGACGCCGGGCGGCTTGACGACGGCGAGCAGGTGGTTATCCTCATATAAAACCGCCAGCTTCCCCGGGCCGGACTGAGGATATCCGCTGCTCATCATTGACTCTCCCAGCGGCCCAGTATACCGCAGGGCAGGGTCAGGCCCGACGCCTTAATCGGAAGTCCGATTTCTCCGCAGCGGATCGTTCCCTCATACTTCTGGCCGATTGTCATATGCAGCAGGTTATGCAGCACAGAAGGGGACAAGCCTGTCGTATAGGAATTCACGAGGACAAAGAGGGGGTTCGGAGACAGGATGGCTCTGCAGGACTCCAGGAATGGATATAAATTCTCTTCCAATTTCCACATTTCGCCATTTGGTCCTCTGCCGTAGGAAGGAGGATCCATAATAATGGCATCATATTCGCGTCCGCGGCGCTGTTCTCGCTGCACAAATTTGAACACATCGTCGGTAATGTAACGGATGGGATGGTTCTCAAGCCCGGACAGCTGGGCATTCTCCTTGGCCCACTGCACCATGCCCTTGGCTGCATCGACATGACAGACCTCTGCACCGGCGGCTGCGGCTGCAACAGTTGCACCGCCTGTGTAGGCGAACAAGTTCAATACCCGGATCGGACGGTTGGCCCTGCGGATTTTATCCATCATCCAGCTCCAGTTGACAGCCTGCTCGGGAAACAACCCCGTGTGCTTGAAGCTGGTAGGCTTGATATGAAATTTCAGCTCGCCGTATGAGACCGACCAGCGATCGGGCATCTTCGTGCGGAATTCCCACTCGCCGCCGCCCGACGAACTGCGGTGATAGTGGCCGTCCGCGCTTGTCCACAAGCCGGCTTCGCTTGTGATCGGCCAGATCACCTGGGGATCCGGGCGCCTGAGCACAAAGGAGCCCCAGCGCTCCAGCTTTTCACCTCCTCCGGTATCCAGTAGTTCATAATCCTTCCATTGATCAGCGTTGTACATGAGAACTTCCTTCCTTGAAATTGAATTTATAGCCCACACCGCGTACCGTCAGAATATAAAGCGGATTTGCCGGATTGGGCTCGATTTTCTTGCGCAGATTGCTGATATGAACCATAAGGGTCCGTGTATCCCCCATGCTGTCATGACCCCAAACGATCATATAGAGCTCATTTAAGGCAAACGCCCGGTTGGGAGACTTGGCCAGACGGACAAGCAGCTCGAATTCTTTGGCTGAGAGGAATACTTCCTTCCCCTGAACATGGACAGTCCTGGCCAGAAGATCGATGATTAAGCCGTCGTAGCTCAGAACCTCTTCGTATTCCCTCTCGGCGCGCTGCTGCTCGAAGACGTTCTGTCTGCGCAGGTGGGCCTTGACTCTGGCTACCAGCTGGCTGGGACTGAAGGGTTTGGTGATATAGTCGTCGCCGCCCACATTCAGACCGTGTATAATATCCATATCATCGCTTTTACAGCTAATGAACAAGATGGGCACTTCGGATGAAGCGCGAATTCTTGTACAAACTTCGAAGCCGTCGAGCGTCTTAAGCGATATATCCAAAATGATCAGATCCGGTTTCAATGCATCCGCAAGGGTGATGGCTTCTTCTCCATTATCCGTGGAATGGACAATAAAACCCTCACGTTCCATATATAGGGCAATTAGCTCGGTAATATCCGGTTCATCATCGACCACCAAAATTTTACTGCCGTTCATCTTACACCCTCCCCTATCTCGAACCATTATATCTAATGGAGGGAGGTATGGGCAATCAGCGTTTTCAAAAAAGGAGTGAGTTTTTTATTCGCCGCCTGTTGATTTTACTCATTTTATTGCTGACACTGCCCCTTGCTCTGGCAGGGTGCGGAGACAGCCGGGACTCTCAAAAGCATGCAGCGGAGCACGGAACTCTGGATCTTCGCAACCGCTCTTTTCTGGAAGAGGGAGCAGTGCCATTGAACGGGGAGTGGGCATTCTATCCGCGCCAGCTGCTGACGCCGGAGCAACTGGCTTCGAATGTTCCGGGAGGTCATTATGTCGATGTGCCGAAATCATGGAACAGCTATCCCAGGGATTACGGATTGGCGGGCGGGATGGGTTTTGCCACCTACCGGCTGACAGTCCGGATCGATCCAACGGAGCAGGTGCTGGCTCTGCGGGTGCCCAATATTTACAGCGCCTACAAGCTGTGGATCAATGGCGAGCTTCTGGCTTCGGAAGGCACGGTGGGGACAAGCCGTCAATCGTCGAAAGCGGAGCAGTATCCCAGCGTTGTGGCGTTCAAGGCGGAAACGGGGCAGATCGATATTGTGGCGCAGGTGTCTAATTTTCAGCATCGAAAAGGCGGGATATGGGTCGAATTCCGATTAGGGGGCAGCGACTCTATGCTCCGTATGCAAAAATGGTCGGCTGCGCAGGATATGGTTATTTTCGGAAGCCTGCTGATTATAGGCATTTATCATATCGGGTTGTATGCATTCCGCAGGCAGGAGAAATTTACGATTCATTTTGGCCTGCTGTGTTTGATCGTAGCCTTACGGGCGGGCGTCACCGGCGATTCATATTTGCTCCAGTTTTTTCCGATCTCATGGGAAACAGGGGTGAAGCTGGGCTACATATCACTGCCGTTATGCGCAATTTCAGGCTACTTGTACGTATACAGGCTCTTCCCGCAGGATGCGTCCAGGAAAGCCATTAAAGCGATCATGGGCATCGGCTTTGTACTCACCTTCTTCGTTCTTATCGTTCCGGCGATTATCTATTCCAAAATCCTGCTGTTTTATCAGCTGTTTGCTCTTGTTGTGGGGCTGTACTGCCTGGTCGTTCTGGTCATTGCAAGGATGAACAGAAGGGAAGGGGCAAGCTTTGTTCTTGCCGGCATGGGCGTTTTTGTTCTTACCGTATTTAATGATGTGTTTTTCTATAATGAATGGCTTGTATATGCACAGCTTGTGCCGCTCGGGTTGTTTTTCTTTATATTGATGCAGTCCTTTATCATTTCCACGCGCTTCTCCAGCGCCCTTCGCCGGGTCGAACTGGTGTCCAATGAGCTGCGGGAATTGAATGCGCACCTGGAGGAACGGATCGAGGAGAGAACGGACGCCCTGAAGCAGACCAACCAGACGCTGGAGGAAGCGAACCGGGAGCTTGGCCGGATGGAGACCTCAAGACGACATTTAATGACAAATATTTCACATGATTTGCGAACGCCGATTACATTGCTTCAGGGGTATCTTGAGGCTATTCAGGACGGAGTCGTAAACACGGAGGAGCAGAGGCAGCGGTACGTCCGCATGATGCTTGGCAAGGTAGGCGGATTGGAACGGCTAATCCATGATCTCTTTGAGCTCTCCAAGCTGGAAGCGGGGCAGCATCGTTTTGACAAGGCGGCTGTCAGCCTGGAGCAGTGGCGGGAGCAGCTTTGCGAGCAGTACGAGATTGATGTGCGCAGCGCAGGGCTCGCTTTTGAGTGTGAATACATAGGGGATAAGGACGGCAGCAATTATCCGGATCCACAGCAGATCAGTCTTCAGCTCGATCTGCCAAAAATAGACCAGGTCATGGCAAACCTGGTCTACAATGCCATCAAGCATACCCAAACAGGGGGCAAGATAACGCTTTCTTTTTCTTATAGACGTGATTCCCATGATGCTTTAATTACCGTCTCTGACACCGGGATCGGAATAGAAGCGGAACATCTGCCCTATATATTCGACCGTTTCTATAAAAAAGAAATATCCCGGAACTCGGCTGATGGCGGAAGCGGTCTGGGCCTTGCGATTGCCAAAGAGATTGTTGAAGCGCATGGCGGCAAAATCGGTGCCAAGAGCGAACCTGGAATAGGTACAACTATCTGGATAGCGCTTCCAGCTTTCATTTTATAAAGCCGTGCTGTAAAGATTATAAAGCCGTGCTGTACAGAGGTCACTCGGCTTGCTTAATTACAGCGAGCATCCGGTCGATGGATTGTTTTCTTTTGTCATGGTCCATGCCGTTAAGAATGCGGATGATTTCAAACGCATCCGGGGAAACATTGTGTTCCTGCTTGGTACTCTCGCCGCCGATAATATAATCAAGCGTTACGTTAAACAAAATGGCCAGCTTCTTCAATGTTTCGTAAACAGGTTGGCGGTTGTTGATCTCATAATGGCTGTACGCGGATCGGGTGATTCCAATCTGCTTGGCGACGTCTTCCTGCGACAGACGCTTTCTCAATCGCAATTCCCTTAATCGATCTCCCATTGTCATAGCAATAGCTCCTTACGTTCACACCGGACAATAGTCCTAGTACAAACGGGTACCTTTTAATTCTATATACTAGTAATTTATGATACAAAGTGTATCAATGTCAAGTGCATTCCGTGAATTTCTCTAAGAAATACGGGAAAAACAATGATTTAATCGATTTTAGGCCATTTAGAATGGATTCAAATTTGTCATCCGCCCTTTTGTTCAGGATTGGGGGCAGATTAGGTATTGAAAAAGAATCCGCATGGGCGTACAATACATATTGTTATGGTTGTACGTACAAGTTGAGCGAAATTGGTTGAAATGGAACAGGCATTTTCACTGGGAATCAGCAGTTGACGAAGTGATTGATGGATTGACGGACTGGATTGTCTGTACAAGTTGGGAATATGTACTGACAACTCGGACAAATGATTTACCGGCAGCCGGATGGGCATTTCCCCGTTTAAAGGCTGCACATATTTCACTGACAACCGAGATGGATAAACTCATCTAACGGTTGCAGTACATTTCACTGACAACCGAGATGGATAAACTCATCTAACGGTTGCAGTACATTTCACTGACAACCGAGATGGATAAACTCATCAAACGGTTGCAGTACATTTCACTGACAACCGAGATGGATAAACTCATCTAACGGTTGCAGCACATTTCACTGACAACCGAGATGGATAAACTCATCAAACGGTTGCAGCACATTTCACTGACAACCGAGATGGATAACTCATCTAACGGTTGCAGTATGGAGGGAAAAAAATATGCTTAACGTGAAGCCTTATCAGTTTTGGTTTGTAACGGGCAGTCAGCATTTGTACGGTCCGGAAACGCTGCTTGAAGTCGCAGATCACTCCCGTACGATCGCGGAGGCGCTGGGCAGCGACGGCTCTATCCCTTTTGAAGTGATCTTCAAACCAGTGGTGAAATCGCCCGATGAGATTTACAAGCTTTGTTCGCAAGCCAATGTGGATGAGAGCTGTGCAGGCATCATCACCTGGATGCATACCTTCTCTCCGGCCAAAATGTGGATCGCCGGCCTGTCCGAGCTGCGGAAGCCGCTGCTGCATCTGCATACGCAATTTAACCGCGATATTCCATGGGACAGCATTGATATGGACTTTATGAATACGAATCAATCCGCGCACGGTGATCGCGAATACGGTTTCATCGGTGCCCGCATGGGCATAGCCCGCAAAGTCGTTGTTGGACACTGGGAAGACCCGCAGGCCCGCGGACGCATTGCCGGATGGATGCGTACTGCGGTTGCTTTCACAGAAGGACGCGGCCTCAAGGTGGCCCGCTTCGGGGACAATATGAGGGAGGTTGCGGTTACAGAAGGGGATAAGGTGGAAGCTCAAATCAAATTCGGCTGGTCCATCAACGGCTATGGCGTCGGCGATCTTGCCGCGCGTATAGCGCAAATTTCCGAGGAGCAGGTCAACGCTCTGACGGATGAATATGAAACGCTGTATGTGATTGCAGCTGAAACCAGAAATTCCCCCGAGAAATGGGAGGCCATACGCGAGCAGGCACGCATCGAGCTCGGGATGAAATCCTTCCTGGAGGAAGGAGGGTTCACGGCTTTCACCACCTCGTTCGAGGATCTGCACGGCCTCAAACAGCTGCCGGGTCTGGCGGTACAGCGTCTGATGGAGGCGGGCTATGGATTTGGCGGAGAAGGCGACTGGAAGACGGCTGCCCTGACCCGCATGATGAAGATGATTGCGGACAACAAAGGCACCTCGTTTATGGAGGATTACACCTATCATTTTGAACCGGGGAATGAAATGGTGCTGGGTGCGCATATGCTTGAGGTTTGCCCGACCATTTCCACAGGCAAGCCGCGCCTTGAAGTACATCCGCTCGGTATCGGCGGCAAAGCCGATCCGGCCCGGATGGTATTCGATGGCCGCAGCGGCCAGGCGTTGAATGCCTCCATTATCGATCTCGGCAACCGGTTCCGCCTGATCATCAATGTCGTGGATGCGGTCCAGCCCGATCACGACATGCCTAAGCTGCCTGTGGCGCGCGTATTATGGAAGCCGCAGCCCTCCCTTAGTGAGTCGGCAGAAGCATGGATTCATGCTGGAGGCGCCCACCATACCGTTTTCTCCTATGAGGTTACAGTGGAGCAGCTGGTGGATTGGGCAGAGATGGCCGGCATCGAATACGTCATCATCGATAATTCGACCAGCACGCGTGCCCTCCGCAACGAGCTGCGCATGAGCGATTTGTATTGGAAGCTCCGTTAATCTTTCTTAAGCAATATCGTATTTCAATCGCAATTCGCACTGGCTTTTAATTGACAAGCGTCCCTCGAAGGGGCGCTTTTTTTTGCATGCTGTCATCGATCTGGAAGAACAAACTGCTTTATTTGGGAGATGTGCCATACTTTTGTTCATAATGGGAAAGCGCAAGCAGCGGCCAAACCAGCGAATAGCTCTCATATCGGTTGTAGAAATGTCCCGGAAGTCCGGCACCTGTCGGATAACTGGAGACGATGCTTTTACTGTCCAGATTTTGAAGGATAAAACCCGCGGCGCGCTGGATCGACTCATCCGGCTCATCCCTGACCGCAATCAGGGCATCCAGCGCCCATGCGGTCTGGGAGAGTACGGAGGCTGCAAGCGGCATATACCGCTTCACCCGGTTGCTGAGGCATGACTCACCGAAGCCGCCATCCTCATGCTGAATGGATTGTAGCCACCTGGCAGCCTTGCGGATGCCTGGCTGCTCTGCCGGTTCGCCGGCAGCCATCAGGCCGGTTAGTGCCGCCCAGGTTCCGTAAATATAACAAACCCCCCAACGCCCATACCAGGATCCGTCGTTCTCCTGATTATGATACAGCCATTCTGCTGCACGTTCGACGAAACGGTGTCTGGCAGTAAGTCCGAGAGTGTGCCCCAGGTAATGCAGCGTTCGGCCCGTCAAGTCTGCCGTGGACGGATCAGTGGCTGCATCCTTGCCTCCTTCAATAGGCAGCCACAGCAGAAGCGGATTATCGATATTGCGCTCGAATGCGGCAAACCCTCCATCGTTATTTTGCATCGATAAAAGCCACTGCAGTCCGCGGGAGCTTGCTGCTTCAGAACGGGGGTCCTTCATGCCTGATATAGCCCTGAGCGCTGCTGTAGTATCATCCATATCTGGATTGATTGTATTGATATCCGAGAATCCCCAGCCGCCTGCCAATGGATGCTGGACGCCAAGCTTCCAATCGCCGAGCTTCGTATGCTGCCTGGAAAGCAGATATGCCCCGGCATTTCGGACAGTAGGCGAGTCGGCAGGCGTTCCGGCCTCCTGAAGCGCGTAGCTGATTAATGCCGTATCCCAGACGGTTGAATTGGTATTTTGGAGCATCCGTTGGCTGTCTCTTTGGAAAATCTGGCTTTGAAGTCCCTTCATCGCCATTCTGATAACCGGGTGACTGCGCTCATACCCCGTGGCAAGCAGGGCATAAATCATGAGGATTGTCGAGGTTGCATAGCTGTAGAGCAGGCCGTTCGATTCAATCCGTTCAAGCATGAACTGCTCCGCGCGGGCTGCCGCATTCTTCTGTGAAAGGAAGGAGCTGAATCCGCCAGTCAGCGGAAGCTTCTTCAAGGCCAGCAGCCAATCCTGCAGGAGGGAAAGCTTGCTGCGGTCAAAATGCCGCATCCATAAGGAGCTGGCATCCTCATTTTTCCCGTACGGATCTTCCGGCTTCGTTGAGGATCTATGCAACTCCAACCGGGGGATGGAGGCAAGGCCAAAGTTCGGCTTGCGGTATCCGAGAAGCAGCATCGGAGCCATATGGACGCGGGCATAACCGGAAAATTGTTGAAAATGAACGGGGGAATAAGAGGGCAGAAGCATGATGGAAAGCGGGAGCGGGAACCACCTGGGCCAGGGATATTGTCCGATAACGGCAAGCAGGAACTTGGTCATCAGGCTGTCAACGCCGGATAAACCGCCCAACTTGCGGATCGTTTCATAAGCCCTCGTCATGAAGGGGGCTTCGGCATCGAAGCCGGCATAGAGCAGGGCGCAGTAGTTTTCCGCTGTAGCGGATAAATTGCCGGCAGGCTCATCGGGATAGACGCGCCAGGCGCCGTCATCGCCTTGATATGCGATGATGCGTTCAGCCAAGGCTTGAACAAGTGGATCGCCTGGCTGCTTCTCTTCTACAATGCGCATCAGGATGATTGCTGCGGCATCAAGCGTCTGCCCGCTCTCTATAAAGCCATACCGCCAACTTCCGTCCGGCGATTGATGATTGATTAATCGGCTGGAGAGCAGACTGATCCCGGATTTGATATTTTGAAGCATGGTATCCCCCTCCCCTTTGGCCGATATGAAAGAGCCAAGGATAATATGTATGCCTGCCGGAGTGATTTTCATAACCGTGAAGGGTCTTGGCGCGTGAATACTGGAGAACGCGGGCGTTTCCATTCAAGTGAATTATGAATGTTCAGCCGTCGCGCGGTGGTATCTGCCGGGCGGCTGTTTTTGTTGTCAGCAGGATTGATGGATAGGTCATTTGGGCTGTATCTATGGGAAACGGTGTCTGGTGAAACAACGGGCCCAAATGGGGAATCAGGGACTTTTGAAATGGGTATGGAAAGGGATTGGGGCAAATGTCCCGTTTCCCTTCTGATGATGGAGGTGAAACCGGGAATATGTTCATTTATTCCACAAATTTTTGTTCAGTTTTTGTTCAGATGATATAGGTATAGTCAGCTGTAACTCTCCAATTTTCGACAGCGCACCGACAAGACAAGGAGAGATAGGAGTGAGGGGGGAGGAGGAGTGCTTGGCAAGCGAATTGATCCATGGCGGTTGAGTTGAAATGTCGTCGCGTTTTGAGGAGTAAGGAATGCAAGAATGTTCAAAGTGGAGAGAGGTAGAGTTATGCGTTCGTATTTCAGGAAAGACGGCAAGAGAAAGCTGGCATTGACGCTGATTTGGGCTTTGGTGCTGCAGGTGCTTTTGCAGCCTATGCTTCATATTACGTCTTCGGCCGCTCCCGTTTCACTCCCGGGATTCTCTTTTACCGCCCAGGCGGTTGTGACCGGACTCGATACACCGGTTTCAGAAGTGGATGTAGGAGAAACGTTTGATTATTTGATCAAATATCAGGTGAGCGATGCGACTCAGGTTGGGAAAAGCCTGGTTATTGAGGACACGGTCCCCGATAAGTTTGAAATTGTGAATTCTGAAATGTGGGATTCGCAAGCAGGGCAAACCGTAACGTTCAGTCCTCCTCCTGACGGGGTGCTGAAAGCGGGAACTTCAGGGAACCTCAGAATTACGGTCAAAGTAAAGCCTACTGGTTCCGATTCCTCCGTACCGACGATCAATACGCCGATTGCGAAGGTAACGGATCCGGGCGGTACAACCGAGGTTCCGGCAGCCGTCGATGTGGCGATCAGGCCCGATCCCGATGGGGGAGACGACCCGGACCCGCCTACGGTTCCGGATGTGACCTATGATAAGTGGTCAACCTACAAGACTCAGGATACCGGCTTGGGCAATGGTGTCAAGATCGTCGGCGGCCAGGTGAAGTATATGGTCGGCATCAAGGGAACTGCCGGAAACACGGATACCGGAAGTTTGACCGTGCCGGCATTTACAGACACTCTTCCGCCAGAGGCGACTTATGTAAGCTCGAATCCTTCCGGCATTTATAGCTCGGGGACTATCACGTGGAGTAATATTGTGGTGCCTTCCGGCGGGAGATTTGAGGCAGAAGTAACCGTCACGTATCCGGATAATTACGGTTATGCTTCCAACAATCCGCAGAATCAGAAGAACTCGGTCATCTTTGCGACCTATTCGCTGACTGGGACTGGAACTGTAACAAGCGATTATGCGGAAGTAACAACGGAGTTCGGACCTCCGAAATCCGGAACGCCGGGATTGTTCAAGAACCGGGAGTTTCAATACCGTTTTCCCGGTCAGGAGCAGTCATTTACGATTGGCGGAATCAATAATTCGGGTACAAGCGTGAATTCGCCGTTATCCGATCTGGTGCTCGTTGATACGCTGCCGCCGGAAATGGACTACACCTCCATTTCGACAGCGAATTTTCAGTGGGACCAGTTCCGTTACTTGACGAATGACAATGTCTGGCATGTAGTAAGCCAACCGGGTAATCTTATCCGAATTGGCGACAGCACAGATGGACTTAACGCCAACAAAGATATCATTCTGGATTCGGATGCCTATCTGAAGCAGCTCGAATGGAGCTACAATGATAAACTGCCCGTGAATGGCTCACTTTCTGATATTACCATTAAGGGTATTGTAAGAAGTGTGACGAACGGAACAGGTGTCAATGGAGTCACAGCTGATCCTGTTGAACACGGAGATACGGTGCTTAATTCGGTCCTGCTGGACTATAAGGAGTTAAACGCTGTTATTCCGAATCAACTGGATGACAAGTCCAAAAACGCTGCTGCTGATTTCCAGATCAACAATAAGAAGCCTTGGATAAATGCCAAAAAAGAAGTAACGACCGGCAATTATCGTCCCATGAGCACAGTGCCTTTCAAACTGACGGTGGAGAATGATAAACGCGCCACAGGAAACTATGTAACCTCAGCCGTTTATGATTTGCTGCCTGTCAGCTTTGGTTACTACACCAATCCTCTGATTGCTGACGAGAATGAAGCGCTGCAGGAATCCTTTGATATTGTCCCACTTGGTGATACTCCAGCTCTGACAGAGCCGAGCGTTCACATTATAGACAACTTCAAAGATGGAAGATCTCTTGTTGTATGGTCTTGGGCCACTCCGGTATCGCTTGAACCCGGACAAAGCTTCCGGATCGATTACAAGGGCCAGGTCGAGGCTGGAACGCCGATGACTGACGGCACTCATACGTATACCAACGATCTGTATCTTACAACGGATGTACCTGGGACACCTTTCTGGTATACGGGAGATCAGTCGCAGGATGTGCCTGATAGTCCGGGTGCATGGCAATCGCGCAACAGTTCCATCAAGGATACGATAGATCCGACACCGGGAGTTGATGAATATTTTGTTCATGCATCCATACCGGTTGAAGTGAAGAAGTCTTCCCAGGTCGAATCGACCAAATGGAACAGAGGTGATCTGGCGCCAATTTTCAGAGCGGCAGAAAATCCGGAGTATGCGGGCCAGCCTGCAATCCCGGATATGCCTTTCGATTTTGCCGATACGCCGCAGTATACGGAGTTCCCGTATTACAGCGTCACCTACGAGGGTGGAACGGCGGACTACAAGCTGGTCATCTTCAACAGCGGAAACACCCGACTGGGTAAAATCGATGTCATTGATATCCTTCCATTTGTTGGGGATACGGCCGTGAAAGTGAGTTCTGGACCGGCTGAAGAACGTCATTCCGAGTGGCAGCCGAATCTGGCGGAAGTGCTGGAATCCGGAGCGAAGACATTCGCCTGGACACCGCAGAATGCCGGAGCTCCGAAGGAAGTCGATTATATGCTGAACACCTATTACAGCAAATCGACCAACCAGGATAACGTGGTCAACTTCGATAACGTGACCGGCGGAAAGACCGGCTGGACGGCTCAGGCGTCTTACAACAGGGATGATTTGACGGATATCCGGTCGCTGTATTTTGAATTGTCCGGTATAAGCGGAAGCGACAATCTGGCAGGACTTGCTCCAGGAGATTACATCGTGCTGGACTGGAAAATGGATGCGCCGGTAGGTGCACAAACGGACTCCGTCGCCTGGAACTCATTCGCCATTCAGGCGACGGAGAATGGAAGCAGCGGCAGTGGTGAAGGCAGCAAAATGCTTCCGACCGCTCCGAACAAGGTCGGATTCCTTGTCCATCCTGACAACGAGCATGTTCCGCTTGGCGAGCTTGGCGATTTTGTCTGGTTCGACAGTGACCGCGACGGAACGCAAAACGAGGAGTTCTCAGGGGACAGTGGACAAGGCGCGGGAATTAACGGCGTCACGGTTAATCTGTACAAAGCTGGGGAAACGACTCCATTCAAGTCGAGCAAGACCGGATATGATTTTAATGGCAGACCGGGTTATTACTTGTTCCAGGGACTTGAAGCTGGCGACTACAACGTCGAATTCGTCGTTCCCGACAAATACACAACTACTGATGCCAACAAGAAGGGAACCGATCCGAATCATGCAATCGCTGAGGATTCCAATTTTGTTGCACCCGTAAGCGGTGCCAGCGGCTACAAAACGTACAAAACCGATGAAATCACGCTTGGCACGGCCGAAAAGAATCGTACGATCGATCTGGGTCTGATTGAAACCAGTCCTCCTGATGATAACGATTATCCTTCGGCTGATATGGATAAAACCATTACAAACGTGGAACCGGGGACAGCAGGCGTCGCTTCGCAGGATTATGTAGTGAAAGGCAACAAGGTTCATTACAAAATCGATTTGACGAATACTTCATCCGTCACCATGCATAATATCAAGGTTTCGGATGCACTGGACAGAGGACAGTCCGGATTCCAATTCGATAAGCTTACGTACGATGGCGATCCAATTGCAATCAATGGAAATACTCACAACCGCCCGGATATTATTACCCGCATCGACAACCCGGGTACGGGCTCGGAGCCTTATGTTGTCATTAAGGATTTGGCAGCTGGCAAATCGTTGTCGCTGGAAGGTACGTATACCATCACGGCCGACGATATCGACGGCACCGATTTGGATAATACGGCAACCGTGCATTATAACGAATCTCCTGATCCGATCACGGATGATGCGAAGATTCCGACGGCGGGACTCAAAATCAACAAAACTGCCAATGTGCTGTCCGTAACCGAAGAGGGAACGCAAATTGAATACACGGTTACGATCGTGAATACGGGCAGTTCTGTTCTGCACAATGTGGTGATCAGTGATTCCCTGGTATCCGGTATTCCGGCCATTCCGGTGCTGCAGCCAGGCGAGTCCAAGCAAATCAAGTATACCTATACAGTTACAAACTCCGATATGGGGCAGCCCAAGGTAACGAATACCGCTTCTGCGAAGCCTGATGAGACACCAATGGTTGAAGTAACGCTTGATGTACCTGTTACTACGGACCCGAGAGGCACGATCGGAGACTATGTGTGGCTGGACGATAATGAAGACGGCGCTCAGAACGACAGCGAGTCCGGACTTAACGGCGTTATCGTGAAGCTGTACAAAGATATTGCCGGACCGGCAATTGCCGAGGCGGTGACCCATGAGAATGCCGGCAAAGACGGCTACTATCTGTTCACCGGACTCCCGGAGGATACCTACTATGTCCAGTTCATTTACGAAGGACAGTATGGAATGACTTCTCCTGAAGCGGCAGTGCCTGCTGAAGACTCGAACAGCACGGATGTGAGCGGATTTACGGATGAAATCGTAATCGGACCTTCTAAGTGGGATGATCCGACCATCGATTTGGGATTGGTGCCGCGAGGTGAAATCGGAAATTATGTATGGGATGACCGCAACCGCGACGGCATACAAAATGAAGACGAGCTTCAAGGAATCAACGGAATCGAAGTTCGGCTTTATAAAGACTCTCCCGCTGGAACTCCTGTTGCCGTAACAACCACGGCTAACGATTCCACAGGTAAGCAAGGCTATTATCTGTTCGATAATCTGCTGCAAGGCAATTATTTTGTCCAGTTCTTTGTTCCAACAGATTATGTGAAGACCGCTGCGGGACAAGGAGCGGAACCGGAGCTGGATTCCAACGCTACGGACATAAACGGCATTACAACTGTTATTGAAATCGGCGAAATTCCGGGTTGGGTGGATCACAGTATTGATCTGGGCCTGATCGCAATGAAAGGCGCTATCGGCGATTTTGTATGGCTGGACAAGAATCAGGATGGCATACAAAACGATGATGAGTCTGGTGTCAACGGAGTAACCGTGAAGTTGTACGATGACCGGAATGGAACGGAAATCGCCACAGCGGTGACGAAGGATAATGGCAGCCAGCCAGGCTATTACCTGTTCAGCAGTCTGAAAGAAGGCAAGTACTACGTTAAATTCTTCTACAGTGGACAGTATGAAACAACCAAACCGGGGGTCGGATCGCCCGAGGCGGATTCCAACAGCACGGACGGCAACGGGTTTACCGATGAGATTGTAATCGGACCTTCCAATTGGGTGGATCCGACCATCGATTTGGGATTGGTTCCACGGGGCGTGATCGGAAATTATGTATGGCTGGACCGCAACCGGAACGGCATACAAGACGAGAATGAGCTTCAGGGAATCAACGGAATCGAAGTCCAGTTGTTCAAAGATGATGTGACAGGAACCCCTGTCGCTACGACAACAACTGCAGCGGATCTGACAGGTAGACCGGGTTATTATCTGTTCGACGGATTGCTGCCAGGCGACTATTTTGTCAAGTTCATTGTGCCTGCCGACTATACGAGGACCGTTCAAGAACAAGGAGCCGACGTCAAGGAGGATTCCAATGCAACCGATGAGAATGGATTTACAGCTAAAATTCAAATCGGCGAAACTCCCGGCTGGGAGGATCTCAGCATTGACTTGGGTCTTGTTGCCAAAGGCGTCATCGGCAACTACGTATGGCTGGACAGCAGCAGGAACGGCATGCAGGATGAAGCTGATGACGACGGTATAAACAACGTGAAGGTCAAGCTTTATAACAAAGACATGCAATTGCTTGCAGAGACTTTGACTGCTGATGATGCTGCTGGGAAACCGGGCTATTATCGGTTTGATAATCTGGTCGGAGGCCAATATTTTGTTTATTTCGAAGCTCCTGAGGGCTATGAAATGACAACTCCGGAAGCAGCGGGAATTGCGGCTGATAAAGACTCCAATAAGCTGACTGACGGTACTACGGCAGTCATCACGATTGGCGAAGACGCTCCGCAGGGATGGGAAGATCTTACGATCGATTTGGGTTTAATGTATCCTTATTATCCGTACTTCCCTCCAGTCGATCCGGAGGATCCGACAACACCTGACGATCCGGAGGATCCGGCAAATCCGGGAACGCCGCCGGTTGATCCGGGAGCACCGGGCGAACCAAGTACACCGGTCAATCCGGGCAACCAGGGTATACCATCGAATCCAGGTGAGCCGACTGATCCAGGCGTAGAACCTGGAAGCGATACACAAGTGCCGCAGCAGGAAACAACCGTACAGGACAAACCGATTCAAGGGACGGTTAAAGTACCAGAGGGCGGCAATGTTGCAATCGGTACCCAACCGGAACACGGTACATTGACGGTCGATCCGGATGGTAAATGGATGTATACACCTGAACCAGGCTATACGGGCGAGGATCATTTCTCTATCATCGTAACTGACAAGGACGGCAACGAAGAAGAAGTCCTGTTCGATGTAAATGTGGATGAGATTCCTTTGGGCGGTATAGAACCCGGTAATGACGATCCAGACAGCAGCACACCTGGCAAGACGCTCCCCAAAACAGGGGAAAGCAGCTCTTTGCCGCTTCAACTTGCAGGACTGTGTCTGGTCATTCTCGGAATTGTTTTGCTGAGATTGCGCCGGAAGCATATCCAGAAATAAGATCATTTTTAGTAAAAATCCATCAGGAGCTGTTCCTCCGTCATTATCATATGACGAGGCGCAGCTCCTTTTTTCTAAAGATGATAATGGTGAGATGCACGATGGGAGAGGCATATGTCATGAAATAAGGGATTGCATATCCAGGCAGCGTAATACCGAACTACCCGTCAAAATGCAAAAAAGAGACTTTACAGGAGGGGGGATCCTGCAATAGTCTCTTTTTTGCGCTATTTGCTGTCTTAAGCTGCTTTTGCTTAATGACAGATGCTATCAAGCGATCAGATTAAGCTTAATAGAATTTAGCTGCTGCGTATTTGCCGGCTTCTTTGAACATTGAACTGCTGCTTGCGCTGGTTTTGCCCAAACCGGAATCAACCGTTGTATCAATATTGCTCCATTTCCCATTAATCAGTACCTGGTTCCAGGCATGGTAGCCTTTCACATAATCGGTTGTTCCCATAACCAGCTTGGTCGGGATGCCGGCGCTGCGAGCCATGACAGCAAACAGGGAGGAGTAATCATAGCAGATGCCTTTGCCTGATTTCAACGTTCTGTTCGCATCGGGAATATAGTCCGTTGTTACAGATGTGCTCAATTTGGAATCATATTTGATGGTTTTAACGATATAATCGTGAATCGCTTTGACTTTGTCTTCAACTTTCGTTTTGTTTTTCGTCAATTCCTTGGCTTTGGCAACAGCAGTCGGGGAGCTTTTCCAATTGACATTTTGCACGGAACCAAGAAATACGCTGCTGTCATCGCTCAAGTTCAGGTTAACTGATTCCGTACCGATTTTTTTGTATTTGGTGCCGGTAACATTTTGCATAAGGGAGATTGTATAAGAACCATCACCAAGCTGCAGGGGGAAGTATTCCATCGTGCCTGTGGCAGGCAATTTGTATGTATAAGTGACTCCGTTTTTGGTTATTAACAGCACACTAGGTGTTTTTGCGGCAGGTTTAAATGCAGCTCCGATAATTCCAATATCCAATTGCTTCGTATCGAGCCAAGTCGGGGAGTCCGTACCGGATGCTGCTACAGTTGTGGAGAGGGGAAGGGACAAAATGAATACGGTCACGAGAACAAGAAAAAAAGATTTCATGAAATAAGACTCCTTTCGGTAGCTGGCTGCCATCCAAGCAGGAAGGCCCTTTAGCTTTGCGTCCCTGTCTTTCGACAAGTTTGCCGTTTATCGTTGAGTGTTTATTGTTTTTAGAAAACAAAAAAAGACAAACTTTCGGTAGCTGGCTGCCATCCAAATAATGGGAAGGCCCTCTAGCTTTGCGTCGCTGCCTTTCGACAGGTTTGCCGTTATCGTGACTTATCTTGACAATAACTATACCAATATTTGATAGAATGTACAACTATTTTTAAGTGATGATAGATTACAGTTTCGCCTGGACAATCAGACGATGTGTCGGATTAATAAGCGGATCGCATGTAATAAGCGTGAGCACCCTGTCGGTGTCATTGCCATTCAATACGGACAGGTCAGTTGGCTTAACGACCAATATTTTGAATACGGTATATTCCATAACCTTGTTTTTGACCCGTATCGTAATTTTGTCTCCCATCTTAACTTCCCCCAGCCTATTGAACAATCGGCCTTTCGTATGAGCCCGGTGTGCAGCCAGGGCAGCATTGCCAATATCTCCAAGTGCGGCTGTTTCTGTCAGATGGACAGCGGCGTACTTCATGTTTTGCGTTGTGGCGCCTTCCAGAACAGGAAGCTTCACATCGATGCTGCCGATTTCAATAACAGCGATTCCTTGAGGATCTTCCTTGCTCTGATCGTCGCTGACAGCCTCAGGTACGGCAGCGTCTGCTTCATTAGAGAACAGGTCGGATAATCGCTGGTAACTCTCTGCAAGCAGGCGATCGGATTTCTCGGCCGCGGAGGCGAAGGTATTATGATCCATGTGATCAAGCAGACGCCGCTGCTTCTGATCATAATGCCATTCTTTTGCAAAAGGCAGCGCAATCAGCACAAATCCAGTGATGATCAGCAAAAAAGAAAGCAGTTTCTTCATGTTGGCAGGCCCTCCTGTAAGGTGATTATACCAGATAGGAACTGTACAAAATCTGAACAACATGTGGAGTGTAACGTCCTCATGGCTATTCTGGGCAGCAAACGAACTGCAGCGAAAGGTCAAAAAAAATCAAAGTCAGAGAAAGTCAAAGAAAGACTGAGAAAAATAACGAGGGGACTGCCGGATTTCCTTAAATTCACGGAAAATGATTTTTATTGTTGTTTTATCGGGTTTGAGGAGAGCAGGCAGCATCCTTATAATAAAAAGTGTAAGCATCACATTATAAGAAATTGGAGGAGATGTACATGTTGGATTTAGTTCCGTTTCGGAAAAGAAATGAAGATGTCAGCCGCAGCTTGATGAAATCATTCCATGATATCTTCAATGAAGATTTCTTTGCGCCGATGAGAAGCAATACCCATCCATTCCGCACGGATATTCACGAACGCGAGGATGCTTTTCTGATTGAGTCCGAGCTTCCCGGGTTCATTAAAGCTGATATCGATATCAGCTACAGCAATCATTATTTGACGATCAAGGCTTCGCGCAACCAGGAACAGAATGTGGACGGGGAAGATCATCAGGTTATCCGGCGTGAACGTTATTATGGCGAATTTGTCCGCCGGTTCTATGTAGAAAATATTAAGGATGACCAAATATCGGCGAGCTTCGAGAACGGTATTCTGAAGCTGGAAATACCCAAGAAGGAAAAAGCGCAATCCGTTAAGAAACGCATTGAAATTCAATAAGATTATCTCTTAGGCTGAAGGTCTGATGAAATAATCGCTGTAATCGGGGAACACGGCCAAGGGTGCAAGGGCAAACCACAACAAAACAGGCAGCTGGCGGAATATCCGCTGGCGGCCTGTTTTGTCATAAACACATCTATGATGGATGATGCACTGCTAATCTGCCGAAGGGGAATGGCCCGATCTGTCAAGCCCATCCAATGCCTGCTCCAGCGCATAATTGATAAGGTTGGTTTTGAAGCCTTTGCCTTTATTTTGCGATATCGTTTTGACCCGTTCCAGCAGATCCTTGCGGATATAAAATTCGGCTTTGGAGTGGGTTTCCTTGCGCAGCTTCTTATCCAGCTTGACCTGCGGCATCAGTTCCTCCACTTTTACAGCTGGAGTTGGCGGAGCTTCCTGACCGGAAGGATCGGCTGGCAATTTCCGGGCTTGCTTGGCTGCAGCCGGCTTCTTTCTGGTGCGCAGCGTTTTTTCGGCTTTGTCTACCATCGATTCCGGTGCAGCGGAGGACGGCTTGTCCGCAGGTTCTTCAAAGTTTACGAGCAGTTCTTTTTTTCTTGGTGGCATATTCGAACACCTCCTTGGCCAAAGTATAATAGGCTTCCGCAGCGGGATTGGAGCGGTCAGTCCATACAAGCGGCGAGCCCTCATAGGCTGCAGCGTTGGCAAAGCTGATCGACCGTGGAATCACGGTTTCAAACAGCCGGATATCCTTCTTGCTGCAGAACTCACGGGCATGGCCCACCAATTCCTGATGCAATTTGGACCGCCCGTCGACCATCATCGCAATGATGCCGGTAATCCGCGGCGAAGGTTCCTCCTTGGAGCCGAATGCTTCGATAGTCTGGATTACGCGCTGGAGCCCCTTGACGGAGAAAGCTTCCGGAACAAAAGGGATCAGCACATCGGTAGCGGCTTTTAACGCATTGCCGGCTATCAAGCCGAGTGAAGGCGGGCAATCAATAAATATGTAATCATAATCCGACTTGATCTGATCAACCTCTTTCTTTAGCAGCAGAAAAGGAGAGGGGTACGATTCCAGTTGGGATAAAATATGAAATTCCAGCATGTTGAACTTGTCGGATGCCGGAGCCAAATCAAGATTGGGTTTAATGGATATTAGGATATCCTTGATTGATTTGGCGCCAGTGAATACATCATACATGGTAAGTTCGGACTTATCGGGATCGCTGCCAAAAACAACGGCTGCATTGCCCTGGGCATCGGTATCTATAATCAGCGTCTTTTTGTCCGGGAACAGGGAGGAAGCCGCTGCGGCCAAATGAGTCACAAGACTTGTTTTGCCCACACCGCCTTTGTTCATACATACCGCGAATATTTTAGCCATGCTAAAAGCAGCACCTGCCTATCAAATTGGTATTTATTACATTATATCAGAAAAGTGATCGACAAGTCTGCTGACGACAGCGGGAAGCTCCATTTCCTTGCGGATAGCAAGACAAATAAACCGGTGATTGATATAATTCGGCAGACCCTTCATCACCAGCTCTCCCCGTTCGACCTCTTTCAACACGCTTCTTTGCGGCAGAATGCCGATTCCAATCCCGCAGCGCACGCCTTCCTTGATAGGCTCAATCGCGCCAAGCTCCATGCTGACGGCAAGCTTCATCCCATTCTCGGCTGCCCATTCATCTGCAAGCCTGCGCGAGGTGGAGCCCGGTTCATGAACCAGGAAGGGAAGCCCGTGCAAATCATGAATCGTTATCTCTTCCTTGGCTGCCAAAGGATGATGAGGGTGAAGAATCAGCTTGAGCATATCGGCCATCAACGGGCGCAGCTCGATCTGATCGTCCTCCATCGGAGTATGAGAAACAATACCCAGATCCAGCTCGAAGTTCTTCACCAGATCCACAATGAGATCGGCTTTTTTGACGGTCAGCTGCAGCGAGACATCGGGATAGTTCTGGCTGAAGCTGGACAATAACGGCGGAAGCAGGTAAGTGGCCGGCGTGTAGCTGGAGCCGATGCGGATATGGCCTTTGCGGTGTGAGCGGTAGTCGGCCAGCGTTTGACCGGCGCGTTCGAACAGAGTCACAATCCGCTCGGCATAGGGCAGAAGCGCTTCGCCGGCATTCGTAAGGCGAAATTGCCGGTGGTATTTGATGAACAGCTCTACCCCGGTGTCCTGCTCAAGCTTCTTGATATGAAAGCTGACGGTGGGCTGCTTCAGGCCCAATTGATTGGCCACCTCGGTCAGATTCTTATAGTTTACGGCGGCTACAAAGACCTTTAGCTGTTGTATGTTCATCGTGATGCCTCCTTTTGGCCTTATTATAGATAGTATCTATGTTTCTATCAATATAATAAGATAACGTTAACAAAATCAATATACGGCGTTAATTTCAAGTAAACAAAACTCGACTATTCTAAGTCTAGTAAAACGAAAAAGATTTAGGGAGGATTTAAAGAAATGCGTAAAATGTGGAGTAAAAAGGCGGGGACTATCCTGTTCATGCTGGCGCTGGTGCTGGCAGTGGCAGGATGCGGGAGCAACAATGGGGCCGGCAACACAAACACAAACACAAACACAAACGCGAATGCGGCGGCAGGAAATGCCAACGCGTCGGGCAATGAAACTGGAACGGCTGCAGGAAACACAGCAGACAATACCGCAGGAAACACTGCGGAGAATGCAGCTGGGAATGCGGCAGTAAATGCTCCTGCTGAGGATCCGAATGACAAGTCCGACGATGAGCCGCTGACTGTTTATCTGAATGACTTTGATGAAATTATCGGACCAGAATTTGAAAAAGCGACGGGTTACAAAGTGAATCTTGTAGTCGGCAATGGCGCTGAAACGATGTCCCGTATCGAAGCGGAAAAAGGAAATCCGCATTGGGATGTTGTATGGATGGATGCTCTGCCTTCCATTCATTCACTGGGAGAGCAAGGCCAACTGCTGGAAGGCTGGCAGCCGGAGAACCTCAAGAACCTGACTGATTTTACAAAACCGATCGTACCTGCCAACAATGCCTATTTCCCGACCGGCGTACATGCTGCGGGCGTCATTATTTACAATACGAAATTGATTACGGCCGATAAAGCGCCAAAAAGCTGGGCGGATCTCGCCAAGCCGGAATATAAAGGACTCGTCGGCATGGCCGATCCGGCCGTAGCGGCTCCTGCCTATCCTTTCGTATCCTGGTTCTTCGAGAACAAGGGGATGGATGAAGGGAAAACGTTCTTCAAAGGAATGTTGGACAACGGTATGCATGTCTATCCGAAAAACCCGAATGTCGCTACTGCCGTAGCCGGCGGAGAGATTCAGGTGGCGGCCATCCAGGAAAGCAATGCTTATACGCTCAAGAAGGATGGAGAGCCGATCGAAATCGTCTGGCCTGAAGAAGGTGCTCCGGCATCCGTTCGTGTCGCAGCCATTCAGAAGGAGAGCACGCATATGAAGGCTGCCAAAGCATTCATTGAATTCCTGCTGGATCCCAAAACGCAGCAGTACCTGATCGATCAGGGAGCAGAAAGCTACTTTGAGCCTTCCGCTGTCGGCGTTAATGCCAAGGAAGACCGTGCCAAGGATACGAAGCTTGTCTATGCGCAAGCGCCATGGGCAGCTGAACATGAAGCCGAAATCAAGCAATGGTTCGCTGACCAATCGGTTAAGTAGGCTGCTGTATGATAAAAGCAAATAATCGGAACATAGGGCAGGGGCGGCTGAGGCCGTCCCTGTCTCCCAACTTTCTGGGCTGGCTCGTATCTGCAATATTGGCTTTGCTTATTCTCTATCCGCTGGCAGCCGTAATGATCCAGGTTGTTTTCCCCGGCGTTTTCTTCGGCGACTGGAATCCCGGTAATCTCTCCTTGCTGCTTGATGTATTCAGCCGGCCGCTGTGGCGGCAGTCCATGCTGAATTCCCTGCTGCTGGCAGGCGGCACGACCGTATTTGCGACTTTACTTGGCGGGGGCCTTGCCATGCTGCGTTCAAGCTGGTCATTCCCTACGGCAAGATGGCTCGATCTGTCCGTCTGGGTGTTATTGATTACCCCTTCTTTTATACTTGCCCAAGGTTGGGTTCTGTTCGCTTCCTCCAATGGCTTTGCACATAAAATATTTGGCTGGGACTGGGTGACCTCTCTCGTATTCCAACCCGCCGGGCTTGTCGCCATTATGGTGCTGAGTAAATTTCCTTTTGCCTACCTGAGTGTATACACGGCCATGGAATGGAAGGTGGATCAGCTGGGAGGCGCAGCCAAGCTGTGCGGAGCCAGTCCCTTTACCGTGTGGCGGACCATCTGGGTGCCGCTTCTGTTGCCGGCATTTCTGGCCGGTGCCGCGCTTGTGTTTATGGATACGATCGGCGATTTCGGGCTGCCATCTGCCCTTGCGGCGGTGTACCGGTTTCCGACGCTGCCTTACTCTATTTATTCGGCCATTTATACGTCGCCGATCCGGTTTGATATGGCGGGCGTATTGTCTTTTTATCTGGTTCTGTTCATTGCGATTGCCATGTTCGTGCAGTTCTATGCGCTGCGCAAAGCCAGATTTGATTTTCTCTCTTCCCGCGCAACAGCAGCTGTACCCAAGAAGATGGGGCGCAAAGGTCTGCTGCTCACAGCAGGGAATGTCCTGTTTCTCATCCTTGTAATAGGAATACCTATGGGAACCAATGTGGCTGTGTCCTTTATGAATAATATTTCCAGAGGCTTTGTCTGGAGCAACTGGACGCTCCATTATTACCGGGAGCTGTTCGTCAACAAGCAGGCCTTGTTCCAGGGCTTGTATCATTCTCTGATGATTGCCGGCTCAACCGCGGTTATCAGTCTTATTATTGGATTCCTGGTCGCTTATGTGCTGATTTATTCACGTTTTCGCTGGAAGCGGCTGATCGATATTTTTTCATTGGTTACATTGGCAGTTCCGGGTGTCGTGCTGGGCATCGGATATATTTTCGTCTGGAATCAAGCATGGCTGGAGAACATCGGACTGCTGTTATACGGAACGCCCTGGATTCTGGTATTAGCCAGCGTTGCCGGCGCTATTCCAATCATTACGCGTATCATTGTCGGCTCCTTAACGAAAATTCCGATCCAGCTGATACATGCCGCCGAGCTTCAGGGCGTTGGCTTCATCAGGCGCAGCCATGAAATTCTGCTGCCGCTTGTCCGCGGGGCTCTGTTATCCGCAGGGCTTGCCGCCTTTGGCTCCAGCGTATTCGACCTTGCGGTGTCGACCATCCTGTACCCGCCTAACTTCATGACGCTGCCGGTGGCGATCAACAAAGGCTTTGAAGATTTAAAATTCGGCTATGCCACTGCGGCAACGATGCTTGGCGGCGGACTCGTCATTCTGATTATTTTGCTGCTTGAGCTGGCGTTCCGCAGAAAGGAGAAACAACTGCATGACTGATGTTCTGGAAGTAAACTCCGTGGTGAAGAAGCATGGCTCATTCACAGCGCTGAAGGGCGTTTCCTTCAAGCTGGAGGAAGGGCAAATTATTAGTATACTGGGGCCTTCCGGCTGCGGGAAATCCACACTCCTGCAGCTGGTTGCCGGACTGGACGCCCCGAATGACGGAGAAATCCGGCTGCGCGGCCAGACTGTCGCGGCTCCGGGCCGTTTTGTCGCACCGGAGAAGCGCGGCATCAATATGGTATTTCAGGATTATGCCTTATGGCCGCATATGACGGTCTACGATAATATCGCCTATGGACTGAGGCGCAAACGGATGAGCGCACAGGAACAGCGCAAGGAAATAGGGGAGTTGCTGGATCTGCTCCAGCTGCAAGGGCTGGAAGGACGATTTCCTCCACAGCTGTCGGGAGGCCAGCAGCAGCGTGTGGCGATTGCCCGGGCGCTCGCAACCCGCCCTTCGCTGCTCCTGATGGATGAGCCTTTATCCAACCTTGACATGCGGCTGCGCATTGATATGCGCACGGAGATGTCTTATTTGTTCCGCCAGCTGGGTATTTCCGTACTTCATGTGACACATGATCCCAGCGAGGCATTTTCACTTGCGGATCGTCTGATGATTATGCGGAGCGGCCAGGTGGATCAGCTTGATGAGCCGGAGGCGTGCTACCGCAAGCCGGCTTCGCGCTGGGCAGCCTCGCTGCTGGGCGCGACCAATGTGCTGAAGGGGATGATCACCTATGTCGATAGTGAACCCCGTGTGCGGATTGGCAGCGTGACTTTTCAATACGCATTCGCCAATGAAACGGTACCGCTTCATGAAAGTTCCGGGGTGGAAGTCATGATCCGTCCGGAAGATATTACGTTGACCGAAGGGCTTCAGACATCCTGGTCGGCAAGCTCCAACCGGCTGACTCTTTCGGTTATTCACTGTGCTTTTGAGGGAAATCAGTGGCGGCTTCTGGTCAAAACGGAAGACGGGCAGCGTTTATCCGTCCTCCACAGCAGCCGTGTTTCGATTGGAGCGGAGCTTTATGCTGAAATACCGGTCGCATTGACGTTTGTTTATGCCCTGGATACGAAGGAGAGTTAAAATACCTTGTCTCGTTTATTGGTTATTTCGGATATTCACGGACATACGGAAGGCTTGAAGCTGCTGCTTGAAGCAGCGGATTATGATTCTCGTTCCGATCGTCTTTATCTGCTTGGCGATTATGTTGATGACGACATCGCTTCCTTCCATACGCTGGACTATGTTCAGGCATTGACAAGAGAAGGTGCTGTTGCACTTGCGGGTAACAAGGAGTTTCAAGGCCTGAAGAAGGCGGAGGTGGCCCGCCGCAAGGATTGGTGCGAGTATATCCTGTCGCTTCCGCTGCATGCCGGACATGATTCCTATCTGTTCGTGCATGCCGGGATCAGGCCTGGGGTTTCTTTGGAGCAGCAGACGATCCTGGATTTGACGGAAATCAGAGATCCTTTTCACCGGTATCCCCATTCGGACCGCCGGACGGTGGTGTTCGGCCATACGCCAACACATAGGCTCGGGGCGGAGCGGGGAGAGCTGTGGCAGGCGAACCGGAAGCTTGGGATTGATACCGGAGCGAAGCACGGCTGCCGCCTGACGCTTGTCGATCTGACGAATTCGCTCACCTTCTCCTGTTCAACCGCAGCGGATCAAAAATATGGAAATTATCGCAAGAAAAGGATAGCCGCACTGTCAAGCAAACCTGAATAAAGAAGGATACCTCCCGGCCCGGAATTGCGTTATAATTCTAAAGGTCGGGAGTTTTTGGCATGCCTGCCGATTAAGAGTGATCCACTTTATATAGCGGTAATTGAATGAATTCAACTATCAAGGGCACGAAGCTTGAATTCGCTGCCGGAAAAGGAACGAAACCCTATGAATCCCTCATTTCACGTCATTGGTTCGAAGCAATTTGAGAGAGCGGCGCTGGAAGATCTATTCCGCTCCGCTGCACAGATGGAACAGATTGTGGCGACAGGCGGGACAACCCGTTTTGCAGGCAAAATTATGTGCTCCCTGTTTTTTGAAGCCAGTACCAGAACCCGGCTCTCCTTCGAATCGGCGATGTACCGTCTTGGAGGCAGCGTCATTGGAACGGAGAACGCCGCACAGTTCTCTTCGGCGATCAAGGGAGAAACGCTGGAGGATACGGTGCGGGTCGTTTCGGGTTATTGCGACGTCATTGTGCTCCGTCATACGGATGTAGGTGCGGCGCATCGCGCGGCGGCGGTCTCGGAGAGAGTTCCTGTTGTTAATGCGGGCGATGGCTCTGGAGAGCATCCCACCCAGGCGCTGCTGGACCTGTACACCATTCAGAAGGAATTGGGACGGATCGAAGGTCTGCATATCGCCATGATTGGCGATTTGACCTATGGGCGTACGGTGCACTCGCTCAGTTATTTGTTGTCGAATTATAAGGATGTCAGGATCACCTTTATCGCCCCTGATAATGCCAGGATCCCGGAATCAGTCAAGCATTATCTGGACGAGAAGGGGGTAGCTTACGAGGAAACCGGCGATTTGACCAAGGTGGCGGAAACGGCTGATGTATTCTACCAGACACGCGTTCAGAAAGAACGGTTCCCGTCGATGGAGCAGTATCAGCTTGCGGCAGGAAAATATATCATTGACCGTCATCTGCTGGAGCATATGAGGAAGGATTCCCTTATCCTGCATCCACTTCCCCGCGCGGGAGAGATCGAAGCGGAGGTCGATGCCGACCCCCGGGCAGGCTATTTCCGGCAAGCCCAGAACGGCCTGTTTATCCGCATGGCTATTCTTGAGAAATGTCTGGAGACAAGAACCGTCTAGTAGGATAAAGAACACGATCAAAAGTATCGGGTGTAGAACCCATCCAAAGGCTCTGCCGATTTCTGATCGGCAGGCTTTTTTTTGTCCATTTACTTCAATATGGAGAAGATACGCGGCTTAGCTGAAACCGAGTTATTATGGCATAATAACTCGTCCCGGGAACTGCAGACGGAAGAGGTGTTACGGCAATAATTTCACGAATGCCACCAATATTCGTCAGATTTTGGATGGACGATTCCTAGGATGTTTGTTATCATTATCGATGATAATGATAATCATTAACAATTAAGAAGGGGGATAAGTATGCTTCACGTTTCACGTAGAACAGGAATATTAGGTATGCTCATCGTATTCGCAATTATCGTAAGCTCCTGCGGGGGGAGTTCGAAACCTGCACCTGCAAATGGACAGCAAAACGCCGCGGGTACGAATGCCAGCGGGTCTGATTCAGCGGCAGCCGATGGGGAGAAGGAAGAAGAAGCGCAGAGTGGATCAGACACCAGAATCGTCAAAACAGTTAAGGGGGATATTGAAATTCCCGCCAATCCGCAGCGGATCGTTGCCGGTTATTACCATGGGACGCTGCTGTCTCTGGGGATTCATCCGATTGGCGGAAGCAAGGAGTGGTGGATGGGAAGCCCGTTCCTGACCACTCAGGAGCAAACCATTACGGACATCGGCTCGCCTGCCTCGTTGGAAAAGGTGCTAGCGCTTGAACCGGATCTGATTGTCATCAATGATACACTGATAGACAGCTATGATGCATTGGCCAAAATCGCGCCGACGCTGCTTATTCCTTACGATTCCATCAAAAATATCCGTGAGGAAGTATCCATGTTCGGCGATTTGCTGAACAGACAGGAGGAAGCCGCGAAGTGGCAGGCTGATTACGAGGACAAGGCCAAGCAGGCCAAAGAGAAGCTGAAAGGGATCGTGGAGCCGGGTATGACCGCGTCGCTTCTCGAAACGGACGGCAAAACCATTGCCATGCTAGGCGATAATTACGGCCGTGGGGGAGAGGCCATTTATCATGTCCTTGGCTTCAAGGCTCCCCCGCTTGTGCAAAAAGATGTAATTGACAGTGGCGAGCAATACAAGACCGTATCGCTTGAAGTGCTCCCCGAGTATTTGAATGCGGATTATATCTTCTTGAGCTCCTACCCTGACGGAACGGATGAAGCTCTGAAATTATTAATGGCAAGCTCCGTATGGAAAAGCTTGAAGGCCGTCAAAGAGGGGCATGTGATCAGTCTCGATTATAAAACTTATTTTTATTTTGATCCCGTCTCGACTTACGGACAAATTGATACGTTGACAGATCTGCTGCTCAAGCATCAAGCCAAGTAAGGTATCCGGTCTTTCTCAAGGAAGCCGGAATTGGTTCCCTGTGGACGTTTACCCATATTTTCAGGACGATCCCCCAAGTGTTTGCTGCCGGAACATGGTAAAGTGGCGTTGCCGGCTGTAGAGTCCGGCAGCAAATCTTGAGGAGGCGCTTGACGATGCGGCGGTATGGGGATTTAATATGGAAGCAGATGAAGAAGGATCATTCCGGTCAATGGGGAATGGACATTCAGCAATGGGATTGGGTGCCCGGAGTGGGCGTCATTGCTTTGATGGAATATTACGAAGCTGTACAGGACCCGGAGATACTGGCGTATCTGGTTAACTGGGTGGCGAAAAACAAAGACAAGGCGGAGGGAACCAGAGTTATAAACAGCATTGCTCCCTATGCGATATTTCCGGCTTTGCATCGTCTGACAGGCGAGAACTGGTATGCGGACGAAGCGGAGCGGGTGGCCCTGTGGCTGGTTACCGAAGCTCCCCGTACCCGGGAAGAGGCTTTTGAACATACGGTTACCGAGAATGCCAGCTTCTCGGAGCAGGTATGGGCGGATACGATCTTTATGGCTGTTCTTTTTCTGGCGCGCACCGCTTCCATGCTCGACAATAAGCGTTATGCGGAGGAAGCGGCGAGTCAGGTTCTGATTCACCTGCGGCTGCTTCAGGATACGCAGACCCAAGTGCTGTTCCACGGCTGGAACTGCGATATCGGCAGCCATATGTCCGCAGCCCGCTGGACAAGAGCAAACGCATGGGTAACAGTTGGGGTCCCCATGATCCTGGAGGAGATTGCTCCCCTGATTGAGATTCCCGATGAGGTTATCGAAAGATACGGCAGGTTGATTACAGGTCTGGCAGGCTACCAGCAGGCGGATGGTTTATGGAGTACGGTGATGGATCACCCTGATTATTATCGCGAGATTTCCGGAAGCGCCGGAATTGGCTGCGGAATATCGAAAGCGCTTGATATGGGACTTGTTGAACCCGATGAACAGCTTAGTTTTGTCATAGAACGCGTCGTGCAGGCGGTGATCCCCTATATTTCGGTGGAGGGGGTAGTCGGAGGCGTTTCCGGCGGCACGCCTGTATTGGCCAGCATCGCGGCTTATAATGAGGTTCCTATTTATCCGGCTCTCTATGGTCAAGGATTGGTTCTCCTGCTGCTCGTTCAAGCCATACGCGGGAAGGGCAAGCGAGTGTAGCAAAAGCACCCTGGCAGAGAGTGATTCCGCAGATCGGGTGTTTTTTTAAAATATCAGAAGGGGTAAGATATGTCCTCACTGTTTCTGATATTTGATGGGAGGAAACCAGCTTTGCCGACTAAGGACGGCGAGGTTAGTCACTTCTTAGGTGATCCGGTTCATACCGGATTGCCTTTTTGGGCTGCCGGCGGCTTCTCCGCGGTATTTTTTTGGCGATAGCCCTGTCCCTCGTTTGAACACATGAAAGAAGTGCGACATATCCCCGAAGCCTGTGTGCAGAGCTATTTCTGTAACCGGCATTGCGGTTTCCGCCAGCAGCCGCTTGGCCTGATTCAGACGGTAATCCGTCAGAAACTGCTTGATGGTATTTCCGGTAGCTTCCTTGAAAATATAAAACAACCGGGACCGGGAGACTGGATACAGCCGCAGCAGATCCTCAATCTGGAGCTTTTCCTGATAATGCGCCGTCAAATAGGATAATACCCCGCCTACAATCCGTTCATCTTCCGACTCGCTCAGATTCATGCCGGCCGCGCCGTTTTGTTGCAGGTCAATGATAAGCATTAGCATTTCAGCAATGGATTTGAGGACAGCCAGTTCGCCATAGGGAGTCTTGTTCTGGAGCTGCAGCTCAAGCTCCGAGAGAAGGCTGGCAAGTTTCGATTGCTGCGGCGCGGAAAGAAAATAATGGCCAGATTGGTATTCGTCATCTATGAACAGGGAACAAATAGGCAGAGCAGAGCCGAAGCAGGCTGCGTTGATTGCATCCATATAAGCTTCGTCTATCGAAACAACGAACCGGTGCAGCTGTTCGGGCTTTCCGGTGAAGGGCCTATGAACGACGTGAGGTCGGATAATGGTCAATGTGCCAGCTTTGAGCGGATACAGCCGATCTCCGACGATGTAGGAGCCGGAGCCATCCAGACAAAAATATAATTCGAAGCCATTGTGGGCATGGAGCATCCGCTGGCCAAGCGGAGCTGTCCGGAGCTGGCAGTTCACGGGATATTCGGTAAGGAAGCGGTTCGTATATTCATCCAAAGCGAAGCTTGAGGAAAACTCAGGTTCTGCGCGGTCCATTGACGGTCCCTCCTTCAACTATCGTATCGTTTGCCGCTTATGATGATAATAATAGAGAACATTCATATTGAAACATTATCGTACCACAGTCGGATCAAATCCTGAATCAAACGGAAAAGGCCGCGTAATAAATTCTGCATGCCGGACGAAAAAAATTCTTGACGGATGTAACTGTAACAAATATTATTATAGTTATTCAACCGATGGAGATGAGGCAGCGTATGAACAGCGATTTCACAATAGCCGTACACAGTCTATCCTATTTGGCTCATTTGCCTTTACATATAGCGCCAAGCGACCGGATTGCCAGAAGCGTTTCCGTCCATCCCGTAAGGGTGCGCAAGGTACTCAGCATGCTGTGCAAGAAAGGGTATATCAAATCCAAAGAGGGTGCCGGAGGCGGGTTCGAGCTGAACTGCAGGCCGGAAGAGGTCACGCTCGATGAACTGTATCTGCTTACCTCGGAAGGATCTTTGAAGCCTAAATTTCCGAATCCCAATACGCAATGTCTGATCGGGGCCAATATTGAGAGCGCCATGGATGGCATTTTTATTTCATTGGAGGATCAGGTGGGCAGCTACCTTCGCAATTATACTATTGCCGATATTCTAAGTCGTGTGGAGCTGCAATCCAGGCTGTAAATTTTTTTTGTTCTTTACTGTAATATTTAATATTACAGTAAAGAAGCATTTATTCATTCGGGAGGAACAAATGATGACAGAGGCCGCAAAGGCATCAAAGCTTTATTATGGATGGATCGTCGTGTTGATTGCCTTCTTGGCCCTGCTCGTCTCCGCTGGAATCAATTCGATACCGAGTGTGTTGATGCTCTCGTTCGAAAAGGAATTCGGCTGGGACCGGGCTTCCGTATCCGGAGCTTTATCCATTAAGATCCTGCTTTACGGACTTATGGGGCCGTTCTCAGCCGCGCTTATGGCGCGTTTCGGCATTCGCCGGATGATGGTCATCGCCATGATTCTGCTGGCAGGCAGTCTCTCGCTGACACCCTTGATGACGGCGCTCTGGCAGTTTTTCCTGCTGTGGGGTGTCATGGTCGGCCTGGGCACGGGCATGATGGCCAATGTTCTTGGCGTAACTGTGGCAAACCGCTGGTTCGTCAAGCATAAAGGATTAGTGGTGGGGCTGCTTACGGCCAGCGCGGCTACCGGCCAGCTGCTGTTCCTCCCGCTGCTGGCGCAAATTACGACAGCGATTGGCTGGAGAGCCTCCATCTTTACGACTGTAGCCGTTCTTGTGCTGCTGATCCCTGTGGTTGCCATATGGATGAGAAATCACCCTTATGATGTCGGAGCGGCTCCGCTAGGCGAGGTCGAGATTACACGGCCGGCTCCATTCAGAGGAAATTTATTTCTTGCGCCGCTGCAGACTCTTGCTTCCGCTTCACGGAGCGGAACCTTCTGGCTGCTCGCCGGGACCTTCTTCTTTTGCGGGTTTTCCACCAACGGGCTGATCGGCACCCATCTGATTCCGGCCTGCGGCGATTTTGATATTCCCATTGTCATAGCGGCAGGGCTGCTGGCGTTGATGGGAGTGTTCGATCTTGTAGGCACGACGCTCTCCGGCTGGCTGTCCGACCGGTTCGACAGCAGATGGCTGCTGTTCTGGTATTACGGACTGCGCGGTCTTTCCCTGATCTTCCTGCCCACCGCGCTCAGTATGGGCTACACCCAGCTGCTGATCTTCGCGGTATTCTACGGATTGGACTGGATTGCCACTGTTCCGCCGACGGTCAAGATCACCTCCGATGTATTCGGAAAAGAAAAGGCGGGAATGGTATTTGGCTGGATCGTCGTTGCTCATCAGGTAGGGGCTTCCACTGCCGCTTATGGGGCAGGGGTGCTGCGCGACTGGCTCGGCAGCTATACCGTTCCGTTCGTGATGGCCGGATTTGTCTGCTTGTTTGCGGCCGTAATGGCCGTGCGGATTCGAAAATCCGTCAGGATGGCTCACGCTGTAGGAGCCTGATGGCGTTTATATAGATAACCGGCGATTAGCTGGCGGAGCCTGCGGAAGCCGCCTGATGAAGTGTTAGATTATGAAACGCGGCTTCCATCTGCGCAGCCATGCTTGTCCCCGGGTTTTACGGATAAGGCAGCCTCTTCCCGGTCTGAGACCGGGAAGAGGCTGCCTTATTGTTATTTCGCCGCAGTCTTCTGCCAAGGATACGGCTGTCTCAAGTAAAAATTTGGTCAAAGTCCCGAGGTTGGTTATACTGTAATTGGAGGAGGCAACGTACGACAATCCAAAATATGAGGTGATCCATACATATGACAAGCAAGACCAGCGCAGTCATTGAGCGTTCCTTACAAAATCTGTTGGAAGACGCCGCTTATTTGCCGGTTTTACAGGACGAAATCAGAGCGAAAGCCTTCAAATCTCTGGCCTCCATATTATCTACTCCCAATCGCATGCACAAGTCCTTTCTGCGCGTTCCGCTGGACAATGGCGAGGTGACGAGGATTCCCGCTTTTCGGACTCAGCATAACGATACGCTGGGGCCCTATAAAGGGGGCATCCGTTTCCACGAATCGGTGAACGAGGATGAAGTTATTAATTTGGCTGCGTTAATGACGCTTAAAAACGCGCTCCATGAGGTTCCTTTTGGCGGCGGAAAAGGCGGGGTTGCGATTAATCCGCGAAACTATTCCGCACGCGAGCTGTACCTCATCTGCAAAAAATATGTCCAGTATTTCAGCGATATTTTGGGACCCGACAAGGATATTCCAGCGCCTGACGTTGGCACGGGCGAACGCGAAATGGACTGGATGATGGCTGAATATAAAAGCATTAATCCCGGAAAGCCCTATCGCGGCAGCTTCACGGGCAAAAGCGTCATTAACGGAGGCTCCCTGGGAAGAAGGGAAGCGACCGGCAAGGGCGTTTATTTCACCTTCCGCTATTTGCTCCATGATTTTCTTCAGGGACAGCATGGGTTTGCAGGCAGCAGCAACTCCTTCGCCCAGACCGTTATGGCTCATGCCGGCCGACCGCTGAAGCTGGCTGTTCAAGGGTTCGGCAATGTCGGTTCCATCGTGGCCCTGGAAGCCTACCAGTGCACGAAGCTGCAGAATAAGATTGTGGCGGTCAGCGACCGCAACAGCACTTTATACAATGCCGAAGGCTTGGACATTCCTGCTCTCATCGGCTATGCACAGACGCATCATGGCGATCTGCCGAATACGCCGGAAGGGCTTGCCGAAGCGAATGTCAAAGCGGAAATCCGGGGCAGAGAGGACATTCTCTATCTGGATGTCGAGGTTCTGGTACTCGCGGCGCTGGAGGATCAGATACGCGCCGATAATGTGGAGCGCATCAAAGCCAGCTTCATTGTAGAGGGAGCAAATGCTCCGGTTACGGGTGATGCGGATCAGATATTGCTGGATAAAGGCTGTATCGTCATACCGGATATTCTGGCGAATGCGGGCGGCGTTATCGTCTCGTATTTTGAGTGGCTGCAGGGCCGCGAGACGCAATTTTACAGTGAAGCGCAGGTATTTGAGCTGCTTCATGACAAGATGAAATCGACCATGAACGCGATTTACCCCGGTTACTTCGGGAACAGCCGCTCGCTGCGTCAAATCTGCTATACCCACGCGGTCATGAAGCTGTCGACCAATCTGTATATTCAGGGGAAGCTGTACTAAAGCCAGGATTCTTGCTAGTAAATATAAATGATGAACGGGAGGCTGTAACGATGAATGAATTGATCAAAAAAGCATTGGCGCTCGGCGTAGGCATTACGATTACAAGCAAGGAAAAGGTCGAGAAGGCGGTCGAAGAGCTGGTGAAAAAAGGGGAGATCGCCCCTGGCGACTCCAAGGAGCTGCTGAACCGCCTGATACAAAAGGGCGAGGACGAGCAAAATGAGCTCAAACGGATCGTGCGGGAGCAGCTGAAGCTGCTGCTGGTTGAATTGAATGTCGCTACCAAGGATGATATTCTGCGCCTGGAATCCCAGATCAAGGATCTGAAGGTTGAGAAAGCAGATGTGAGCGAAGTTCAGACAGAGGGACAGTCCGGGAAGCAGCAAGAGGATCAGGCGTAGGCGTCAAGGCCAACTGAAAGGAAACCAGCCCTATGTTCGGTAAACGAGTGCGTCACATAAACCGGTATCGGGATATCGCAATAGCTTTGATTCGCAACGGTTTTGGTTTTATCGTGGAGGAAATTGATATTTTCCATATGCTTTCCCTTCCCGCAAGGATCATGAAGCAATCCGAGAAAACGCCCAAATTATCGCTATGGGAGCGGATCGGGAATGTCATTCAGGATTTGGGTCCGACCTTCGTCAAGCTCGGACAGATCGGAAGCACGCGTTCGGATGTGCTGCCGGAAGAGATGATCAAGCAGCTGGAAAAGCTTCAGGATCAGGTTGAAGCTTTTCCTTTTTCCGATGTACAGGCCATCATCGAAGCGGAATCCGGTATGCGTATGGAGGAGATTTTTGCTGATTTTCATCAAGTGCCTACGGCTGCCGCCTCCATTGGCCAGGTTCACGAAGGCAGGCTGACCAGCGGAGAACGGGTAGCGGTCAAGATTCAGCGCCCAGGCATCGCCGAGACGGTCAAAACCGACCTGGAGATACTCCGCAATCTGGCTGCCATTATGGAGAACCGGTTCGATTGGGCCAAAAAATATCAAATTCAAAAAATGATTGAAGAATTCGGCAAATCGCTGATTGATGAGCTGGATTACAAGATCGAAGGAAAGAACACGGAGCTCATAGCCGCTCAGTTCGAGAAGGACGTCAATATTTATATTCCCGAAGTGTACTGGGCGTATTCTTCAGGCAAGGTGCTGGTGATGGAGTTTGTCGAGGGCATTAAGGTCAGCGACAACGAGCAGCTGATGAGTAAGAATTATAATAATAAAATTATCGCTGAACGCCTCATACAAGCGGTGCTGCATCAAATTTTTATTGAAGGATTCTTCCATGCGGATCCGCATCCCGGCAATCTGCTGGTGCTGCCCGGCGAGGTTGTCGCTTTTATCGATTTTGGGATGGTCGGACGGCTTACGCCGGAGATGAAGCTTCATTTTTCGAATTTGATTATTGGTCTAATGCGCAAGAAGACCGACGCCATTATAAAGTCCCTTTTCGATATGGGGGTAATTACCGAGCATGTCGATAAGGATGAGCTTCGAAAAGATGTCAATCAAATGCGCGATAAATATTATGGAGTCGCACTCAGCGAGGTCAGTCTCGGCGAATCGGTGCAGGACCTGTTCGATCTGGCCTACCGCCATCAAATCCGCATCCCCGCCGATTTGATTCTTCTTGGCAAGACACTGCTGACGATGGAAGGCGTTGTCGAGAAGCTGGACCCGGAGATCAGCATCATCCAGATGGCGGAGCCCATTGGCAAACGACTGCTTAAGGAGCGCTTCAACCCGAAAAATATCGGAGAACGGCTGTGGAAGGACGTATCCGATTACCGCGAGATCCTGGTCGATTTTCCGAAACAGATCAAAGGACTGCTGAACGTCGTGAATAACGGCAATTTGAAGCTGGAGATCAGCGTCTCGGGCATTGACGGCATCCTGAATAAGCTGGACCGGATCAGCAACCGGCTGTCAATCAGCCTTGTGCTGTTGTCCTTCAGCATCATCATGCTGGGTCTGATCATCGGTTCTTCCATCAGTCACCAAAACAGCATGCTGTGGAACATCCCGGCGATCGAGATCGGTTTTGTCATAGCGGGGTTTCTGTTTATGTGGCTGCTCTATTCGATCTTCAGATCAGGACGGTTCTGATGACCTCTTTCAGGAACGCTGGAGTACTCGGCAGGGATTGCCGTGAAAGGTTCATTTTCTGACTGAAATTGTCCCGATTGACGTGGAATTGAGCAGGTGATTATGGCATACTGTTACGTGAGATGATCAAGGGAAGGCTTATCTAAAAATATAAGAAAGTATAAAATTCCATCATACTTTTCTTATATTTCTGAGGGAAGAAACTTGACATAGCTACAGAATGGATGGCTTCAGCCGTTTCTTCTTGTACGGGACAGTATGCTGTATCACCATATCGCTTAAGGAGGTTCGACCATGTCAATTGAATCAAGTTACGAAGATGCCCGAAAGCTGTATGCTAAACATGGAATCGATGTGGACGAGGTTCTGCGCAAGCTTGCCCAGATCAAGATTTCCGTCCACTGCTGGCAGGGCGACGATGTCCGGGGCTTCCTGTTTCAGGATCAGGAGTTGACCGGAGGAATTTCGGTTACGGGTAATTACCCGGGGGCTGCGCGTACGCCTCAGGAATTACGTTTGGACTTGGAGAAAGCGTTCTCATTAATTCCTGGCAAGCATAAAGTCAATTTGCACGCAATCTACGCCGATACGAACGAAAAAGTGGATCTGGACCAGCTGGAACCCCGCCATTTTCAATCCTGGGTCGATTGGGCGAAGGCACAGGGGCTGGGGCTGGATTTCAATCCGACCTGCTTCTCTCATGAGAAATCCGCGGACGGGTTTACATTGAGCCATCCGGATGCGGAAATCCGGAGGTTCTGGATCGATCATTGCAAAGCCTCGCGCAAAATCGGCGCTTATTTTGGCGAGCAGCTGGGTCAGACCTGTGTGACCAATGTTTGGGTCCCGGACGGCTACAAGGATATTCCCGCCGACCGGCTCGCGCCGCGCCGCCGCCTTATGGAAGCGCTGGATGAAGTGTTTGCGGAGGAGCTTAATCCGAAGCATAACCTTGATGCGGTGGAGAGCAAGCTGTTCGGTCTCGGTGCGGAAGCTTATACGGTAGGCTCCCATGAATTTTATATGGGCTATGGCATCAAGAATGATAAGCTGATCTGTCTGGACGCGGGACATTTTCATCCGACAGAAGTGATTTCCAACAAGCTTTCCTCACTGTCGCTGTTCACCAGCGGCATTCTGCTGCATGTCAGCCGTCCGGTCCGTTGGGACAGCGACCATGTCGTTGTGCTTGACGATGAGCTGCTGGACATCGGCCGGGAGCTTGTGCGCAATGAGCTGCTGGATACCACACATATCGGACTGGATTTCTTCGATGCCAGCATCAACCGTGTGGCGGCATGGGTGATCGGGACGCGCAATACAATTAAAGCCTTGCTGCGGGCCATGCTGGAGCCGGCTGAAGCGCTGAAGCAGGCGGAGCTCGAAGGGGATTATACGACACGTCTGGCATTGGCTGAAGAGTTCAAATCCTATCCATTTGGAGCGGTATGGGATTACTACTGCGAGCAAAGCGGGGTTCCGGTTCGCGAGGAATGGCTGGCCGAGGTCAAATCGTATGAAAAATCCGTACTGCCGGGCCGCGGGGATTCGGCGCCCGTCGTACATCAATCATAGCAGGAAGAGGCTGCCTGCTTATCCCCCATGATTGCGGGAGGACAGCAGGATTGCAGAGTTTCTCTTCCGGAAAATGTGTTTATGCCATGCTGGTCCAAGCAACAGTCAATCGGTAATATTTTTAGTGTAATAGGCAATAATATCTTTACGGCGGATAATTCCGATGAATACACGGTCATTGTTCACGACAGGCACGAAATTCTGATCAGCCGCCAGGGCCAGCATATCCTCCATCTGCGCATTAATCGAGACGCATTCATTATGGATGCGTTTCTTTATTTCGGTTACGGGCACCTGCTGCATATTATCAAAGGTAAGACCCGGGGTATTCTTCAGCTTCCACAACAGATCGCCCTCCGAGAGGGTGCCGATATATTTGCCGTCGTCGTCAATAATGGGAATTGCCGAGTAATGGTGATGCTCCAGCTGATCCATCGCTTCCTTCATGGACATGGAAGAAGTGATGAAAGCAACCTTGTCTTTGGGAAACAGGAATGAAGAGATTTGCATAAGGCCTGAGCTCCTTTGCTGTAGATTTTATATTGGCTCTCTTTTATTAAAACATACTTTACGACTAAATAGTGTGTTAAATGGTGCCATGGAGAATTTAGATATTAGATCATTTCACTGGGAAAATGACCATACACTACTTAATATATGGTCATAAGGGGTGTATGCGTCTATGCGGATTATGCTGGATACGGCTAAAGCATTGCTGTTGGCAGCGGAGAAGAAGGCCCGGGAGATCGGGGTATCTGAGGACATCGCGATTGTTGATGAAGGAGGCAATCTGATTGCTTTTCACCGCATGGATTATGCCCGTATTGCCGGGATCGATATCGCCCTGAACAAGGCATGGACCAGTGTGGCGATGAAAATGCCGACAGTCAATCTCTCCCAGGCGGCACTTCCCGGCGGACCTTCCTTCGGCATTAATACAACGAATAACGGGCGGATTGTCATCCTGGGGGGAGGGATTCCTCTCATCAAAGATGGCCGGATCTACGGAGGAGTCGGGGTGAGCGGCGGAACAAGCGATCAGGATATAGAGGTTGCCACTGCCGCTGTTCAAGCTTATGACAGCATGCGCGCGGCAGACAGCCCCCGTCCCCTGCAGGCACGCATAGGCTCGTATACGCAGAATACGTAATTTCGCTCTATCTGGATAAAGGCAGCTGCACAACAAGCGCTCCCCTGCATGACAGGGCAGCGCTTGTTTTTATATTGGCTAAAAGCCAATCAAGCAATCATAAGGATTAATGATGATTTGGATAACAGATCGGAATTTCACTTCCCATCCCCGGAGCTATATAGTTAACCCTATAAACCATAATGAAATCAAGTCATCCGCCTGGGGAGAGATACAATGACACTAGCAAATACAAGCAGCATCAGGCTGCATAATGGTATGGGATTCACACAGGGGCTGGCAATCACCTTGCTGCTTGCCGTGGCTGCAAAATATTTGGCGATGCTGCCGTTTCTAAGCATTATGGGCCAGCTTGTGATCGCGATTTTGCTTGGCGTCGTCTGCAAAGCCATATTCAGGATGCCGGAATCTGCAGCTGTCGGAATTTCCTTCTCTAGCAGGAAGCTTCTGCGGTACGGCATTATTTTATTGGGCATGAGGCTTAACTTGTCCGATATTGTTCATGCTGGACCCAAAGTATTGGCCATTGCGGTTATTGATGTGTTTTTTACAATTCTGGTTGTGTACGGGCTGACGAGGTGGCTAAACGTTGATAAGAGGCTTGGCCTGTTAACGGCATGCGGGACTGCGATTTGCGGAGCCGCCGCAGTGGTGGCAATCTCGCCGCAAATGAAGGCAAATAAGGAGGAAACGGCTGTTGCCGCTGCGACGGTTGCGATTCTCGGCACGATTTTCACCCTAATCTATACCTTGGTATATCCCATTCTGGATTTAAGTCCTTCAGGGTACGGTATTTTCTCGGGAGCTACGCTTCATGAGGTCGCTCATGCCATTGCCGCTGCCGCACCAGGTGGGCAGGAAGCGGTTGATCTTGCGGTGATTGAGAAGCTGACACGCGTGGTCATGCTGGTGCCGGTGGCAATGGTTATCGGAATCTGGGCCGCGCGCAAGCAGCGCCGTTATGCTAGCGGAGCCGAAGGCCGCACAAGCTGGAGGGAGATCCCGTTCCCGTGGTTTATTCCCGGCTTCCTGCTCATGTGCGGGGTGAATACATTAGGTATCATTCCTGCGGCGATTAGCGCACAGATGATTATCGCAGCTTATCTGCTGCTGGCAATGGCGATGGCAGGCCTTGGTCTAGGAGTGAGCATCGGCACCTTCCGCCGACTGGGTATGAGACCCTTTGCCGCAGGAGGGATAGGCTCGGTGCTGCTGTCGGTCCTCGGCTTCCTGCTTGTGCATGCATTCGGCTTGGTATAGCAAGACATACTACGCATTCCGGAAATGGAGGACAGCAAGGAGAGAACCGGGACGGATGGTATCTTCGGGGCCCGGAGCAAAGTGTCCACCCCCCCAATTACGGAAGGACAGGAACTCTGCTTCGCTTTTCACCTGCACGGGTTCGTGCCCAGGTTCGGGCACCGACAAAATAAATCACTTCCACAACCGCAATCGCACCTGCCATGTCCATCAGCACATGCTGTTTGACAAATAAGGTCGAGGCGATAATAAGGATGGACATGCCTGATACCGCAATGCGGATATACCGGTTGATTCCGGGCGACGAGATAAAGGCCTTCATCATGCAGTAAGAGGTCAGCACATGCGTGCTCGGGAAGCAGTTGAAGGGTTCATCCATGCTGTAGACATATTGAACGAGCCGGTCCAGCCAGTCGATGACGACCAATTCCGGGCGCGGCACATGGGTCTGATATACGGCATAGACCAGGTAGCAGACGACGAGCCCGATATTGAAGCGCAGCAGCGTGTGCATATACAGCTGACGATTCCGGAAGGCAAGATAGACAAAGCAGGCTAATATAAAGACGAACCAGGCCAAGTACGGCAGAATGAATATTTTCAAAAACGGAATTTGCTGGTCCAGATCGGTTACAAGGCTGAACGTATGCTCGCCTCTGCTGTGATTCAGATAAATGTAAGCGATGCTGAGCAGGGGGATGGACAGCAGCAGGCTGAGCGCCAGCAGGTGATTTTTTAACAGGTTCCATTTCTTATACATAAGCAGTCACTCCGTTTCGAATTTTCCAGCCTGCCTGGTGCGGTGCTGCCGTACTCTTGCAGGTGTATACAGAATAAACCATGAAGAATGGCTTGCGTAACGTCCTCAGGTTGTAATTCATCTAAGACCGGAAGGCGGTTGACGCTTCAGACTTTCTAAGACCGTGGTCTTATACAAGATCAGATCCAGGTACGTATGGAAAAAGCGCCGTCTGATGATAAAATGGGATGGTTAGGCATCGTCTTACAGGAGGTTGTTGCGGTTGAAGAAGCTAATCGGCGCTCTGCTCCTGCTGGGCGGCCTCATTATGATAGGTGCTTCCTTCCCCGGAGAAGGCTTGACGTGGAGAAGTCAGGAGGCGCGGATTGCCGTCCCGGTTACGATTGAACAGATTTCGATCAATGCTTCAAATGCAGACATCCGCATCATTGCGGATGACGATTCGCAAGAAATGGAAGCAGCACTCCATGGCAGCGGCACGTTAAGCTTCAAGCAAGAGGGGATTTCAATCGACGTCCTTGTGGAGGATAAGGCCAAGGGCCTCCTGCCGACCGGCTCCACCCTCGACATTCATATTCCAAGCTTCTATAAGAATAGCTTGATTGCGGAAGTCAGCGATGGGGATATCCATGTGTACGGACAATTGGAAGATGCCCGGATGGTCCTGAATAAGCTTGCGATAACGCTACAGTCAGGTGATGTGAATGTGAGCGATGTGAATGCGGAGCGGCTCGATTTCAAAGCGTATACATCCAAATTTTCGGGAGAACGGCTGCACGCGGGCCATGCCTCATTCGATATCGTAACGGGTAAAATCAATCTTGATCACTATTCAGGCGATTATACCGCTGCTATCGTGACGGGCAAGATGAATGCTTCGAACATTGCCGGCGGCGTCGGAAAAGTGAATCTGACGGCAGGCAAAATCAATCTGGACCGCTATTCGGGGGGATTGCATGCCGAAGTCACCGATGGCGACGTGAATGCGCGGCTGGGCAAGCCGGAAGGATCCATTGCCATCAATATTCTCGAAGGCGATGCCACTCTGTCTCTGCCTGAGCAAGCGGACATTGAACTGGATGCATCAGCCCAAGGCGGAAGCGTAAACGCTGATTATCCGTTCGACAAGATTATCAATCAGGACGACAAGCAGCTGCATGCTTCCAGCGGAACGGGCAAGGTCCCGATTGACATACATGTGCAAACCGGCGATGTGAATATTGGGCCTGATTCCTGAAGAAAGAAGGAAACAAGATGCTTAAACGACTGCTCATTCATCCGTTCATCGGATATATCGCCGTCTGCGCCGGTATCTATTGGATCATTGCGGGAACAGGCTACGGATATTACGATCCCTTAATCTGGTTCAGTCTGGGCTCGCTGTTGTCCACTTTCCGCTCCCGTATTAGGTGGGCAGCCATTATCCCGTGGACAATCACGCTGATTTTGCTGTCGCAAGGACTGGATCTGGATCTGCCAGGTGTGCTTGCCGGTGCGGCCCTGATCTATGCGGGTTATATTCTGCTGCTGAATAAACGGTCGTTTCTGCAAAATAAACCGGAAGCCGGAAGCCGGAGCCGCGGCGCTGCCAGTCGGGTCCCGCTGCGCGAGCGATTCGGAGATGTATATATCCGCCCGGTGGTATTAACGGATCTGTCCGTTCCGAGAGGGATTGGCGACGTGCATATCGATCTGTCTCAAGCCATCGCGGCGGAAGGGGAGAGGGTTATTACCGTGGACCGTTTGCTCGGCAATGTGACCGTATATCTCCCCTATGATCTGGCAGTCCATGTGGATATTACAGTGTATTATGGGTCGCTGGATGTTCTGGGCCGCAATCGTGAGGGAGTGAATCCCCGATTCCGGATGGAAACGGCGAATTATCCGCAAGCCGGCAGGAAAATAAATCTTGTCATGAGCACAATAATCGGGGATATGGCTGTGAGGTATTTATAACATGAAAATAAACCGGCTGGTCAGCATCAGATGGAAGCTTACCCTATATGCAATCGGTTTCTCGCTGCTTATGTTCGCCGCTGCTTTATGCGGAATCATCATCTTCTATAAATTGGATTTTCGCCTGTTATGGTGGATCGAGAAGAAAAACATTCCGGTGGTCGTCATCCTGGGCGTTGCTGTCGCCTTGATCGGGGCGATTACGGGATGGGCCTACGGCAATACGCTGAAGAAAAGAATGGGGCGGCTCCTGGAATCCATCACCCTGTTCGAGAGAGGGAATTTCTCCCATCGTCTGCAGATGCGGGAAGGCGAGGACGATGAGGTTGGCTTGATGGCCCAGCGTCTCAACGAAATGGCCGACCAACTTGAACGGCAGGTTGCTTCCCTGCAGAAGCTGTCGACAGAGAAAGCGGAGATGGGTGAGCAGCTGAAAAAATCGGCAATCGTCGAAGAAAGGCAGAGGCTGGCGCGCGAGCTTCATGATGCGGTCAGCCAGCAGTTGTTTGCGATTTCGCTGATGACCTCGGCGCTCGTGGAAAGCGCGGATTTGAATGCGGAGAAACCAAGGAAGCAAATCGAGATGGTCGAGAAAATGGCAGGAAATGCGCAACATGAAATGCGGGCGCTGCTCAGGCAGCTTCGTCCGGCGACACTGGAGGGGAAATCGCTGAAGGAAGGTCTCGAGGAGCTTCTGGAGGAGATGGCGGACAAGCAATCACTCACGATACGGTCCGAGATTGAACTCGTGGAGGGACTGCCAAAAGGCGTCGAGGATCATCTGTTCCGCATTACCCAGGAAGGATTGTCCAATATTCTCCGGCACTCGGAAGCCACTTCCGCAACCGTGAGGCTTGGCTTGTACAACCATCAGGTGCATTTGCGGATAACGGATAACGGCATTGGTTTTGATCGGGATGCGGCCAAGTCCTCCTCATATGGATTAAAAACCGTGCAGGAGCGGGCCAATGAAATTGGAGGCGTGGCGACTGTAGTTTCATCCCCGGGCAAAGGGACACAGGTGGAAGTGAAGGTGCCGATTATCGGGAACGAAGGAGATAAGCAGTCATGAGCATAAAAGTAGTGCTGGTTGACGACCATGAAATGGTGCGGATGGGTTTATCCAGTTATCTGGACATACAGACCGATATTGAGGTTGTCGGAGAAGCAGCCAGCGGAGAAGAAGGCGTCAAGCTCGTCAAGGAATTGAAGCCGGATGTGGTTATCATGGACCTGGTCATGAAGGGAATGGGCGGCGTGGAAGCGACCAGGCAAATATGCCAGCTGGCGGATGCGCCGCAGGTGATTGTTCTTACCAGCTTCATGGATGACGATATGGTGTATCCGGTTATTGAAGCGGGAGCACTCAGCTATTTGCTCAAGACTACGAAAGCCCGTGAAATTGCCGCTGCGATCCGCGCCGCGGGCAGAGGAGATTCGGTATTGGAAGCGGAAGTGACCGGCAAAGTGCTATCCAAGATGCGCCGCGCGCCGCAGAAGCTGCCCCATGATGCGCTGACGGCGCGGGAAATTGAGGTGCTGCGCCTGATTGCGGAGGGGAAAACCAATCACGAGATCGCAGCAGAGCTGGCGATCGCCGTCAAGACCGTCAAGACGCATATTACGAATATTTTCGCCAAGCTTGAGGTGGACGACCGCACCCAGGCGGCGGTGTACGTGCACCGGAACGGTCCTCTTTAATAAGTTGACTCGCATACACAACAGAATCATTGAACACTTCTCACATGCTTAATCGAGGAGTGTTTTTTGCTGGAAGACCATCGGCTCCGGGAGCGTGATTGCAGACTATTTTGCGCTGAGGGAATGCTTGTGCATCGTACAAGGGAATAATGATAAGCTGGGGATACCCGATTGAGCGGAGGAGCTGAAGCCATGAACGATACGATTGTAACCGCCATAACAAAAGCAAAAAACAGGCAGTCCTTGTTTCATTTTACAAGGGCGGGCAATCTGCCGGCTATCGCCTATTTCGACGCTCTATTGTCCAGCAGTCAAGCAAGCCGCGACATTTCCGGCGAGCGCCGGCTAAAGCCCGTAAACGTGAATTATAATGGTCTATCCATCATCGTGAATACACATCTCAGGATTCCAGACAGTATGATTGATCCTGCAACAACTCTGGAACAATTCCGGGCTTGTCTGGACCGGCATGTGTTTTTCTGGCCAACTTTAAAGGATTGTCAGAAAATGATGGACACCTATGCGCGAAGAGAACCGGATGAACGGTTCGCCGTGCTGGAATTTGATGCATATGCTTTGATGGCGGGGCATTATTCCGCAGTGAGGCTATCCAAGTATGACTCGGGGAGCTCGCCGCGTTATCCCAATCTCTGCTCCTACAGAAAAAGTCCGGCCATGTTCCTGCCCCTGGATCGCTTCCAATCGGTATTGAATAACCTGGTGCCAGGGAAGCCGTCTGAAATACGGGAGGTGCTGGTTGAAGACAGGGTGATGAACGTCTCGGATTATTTGAAGGCGGTTTATGTGGATCAAGTGGAGGATGTGCCGGAGCGGTGGATGGTGCTGACCAGGAATTTGGAAGAGTTGAAATAGTCTGACGATCGATAGTGCTTAAAGTCGGTATGTTTGCCGATCTCCGAAGCTACTGTTGATAGCTGCATAACAGCCTGGTTAATGCCGCATGAAATTCATGCGAAGGTTCAACGGGACCGCAAGTTATGATGCAGCTATACCAGTGTTAAACCGGTCTTGCCAATCATATTATGTGGATATGCTGTGATGCGGTCGCAAGCGGGTTCAACGATTATGGGAAAGGAACGCCATATCCTTGAATCTGTCCATTACAAACCCCGTCCGGTGTCTGCCTGGCGCTGGTTGAAGATAAATCATAAAAAAGAGCAGCAGAGCAGCAAAAAGAGCAGAGCCTTCAAAACCGGGGTTCTGCTCTTTTCACTGACATTACATCTGCAGTCTCATTGAAGATCATGAAATGCTGGGCATCATAAATAAAGAACCGCTGGAAAATAAAATAAGGTGTCCTACACTTGGAATTCCGATGCTGTCAGCGTGCCAGCTCGCGCCTTACTACAGGCGCGACTTTAGCAGCCAGCAATTCAATCGCCTTCGCGACCTTGGAGTATGGCATCCCTCCAATATCAAGCTGGGCCATATACCGGCTGTGCCCGAAAAGCTCATGCTGGTGCAGAATGGTCTCGATCAGCTCCTGTGGGCTGCCGACAGCAAGCGCGGTGCCAGGTCTGGCTGACTGCTCGAACTCGGTACGGGACATTCTTCCCCTTCCGGTCCGCTTACCCAGAAATTGCTCGAAATAGCTGCTGTAATACGGATAAAGTTCATCCCTCGCAAGCTGGGAGGTTTCGGCCACATAACCGTGGCTGGAGACTGCGACCTTCAGCTTCGATGGATGATGACCCGCTAATTGACCTGCCTGCCGGTACATATCAACGAGGGGCTTTGCCCGCTCGGGAGGTCCGCCGAGCAGCGCAAGCGCCATGCCAAGTCCAAGACGGCCCGCATTCACGGCACTCTCCGGTGTTCCTCCAACACCTATCCATATGGGCAATTCAGGCTGCTTCGGACGCGGAGCAATCTCCAGATCGTTCAGAGCGCTGCGGTAACGTCCACTCCAGGTGATCCGCTCTTGCTCGCCCAGCTTCATAAGCAGGCTGATTTTCTCGGCGAATAGATTGTGATAATCGTCAAGATCGTAGCCGAACAGGGGGAAGGAGTCCACGAACGCTCCACGCCCGGCAATAATTTCAGCACGTCCGTCCGACAGCAAATCCACGGTGGCGAAATCCTCGAACAACCGGACCGGGTCAATGGTACTCAGTACTGTGGTCGCGCTGGTCAGCCGGATTCGCTTCGTGAGCTGTGCGATTGCGGCCAGTACGACAGAGGTGGAGGATATGGCAAATTCCAGCGTATGATGCTCGCCTACGCCAAAGATATCGAGTCCGGCCTCATCGGCAAGCACAGCGGCATCCACGATTTCCCGGATGCGCTGCCGTGCAGGGATGATTCGCCCCCCGTCCGGATTGGGAACCAGATCCCCGAAAGTATAGAGGCCGATTTCAAAAACCGGTGGTTTGATTTCTGCATTCGTTTGATGATTTTCCACTATTGCACCTGCTTTCAATTCAAGTATGATGTGACTCTCTGATGGTCCGCCTGGCAGTGATGCTATTATGTATCCAGAATAATATATTGGGAAGTAGGCACATTTAAGTGTCACGGTATCATGGGGGAAACCATAAAGAGGATCATGCCGGAGAAGGGGCATGATCCTCTTTATAATTACCTGCTGAGGATGCGATATGCCAGCTGTTTGAAGTTAACCAAATCCCGGGTTTGATTTATGGATTGCAAGGTAGCAGGATAAAAGTTGGTGCCGTCTCTTTGAAATCGATGGCTATAAGGCGTGAAATAAAGACACTGACAAACCGTCGGTGTCTTTTTCAGTATTTACGGTAGTGCCCGGCTCGCCGCCTGAGATGGTCTACATCCGATGTTATTTCTATATATTTTATATAAATATAGATGATGAGAATTGGGAGGAAGCCCATGATTACGATCAGTCTATGCATGATTGTCCGCAATGAGGAGAAAATTCTGGAGCGCTGCCTGTCCGGTGTCAAGGATATTGCTGATGAAATAATCATTGTAGATACGGGATCAACGGATAAAACCAAGGAAATCGCCGCAGCATGGGGAGCGAAGGTCTACGATTTCGAATGGATCGACGATTTTGCGGCAGCGAGAAATTATTCCTTCAGCAAAGCGGCATGCGAATACATTCTGTGGCTTGACGCCGATGATTACATTGAGGAGAAGGACCGGACGCTTCTCAAGGAATTGAAGGCATCGCTCAAACCCGATATCCAATCGGTAAGCATGGCATACAATCTTGCCTTTGACAGTGAGGGGAAGGTAACCTCCAGCTTGAGACGCAACCGTCTGGTAAGACGCGATTGCCATTTTCTGTGGTTGGGGCCAGTGCATGAATATCTGGCGGTATTCGGCAGTTCGCTTGCCAGCGAAGTATGCATCACCCATCAGAAGGATAAGCCGCACACCGACCGGAATTTACGGATATACCGCAAGCGTGCCGAACAGGGGGAAGCGTTCTCCCCACGGGATTTATATTATTACGCGAATGAGCTTCGTGAACATGCTTTCAATGAGGAAGCCTGCGATTATTACGAGCGTTTTCTGGCAACCGGATTGGGGTGGATTGAAGATAATTTTCAGGCTTGCTTGAAGCTGGCCGAATGCCGGGAACGGTTGGGAGATAAACAGATGCAATTTGCAGCCCTCTGCAGAACTCTCCAGTATGATATTCCGCGGTCTGAGTTCTGCTGCAGGCTTGGATCGTATTTCTTCGCGGAAAACCGTTATATCCAGGCCATTTACTGGTACGAGCAAGCCATAGCCCTGCCGGATCGTGAAGAGTCGATGGGAATGAAGGACACGGTTTCTTCCACCTGGCTGCCCCATCTGCAGCTGTGTTTGTGTTATGACCGATTGGGGGATTCGCACAAAGCCAACTACCATAATGAAGTGGCCTTGCATTACTATCCGTCACATCCAAGCATGATTTACAACAGAAATTACTACAAAGAATTGCTGGGTGCCGGCTATGTGGAGCTTACATGGCCAGGAGATGAGAACAAGTAAAGGGGTGGGGATATGAAGACCAGTATTGTTATTCTCACTTATAATCAGCTTGCGGTGACGGCGGATTGTCTGGACAGTATTAGACGATGCACATCGGAAGATTACGAGCTCATCGTTGTTGACAATGGTTCCACGGACGGCACGGTTGACTTTCTCAAACGTCTGGATAACATCGTCCTGATTGCCAACAAGCATAATCTCGGCTTTGCCAAAGGCTGCAATCAAGGTCTTGAGGTGTCAACAGGGGACAACATTCTATTTCTCAATAACGATACCATTGTCCCCACAGGCTGGTTAACGCCTTTAATCGAAGCTCTGTATAGCAGCGACCTGGTCGGAATGGTAGGTCCGGTAACGAACTATGCAAGCGGCAATCAACAAATCGCGGTGGACTACAAGGCTATTGAAGATATGGAGAGCTTTGCGAAAAGCTACTGTGAACAACGTAGAGGAAGGGTCCTGGAGGTACGCCGTCTCATTGGCTTTTGCCTGCTTGCCAAACGAAGTGTTCTTGAAGATATCGGACACTTCGACGAACAATATGGTTTAGGCAATTATGAAGACGACGATTTATCCTTGAGAGCGATCCGCAATGGCTACAAATTGCTGATTGTACAGGATTCCTTCATCCACCATATCGGACATGCGAGCAGCAATCAGCTGCCGGCAATGAATTTACAGAATCTGCTTATAGAAAACAAAAAGAAGGCGGAGAGCAAGTGGGGGGCTCCCATTCGAGAACTAATCGAGAAGGATCCCATCCGGCTCAGTTTATGCATGACAACAAATAATGACGCGAAGCGGCTGGAAGCCTCGCTTTCGTCGACAGCCGGGCTTGTTGATGAAATTGTTGTGCTGGATCGGGGATCCACGGACCATACGGTGGAAATCGCAAAACGCTTTACCAGGCATGTTTATACCTTTACCGGAAAGGTCGACTATCGTCTGGCATGTCAATTTATACATAAAGCCGCATCGGAGCCGTATCTCTTGTGGCTGCAGCCGGGGGATGCTCTTGACCCCACCGGACAAAGAAAGTTTGCCGGCTTGAAGCTCTCGCTCAATAACGAATTTGATGTCGTCTCCTTTTGGCACAAGAATGAGCTGCGCTACATAATCCGCAGGGCTGCTGGATTTCTTTTGCCCCGGGAGGTGGATGCTGTCGGGGCCAAACCCCGATACCGCTATGATAGCCGTATCACGATCTGAATGAAGCGGGGCTTTGAGAGATTCCTCTCAAGGCCCCATTCTATTGCACTAGCTGTCAGCAGAAATACAAGCTTAATTTCTATACCAGACTGGCATCTATTATTTGGGTTTACAGCTGCCCTGATTTAGAAAATTGAGGCAAATGCCAAGACATAATCTTGTAAACTTCATATATTGTAAAGATGATAGAGAGACAGCAGCCAGATAATCCATAACGGAATTCCAGTTAGGTACTTTGTGGGACTGCTCACGATTCCAGAGAGGGAGTGCATCGTATGATTATAGAACCATTAGGTCCGACGGGGCCGAAGGGAGATTCTGATCTTCAAGTCAGAACAGGTCCGAAAGGGGCAGGATCTGCAGGCATGATGGGGTATCCCGTTTCGGGAACAGGTGATGGAGTTGTTGGACCGCCTGGAGCCCAGGGAGCTGCCGGCAATCCATCTGCGGGAGCGCCAGGACCGGCTGGCCCCATCGGGCCGATGGGGTATGGTCCGGGAATAATCCCGGTCATGGGCTACAACCGCTCAATGACACCGGTCGTATTTCCTTCAGGAACGCCCGGTGCGTGGGTAACCTTGAATACGATTCATAATTTGCTTGTATCGACGGATCAGCTGGTCGTTAAGCTGGATGCCGCTTTTCAGCTTGCCTTCAGCAGCCCGCCAGGTTTGCCCCGTGTACTGAACATAACGTATCAAATTCTTCGAAATGGTGACCCCGTCTATTCCAACGCGGTTATCTATGATCATACCAGAACCGGCAGCTCCATTAACTTCAAGGGACCCGTCTCCCTGACATTCGTTGACGAACCGTCAGCTGGCTCCTATACCTACACCCTGCGCGCGCGGGTAGAAAGCCAGATTGGCGGTTATAATCCAACCGTGAGCGAACGCGATTTCAATGCGTCCGTATTCCAAACGTCCACTTCTCCCAATTACGTTTATGTCGCTCATTTATCCCCCGATGAATCAACAGCATTGATCTCTTATGTGGATCCCGTAACCAATACCATTACCGGTGCGTCAGTTCCTGTTGGTGTGGCTACCGGAGGAGTGCCGTCTAACCTGCTGAACCTTGCGATAAGCCCGGACGAGACACAGCTGTATGTAGCCAATTTAGTAGACAGCTCGCTTTATGCAGTCCACTTATTGACTAGAGAAACGGTCAAGATATATTCATTTGAACAATCCTGGTATACGAATGCCATGCTGGTGACTCCGGATAATAACTATCTCTACGCAGCCGATCTGCACTCCGGTATTGTCAAAGTCTTTGATGCAGCCAATAAACAATTTCTGTACGATCTTCACACCACATCAGGTGAAAATGTATCGCTGACAGTATCACCTGACAGCAGCACTGTATTTGTGGCTATCAATAATTTGGCGGGCACTCCTTCGGCGAGAGGCATAGTGGACGCTATTCCTGTAGGAACACAGTCGGTTACGCATGATATTTTTGCAAGTCTTGCAAGCGAATACGGATCACCCGCCTATATGGAACAAGTAATTCCTTTCGCGGTTGTCGGGTACCAGGGAGCATATCAAATTCAGGCTTTGAATATCCAAACTCTAGATCACAGCCCTGGCGATATCTTCTCGGCTCCTGTAAACGATCTGTTCAATAATCAGCGCATCACCCATCCACTTTTGCAGAGTCCGCTCAGCATGACCGGATTACCCAATAATTCAAGGTATATTATTCAATCGGATGTTGATAAAATAATTCGAATGAACGGAAATACCGTCATTGAGTCGATCGACAGCTATACGGATCAAAGAGAAATTGCCGTGACACCGGATCGGAAGCGGATCTGCGTCTTAATTAGAAGTTCAATAAATCAACAGCAGTCAGGGCTGCAAGTCATTTCGGTCGTTCCCGCTGGTATATCGACGCCTCCAAGCGCCTTTATTCCCCTTGCCAGTTCTGGAGGAATGACAATTACAGCGGATAGTAAATATGCCTATTCATTGACTTTTTATCCTAACCCGAGCTTCGTCAATGTCTATAGTGCAAATCTGATCAGCAAGACTGCAAGGGAGCCCTTGCCTATGCCGGGGCAAGTTCATGCGATAGTGGCCAACTATACGAGGCACTCTGTAATTTCTGTATCGTCTATGGATGGTTAATACTCCAGACTATGCTTTTTTGAGGATAGGGGGATGTGCGTTGTCCGCTAAAAAGCACGTCGCCCTATTTGCTTGTATACCGCGATTTTCTATCAATATGCCTCTCTTATTGACTTGCATCATCGCAAAGAGATTGGGAAGTTATCCCGGGACGATTATCACTTGGATGTATATTCATATCCGCTCGCTTTTGCGGAACGGGAAGGAAAGACTATCCTGATTCATGGGACAAAAAGGAATAATTTTCTATTTTGGATTAATGATGAGAAGTCTGTAAATAAATAACGTGAAAAAGCACGGGAATGAGTGTTTATGCGTATTTTATACCTATAATATCAGCCATTCCACTGCGGGTGGCTTTTTTGCATCCCTCAGTTGACGATTAAAAGTAAACGAAATGGGAATGTTTGATACTGGGGTGATTATTATGATGCGTATAGCGATTTTTCTTTTGGTTTGGATCGTTGCTTACTACAAAAGTGATTGGAGGAATTGGAAAAATTACCAATCCACTATTTTGTTCTTAATTGCTGGTGATTTAATGATTAATCTAATAACCTATAGATATACGTTGTGGGATCAACGTTCTGCATTGGGAGGAGATTTAATTAATGATTTATTGATATGTATTTTCTTCTATCCACCCAAGACACTAATTTATCTGACCAACTATCCAGACGATAAAGGAATTATTAAAAAAGGGATTTACATATCTGTATGGGCGCTGTTATTAACGTTAATAGAAGGAATTCTGTATGTGTTTGGAGATTATCACTACGATCACGGATGGAACCTGCTGAAATCCATGCTTTTTGATTTCGTAATGCTCCCGATTGTGGTGCTCCATTATTCCAGGCCGCTGCTGGCCTACGTTATATTTCTCATTGGAACGATATTGTTTATCGTGATTAATGGAATTCCTCTGTCATCGTTTAAATGAAAGCCGCAGCAGGAAAAGGGTCCCCCAATGAATATAGCCTCAGTTTTTCTCCACGGCATGCATAATTGCTCCTGGCTCCAATTCAGTGAACATCTCCATCGTTTGGTTTGCATTACCGACAACGATACAAACTCAGTAACAAATTCCGATGTTTATCTGTGAAGCGACATGGCGCCGCAAATGGGGTTCGTATGGAGCAGCGAAAATATATTATTATAGAGAAAATGGCAAAAGACCCGCAGAAGCGGGTCCTTTTTTTGGATTTTGCAAGTCCGGAACATGAAAGGGGGTCAGGTTCCGGGGTAATTAATAACCGAATTTACCGCAACTGCAAGCGATAATGACCAGCAAGATAAAGAGAACGAGTATAAATGCGAAACTTGAGCCAACACCGCCAACTACATCAGACATTCAAAGCACCTCCTTGAATTTTCGGTACATTGTAATTTATGCATACAGGCTTCTGCGTGATTGGATGAATGTTACGGAATGGCATTGACCCAAGGATTGTCCAAGGCGCGATAAACAAAACCACATGGAGGAGGAAGTGCACGTAACTACCTGTGTAAGCAGGTGGGGGCTTAACCGGCGTTCTTTTTATTTTCCAGATCATTGACTATACTATAATTTAACAAATCGAGAGCCGGTCCGGCAGGGCGCTAATCCAGAGGCCATTCGATGCTGCTGCTGGCGGGGCTTGCTGCCGAGAGCGGAGGGGGACTGATGTGGTCATTGCCGGAGATCCCGCCGATGAAGAAACACGGCGGATGCTCGCAGCAGCCCAGAAGACTTACATACCGTATGGCAGCCTGCGTTTCATTGCGGAGCAGCATGGCAGCAATGACGGGAGCTACCCGCACCCGCAGCATTTGGCCGATAAACGCTCAATAGGCGGCCAGGCGACTGCCTATGTGTGCCGAAATTTCACTTGCGAAGCACCGGTTGGCTCGGGTGAAGCAATTGAAGGGGAACAGCTAGCTTAACAAAATAAAACAGCCGGCCACGACGTCATCAGACGTTCAGAGGCTGGCTGTTTGGGTTTCAAGCGAATCGGTACTATTGCATTACCGCGCGCATATGGGCTTCTGTAATCGCCCAGTGTGTAGCGCTCCAGTATTTTTCTTTGTTCTTGATCATGATAATTTGAGGAGACTCATGCTTGACGGCTACATCTTCCGCAATCTGGTTGGAAACCGGACGGGATTCGATCACCTTTACCAGGACATAATCCGTATCGGACCCGGAGTCATGCTCCAGATATTTTGTAAACTCCTCATACGCATTCGCGCTTACCGGACAGGTCGTGCTGTGCTTGAACACAACAAGCGGACGATCTGCAGAACCTTCCAGAGCGGAGTTCCATTCTTCAAGAGATTGAATTTCTTTATATTGCGACATATCCTGATCTCCTCCTTAAGCTGGCTAATAGTTTCTCAACCGTTCCCTATTATCATACCATATCGGAGGAAGGAAGCACTAATAAAGTGGCGGACAAATCTTTACTTCTGCTGTAATAGCATCGTCCAAAGAGCAGAGCTTTCATAGCCCAGACGCCAGGCCGCAACGCCTGCCAGGCCATATTTTCTGGCGAGGTCAACCCGCGCCTTCACGGTATCCGCTGTTTCCGCCCAGAATACATACGTATACCCGTCTTTTTTATACGTATATTTCATTTGGCCTGCTCCGCGATCATACGTGCCTACAGCATCTTGCTGTTGAATCGTTTCCGCGACGTCCTTCATCAAGACAGCCTTGCTGTCGACCAGCTTTCCTGCTGCGTCGAGCCGCCATTCGCGAACATAGAAGGGAATGCCCAGCATCAGCCTGCCGCGGGGAATCCCGTAGGCCAGGAACTGCTTGATTCCCTCTTCAGCCCAGCGAAGCTCGGACACAGAGCCGGCTTGCTGGCTGCCCTCCCAATACTGGTCATAAGCCATGATCATGATCATATCGGCAATATTCGCCAAAGCCTTATGATCATAGGCGGTCTGGGCATCCCACGCCACATCGCCGCGCGGCAAATCGATGGATACCGTCAGGCCGCGTTGGTGCGCAGCCTCAGCAAGACTGGCAACGAAGGAAGTGTAGAGGGCGCGGTCACCCCCGTCCAGCCCTTCAAAATCAAGATTCACACCTTCAACCTTAAGCGCTGCGAGACGCTCCACCAGGGAGTTGATAAATTTGGCTTTTGCAGCCGGATTGCGAAGGAAAACGCTGGTCATCTTCGTATCAAACTGATTATGCACAAGCGGCGTCAGCTTTAAGCCCTCTTTCTCCATCGATGCCGCAAGGACAGGATCGGAATAATCGGTCAGCGTTCCGTCAGACCCGGCAAGCTCGAACCAGGAAGGGGAGTCGATATCCAACCCCTGTGTATTTTGGACCTGTGCTAATATGGTATCCGTGCTGGATGTGCCATTCCAGGCGAAATAAGCAAGCTGACTTGTATCGCTCCAAATAATACGGCCGTCTGCCGCAGCGACCGAAGCGTTCTTGTAACCCTTGGCGAAAGCAACTGCGCTTTGACTCGTATGAAAATAGGACACAACACGATCCCCTTGTCTAACGCTCAAATAAGGAATATTGGTCCACCATTCCAGCCCGTCTTTTATGATTGCCGCACCCGACAGCGTCTTGGCATAAACCAGCGCGCCGCCCAGCCCGCTGAAGGATTGAACCAGCCGGCCATTTTGAGTGACAGTGAACGGCTTTATTGTCGTATACGGAACAAGTCCGGTTGCGGTGTTTACCACAACGCTTCCTGGCTGCCTGGCAGCGGCTCGCATGGCATCGAGGAGGAAGGAGTAGCGCATGCCTCCGGTCGATGCGCCATTTTGCCGGATATCGTAGACGGCTGCCGCCGAACGCTGGGCCTGCTTTTGCGCAGTGCTTAAGTTATCCCAAATCCATTGATTGGTCGCAAGCTCGACAATGTGTATATTGCTGTAAGCCTTTGCGGCCTGCTTGGCCTCGTCCAGAGAGGCATAGCTCCAACCCGGAAGAGATTTGTCTCCCTGGTACATTTGAAAGCGGGGGTAGGTGCCGGATATCCATCCTGGCTGCTCCAGATCGCGGATTTGCGGGAAACGAAGCTTCCCGGCGAAGGTCTTCGCTTCGGCAAGCGTCCTGAATTCCCGGTTTCCTGTGGAATACCCATTCTCATAAACCTTGTATTTGGGAAAATTATCCCATACCCATACTCGACCCGTTATCAGCTCAACATGGCTGTAAGTTAAATTTTTCGCAAAAGCGATTGCTCCCGCTTCGGTCGGAAATTCCTTAACCGCCTGGTCATTCTGATAGACGCGGTAATGGGTCGTAAGATCGGAGGCGCTTACAGAAGAAGCGGCTGTTCCGTATGCAGCTTGCAGAATCATCGCGATCGCAATGATCAGCTTCCATCGTTGACGCATAAGATTGATTCAGCTCCTCCTCTACTAGTCTAGTAAATTAAACGCTGGAATAGAGAGGAGGTTTCGGCAGAATGGCGGTCTTCCATTATTTACATCGCTGACAGCTGCAACCTTTTTGTCAAACCCATAAAAAAAGACCGGCACGAAGGTTTTTCTTCCTCCATGTCCGATCTTCTTGTAATAAACAATACGTTTAACCTGAATTAATCCTCAATATCTGCCCAAAACTCTTCGTCCACATCCAATTTGATCTGGGAGCGGAACACGCGTCTTTGGTATTGCTTAAGCATATACTGCTCGATCGCTTCCAGCAGGTTGGCTTCGACCAGATACTGGCTGCGGCCCTGCACCCAAACCTCGGCGGTATAGCCATACTGCTCGTCCCAGGACAATTGCGCTTCTACCGCGGTAGGAGGAAGGCCTTTGCGATCCGCAATATTCAGGCAAATCGCATTGATGATCTCATCCGTATAGATCCTCATTATTAATAGGAGCCCCGGTTGTTCGGATTGGATGGCCTGCGCCGGTTACGGAAGTAATGGATGATACCCCGTATGGCCGCAATCAGAATGTAGATCGCGAGCACGTTGACGATCAATCCCAGAAAATTGCCCAGGAATCCCATTCCTCCGAATATTCCGCCGAACAGCAGGCCGGCAAGACCGCCAATCATCAAACCTCGCATTAAGCTGCCGCCGCTGAAAAAACCGCGTTTCGTTGTTGCAGCCGTCCCTGATTTTACGGCACCGCTTGTCCCGCCTGTCGATTTATTTATTCCGCTATCGGGATTCTTTGCGGGATGTTGGGTAAAGCCTTGTCTGGGAGACTTGAAGCCTCCGCCTCTTTTGGCATCTACCGATCCCACACTGACAGCAAAGAAGAGTGTGAACGCCATGAACAACATTAAACCTTTTTTCATCTGTCATTCTCCTTCTGGTATTTAGGCGATGAAAGGATCATTGCCTTTCCCTTCAATTACGTCTAATATGATCAAAGGTTTCACTTTTAATGCGTATCACGTCGAAATTCAGGAGGATAGCAATGGGAGATGTCAACTACCCAAAGGCCTATATTTTATATTTAGTGGAATTTCATGGAACGCGAGATTACTTTGAATGTCATGAGCTGCTGGAGGAATATTGGAAAGAGCATCCTGGTGATGCGTATGCAGATACCTGGGTCGGTCTGATACAAATTGCGGTTGGCTCCTATCATCACCGCCGTGGCAATCTGCGCGGCGCGGCCAAAATGCTCGGGCAATCGCTGGACCGGCTGGTGCCTCAACATCTGGAAGAGCTCGGCCTGGACGGACATCAACTGATTCGCATGGTGAGAGAGCGCCTTGCCGGATTGGAAGTGGAGGGGCCGTTCCGCGATATGAACCTGCCGCTTGCGGATGAAGCGCTGAGGCTCGAATGTGAAGAGATTTGCAGCTCCCGGAATCTCGTATGGGGTGCAGAGAGCCCGGAGGATCAAGAACTATTGCACCGTCATACGCTGCGGGATCGGAGCGATGTCATCACAGCAAGAGCGGCAGCCGCGGCGGCCAAGAAAACAAGAAGACGTCAAACGGACAAGTAAGGACGGAAGAGGAATCTTGACCGCATGAGGAATGGGAGCCAATTTTCTCATTGACAATGATATTGATTATCATTATCATAGTTTAAGGGCGATGAACGCATCATCTTACATAATGGACGCTCTATAACTTACAGAGAAAAGCAGGAGGAACTCATGAATCATTCGCGTAAAGAACGTTCTTTAAAATTCACCTTGGCATTGAGCGTCTTGCTGGTGATGACCGTATTTCTGGCGGCATGCGGCGGGGCTGGCAAGGCTGATAATAACAGCGGCGCCGGTACACCGGCAGCAGGCAATTCCGCCACCAGCCCAACAGGAGATTCGGCAGCTCCGGAAGGCAGCGGCACAGACACGCCCAACGAAGCGCAAACTGAGAAAACCGTGACGGATGCGATGGGTCATGAAGTGACGATTCCGGCTGATCCGCAGCGGATTCTTGCTTCTTATCTTGAGGATCATCTGGTCGCACTGGGCATCAAGCCCATAGCCCAATGGTCGATTGGGCCGGAAAGTGTCCAGGATTATTTGCAGGGGGATTTGAAGGGCATTCCGATTATCAGCTACGATCTGCCGCTCGAGGCGGTGGCAAGCTTCTCGCCTGATCTGATCCTGATTGGCTCCGAGTCGCAGGTTCAAAAAGGTCTTTATGAGCAATATGCCAAAATAGCACCGACCTACGTGATTGGCGATGAAATCAATAAAGACTGGCGCAAGACGCTGCTCAAGATAGGCGAGCTGCTTGGCAAGACGGAGGCGGCCGAACAGGCGCTGAAGGATTATGACCAGAAGGTGGCCGATACCAAGGCGAAGCTTCAGCAATCCATCGGCACACAATCCGCGGCGATCCTGTGGCTGGTGCAGAAGCAGTTCTATATCGTGGACGAAACCCGTTCCAGCGGCGCCGTTCTGTATGGCGATCTTGGCATGACGCCTCCGAATCTGGTGTCCGATATTACGGCTGACCAGAAAGCTACCTGGAGTCCCGTATCGCTGGAGAAGCTGGCTGGACTTAATGCGGATCATATCTTCCTGGTGAACAGCGACAAAACGACGGAAACACTGGACAGTCCAATCTGGAAGAATCTCCCTGCCGTTAAGGCTGGCCATGTTTATGAGATGCCTTCAACCAGCAGCTGGCTGTACAGCGGTTACGAAGCAGGCGGGCAGATCATGGACGATACGCTCAAAATGCTCGTAAAATAACAAGCCGAAACAAAAAAAGTGTACAGCTCCTGTCCCAGACAGTAAGGCTGCACACTTTTTGTTTGCAAATGAGAACCCATTAAACAGGGGGCAGCGGCGCGCTCTAAAAAAACATCCTAGTTCTGCTTGCTCTCCACAATATCGTAGCCTTTGGTCAGCAGATCCAGCTTTCCGGTCCCGGGGTGGATAATCAGGCCATGAACCGGTGTTTTGGGCGGCAGCAGCGGATGATTGCGGATAATGCTGACGCTCTTCAGCACGCTGTCATGGACATCGTCGAACCCGGTAAGCCAGCGCTTGAGATCCATTCCGGAATGCAGCAGCGTGTTGATGGTTTCGTCCTTGATCCCGTTCTCCGTCATATGCAGGATGACGTTTTCCGGGTCGAGTCCGGTCATTCCGCATTCATGATGGCCGATGACGAGCACCTCGTCAGCGCCCAGCTCATAAACCGCGATCAGTACGCTGCGCATAATATTGCCGAAGGGCTGGGTGATGATGCCGCCGGCGTTTTTGATGATTTTGGCATCACCGTTGCGCAGGTTCAGCGCTTTTGGCAGCAGCTCGGTCAAGCGGGTGTCCATACAAGTGACAATAACCATCTTCTTGTCGGGAAAACGGTCGGTCAGATACTGCTCGTACTCGCGATTTTCAACAAAATGATCATTAAAGGATAAAATATTCTCGATGTTCCTCACGTTTACTCACCAATCCTAATCTCTCTAGTTATGTAATCCGGTTGTGGTTCTATTCAAATTCAAACTGTTTACCTCGTGATCAAAATTGAACGTTTTGAATATCTTCTTTCAGCAATCTCAGGTTCGTGGTGTAGATCTGGTTGTCACTCTTCAGGCTGAAGGCATGCCGCGACTTGTCAAAGTCGATGCGCAGGCTTGGCTCAAAGAAAACCTCGTAATTCGGATCGTACCAGACGGAGAAGGGATCTCCTTCGCCCAGCTTGTTGTCAGCCGCAGGAGCCTTGATAAGCTGCAGGGTGGGGACGCCGTTTACGGCGCAGCCGCAGCCCTCGGTATCATACATTAGCCGCAGGCTTCGATCATCATCTTTTATCTGTTCGGACAATTGCTCCACGGCTGAGGGGGTAAAGGTAAAATGCATGGAATGAAGCTCCTCTCGAATGATGGGATCTCTTAAACTAAACATGGATTAAAGTTGATTATACGTTTTGAGAAAAGTATGATCAAGTAGGGGCTTTATTTGGATAAGGCCATGGCCGTGAAGACGGCGGTTTTTTTGCAGAAATACGATTATCATTTCCGGAAAGGTGGAATCTGTATGACGACAAGCGTTGAGCAGGCATTGAGCTCGTTTCGCGAGCGGATTGCCCAAATCAAGAGCTATGAGGAAGCATTGGGCGTGCTGTATTGGGATTTGCGCACCGGCGCTCCCCGCAAGGGAATGGAGGCCAGGAGCGAAGCGATCGGAATGCTGTCCGGTCAAATGTTCAAGCTCTCCACCGCGCCGGAGCTTGGCGAGTGGCTGACGGAGCTGGAGCAGGAAGGAAACCAATCGGGCTTAAGCGAGATAGACCGCAGGCTGGTCAAGGAAACGCGCAAGGATTACGACCGCAGCGTGAAAATCCCGCCCAAGCTTTATCAGGAATATGTGGTGCTGACCTCGCAAGCCGAATCCATGTGGGAAGAGGCCAAGGCAAAAAGCGACTATGCGTCGTTTGAGCCCTATTTGGATAAAATCATTACATATAATAATCAGTTCATCGATCTGTGGGGCCCTGGAGCTACCCGCTATGATACGCTGCTTGATGCTTATGAGCCGGGTATGACTACCTCTGAGCTGGATCAGGTATTCGGAGGGCTCCGTGAGAAGCTCGTTCCGCTTGCTGCGGCTATTGCCGCATCGCCTCATCAGCCCGAGCGCGGATTCCTGAAACAAACCTTCGCCAAGGAAGCCCAGAAGAAATTCAGTTTGTTCATTCTGGAGCAGATGGGCTTTGATTTCACGGGTGGACGGCTTGATGAGAGCGTGCATCCGTTCGCAACCGGTCTGAACCCGGGGGATGTGCGGATTACGACCCGTTATTTGACGGATGATGTGACAAGCGCGCTGTTCGGAACGATCCATGAGGGCGGTCACGCGCTTTATGAGCAGAACATCATGAAAGAACTTATTGGAACGACGCTCTGCACCGGTACTTCTATGGGGATTCACGAATCGCAGTCTCGTTTCTGGGAAAATGTGATCGGACGCAGCAAGCCGTTCTGGGGCCGTTATTTCGGAGATTTGCAGCGGCATTTTCCCGGTCAGCTGGATGTGGGTGTCGAGGATTTCTACCGCGCCACCAATGTGGTGAAGCCTTCGCTTATCCGTATCGAAGCGGATGAACTGACCTATAATCTCCATATTATTATCCGCTACGAGATGGAGAAGCTTATTTTCAACGAAGGGGTCAAAGCCTCCGAGCTCCCTGCGCTGTGGAACGAGAAGTACCGCGAATATCTGGGAGTTGTGCCGCAAAACGACGGGGAAGGCGTGCTGCAGGATGTCCACTGGTCCGGCGGGGCATTCGGCTACTTCCCTTCCTATTCGCTGGGCAACATGTATGCCGCTCAAATAACCGTCACCATGGAGCAGGAGATTCCGGGCTTCTGGGGCCTGGTCGAGCGCGGCGAGCTTCTTCCCATTAAAGCATGGCTGACGGACAAGGTCTATCAATACGGCAAGCTCCGGACGCCTTCGGAGCTCATTAATGCCATTACCGGCAAGCCGCTTGATCCCGATTATTTGGTCGCTTACCTGGAGAAGAAATACAGCGATATTTACAAATTATAATTGAAACGTCGTTGGGATCTGCCGATATTGAGCAAAGAGGTCAACCAGAATCAATCTGGTTGGCCTTTTTTTGATCTTATAGCATGTATAAGTTTCACGGCTATAAAGGTCTATAAGTCTTGAAGGAAGAAACTAACTAACTTTGCCGCAAAGGACGGCGCAGCCGGTTCTTCTTATCTTGCCGGGCTGCTTTGCTGCCAGGACAATTGTTTTTTCGAAGGCTTCCCTATGGTCTATGATGTCAGGTAATCTCCATTTTTTTTCTCAAGTCTTGATGTTTGTTTCACCACAAGGGTTCCCTCTGCATAGGCTGTTCTACAGAATAGTTTGCTTTTCAGGGGAGGGAATTTCATATGCGGATTTCAAAAAGGCTGCCATTACTGCTGGCTCTGCTCCTGGTGACGGCGGTTATGGCAGGATGCGGCCAGAAGGCTGACGGGCCAGTCAAGGTGCGGATCGGCGAGGTTACCAGGTCTTTATTCTATGCGCCGCAGTATGTGGCGGTGGAGGAAGGCTTTTTCAAGGATGAGGGCCTGGAGATTGATTTGCAGACAACGCCGGGGGGCGACAAGACGATGACGGCTCTGCTCACAGATGCGATTGACGTGGCGCTGGTGGGCTCGGAAACCTCGATTTACGTCTACCAGCAGGACAGCAAGGATCCCGTGATCAATTTTGCGCAGGTGACCCAGACGGACGGCACATTTCTCGTATCGCGCGGGCCTGTGGAGAACTTCGACTGGAATCAGCTGAAAGGGAGTGAATTTCTGGGTCAGCGTAGTAGTCGGTTAGTGATACCTAAACTTTATACGTGATGTTTACGTGCTCCCCGTTGGTAATCCTTACTGCAGAGACAATCTGCCTTATTGCATTCTTAACTATTCCTCTGTGACCGGATAACATGTCCTCCAAGAAAGAGCCTGCTCTATCCTTCAATTTAACTAACAACTGGGAATCTAATCCTTCATCAGATTTTTTTAATTCAAGTAACAATTGATCACGTTCTTGGGTTATACGATCCCTCGCCATCCTGTAGTCATCTTTTGAAATTTCGTCATCTTCATAAAGTTCAATTTGCTTTTGCATTTTTATATCTAATTTTTTCAAACGGTCCTTTACGGATTGTTTATCAATTTCGAAAGTGCTCGTTTTTTCAACCATCACCACTGATGCCTGGTTCTTCTCAGATATGCTTTGGATTTGTTGCATCACTAACTCTTCAATTCCGTCACGGTAAATGTAGTGTCTGAAGCATTCACCCTTTTTTTGATAACTGGAGCACAGGTAAATGAAGTATTCACGTTCACCTTTTTTTCTGTAACTGCCCACCATTCTTGCTCCACAATGAGCACATACAATTAGTCCAGACAGTAACCAACGATCATTGTCGGCTTGTTTACGTCCTATGCTTCTCGAAGAGAGGGCAGTTTGTAAATTTTCAAAAGTATCATTATCTATAATTGGTTCATGATGATCTTTGATAATTATCCATTCTTCTCTAGGACGGATCTTCTTTATTTTCTTATGAACATATGTGCGGTTATAAACAAATGTTCCGCATAGCGTTTCTCGATGAAGCAACTTTCTAACGGCTCCTTCAGAAAAAGTATTCCCCTCTTTGGTGAGTACTTTAAGCTCGTTTAACTGTTTGGCAATCTTTAAGCATCCGTCGCCGCGGAAGACACTTTCGACCATTTTCAATACATAATCTGCTTCAGCCTTATTTATCTTATAGTGTCCGTCTACGATGTCATATCCGAAACAAGGACGGGCAACTGTTCTATTGGTGTTGCGAACAATCGATTTCATGTTGTCGCGAACTCGTTCTCTGTTGCGCTCGCGCTCGAATTCAGCAAAGGCGCCTAGAATTTGTAGCACCATTCTACCGGCTGGCGTTGAAGTGTCAAAAGATTCACTTGACGATGCATAACCGCAATGTTTGGATTCCAAAAAATCTACAGCAGTAAGCAAGTCGAGAAGGTTACGACAGAGCCTATCTAATTTGGTGGTAACAACGATATCGTACTTTTCTGCATTCGCCATCAATTCATTCAGTTTTGGACGGTCCATATCTTTAGCGGAATAGCCATCATCACAAAAATGATCTACATCATCCCAACCCATTGCCTTACAGTACGCTCTCAGTCTTTCCTCTTGTTCAAATAGCGAATTACCCTTGTCGGCTTGTTCATCGGTGCTTACGCGGGTATAAATGGCGACTTTCATTTACCGCTCACCCGCCTTATGCTCAAATATATCGCCAACATTCACCTCTAAAAAGGTACAGAGCTTGTCGATTGTCTCCAGGTCTACACGCTTGGCCTTGTCGTGATAAAGTCCTGATACTGTATTTATTGCTAACCCTGTACCGGCAACAACATCTGTAACTTTAAGTCTTTTACGCCCCATTATTTCGCTGAGTTTATTTTCAATCATTATTAATCCCTCCTGCAAATTAATATACATTAGCTGAATAAAAATATCAACTAGTTAATATTTTATATTGACTTTATTATCAGGAAGTGGTATATTTGTATCAGGAAGTTGATAGAACAAGCTTCCCGAGAGGGTGAAAGAAATGAACAAGCTGACAATTAGCGCATTTGAAAAAATGCAAAAAAGAGAACACCTCTTGCGCGGGTTGCGTGACCAGATGGGCCTGGGGCGCATAACGCGAGAGGTGTTCCGGGAAGAAAGTTACAAGGTCATCGAGAGGTACAAGCTCACCGATGACGAACAGCTCGCTTACGAGCAGTTCAGCAAGGTACAGCAGCAGCGCAAGCGCCGCTAGAGTATCGGAGGGAGTTAGCCGCTCCCTCCACCTGATTTTAACATAGCAGCAGCAATAAATAAATGAGTTACAGGATGCCGGCGGGCTTACGCGGGGAGGTATAATGGGGATGGCAAAGGTTATTGATTTTCCGTCTGAGCGGGTCGCTAAAGGCGTTCATGTTCATTGGCCTGAATTGAAGGAGCGCAAGGTAAACGGGCAAATGGATGCTCGTTTGTGTCACTACGGGAATCATTACTACTTGCGAACGAAGCTTGAGTTAAAAGGGCAGGGCACTTCCTTGGTCGATTATGACGACGCGGGGAATCTCAAGTATAAGGTGACGATTCGAGCTTTTGAAAAGCTCAAGGAGCAATATTCAATCAGTATGGAGCGTTATTTGGATTAGTCAAAGCCCTTCGGGGACTTCCAGGAGGTGACAGTTATGAGCGGTCTTAAGGGACTGAAGCATCTGGATTATGCCGTATATGGCAATATCATCGTCCCGATGCTGATGTTTGACGTGGAGGTTATGTTCCGTCTCTACGACGACAGCGACTCAGGGAAATGCCGGATCGTTTGCCGGCCGCGTAAAAAAAAGTAATCCCCTTGATAACTGTCGGGGGCATTGGAGCATATGCTTGTTTTATTAAAGCCCTTCGGGGCCTTAACGGAGGAAAAGCGAATGATGAACAAGGTAGCACTTGAGCGGATTATCGGCAGAGAGCTTACGGACGCAGAACGCCGGTCGGTCGAATGGATCAATGGCTGGGAGCCAGAAATAGGGCTGACCTCACCTTGATGCAACTCGTAATCGCTGCGAAAGAGAAGGGGCAAAAAGAAGGAACTACAACCGCCTGATGAGCTGCCGGAGGGATACCGGTCGGGAAATTAAAAAATAGAGCAGGAGGGGATCGCCCCTTACCTGCTCTATTTGCTGTTTACTTCTATTTTCTCGATCAACTGCGCTCCGGAATTCTTGACATTCCCTACATCCTTCGAAACAGGATATTGGACCATTTCATCTGCAGGATATGGAACAAGTAAAGATTGCAAATGCTCTTTATCTGTATTCTCGGGATCGAGCCAAGTATCAACTGCTGAAGACTCCAGAATAACTGGCATGCGGTCATGTACGTCTTTAACGAGATCATTCGGGGTTGTGGTAATGATCGTACAGCTTCGCATCTTCTCGCCGTCCGGCTGCGTCCATTCATCCCATAAGCCAGCATATCCGTAGACTGATTTATCCTTAAGTTCAAACCGGTACGGCTGCTTGTCCGAGCCTTCCTTTTTCCATTCGTAGAATCCGTCTGCCGGTATTACGACACGTTGGCTCTTAAGAAGACGGCCGAAGGCAGGCTTTTCCTGAACGGTCTCGGCGCGTGCGTTGATCATCTTAAAACCAACCTTGATGTCCTTTGCCCAGAAAGGCACCAAGCCCCAGCGAAAGCCCTCAAGGACACGTTTACCATCCTGATTGATAACGACAGGGACAATATGAGTCGGGGCCACATTATAATTCGGCTTGTATTTCTCATAACGAACATCACCATCAGCGATCATAAAAGCTGTGATCATTTCCTCAAGAGTCGAATAAATCGTATAACGTCCGCACATATACTCCACCTCCAGGATTTCTTTACCCCATATTAGATGGAATGAGTTAAGTAGGCTATAGGTAATTTTTACTTTAGGTGATAAAGATATTATGAAAATTTTCTCAATAAAATAGGAAGAAGCTATAAACCATTAGATTTTATATAGGTTATATTTATAACATGGGAAATCGAGAAGAGAACAGCACCCGACACAATCATGTGCCTGTTTGCCGGCGGTAGGTGGCCTTGAGCGTAAAGAATCCTACGAAGAGTCGCAAGGGTAGCAAATGCGGGGTTCAACATTCAAGACTTGGTTTCCTTAAAAACCATCACCAGCCGCACATAATTGACGTGAGACAAACGAGAAGGGGATTGACCGCTAAATGGACATCCTCTATTGCAACGCCTCAGAATCGAAATATGAGCGTCTGGGAATGGTATATAGGGAGTGAGAAAAATGTAGTGAGCAGTTTGCAACGCGAAGCGGAAGCTTGAGGCGATCTGGAGCAGAAGTAGCACATACATGTGGGATTGGTGTAACGGTAGCACATTCCTCTTGATGGGGGTCGGTGGCGGTTCAAATCCGCTTTCCCGCTGCTTTTTTGTCATTGTAGATTCTCTCTTTCGGGGAAAAGGACCCGTCTTGGCCGATTGGGGCCCTTTTTCCAACTAATACCTCATACTTCTGAGCGTCCCTTGTGGGCGCTCATTTTCGTTACGCCGCTTCTGTGGGGCATATCTTGCCCTTTAACCAACCCCCTCCTAGGGCCGGGACCATACCGGTTAAGATGCGGCTCGTGGGCGCTTGTGGCAGGCGTCAGTAACTGCCATTTAATTTCAGTGGAATAAGAACACGTGTTCGGTATATAATAGCCACACTATACTTATATAGGAGTGGTGTCCGATGGACAATACCAAGAAATTAACCCCGGGCGGGAATTGGATGTGGGAGGGAAGCCGGATGATGCTGCCTGAACATAAGCTTCAGCTTAATGAGCATCAGCGTGATCTAAAGCGTCGGCCAGAAGGAAATGAGCTGGATGAGCAAGAGTTGCAACTGATCTCGCAAGAGATTCGTGAATCGCTCGAACAAAAGACCCTTATCGGGCTGAAGCTTTTCGATCCTTGGGAACAGCGGCAAGTGATCGGGGTTGTTGAGCGTGTGGATCAGCGCGGCGGCCGCTTTATGGTTGATGGTGAATGGTTTAAGATTCATGAGGTCGAGGGCAGGTTGTCTGCGGAATAATAAATGGTCAATCTTCTGTCAAATCTCATTCATTTCAAGGAGAGGTTTTTTGCCGCTCTTCGTCGAATGCGATTATGATGGAGGTGGATTGATGTCGGATTACATGATTCGGGGCTTTGTATACGGAAAAACCCCGTATGAATTCAATGGTAAAATTGACGTACACAACAACTCTCGATTTGTCGCTAAAATCACGATTCTCGATCCCCACGGGGAATCACAAAATTTCACATATATATCAGGCAGCGAAGAAGAAGCCAAAAAATATATTAAAGATTCGTGGTTTGAATTGGAAGCCAGTGTATCTTATCAAGAAGAAAATCGTCTCTAAACAGGTACATAGTCAATTTCACAGAAAAGACTGGTTGAGAACTGGTCTTTTTTTGTGTCTTTGGAGCATGGGACGTTAACACATAAAGACATAGGTCTAACACATTTTTTTCCCGATCAAATAGTATAACATGAGTTAATTTTCGGGAGAGGAGTGTTTCTTATGAAAAAACCAATAACAGCAAAAAGAAAACAGACACATGTGCATGAATTTGAAGGCAGTACCAAATTAGCAGAACAAGGATCAGATAGACATAATCATCGATTTGCAGGTGTTACCGGTCAAGTAATCCCAGTAGGTAACAGTCATATTCATGAAATAGATCTAACGCATACTGATTTCTTTAACCACTTTCATAATCTCAAAAAAATTAGGACCGGACGTGCAATTTCTGTTGGCAACGGTAAGCATGTACATTTTGTAAAAGGAATGACTACACTGAATGATGGCCATGTGCATCAGTTTAATTTCGCTACCTTAATTCAAGAACCACTTGTATGATATAAAAAACTCATCGACAAGAATAAAATCGAGTCATTAAATTTTTTGAATATAAACGATTTTAGCACCCTAACCGGTGCTTTTTTTATTGCAACCAAACGAAGGAGGAATGATGATGGCAGCTCAGATTTATGTAGGGCCAACGGTGCAAGGATTGAATCAAAATGCGGTTTATGCGACAGGATTGCCCGCAAGCCTGCAGCCGATTGTGGATGCATCGGCAGATATTAAACTGCTCCTTGTCCCACTGGAAAAAGCAGCCGCGGCACTGGCGGCGATTAAGAAAGCAGGAACACCGGAATATGCCGCCTTCACGAGATTGAAAGGCGCCCCTCCTACGCCGGGAGCTGACCAGCCGGATCCGAACACACCGACCACGGTCCCAATCGATGTCACGCTGCAGGATGGGACAACCGCCGCGGGCGCCGGAAAGTCGTATACCGCAACCAAAGATTCCGTTATTACCCTTGTGGTGACCGGTACCAGTACAAGCCGGTCAATCAAGTTTGAGATTGCGCCGCCTGGTTCTGCAGCGTTCATTTCTCATGCGGCGTTGAGCGTATCTGATTTGGGCAAAAAAGATACAGGGACAACCGGAGGGACTGATACCGTTCCGGAAGGCTGGCGAGTGAGTGTGCCCGTAGGCTGGACGTTCCGGGCTTCCATTACGGCTGTCACTGGCGGAAATGTGACGGTTAAGGGGAAGGTGGTCACATCATGACATTGGATTATGGTGAGGTGGCTCTTGGCATGGTGGCTGATAACCTTGCAGCTGCTCGCGTCAGGGAAATGTACCGGGATCCGGCAGGGAGATTGTTTCTTGACAATGTCGCGGAATCCCAACGTAATAACACGCAATTAATTGTTCAATGTATCTTGGACTCTCTCACGGCTTCCAGGACCTACATAAAGACATTCCGCCCCCTGATGCAGGACACGCTGGGTAATGGAGGCATTGGGTATGTGGCCTTTAACAATTCCATGACGGTCGAGGATGGGCTATCTTTTGGCATCGTCGGCGGCGGCAGCCAGCAGACAAACGCGGGGTTTGATCCGATAGCTACGCCCGATTGTATTTTTAATCCGTCGTTGTATTTCTTAAGGTACACCGCTGCTGTAAATGGCTCTATGGACTTGGCGGCACCGCAGGCGTTATTTGACTCCGCAACGGCCTATTATTTGAAAAAGCCAGACGGTGGAACGTTTAACTGGCGTGATGGCAACTCAGCCGCAAATAATATCGCGATTAACACGGCCAATGCCACAAAAGAACTCGGATTCGTGACCCGGACCGGCTGGCCTGCACAGAAAAACAACTTGGTCCGGGCCAGTGGTATAAATGGGAATGTTCATCTCATTGGAGCTGATCTGAGGCTGGGCACGACGGGATGCGTTATTCACCGCACCGCGCAGCCGAGCACGAAGCTGCGACAAGTCGCACAATTGGATGGCGCTGCCTATACGGCATTCCTGCGGCAGTCCGGATGTCATTTGCTGATTTTCAATGCGGGCATGAATGACGCGCCGGGCGGATCGGCAGAGCAGTACGAAGCGGACGCCAGGACGGTATTAGGGTGGGCGCGAGATGCCAATCCAAGCGCGGCCATTTTGCTGCTGCTGCCGAATGATACAAGCGACAGCGCGAAGAACGCAGCCCTGCAATCCTATCGTCTGAGACTTCGGGATGTTATCGCTCCTGAATTCAGGGCCATGGTTTTCGATGAACGTTTAGCTTTAGGCAGTTATGCCCAAGCTGTCGCAGCGTCCTTAATGATGGATACGATTCACCCGAATGATTTGGGCAGCATGTTAAGGGGTAGAGCGATCTTCAATTTCTTGGGCGGCACAGCCCTGAGAGATGTCAGGAGAATACTTGCTGCATAATTACTCCAATATTGAAGATAAATGGTCTTCAATTTCGTTAATAGTCTGAAGCGATTTATCATAGATATCAACCAATGTCTGCATTACTGACTTATCAATACTATCGAATTTGAAATCGTTCCATCGAACAACATTAGAATTCTTTAGTTTCTCAGGATTCATAGGGTTTTTGTTGACAGGATCAAAAACTATAGTTTCACCGTCTACATTTATTGCGTCAAATCTAGGTGAATTAAATATCACTATATTTGTTCCATTCACACTTTCCATTTGAACTAATGTGTTCTCAATATATGTTTGTGGTGTGAATTTCCTATGCTTATTAATATTGGATAAGACAGTTAAATGTCTTAGCCATTGAGTTTTATCGATATAGGGCTGCTGTTTCTCTATCAATGAGACAATATCTATGTGCTCAGCTCTGAGACCTATAAAGACGTTATTTATAAATTTATCAAAAGTTTCTTTATTATTGCTACAAGGGAATGAAACTTTCCTTTCGATATTAGCTAAATCTCGGGGTTTTATATTTTTGACACAAAAACTAGAGAAGATATGAAAAGCAGTATATTCAAGAGCAGATCTAGAACCATTCAAGATTTTGTATATATTCACTAGTAAATAAGGATCTGTTGCATCTTGGTTATTAAGTGATTCTTGATAAATTTCAGTTGTCTCTTCTAGCAAATTACGAGTGTCATGCAACAAAATATAGGATTCTTCAAGTATCATAATACTCCTCCAAAATCAGTAATTTTAGAATCATCATAGCAGTTGGGAATATATGTGTCATTTTTAATGCAAAAAAAAGCGTTTGGGCAAGTGGGAATGCGTGTTCGTGAGTATGCGCCTGTTACCTTAAGCAAATCAGCCGATCACGGCGCTTTACGTCACTTGCTCGGATTTGTATAATGCTTTTATCTCTTCTTCCTCTCTAGTAACTAAGTACAAGGATCTTAATGCACGAGCGTAGCGTTACGTGCGCGGTTTATCCGCTGCTGTATGGGGTGGGTTTTAACACACCGGCTGTGTAACTTAATACCGTATAATAGAGGCCACTCCACAACGGGTGGTCTTTTGTATGAAGCCTATTAATTCAAAATGTGCGAATATACCACGCCATTCGTCTCGTCCGATATTTGACTTCTTTCATATGCTGATGGGTAGTAACTCATTCACTTATGAAATGGAGTGATCTTTACTAAATGCCAACTATAAAAAATTGCAAAAAAAGGTCACCACACAAAATCGTAAGGAATTGTACATCGATCAAGCAATTGCAAGACCAATTGCAGGCCCAATTACAAGCTCAATTGCAATTCCAAGCGCAAGTACAATCCCAATTGCAAGCTCAAGCACAAGCTCAACTACAATTTCAATCACAAGTGCAATCACAGATCCTGGATCAGTCGCAGGCTCAACTGCAGACGACAGTTCAATTACAAGCTCAGATTTCGGCTCTGCATCAAGAACAATTACAATGGCAAACCCAAATGCAGAGGCAGACGCAGAGTGAAAAGACGACCGTGAATATCAGATCATGTGACCGTCCTGAGCCACCACCACCTTCTATTTAAATCGTTTTGACGGATTAATTATCTGGCCACTCCATAGCGGGTATCTATTTTATTGTCCAACGAATATTTGAAACGGAGATGATGAAGAATATGCATAGGATAAAAACTATACAGCGAGGCTGAGTTAATGACCAAGACTTTGATAACAAATATTGTCGACGCTGCTTTATTTACATTAAGTGTACGAATCACAATACGCACGTATAAAAAAATTCAGGAACAACTGAGTAAGACTGATAAGTAAGGTGGCCACTCCATAGCTGGTGGCTTTTTTTGTTAGAGGGCTGATTACTCAACAAGCATTACATCTGGCCACCATTTGAGACGATTTATTTCATCATTGAGTATTTTCTTTTTAACCTCATCAGTTGCTAATGAATAAATAGATCTACAATCCTCAGACATAGACTGGTGAGGAACAATTATTGTAACAGAAGCCTTTATTTCAGTTATTGCAAGTTGATCAGCTAAGATAGCTCTATGATTGCCACCGTAGCATACGACATATTTTCCTTCAGGTAGTCTGACTAAATGTAAACCACTAGGGAAAGGATCATTCCATCCATGATGAGCAACTCTTCTTTTCAAGTTCTTCATACTATCATCATCACATATCGTTTCATAAGGTCTAGAGAGGCCGATAATATCCTTTGTTTTAATTAAGCATAGCGATTCAATATCGTAACTTGGATCATTTGTGTAATCGTAATAGTCCTCTTCTTCTAACCATCTCTTCTTCATATCCATCACCTCATTGATATTATAGGGTAGGGTGGTTAAAATGACTGTCGAACGTTGTAATTAAACTAAAAGGGTCCTTCTGGGACTTGGAAGAAATGCGGGTGCGCGTGAGCCCGAAATCCGTTTAGTTTTTATTTTAAAAAATTACTTTCGCTTTCTGTTTGGGGAGACCCATATAGAAGGCTTTTTTATTTTCCGCTTCGAATAAAGCGATAAGTTTTGGTTATCACCTATTCGGTCATTAAAGCGAAAGTGAGGTGGGTTATATTGGCGAAACCGAGAGTGAAGCCTGGGCCGAAGAAAAAATCAGAAGTGTCAACGTCCGAATTAGCCGCAATCGTGGGCAAAACACCGCAATGGATTCGCCAATTGACCCGGGACCGTGTCCTATTTCAGGTCGGAAAGGGCAAATATATCCTTGCAGATGCTGTTCAGGCATACATTTTGCACGTATCCGGAGGGGCAAAAGACGACGGCAAGCCGACTTTTACGGATCATAAGACCGAGCATGAGCGCATAAAAACGGAAAAAGCGGCTCTGGAATTGGCAGAAATGCAGGGGAATCTCCATTCTTCAGAGGATGTTCAGGTCCTGATGAGCGATATGATCGTCACCGCGAAGACCAAACTGCTCGCCATACCATCAAGAGTCAGCCTGCAGTTGGATGGAGAACCGTCTACGGTGGTCGAGAAGGTGCTGAACAAGGAAATCAGCGCAGCCCTGTCGAGCTTGACCGGTTATAACCCGTCTCAGTTTGGACGGGAGGCAGGTGAAGAGGATGATACCGAAGAAGACGGCTGACCTATTCAAGGAGATTGCACGACTATGGGAGCCGCGTCCCCCGTTAAGTGTGTCTGAGTGGGCAGATCAACATCGCATCCTTTCACCTGAAGCATCGGCGGAGCCGGGGCCATGGCGCACCGAGCGCGTGCCCTACATGAAAGAGATAATGGACGCGGTAAACGAACCTCTCACGGAGGAAATCGCAATTATGGCGTCAGCTCAGGTAGCAAAGACGGAAATGCTGCTGAATACAGTAGGTTACTTTGCAGATCAGGAGCCCGGCCCAATCATTTATATGCTTCCGGACAAGGGCTTGATTAAGGCGGCAAGCCAAGAGCGGATCACGCCTATGATTACCGCGAGCCCCCGGCTTAAAAAGGTGTTCGCGGCAGCCAAGGGCAGAAGCGCGGCTAACACCATCGCGAAGAAAAGCTTCCTTGGCGGCTATGTGGCGCTGGTCGGCGCTAACTCGCCAGCTGCATTGTCTTCTCGTCCAGCCAGGGTGGTTCTTGCAGATGAAGTGGACCGTTTCCCCGTATCAGCCGGTAAGGAGGGCGATCCGGTAGACCTGGTTACAAAGCGGACCACAACCTTCCACAACCGCAAACACATCTTTGTCTCGACGCCGCTGCTTGAAGAAACGTCCCGTATCAACAAGCTATATCAGGACAGCACACAGGAACGATGGTGTTTGCCGTGTCCTTCGTGTGAGGAACTGCGGGCACTTGATTTCAGTTGCCTGAAATTCACGCGGGACGAGATCACCAACGAGGTGGAGAACGTAGAAGCGGTGTGTAAAGCATGTGGATCGATCCATTCCGAAAAAGACTGGAAGAGTGGAAACGGGCAATGGGTTGCTCAGCAGAAGCATCCGAGCAGAAGGGGGTTTCACCTCAGTCAGCTCGTGAGCCCGTGGGTAACTTGGAAGAAAATCGTCACGGGTTTTTTAAAGGCGAAGGACGATCCGGAAATGCTTCAAGTGTGGACCAATACAGTCATGGGCGAAACTTGGCGCACGACCGGAGAAAAGCTGGACGAAAACGAGCTGATGCAGCGCGGTGAAGTCTACGAGGCGGACGTGCCGGATGGAGTTAAGATCCTGCTGGCAACCGTCGATACTCAGGACAATCGTTTTGAGATCGAGGTGAAAGGTTGGGGAGCGGGTCGGGAAAGCTGGGGCATTCGCTTCCATGTTATCCATGGCGATTTATCCCAATCTAAAATATGGGCTGACCTGGACGAATTCCTAAAGCGGAAGTGGACTGACTCTTATGGGCGTTCCTTCAGCATTACGGCTGCCTTTATTGATTCGGGTGGTCATTACACCGGAAGCGTGTATAAGTTCTGTGCGCCGCGCCTTGGTCGCCGGATTTATGCAATAAAAGGGGAAGGAAAAGAATTCGGCGGCTACGTTCCGCTGTACAACGGTTACACCACGAATAACCGTTACAAGGCGACGATTATTCGGATCGGCGTTGATGAAGGGAAATATCGAGCGACCCTTGACCTCAATCGTAAGAGGTACGGTCCGGGTTATTGTCACTTCCCTGCGAATCAACCGGGGCACGACAACCGAGGGTACACTGAAGATTTTTTCCTTGGTCTAACTGCGGAAACGCTGGTAAAGAAGAAACGAATGGGAGTCACGTATCAGATTTGGCAACCTATACGCAAGCGCAATGAACCGTTCGATTTGCATGTCTATCAACTCGCCTTATTGGAACTATTGAATCCCAATTTAGATGAGATGCTACCGAAGGCTGTCGGGGAAGGGGCGCAGAAGGCAGCTGCCCCTAAGGCTACTCGGCGCCGTGGAACGGACAGCAGTGTTTAACCTGAGAGGAGGTGAGAAAGGAAATGCCATTGTACACACTTGAGGTTGCACAACGACACCTTAACTCTTGGCTCGCTGCAGAGCTTGCTCTTACAACTGGACAGTCTTATTCGATTGGTACACGGTCTCTTACGCGGGTCGATTTGACTGATGTCATGAAGCAGATTGCTTACTGGCAGAGGCAGGTGGCAGACTGTAACAGGACAGCAGCCGGCCAGAAGGCGAGAAGCCGGGTCCGCAGGTATGTTCCGACTGATTTATGAGCCGCCTCGAACGATTTGTTTCAGCATTGGCTCCGAGATATGCCATGAAAAGAGAGCAAGCCCGGACTGAAATTGTCAGGCAACAGACTGTTCAAAAAATAATGAATCAAGGCTATGGCGACCACGGGGCCAGCAGGCAGAAAAAGTCCCTGAAATCTTGGAATCCACTACCCAAAGATGCTGATAAGGACATCCATGCTAATCTTGACCTTCTCCGGCCGCGTGCTCGTGATCTATTTATGGGTGGGGCGCTGGCGAATGGAGCTTTAAAAACCAAACGAACGAACATAATCGGCACAGGATTGCGGCTAAAACCGTCATTCGATGCCGATTTTTTACACCTGTCGGACACTCAAGCCAAGAATTTGAGGCGGCAAATTGAGCGCGAATTTGCTCTTTGGGCAGGTTCTGAGGACTGTGACGCCTCCGGCATGAACAACTTTTATGAACTGCAGCAGTTGGCATTCTTGTCATGGATGATGTCTGGCGATGTGTTCTCCCTTTTGCCGCTGCTCCCGCGAAAACATGCGATCTACGATCTGCGTATTCGGCTCGTTGAAGCGGATAGGTGTAGCGATCCGAAGGCTGTTCCTGAACCCATCCCCAAAAAAATCATCAGCGGTGTGGAAGTGGATGATGATGGGATGGTGAGTGCCTATTGGTTTTCGAATCGGCATCCTAATACGGTTGGCTTAGCCCCGATGAAGTGGACACGCGTCGAAAAATTCGGTGCTCTCAGCGGACGGCGGAATGTTCTTCATCTTATGGAGGCAGAACGACCCGAGCAGCGACGAGGCGTTCCTAGTTTAGCGCCGGTCATTGAATGCTTGAAGCAACTCGAACGATACACCGATGCAGAATTGATGGCTGCCGTGATCAGCGGGATGTTTACGGTCTTCATCGAGACACCCAATGCCGATAACCCGGATGGGTTTAGCATTGAAACGTCTCAGGAAGACCCACAGTATCCATCGCCACCTGCGAGTGATGAATTGAAATTAGGTAACGGAGCGGTTCAGTTTCTCGAACCTGGGGAGAAAGCGAATATTGCGAATCCCGGGCGACCTAACAGCGGCTTCGACCCATTCGTCACAGCCATTCTCCGGCAGGTGGGGGCGTCATTGGAGGTGCCCTATGAATTACTGCTGAAACACTTTACCTCTTCCTATTCGGCCAGTAGAGCGGCCTTGCTGGAAGCCTGGAAGATGTTCCGGATGCGGCGGGCATGGATGGCGTCCGACTTTTGTCAGCCCATCTATGAAGAATGGTTTGCTCATGCCGTAATTAAAGGGCGTATCGATGCCCCGGGACTGTTCGATGATCCGGCTATCTTTAAAGCCTACACTTCAGCCGAATGGCACGGCCCGTCACAGGGACAACTCGATCCGGTTAAAGAAGCGAACGCGGCAGTGATTCGGGTGGCGAACAAGTTCAGTACAACGCAAAGAGAAGCTGCTGAACTGACGGGAACGGAGTACGAAAGTAATGTCCGGCAGATTGCGTATGAACAAAGCATTCTTGAAGAATACGGGCTTGCTGCAATACCCATAACGGCCACGAAGAAACCCTCAAAGGTTCTCGAAGATGACGATGACAGTGACGACGATGACGATGACGATGACGAGGAAGGAGGTGAGTAAGAGGATGAAGATTGATATCAAAGGCGTCATTATCTCGAATGACGATGCTTGGATTTATGACTGGTTTGGTATGGATTACACGACACCTTCGATGGTGTCCAAACAATTGGATACAGCTGCGGGTCAAAGCGTGGAGGTCGAAATCAATTCTCCAGGCGGTTATGTGGATCAGGGCTCCGAAATTTACAGCAAGCTCATGGCATACCGTGGGCAGGTCATCGTTAATATTGTTGGGATGGCAGCGAGCGCGGCGTCCGTAATCGCGATGGCCGGGAATGTTATTCGTATTTCGCCTACAGCTCAGATGATGATTCATAATTCCTCCAGCCTATCATCCGGAGACCATCGGGATCATGCGAAAAGTGCCGAAATGCTGAAGAAAACGGACCAGTCCATCTCAAATGCGTACCGACTTAAAACCGGAATGGGTGAAGAAAAACTGCTTGATTTAATGGGCAAGGAAACGTTCTTCACTGCACAAGAAGCCGTGGAAATGAAGCTTGCCGATGAAATCATGTTCGATACCACGAACAGCCTCAAGTTTGCAGCTAATTTCGGAAGCACACAACTGATTCCGCAGGCTATTACCAACAAAATGCGCAGCGAAATGAAGAATTTCTTAAAGCCCGGGAATGACCCTATGCCTGAAGCACCACCAACCAATATAAACGAACCGGCGACCGCCGGAACAAAGGAGGAACCGACCACAATGAATTTGGAAGAATTGAAGAATCAACATCCGGATCTATATGAGCAGATCGTTAACGAGGGAGCGCAAAGGGAGCGTTCTCGAATCAATGCGTTGAACGCTCTGGCTGGTGCGCCTGGTGCCGGAGAAATTGTTGCAAAGGCCATCCAGGAAGGGAAGACAGCAGAAGAGGCTGCCATGGAGATTGTGAAAGCATCCGCCGATCGGGTATCGGTCGAGGGTCAGAACCGTATGACAGATTCGAAGGCAAGCGGTGCGCATGAAGTGCCAGCAGCCGAAGCTCCTCTTGACGAAAAGAACAACAATGCCAAAGCCAGTGAAGATCAAAAAACAAAGGAAAAGGCAGGCAGAATTGCAGCCATTGCCAATAAAATGCGAGGAGTTGACAAGCAATGAGCATCCCTTATGACAACTTGATTGCGGGTATGAGTACATCCTTTCCTGCCAAAGGTGTTATTTTGCAAGGATCTGGTACCTTTCTTCGTGGACAGATCGTGCAGTATGTAAGCACAGATGATGCGGGAACCGATACGGTTAAGCCCTATGCTGGTGGTGAAGGTGATATCCCTTATGGGGTTTTGGCCGATCAAGTTGTAACAGTCACGACCACCCAAAGAGCTTCCGTCTATTTGGGCGGCGAGTTTAATCTGGCCGCACTGATTATTAATGGCACGTTAACCGTCCATGATCATGTCGAAAAGCTGCGAAAAGTCGGACTCATTGTAAAAACGGTAGTTAACTAGAGGAGGATAACCATGCCTGATAATAATTATGCTTTGAAGACCTTACTTGAAACGCAACGTCAGATGTTCCCCCCGCGCACTTTCCTGCGGGACAGATTCTCGGTAAAGGGAAAAACGTTCCCAACGGAATCGGTAGAAATTGAATACATGAAGGGTAAACGCCGTGCAGCTCCGTATGTATCTGATTTGCTTCCGGGTAAAGTCGTTTCCCGTGATGCAAGGGAAACGAAGGAATTTAAGCCAGCGCTTATTAAGCCAGCGCGTCCGATCACAGCTATTGACATTAATGCTCGGTCATTTGGCGAAAATCCATACTCCCAACGAACGCCCCAAGAACGAGCCGAAGAGATCCTTGCAGAGGATATGGTTGAGCTCGAAAATCTGATCATCCGCAAGGAAGAAATTGCGCTGGCTGAATTGATGTTTACGGGGAGGGTGACGCAGATCGGTGAAGGGGTCAATCAGGTCCTTGATTATGGGCTCACAAATAAAGTCATTTTGACCGGCAGCGATTTGTGGACAGTGGGCAAACCGATCGAAAACATGGTCACTTGGAATTCGGATGTCGGGAGAGAGTCGGGGGAAAGTGTAGGGATCATGGTGATGTCGCCTGATGTGGTTCCGGCTTTTATTAATAACGCGTCCATCCAGAAGTTGCTCGACAATAAAGGATTCACACTTGGTAGTGTCAATCCGCGTCCAGCCGCAGGTGGTGCCTCCTACATCGGTTACCTCAACTATCCTGGTGTGGAGATCTGGGCCTACAACGAATGGTACGAGGATGAAAACGATCTGGATGCAGATGGTCATTCCATTCTCAAACCGATGGTCCCAAGTGGCCACGTTGGTTATTTCCCCACTGATCCACCGTTCCGTTTTTACTACGGCGCCATCACGGTAATGGGTGACGATGATCAATTCGTAACGATCGAAGAGGAGCGCGTACCCTATTCGTGGGCACAAAAGAGTCCGGCGCAGCGGTGGCTTGAAATGCATTCCCGTCCGTTGCCTGTGCCGCGCAATGTCGACGGCTGGTTTGTGGCGAAAGTCCTGTAGAGGAGGGAGCAAACATGTCCATCATTTCAACGTGGCCGATCCAGACCCCCGAGGGCATACAAGCTCCGGGGGTTATTGTTTCCCTGGACGCTGAAGAAGAAGAAAAGCTGGTGCGTTCTGGTTTGGCAACGTGGGTAGAAGTGCATGAGGGGCAGCCCGCCTCTCTAACTTCACTCACAGCCGGGGAATTTACGTTAATCAAAGCGGACAGACAAAAGGAGATCCTTCAGGCGGTAGGCATTGACCCGGCACCGAATGCTCCAGAACGTTTGAAACAGTATGAAACTTGGCTGCAGGAGAACGGCGGTGCGGAATGAGCTTGCCCCTGCCGAACTTTAAAGACTTCGTAGCCGCCGAAGTTTCCAATACCTTTTTAAACCCTGACGAGTTTGCCACCTGGCATAACTTTGATGGCACGGACATGTGGATCGTCATCACAGAAAATACGAGCAATGACAGCCCCCTGCAGTACGCGGAGGGTATTTTTGTGTTGCGGAAAACGGTGTATGCCGATCCTCAAATCTTGGGATGCCGGCCAGAAGAGGGGCAGACCATGTCGCTCGATGGCCGGGATTACCGGGTTACGTCGATGTCAGATGAATTCGGCATGTACGCGATTCACCTGGAGGCGAATGCCGAATGAGGGTTGAAGGCTTGCCCGGGGCCTTGAAAGCCGTCCGTAAATTGGCGGACGACATGAAACCGACTGCTTCAAAAGCCCTGAACCGGGTAGGGGATGGCGTGATTACCGAGGCGACCCGGATCGTCCGGCAGAAGTACAACATCAAATTGTCAGAGGTGAAGGATGCCATGAGCATTCTTTATTCCAATGCCGGGAATGGTGAGGTGCTAATCAAAGCCAAGGGGCGTAACCTGCAGCTTACTAAGTTTAAGATCACGCCGAAAAACCCGCCAGCGGCGAAGAAGCGCCAGAAGCCGGTGACAGTGGCCGTGCTGAAGGCGGGAGGAGGCAGGATTAAAACAGCCTTCCTCACTCGCCGCAGCAGCGGGGAGGTCGGTGTTTGGAAACGGACGTACCCGACCGGTCAGAGCGGTCGCCGCCGCGTGCCGAATACGGTAGGCGATCGTCCAGAAATGCCGATCGAACTTCTTCGCGGCCCGGCGGTACCCGTCATGCTCAATGAACCGCAGGTTGTGGCTCACATCGAGGAACAAGCGAAGGAGCGTATGATTACTCGCTTGGATCATGAAATAAACCGAATGCTGGGGGCTCCATGACAACAACACTTTTACTTCAAGCCATCAAGTCGTATCTGGAGCAGCTGCTTGCCGGCGATGTCACAACTGTTCCGGCTGTACATCTGCTGAAGGTGCCGGACAAGCGCAAAGAGAATGTCGGTGAAACTCAAATACCTTACATCATCCTTCATCCTTCCCAGGGCAAGCAGGATGACGAGGCACAAATAACCGTAACCATGGTGTTCGGCGTTCTTGATAAGTCGGACGAGGGCGGGCTGACCGTCCTCAACCTGATGGAAAGGGTCCGTATCGCACTCCTCCGGCAGCGCATTGTCGACCGTAAGTACCGGATTGAGACTCCTTATGAATGGGAGTTTTTCACGGATCAGCCTCTCCCGTATTGGGAGGGAATGGCAAAAACAATCTGGACCGTGCCGGCGATCCAAGAGGAGGTCACGTATTGAGCGCCAAAAAGGCGAAAGTCAGCGAAGAACCAGCGGTGCAGCTCATTTATTTGGGCCCATCGCTCCAGCAAGGCAGGCTGGCTCAGAACAAGATTTTCAAAGACCGGTTGCCTGCTCATCTTGCCGATCTGTTTGAAGCCTCGCCTGACTTGCACAGTTTGATTGTCCCGGTTGCGAAGCTTGTCGAAACACAAAAGGCGATCAAAACCAGAGGAACGCCAGAAAACGCCGTTTACGAGCGGCTGAAAACGAAAGGAGTCTGATCAAGTGGAACAACATGGCGTATTTGTAACACAGGTGCCCACATCGGTACGATCTTCGGCGCCTGAACAGCCGACCATTCCCGTCATTTTCGGGACAGCACCGGTTAACTTATCCACGCGAGCCGTTGCCCCGGTGAATGTGCCGGTCCTTTGCAATACCTTTGAAGAGGTAGTCGCAGCATTCGGCTATAGCGATAACTGGGCCAGCTTTACGCTTTGCGAGTCGATGGATGCATTTTTCAAGCTCTACGGCCAGGCCCCTGCGGTATTTATTAACGTCCTGGACCCTGCAGCCCACAAAACGACGGTCTCCCCTACCGATTTGCCTGTATCATCTGGCGTGGCAGTGGTAAATGTGGAAGGCGTGCTGTCAACGGGGATTATTGTTAAATCTTCCGACGGCGCGACGACCTATGACCTCGATACGGATTATACAACCGGCTATAATGCGGCCGGGAAGATGGTCATCACCGCTAAATCAGGCGGCGCGATCCCTACAAATGCCATAACGCTTAAGGTTGGGTATGACAAGCTTGATCCTGCAGCCGTCACAGCAGCCGAAATCATCGGCGGTGCTGACTCGCAAACAGGCGCTGCAACTGGCCTTGAGCTCATCAATCAAATATTTCCTCGGCTTGGCCTTGTTCCGAACCTTATACTGGTGCCTGGCTACTCACAGGACCCGGTTGTTGCTGCGGTGATGTCAGCCAAGGGCAATAAGATCAACGGGCATTTTGAAGCTGACGTTCTGGTGGATCTGGACGTTGAAGCCATTGACCAATACGCGGATGCCGTTGCTTGGAAGGCAGCCAATCATTATACGGCAGCCAATCAGATTCCGGGCTATCCCTTTATTAAATACGCCGGCAAGACGTACCACTATTCAACGCATTTGGCAGCCATCATCTGCCGGACGGATGCAGAAAACGGCGGAATACCGTATGTTTCCCCATCCAACAAGCTCATGCAAGCCGACAGCGCCATGCAAAGGAGCGGAGCTGATCTGTTCCTCGGACCCGATCAAGCGTCCTATCTGAATGCACAAGGCATCCTGACGGCGCTGAACTTCATTGGTGACTGGCGGTCATTTGGGAACCGGACAGGGGCGTTTCCTGCGGACACCGACCCGGTCAATGCGTTTATTCCGATTCGGCGCATGTTTAACTGGATGATGAATCAGATCGTGCTGCGGTACTGGAAAAATGTCGACGATCCTCTTAATAGAAAGCTGATTGAGACAGTTACGGACGACACTAATATTTGGATCAACGGCTTGCAGGCGAGCGGTGCCCTTGTTGGCGGGCGCGTGGAGTTCCTTGCTGCTGAGAATCCACAAGAAGACCTGATGAACGGCAAACTTACATTCCACCTGTTTGTCACGCCACCAGGACCAGCACAGGAATTTGATTTCTTGATTGAGTATGACCCCACTTATCTGGGATCACTCACATCTTAAGGAGGCGATAATTTGAAACAGGTACCTGAAAAATTAACGGGCTATTCGGTCTTTCTTAACGGCACTGATTTTCTTGGTGTCGCTAACGTAACACTGCCAAGTTTTGAGGCTATGACCGCGAGCGTCACCGGGGCAGGCATTGCTGGTGAGATTGACAGCCCTTCTGTCGGTCTCTTTGGTCCCATGAGCTGCGCACTTAACTGGCGGACAATAGAACAAACTGCAGCTCGCCTGCAAGCCCCGGTCTCACATGCAATTGATTTCCGAGGTAATCAGCAAACCTATGATACCGTTGCTGGACAATATCTTGATGTTGGTGTCAAGGTTAGCGTCCGGGCTGTGCCCAAAACCTTTAACCTTGGAAACTTTGAGCAAAATGCCGTGACTGACAGCTCAAACGAGTTTGAAATCACTTATATCAAGGTCGTCATCAACGGCAAAATCATGATCGAGCTCGATAAGTATAACTTTATCTATATCGTTGATAGCATTGATTACATGAAGAAGAAACGCGAAAATCTCGGACTATAAAGGAGCGTAACCAAATATGGAAACTGTAAAGAATACCGAACCAGTTGAAACAACCAAAACGACCGACGAGCGTGTGATCAAGCTCAGTCGGTCGTTTGTTTTTGAGGAAAAGACATACACCCAAGTGACACTTGATTTAGAGTCGCTCACTGGGGAGGATGTCCTACGAGCGGAACGCCTGATGAAGGCAACCGAAGCACAAGAATACATTCCGATTATGGCTTTGCATATGCCCTATCAAGCGGCATTGGCATCAATTGCGGCGAAAGTATCACCTGATTTTATTAAAGCACTCCCGGCTAAAGACTTTTCAATTGTTTTACAGCGCGTGCGAAGTTTTTTGCTCGGTTAGGAATTGACGAGGAGCCGGTCAAGCGGCTGCGGACCATCGCGGCTCGTTTGTCTGGCGCTTGTTATACTCCTATTCCCTTTTGGCTGAGCCTGCCAATCGATGAGTTATTTGATTGGGCTATGGTGGCTAAAGATATCCATCCGGAAGGAGGGTCATAGTGGCGGCCAAGGAATACAAAATTGCGTTTAATCTTAAAGCCGAAATCGACAGCAGTTATACAACCGGCGTGAAGAAAGCGCTAGAAGACTTGGAGAAGATCGAGCATCAGGCCAGGACGATGAATAACGTTCGGTTGTCTGGCGACATGGTCACGCCGCTGCGCACAGCCGTATCACAACTCGAACATGAAATACGAGCAATCGGCCACTTGCCCGGTCCCTCCGGTTTGTTCGACCGTTTTCTTGATGATCTGAAGAAATCGAGGAAGGAAGCCAAAGAGCTCGAACAAGATCTTCGGCGAATCAACACGGTACGCTTAACGGCCGATATCGTGAATCCATTGCGGGTAGCACTGACGCAGCTTGAGGCTGAATTCCGGACCCTGCGAACAACAGCGATCCCGAATGGCATTTTTGCAAATATGATTGCAGAGCTGAAGGAAGCAAAGAAGGAAGCCAAGGAATTAGAATTGGCGCTTCGGCGCTTACGAGAAATTCGCATGCCAAGCAATCAGTTTGACAATGGCCTGGAACAATATCTTCGTCAAATCGAAGAATTGAAAAAGCAGATGGAGGAAATTCAAGACATCCACGGCCCCACTCCCGGTCCGGGTGGCGGCGGTGGTGGCGGGCACGGCGGTGGAGAAGGGGGCGGGGGAAAAGCCGGGTTGATCGGCGGAGCTGCCATGGTCGGCGGTCTTGCACTTGCTGCCGGAGGAGCTGCAGTTATCGGCGGTGGTGCTATGGCTCTCTCGTTTGCGGATGAGTATCAAGAGGCAATGGCTCAGATCCAGTCATCAACCGGTTCAACTGAGGACCAGATGAAAGACTTCTCGAAAATCGCGGAGAATGTATACGGCCAATCCATGGGTGAAAGCTTCGGGGATGTGGCTCAGCAGCTCAGCACGATCCGCCAAGTGACCAAATTGGGCGGCGCGGAATTACAGTCGGCTACTGAGAACGCCATAGCTTTTCGGGATGTGTTCGGCGAGGAAACAACACAGTCGGTCAAGGCTGCCGACACGATGATGAAAAACTTCGGGATCTCATCCGAACAGGCATACAACCTGCTTGCCCAAGGTGCTCAGAACGGTCTGAATAAATCGGATGAGTTGCTGGATACGGCGAATGAGTACAGCGTCTATTTCAACAAACTCGGGTTCTCGGCTGATCAGATGTTTGATATGTTCGGAGCTGGCTTGGATGCAGGGGCATTCAATTTGGACAAAGTCGGCGATGCCATGAAAGAGTTTGGGATCCGAACGAAGGATGGCAGCAAGACTTCAGCGGCCGGCTTCCAGGCGCTCGGCTTCAACGCGGCGCATATGACTGCTGAGTTTGCAAAAGGCGGGCCAACTGCCCAAAAAGCTTCCAAGCAGGTTATGAAGGCTTTGTCTGAGATGAAAGACCCGGTCAAGCAGAATGCCGCCGGCGTCGCTCTCTTCGGTACCCAGTTCGAGGACATGGAGACTGGCGTTATTTCCGCGATGGCTGGGGTTAATGGCTCCTTTGATATGACCAAGAACACCATGGACGAGATCACGAAAGTCAAATATGACACGATCGGCAAAGCGTTAACGGGTGTTGGTCGGCAGATCAAGACCGGGCTGCTACTTCCGCTTTCCATCGCTCTGCTGCCGCTGTTCAATAAGATTAGTGACTCACTTAATGTGATGATGCCAAAGGTAAAAAAGGCGATAGAATCAGCATCCGCCGCAATTGGCCCAGCGGTGAGCAAGGTCATGAAATTCGTTGCTCCTACCGCCGACAAAATCACAGAGGTGGCCAAATCGTTCTTCGGGGCCAAGAAGTCTGCGACAGATTCATTCGGAGGGATTGGCGAAACCGTAAAATCGACAATGGATACGGTCAAGACCTATCGTGATTTGTTCATGCAGTATTTCGAAGTCATTAAACCATATCTTGCCAAGATATTTGGATCGGTTAGCAAGATCATTATGCAGGTCGTACCGATCTTGTTGAAAATCGCGTCGGCGGGCTTCAAGATGGCTGGGATATTAGTAAAAGCAATCACTCCGGTTGTCGTATATATTCAATCCAAGCTCTGGCCGATCCTGTCCAAGGTCATCGCGTTTCTGGCGGATGAGGTCATGCCACAGATCTCGGCGGTTATCGCGGCTATCTTGCCTAAAGTCATTAGCGTTACAACCAAAATTGGAGAGGCTTTTGGGGCAATATTCGCGGTGATTAAGCCGATTATAGACGGGCTTGTTGCGGCGTTTAACTTCGCATTCCCAATAATCAAATCCATTGTAATGAATGCCATTACGGCGGTAGGCGGCGTCATCAGCGGGGTTATGGATATACTCGGCGGCGTGCTCGACTTTATTACCGGTGTATTTACAGGTAATTGGGGAAAAGCGTGGCAGGGCGTGAAAGATATTTTCAGCGGCATATTCGAAGGTCTTGGCGCTATCCTTACCTTTCCGATCAATGTGGCCATCGATGGAATCAATGCTGCGATTAGAGGTATCAACGGTATAAGCATCGACGTTCCAGACTGGGTGCCTAAAATCGGTGGGGAATCATTTGGCGTTAACATCCCTGAAATACCCAAATTCGCAAAGGGCGGCTTTGCAAATCAACCCTCGATTTTCGGGGAGGCTGGACCAGAAGTCGCGATCCCAATGAATAATAAGCCGCGTTCTCGTAACCTTTGGGAGACAGCTGGTCAGCAACAAGGCTGGTTACCAAGCGGAGGCGGCGCAGGAGACATTAATATCAACTATGCCCCTCAAATAACGATTCAGGGAAGCGCAGTTCAGAAGCAGGTAGAAGCGGCCATGAAAGCAGGCAATGACGATCTCGAACGACGGTTGATAGCATTGAAATCGCAGCAAAGGCGGGTGGCGCTTGGATGACCACATACACGACGCAGCTCGGGGATACCTGGGACGCTATCGCCTATAAGGTGTACGGCAAAGAGGCATACATGACGACACTTGCGGCGGCCAACGTCGCGCATATCGAGACAGTTATCTTTTCAGCAGGCATTGTTCTGCAGATGCCAGACGCGCCGGCAGACGTATCTGTCACGTTGCCGCCGTGGAAGCAAGGTGATACCCTGTGATTTCTCAATATTCGCGCCGCGCCGAACTGACCGTGATCTACAACGGCAAGGACATCTCATTGCCGCTCACGGAGTCCTTGCTTGATTTCTCGTACAACGATAATCAGACCGGCTCCCTTGACGATCTGCAGATATCCGTGGAGGACAGCGCACAGCTCTGGCAGGGCGATTGGATGCCTGCGGATGGCGATACGATCACCGCTCGAATCAAAACCATCAATTGGGACGGTCCGAATACCTTCCAGACGCTTCCATGCGGGACGTTCGAGGTCGATGCTGTCGACTTTGACGGGCCTCCTGACGTTGTGATCATCAAATCCTTGTCTTTACCAGCGGGCAGCGGTGCCCGCCGCGAGAAGCGTTCCCGCGCTTGGGAAAAGGCGTCATTAAAGACGATTGCCGCCGATATCGCAAAGGGGGCGGGCCTCTCACTGGTTTTTGATTACAGCGACAATCCCGTATATGACCGGATGGAGCAAACCGAGCAATCGGATATGGCCTTCCTTCTTGATACTTGTATCAAAGAGGGGATCGCGATCAAGGTCACGGGTGGCAAGTTGGTCCTCTTCGATGAGGCTGAATACGAGCACAAAGCGCCTGTCCTGACAATTGACCGGCTCGATGGTATTATCTCTTACTCATTCGGTTGGAGCACGACAGACGCGGCATATCGGGCGTGTGAAATGACGTATACGACAACCGTTCCCAAGGCAAAAGCAAAGGCTGGGACCCCAGGGAAGCCGCCGAATAAGACAGCCGCAAGCAGCACCAAGACAATCAAGGTGACCTATGTCCCTCCAGGAGCTCCAAAGACGGGCCCGGTGCTCAAGATCAATGAGAGCGCCGATTCGGAAGCTGCAGCGCTTCGCATTGCCAAACAACGGCTGCGGGAGCAAAACAAGAATTACGGCAAAGGCAGATTGTCATTGCCCGGTGATCCCCGGTTAGCTACCGGCGTGACGATCACGATTAAAGGCTGGCATAAATTTGACGGTAAATACATCGTTGAGAGTGCAACGCATGCTGTTGGCGGATCCGGATACGCCACGAGCATTAATATCAGAAAGGTATTGGGGTGGTAAGCATGCAGCAATTAATACGCATCGGCACGATATCAACCGTAACTCCATCTGCCGGGACAGTCAGAGTTGCTTTCCCGGATCGGGATGACATGGTTTCCGGCGAGCTGCCGGTGCTGAGCATGGGCGGCATCTTCACGATGCCGGTTGTCGGTGACGCCGCGGTATGCCTGTTCCTTGCCGATGACATGGGGACGGGCTTCTATCTGGGTACTTTTTACGACGGGGAGAGTGTTCCTGACGCCTCCGGTGGCCCGGTCGTGGACGGCAATCTCAAGGTTGATGGGAATCTCATGGTAAACGGACATATAAGCGGTGAAGAGTCATGATATTCGGGGCATTTGGCAATGTGGTGTTCCAAGTGGATGCCAAGGTAATTCGCACAATTACCGATCTTATTCGGAACAATGCCGGGCGGTGGGCGAGTCATGAGATATTGGGACGCAAACCGCTAACGCAATTCATCGGCCCAGGACTGGATACGATATCCTTTTCCATGCGCTTTGATGCTTCCTTTGGCGTCAAACCTCGAAAGGAGCTGGACAATCTGGTCATGATGGAGCGATCCGGCAAGGCATATGTCCTCACGCTCGGGGGTAAGGCATTGGGCACTGGTTTGTGGGTCATCACCGGACTTGATCAGGCTTATGTGGATATTGACAATAAAGGCAATGTGCTGGTCGGTACGTCTGGCATATCCCTGCAGGAATACGTGGTGAAGAAGAAATGATCATCGATATGAAAAAACAGATACCGATAGAGTTTGGGTTGACCGGCGTGAAACAGGTCGTGCAGAACGTCCGGACGATACTGACAACCATCCAAGGCACTGTGCCGCTCGAACGAGGATTTGGGATCGATAACACGGCATTGGATCAGCCCGTTAACCTTGCCCAAGCGTTGATGTCGACCGAAATCGTCGCGGCTTTATTAGCTTTTGAGCCTCGGGTATCTGTGACGCAGGTCGATTTTACGGAGGATCCGGAAACGGGCCGCCTTGTTCCGATTGTTCAACTTGAGTTTGTCGATGAAAGTGAGGTGATCACCTGATGGCGTTGATCGATTTACCAGAGGTGACATTGGTCGATACGGACGTCTCGGCCACACTCAATAACATGGTGACCGTATATGAGGGGGTGACCGGAACCCGACTTTACCCGGGTGACCCGGTCCGGCTCTTTTTGAATAGCATTGCTCTGCTCATTGTGCAGCAGCGCATGCTGATCAACGACACAGGCCGGATTAACCTCCTGCGGTATGCTCGCGGCGCGGTGCTGGATCATATCGGTGCCGTGACGGAAACACCAAGGCTCGGAGCTGCCGAAGCCGTAACCACTGTACGCTTTACCTTGTCTGCGGCGCAGCCTTCGGCTATTAACATTCCAATCGGCACCCGAGTTGCAACGGCTACCGATCCCAAGCGATACTATCAGACAATGGCAGCCGTAGAGGTACCAATAGGAATGCTTACGGTTGATGTCCCTGTAACCTGTACGGAGGTGGGGGAGATCGGAAACGGGTACCTCCCAGGGCAGATTAGTGAGATCGTGGACCCAATTCCATTCGTGCTCTCCGCCGCCAATCTGACGGAGTCTGCCGGCGGTGCCGACGTTGAGGCTGACGAAGCCTACCGCGAACGAATCCATAAGGCGCCTGAATCCTTTTCGGTCGCAGGACCGTCTGGCGCTTATGAATATTGGGCAAAGACGGCCAGCGCGTCGATTATTGACGTCGCGGTTAATTCTCCAGCGCCCTGCGAGGTATCTGTTGTGCCGCTGCTCGCCGGTGGGGAGATACCGGGGCCCGAAACCCTCGAAGCTGTCGAGGCGATACTGAACGATAAGCGGATACGCCCGCTAACGGATTTGGTGACCGTCTCAGCCCCGACAGCCGTCAGCTATGACATTACACTAATCTATTATATTGATCGTGCACGCAGCGCGGAGGTGACGGGCATACAAGCCGCTGTTTCCCAAGCCATTGCTGATTATGCGCTTTGGCAAAAATCTCGGCTCGGGCGGGATATTAATCCATCGGAAATGATCCGGCGGGTTATGGTGTCCGGGGCTTATCGGGTTAATGTCGTATCCCCAAGCTTTTTGGCGGTTGCGGACAATGAGGTTGCCATTGCTGGGGATATCGACTTGATCTATGGAGGGCTGGCGGATGATTGATTTATCGCAAGTGTCGTTGATGGATGTCCTTCCGCAAAATCTTAAACGTGATTCGACCGTTGCGGCAGCTGCCCGGGCTATTGATGCAGAGCTGCAGGGAATCACGGCGGCGATCAAAGCAATTCCGTATTTCAACCGGCTGGACACACTGAGCACTGAAGAAACGGACGAGCTCGCCTGGCAATTTCATGTTGATTTCTATGATCCTACCTTGCCGCTCTATCAACGTCGGGAGCTGGTCAAAAATAGCTTTGCGTGGCATAAGCGCAAAGGAACCAAGTCAGCCGTTGAGGAACTGATTACGACCATATTCGGTGACGGCGCGGTGCAAGAATGGTTTGAATATGGCGGGGAGCCTGGCACGTTTCGGGTCATTACCTCCAACACCGCAACAACCGTCGAGCAGGCCCAGCAGTTTATTGAGGCGCTTGATAGCGTTAAAAACGTCCGGTCTCATTTGGACAGCATCCAGCTTACACGGACAGATGAAATGCAGATCTATTTCGGTAATGTGCTGCATATGGGTGAATTTATGACATTAAGGCAGGTGACATGATGGGTGCATTCGGGGGATTTTTTATCACTAATAAAGGCCGGGCGCTACAAGCCAAGGCGCAGGCTGGCGTTGAGCTGCACTACAACCGGATTGCAATCGGGGATGGATCACTAATCAGTGGGCAGCAGATTGCGGATTTGACGGGGATGATCAGCCAGAAAAAGACGCTGCCGATCACAAAACTCGACGCCACTGCCGGCGGTCGGGCAATCGTCGGAACCAGCTATAATAACGCGGATATTACCGCCGGGTTTTACTTGAGAGAAATTGGGGTATTTGCTCAGGATCCGGACGAGGGCGAAATCTTATATTGTTACGCAAATGCAGGATCGAATGCAGAATACATCTCACCCGGCGGCGGTCCTGATGTGCTTGAAAAATATATCAATGTGGAAACCATCGTAGGAAATGCGGCGAACGTGACCGCGACTATTGATTCATCCCTTGTCTTTGTCTCTCTTCTGGATTTTGATTCCCATAAAGACGCCGACATTCTTGATCATCCGGACGGATCGGTAACGGATGCTAAGATCGGAGAACGGACTGTTCTTGACACGACTGCGCCTACGGGTGATAGCGGAGATCTAACGACATTGTTCAATGGGTTTGCCCACATGATCAAGGAAATAACAGGTAAGTCATCCTGGCGTACTGCTCCCCGAACCACGTTGGAGGATGTACTCAAACTGATTGGTGGGACGGTGACTGGGCCTCTAAAAGTCGCTACAACTGGCCGGGAAATTAGCGCTGGGGATTATGGAGACGTGTCTGCCAATTCATCCGGTGTTTTATTACTGGCCAATAACGCGTATACCGGAGACCCGGACAAGTATTTTTATGCCAATACACATGCCTCCATGGGGGCGCGGGGTATACGATTGCGACAAAGCAGCGGCATCGAGTACTTTGATACAGGAAGCATAGCTACAGTAGCTGGCGCGGAGTTTACCCCAAATTGGGTAGGTCTTTATCCTTCGCCCAATGCAACAGCGAACCGTGTGGTGCTTCGGGATAATGTCGGACGCGCTAAAGTAGCACCCCCAGTAGCGAATGATGATGTGGCGACAAAGGGAACCGTGGACACGCATGCAAGTAATAATTCCCATGTGCCGTTTGGTGTTGCATTCGGGGCAGCCAATACGTATAACGTTACCCTGTCACCGTCACCGTCAGCATTAACGCCCGGGATGGCCCTGGCTGTGCAGATTAATCTTGCCAATACTGGGGCGACAACAATCAAGGTCAACGGTTTGGCAGCAAAACCCGTTGTCAATTCCAAGGGGGCGTCGTTGACGGCCGGGAAGTTGGTTGCTGAGGGTGTGTATACCTTACGCTACAATGGAACGGCTTTTATCTTACAGGGTGAAGGAGGTGGTGGTAACGCAATAGCAGGCGATCTGCTGATGGGAAAAACGGCTTCCAGCGACGCAGGCGATCTTGTAGGAACAATTATTACGCATGATGGCGTATCTGATACACCAGCCTTTCAATGGGGAAAGGGTACAGGAGATAACATGTATGTCGTTCCTTCTGCGGGATATTACAATAATGGCGCTCGTTCAGTAACGACGATTCCTTGGAAGGATGACGCGAACGGAGGAGCAAGCGGGCAAGCGCGTTGGCATACTCCATATGAAGTATCGCCTTTAGATGGAGGAGGTGTTCATATTCGCGCTAATCCTGTTGGAGGGGGCGTTGTGTACGCCGGAGATTGTTGGATATACGTAGAAGATCCAGACTTTAATGCGGGCAATTGGCGCGCTGACCGTAATATTTTTGGACTTCAAGGAGCAATGCCCGTTCGCATAGGTCCGGTTGAAGCAATTGGAACGGCGCGGTGGCCAGACGGGGCATTGGCTGTTTATCTGCCGCAAGGCTTTTATCCATCAAGCGAGCAGAATTCTGAATTACATGTCCCTACGTGGTTATTGCAATCCGCTGACGGAAATTTTACTGCGGCGAATATAGTAAGTGGTGCGACTATATTCGGAGTAGCTGGTGCTCGTCGTCCTTGGAATGGCGAAACTCTTTGGGCATCTGGATCAACTAACGCAACGAACGTCAATGGCTATTCAAAGATATCTGTAAGGGGATTATCTTTTACGCCTTCAATCGTCAGCGTAAATTGTTTTCCTACCGATTTGTCATCTTCCGGAACAAGATACTCTGGAATACGAACCGGAGTCGGATTGCCTTGTAATTTCTATATATCCAGCGGTCAGACGAGTCAACAAACAACTTCTCAAGGTGGAGCATATAATCAATTTCAATTGTACGGTGATGGATTTGACATGGTTGTATATGGAGGTCCTTTGAACAACTCCACTGTTTATTGGACCGCTTTTCAAAATCAATAAGGGAGGTATTGATTCATGAATATCGGAAGACGAATTTACTGGGATAAAGTCACCGGCGATGTAATCGTTGATACCGGAGAACGCTCAGGAAACGTAATAGAAACCACAGTGGAGCAAGATTTTGCAAGATATCGAATGCTCGCGGAACGTGTACCTGAAATGGTTGGCGTGCTTGAATTGGATTATGGTCAATTTGCAGAGGATTTCCTAATGTGTAACGGGTACCGAGTTGACCTGGACACGGAGGAAATCCTTTTTTCATACCCGAATCCGGAAGCACCGCCCGAGCAGCCGCCAGTTTATCAAAAAGCATTATCAGAGCAGGTGGCCGAGCAGGATCAGCGGCTTGCAGACATCGAGTTGGCCCTTGCAGATATCTTCACGGGGGGAGGTGGATAACTGTGGCAAAGCCCATGTATCAAATCAGGATCATCGCAAATGCCTGTATCACGCGATTCAATACCGGAGAAGGTGATATCGAGACCATAGCTGGCAGCTACAATTTGGCACAAGCAGATAGTGAGCTTGTTCTTGCTGAGATTATTATGAAGCGTCCTGATATTAAATTGACCGGCGAATAACACGAAGCAAGGGGGAATCGCCGATGGATCCGGATCAACTGACTCAGATCGAGACGCTGGCAAGACTCGCCGAAAAATATGGACTTGCTCTGATCTTGGCTATTGTCCTGCTTATTGTCGTGCTGTATATCGTCCGCATGCTTATCCGCGGCGACTTGGTGCCACGCAGTTTGCTGGACAGAGCGGAAGAAGACCGCGACCGGCTGCAAGCCATATTGGACAAAGAGCGCGAGGGTGTGATGGGTCCGCTGTTGGATTTGGTTAAGAACCTTAAAAGGGATCCAGAGGATCGGGGAGGATAAGGGCCATGTTAAAAATTCTTGAACGGCTCATCCCGCAGCTCAAGCATAAACGTAACGAGCTCAACCATGCATCCAGCACCGTATCGATCACCATTAACCGCTATCAGGATTTGTCCCGCGAGCTGCAGGACGAGATTAATAATAATCATTTTGCACGTTATCTAATTTACGAGAAAAAAGGGGAATGAACGTCATGATCGACTGGATCGATTGGATGCTGCTAATCCTTTACACTACCGCAGTCGGCTGTGCCACTTATGTATTATTTGCCCATCGAAAGTACTTTCATGAACGGTTCCGGAAGGGTATCATCAGCGCATTTATGCTGGCGATGCTCTTTTTTTTGGCCGCTTATGATATCAAGATGATCACGGCCATATGGATGCGGTCCAGTGTAATATTCGGATATCGAACGCCACTGGTCGAAGAACTTCAGCGGGTGGCATGGCTGATTGCTCATGTTGGAACGACAATCGGGCTTATTATCTTGGCAAGGCTGACTTACACAAAGCGTTATGACATCTGGATTTTTTTAAGACGAAAGGATGATAAAAAATGATTGATCAACTACAACCGTATATTTTATCCATAGTGCAGGCTCTGCTGGGCTTGCTTGTTGCTGCTTTGCTCGGTGGACTCGCCATCATGCGTAAAAAGATCGAGGCTTGGCTGCAATCCCGTACGTCGGTCCAGCAGCGCGAGCTCCTTCACAAGCTGGCAGCAGAAGCCGCCGCACTGGTAGAGGCAACATATAAAGACGCTGGAGGACCGGCGAAGCTATCGGAGGCGTATGATTATGTGTCCAAGCGGATTGGGCAGATTGGTTTCGATGTAAGCGGAGAGACCATTCAGGCGGCGATTGAAAAGGCTGTTCAGGACTTCAATCAAGGGAAAGGTCATCAGTTATGAATAGACCCGATTTTATCGCGCAGCTCGCGCTGATCGTGCAGCAGGTGAGGCGAGAAGGGTCCATAATGTTTCCATCTGTTCGCCTGGCTCAGAACATACTTGAGACCGGCTGCAAAATCCCAGCTTGGAACAACCTGGGCGGGATCAAGGTAGGCAGCGGGAAGCCTAACGCTTATTGGACGGGGAAGGTCGTCAACAAGGGAACTTGGGAGGTATACGACGGCAAAAAGGTTGATATCGTCGCCGCATTTCGCGCCTATGACTCGTTGTACGACTTTTACAAGGATCAGGACCTTTTGTTCAACAACGCCCGCTATGCCCGCGTGAGAGCGTCGAGAACGCCGGAGGAACAAGCGGCCATGCTCAAGGAGTGCGGCTATGCAACCGATCCGCAGTATGCCGGTAAGCTGGTTTCAATCATCAACGCTGAAGGTTTGAAGAATTATGACGTAATCGGAGAGGATGAGGAAAAATTGGAACTGAGCAACTATCAATGGCAAGTGTTGACCGCGGGCGTTGAATCGCTGCTTGAGCGCAAGTTGATCACGGACAAGACCTGGCTCGATAAGGCGAAGGCAAGCAAGCTCACAGTATCGGAGCTGAGCTGGTTGACGTTTGTCGTGGCAGTCAATAAATAAACCGAATCCCGCTGGCCTCGTGGCCGGCGGGGCTTTTTTATTTTCTGGCCGACATTATCCGCGCATGCACTTCGCCGGCATACCGCGTCAGTCGCACCCTGATCTCGGTTAGCATAACTTCGTGCGTCATCCCGATATTTCCCCCCCATTCCTCGGCTCCATAGACCTCTAGGTTGTTCTTGACTTTGTGGAAATTAAAGGAAACGCCGATTTCACAGTCGGTTACCTATGAATTTTAAAAAATCCGCAAATAGAGGCCATTCTATGCCTTGTCTATTATGGAGGATTGGCATAGTATGTATGATCTACTGGGAAGGGGGGAAATAAAAATGGGAACTTTTCTTGATCAACGCAGTTCGATGAATGCAAATGCTACCGGCTCCATTAACGTTGCCCTTACAGCAACTCCAGTATTATTTGGTATTGTCGGATTGCAAACCCGCAATGTCGCGAACCCGATTGTGGATCTTACAGGAACAATCGGAATTAACTCTGCTGAACCAGGTACGACCATTGCTGTTCAGGTTCATCGCGGAGCCTTGGTTACAGACCCAATCATTTATTCTGCCATTTTCAGAGCCAACATTGCAGGCATTATTACACACAGCTTTACCGCACAAGACCTATTGGCACCCGCAGCCGCACAAACGACTTACTCTGCTTTTATAAACAGTATCTCCGCTGGTGTATCAAGGGTCGGTCCGGAAGTGTTCTGGGGACTTGCCTCATCAACGGTCTAATTCAAAAATATAAGTATTAGACCGTGTAGCTTTTTCTTATTAAACGGCAAAACTTTGTCAGTTGATTCAATCATTGTCGTCACTCTAGCCGTGTGAAGGGTAAGGAAAATATTCCTTAGCATCATTAAATCATATTTGCTTATCAATGAACAAAAAGTTATGTAGATGCGTCATATTATGAATAACTCTCTTTTAATGATCCCCCATAAAAATAAACCCGCTGGCCTCGTGGCTGGCGGGGCTTTTTTATTTTCTAGCCGACATTAGCCGCGCATGCACTTCGCCGGCATACCGCGTCAGTCGCACCCTGATTTCCGTCAGCATAACCTCACGCGTCATCCCGATATTTTCTTCGTATCCGCGGCAAATGACCTTATGATAAATGATAAAGTCAGAGTGCTCGGGATCCAGTATGCGGATTTGCCGCCTCTTAAGCTCTGCTTTTATACGGCGTTTGTCATCGGTGATGCGGTCCATGACGGCATGGCTGATTTGTGCGTATAACCGCCGAAGGAGGTTACCGGACGTTAGTGCCTCGTCTGCGCTGCACTGCATCATTGTCTCCATGTGCTCGGCTAAGATCATATCGCGGACCAGGTGCCGCTCCTCCATTGTTAAGACATTGGGTTTTATGTCGCTCCCCCCTAAAACATATACCCTAACTATATACGAATATGTGTTCGTGTTTCAAGCAACATAAATTCACCTCGAAACCAGCAGATTATGGCTGGCGAGGTTTTTTTGTCTTTACATTGAATTGCTAACTTATATTCAATTCAGTCGTCCAAATACTTGTCTGACATATCGGATATACAACCTAGGCTGCAAAATAGTAGGGAGTGGGTAATTTCCACAAAGTTGAAAGCACCCTAGAGGTTCTAGGGTGCTGAGGAAAGGGGGTTTCCTTAATTTATAATATATTCGATAATCACTAATATGTTTGGACATTCATCCGTATTTTCAGAGATTCCTTTATAACATTTTTTATGATTTGGTTGCCTATGAAACTTATAAAATCCGCAAATCGAGGCTACTCTTTGCCTTGCCCATTACGTAGAACTTGGAATAGAATGTAGGATCTTACTATGAAAGGGGGAAATCGGTATGGGAACTTTTCTTGATCAACGCAGCTCGATGAATGCAAATGCTAACGGCTCCATTAACGTTGCGCTTACCGCAGCTCCGGCATTGTTCGGAGTTATCGGTCTGCAAACCCGCAGCGTCGCGAACCCGATTGTGGATCTTACAGGAACAATCGGATTCAGCGCTATTGCTGCAGGTACCACTGTTGCTGTCCAGGTTGTCCGCGGAACCTTGATTACAGACACCATTATTTATTCCGCTATCTTCCAGGCTGGCATTTTAGGCGTTAATACACGCAGCTTTACCGCACAAGATCTATTGGCTCCTGCCGCCGCACAAACGACTTACTCTGCCTTTATAAGCGCAGCAGTCGCAGGTTCGTCTCGGGTCGGCCCCGAAGTGTTCTGGGGACTTGCCTCATCAACGGTCTAATTCTTCAAAGAAGCTATACGGGTTAGACCGTGTAGCTTCATTTTTTAATTATTTACGGACTGGAATAGAATTGATTACAGTTATTTTTATGAATTATCATAAAGTTTCCGACATTATTCTACTACAAAAGTCCCATTATGGCGATATGTGGTAATATAAAAAGCCCGCTTGCATCGTGGCTGGCGGGATTATTTTTATTCCCAGGATAAAAAAATCCTCCCACGGGGGAGGAGGTATTTATTTACCCAAATTTACTTTATGAAAGAAATAGCCTTTTAATGATTATTTGAAAAGCTTTCCGATCAATTTGAAAATATCGAATGATGTCCGGTTGTAGACCTTGTTATAGGCAGCTTTCTTTGGATTCCGCATCCACCCCCATCCCCGCGGCATCTTTAGTCCGGCACGGTGGACGACCTGACGTTTAATTCTGGTCAGAGCTGCGATCCGCTTTTTGATGCTGGGCTTACGGATTCCGAATTTCATCGAAAAGTTTCACCTTTTCTTTATTTTTTGATCAGTTCGTCGACTTCATCACCAAAGGCTTCCATATATTGTGAAAGGACTCCAGTGTCAAAATCAGCGTTCTTTTCATTTGCTTTAGGAGGTGACTCCTGGATTATTTTATACAGTCGATCGACTTCACCAGAAATCTTGGTCCATACTTGTTTCACGGCATCATATTCCGCACCTAACCCATTCATATAGGCATCATAATCAGCCTTCTTGCTTATCGCTTTACCCAGTCTCTCCATAGTGAAATCGATATCCAGTGTTTCCCCTGTACTGCTTGTACCACTTCCCATGTACCAACTCACATCAATAAAACCATCATTCCAGATATCAGAAGTAATATAATTTCTTATCTCGCTCAACATACTTGCGGCGGATGATTCATCTGCTTTATCTGAGGAGTCATTTGCTGAACCCGAAGTAACAGGTACCGGCGCTTTGAAATTTTTCCTCATCGGGTCAAATGTTTCTTTATCATCATCGCTGAAACCCCAAGCTACCTTGTCATCCTTTATCATCATAATTATCTCACTCTTATCTTCCCCTTGAATCAAAACAAGTGTATCTTTAGCCCCTTCCTCATCAGTAAAATCAGCAGACTCGATGACTTTGGGGTTCTTAATTTTAGCATCTTCTGCCGATTCAGAGGATTCACCAAGACGAAAAATGGTTTGAACTTCAGGGTGAACCTTCTCGTCAACAAATTTCTTCTTTACATCAGTATCAGTTCCGTTAATGAAATTTGTTATGTAAGCCAACGCTAGGGTTTCATCCTTCGATAATTTCTTAGGTTCTTCTTCTTTTACCGATTCTATAGGAACGTACTCTGTGGTGCCTACAGCAGTACCTGTTTCAACAGTACCAGTATTTCCGCTGTTATCACTATTCCCTGCATTCTTATCATTCGTTGGTTTGGATGAACAGGCCGTCATGACTACAATCAAAGATAAAGCAGCTAACCATTTAATTCCTCTCAAGATGAACACTCCTCATAAATATCTAGTATATTCTGTCCGCATTATTCTACTACAAAAGTCCCGGTCTGGCGATATGTGGAAATCAATTAATCTTACCTTTGAACTAGCAGTAACCATTATTGCATAATTTTTTTACTTAGAGGAAAAAACAAATGTGAAAACAATTACCTTACTGAAATGGAGGTGTTACACTTGAAAAAATTAATCACAAGTTTTTTCTTATGTGTCGTGGTGTTTGCTATGTTGTTGGTTCCCGCTTATGCGGATAACAATAATATGAACATGACAGACAATAATTACAGAGCGACTGCAGCGGGCGACAACAATGATAATGGTACCGATTGGGGCTGGCTTGGCCTTCTCGGTCTTATCGGTTTGGCGGGTCTCAGGGGTAGAAGCCGGGAGCGTACTTAGATCCTATATGTAAAGCAGAGTACCATTTAGCTGACCACAGACAATATGTTCGTGAAAATGATGAATCGAAACATAACCCAGAATATGCTCCGATTCGTAAACCATCTTATAAAGCGGATCCCCAGCTGATTTCAGCCAGGGGATTTCGTTTTAGAAAAATCACGGTAGATAATAAAGGGGGAAGGAAGCCGATGGTCTGGTCAAACTTTGAGGAAATTATAAAAAGACAACCCAATCATTGTAAAGGTTGTATTTGGGGAAGTTGGGACGGATATCGACAATATTGCCCAAAACAAAAGTGCATAAAGAAAGAAAATACATAATTCAAATCAATCCGCTGATTTAGCTCTAGCGGGATCTTCCACTATTTCTCTGATCATACCTTGAGGACCAAATGATAAAATAGTCCTATGAGGTGGTGCGAATGTTTATTCCCCCAATGCTTCTCCAAAAACGTGAACAGCCTTTTGATGATCCCCGATTTATTTACGAGCCCAAAATAGATGGCCATAGGCTGATTCTTTCTAAGGTGAATGGTGAGGTTAGATTATACACACGTCACAATACCGAAGTAACAAACCAATACCCGGAGCTACATAATGTTCCTGTCGGCATTGCGGATGTTATACTCGACGGCGAAGTTGCATGTGTGGATGCAAGAACAGGAGCTGTTGATTTCGAGGCTGTCATGGGGCGTTTTAAAGCCAAAAGTCCTCTGCAGGCTGCTGCCAGGTCTCCGGTACATTTCTATGTATTTGATGTGCTGCAGATCAATGGGGAGGATGTACGTAGTCGCCCGCTGATTGAGCGCAAGGCAATGCTTAATGACATAATGGTCGACAGCCCGTATTTCAGTCATGTACTTAGTGTTGACGGCGTTGGAACGGCTTTGTATGACGTGATTAAGTCACGATCCATGGAGGGCATCGTTGCCAAGCGTAAAGATAGCAGATACGTCAGCAGGCGCTCTCCCGAGTGGCTAAAGATCATCAATTACACATATGCCGAAGTCCAAATCGCCGGGTACCGCAAAGACGATTTCGGTTGGATGGTGCAATATGAGGGCAGGTATGCGGGAGTAATCGAGCTTGCGGTGCCGGCTGATTATCGTAAGGTATTTTATAATGTCGCAAGAACGATAGCTACTGGTGAGGATAAAAATTATGTCTATGTCCAACCTGTTATCAAGGCCAGAGTTCGTACAAGAAATTGGACTAAAGCCGGACTATTGAGATCACCAGAATTTGTTGATTTTGTTGTTTGATATCCCCTCCTTGCCTATGCTTTTATTACACGAGCGTAGCGTTACGTGCGCGGTTTATCCGATGCTAAATGTGGTGGGTCTAACACACCTGTGTAACTTAATATGTATAATAGGGGTAGGAATTAGAAGAATGGGATAGAAGTCATGAAAGTCCATGAATGCAATTCACTGCAAGGGAATAATATTAAGATTTACCAAGCAATGACTATTACGGAGGAATTGCATTGGAGGATAAAGTTTCCTTTCTTAAAAGAATCATTTCAATTAAACTTTTGCCCGTACTGCGAAGATGAATTAATTACGGATTATAAAAACTGGTCGCTTATATGAGAGTGGCTTTTCTTATGTGCTACCCGTAGTATGACGTTCGCATTGAATGCGACAATGCAGTTTTTTTCTTTTCGCCGAGTTGCTTACCGAAGTGCACCACAATCCATGTTTCGGATGGGCCGGACTACTGTATATATGTTTAATCGTTCGATCTAAAATGCAAACAAGATGGCTCACATTTCATTAAACCTAACTTGATTTTTTGATAACAACAGAAGCGTTTACGTTTGTTTGTGTGCCACCGGCCAAAGTCTGTAAGCCTACCGCGGCAGCTGAACTATGATTTCGCAGTGTAAGAAAATCGCCAGCCGCTAGAGCGATTATAATCTGCCCATTGCTTTGCTGAGTGCCGGCACCCTAAAACTGATTCCTAAAATCTCGCTTAACCAAATTCTAGATCAGAGCGAAGCGAAGGAAGCAAGGACGAATATAAGTTCTTGATTAATTTCAAGCAGGGAGATGAAACCTTGTTCCAGATAAGGGAGTTCGACTTGATCATCGATAAATTTACCTACACGGTGACAAGGGTTTCCGGAACTTTTAAAATATTGGAACTCCCGCCTTATCAGCTTAGTCAAACTAGGGCACAGACATTGCTTGAGAGGTATAACCGAGAAGAAGTCTAAGAAGGGGCACCCAAGCAGGTGGCCCTTAAACTTCGACTTATAGATGATACGGTGAACCCTACCATAAGTGACGGCTAAATTTTTGGTGTTTCAATCCACGCAACAAAACGAGTTCTCATACAACTCATAAACAGTGAGCAGCTGCTCCGCAGGCCTTTCTCTGCGCTTTTAATCCATTTAATATATGCTATGTGAAAAATTTCAACCGCAAATTGCGCGGCAAGCTCCGATAGATCGCTATCATATTTGGCGGATAACGAGTTTGTGACAGACGCAATGAGCACCTGCCCATTCAACAGCTCAAAGCTGCTGAGCTGAATTTTTGCTTGGCCTGATACAAATTTTGAAATTGTTGGATTGTTCATTCCCGTTAGAGCGTTGTTTTATCCTTGCGTTTGAGAAAACGCTGCTAAAGCGACTGCCGCTGCTCGCAGAATTAGCGAATGTGGCGGTCCTTATTGAGTCGGATCGAGCCAGCGCCATAACTGGCACCGTCGCCAACGGACCTGCGGCGAAATCGTCGACCGACAGACTCTGGAAAAGTCTTATTTGCTTACACTGGTCAAAGGGCGGATGACAACTTGATAATCCACATTAATCTTCATATGCTCCCAGTAGTCTTCCCATCGTCCACTGGTCATCGCTTTTTTGAATGGGGTAATCGTATGTGTACCTACCTGTAAGGGATCTACTTTCCACCGCTGCATTTTGTTTAGAAGGTTCAAGGTATTTTTATTTAAATAGGATTCAATCTCAACCTCCAGATCACTTAATCCATCGTGTTCGAACAGATTGTTCTCCTTTTGATACTCTTCAAGCTTGGCCTCAAGCTTGACTTGCAGGGAGAGAGCCGAGTAATCGCGGCTAATTTTCATACTGGTTTCAGCCCGGATATTTCCAAGACTCAAGAAGAGCTTCGGCATAGGAAACTGCTTGAGGTAATGATCGTTATCGATAAGCTGGAAGATTTCATCCTCTTCATTTTGGATTGTTCCCATGAGCGTATCGCCATGTAACAATGCCGTCCCATCGTAGGTGAAATTTGAAGAATTCGCCTTGAAGACCGGGAGAACCGGATACGGCGAGGGGGAATAGCGACGTTTCAGATAATTATGCAGATTGACAATGGTCATCTCTCCCTGATGATGTGTCTCATAGTGCTTGAACATGCGATAAAGAAAATATTCCAAATTATCCTGTTCGGCCAATTGATCATTCAAATATTCATCAAATCTTCCCCGTACTATGACAGGGAAGATTCGCGGGGAAATATCGGGATCGATGAGAAAGGTTTGGAGCGCCTTGGTTCCGTTATGCCTTATATAATTCTCGTTCAGAAACAGCATCCGGAGCTGTCCAAGCTTTAATTCCCGGTAAAAGTTTAAATTGAAATTCTTTTCGCCTTGCTTCAACAGATCCACCTGGATGGATAACAGTTTTTTCTTCTCATTAAGTAAAGGCGGCACCACTGTGCTGATTTTGAGCTTTTTCCCGTTTCCCTCGTCAATGGACCATAAAATAGTCGGAGAGATTTCTTCAACCGTATTCTTATCGACAAAGGGGGAGCAGCCGCTAATCCATATGCAGCCGCCAAGCAAGATCCATAGGTATGTCCGTTTGGTGATTCTCATGAAGGTAAGCGTCCTTTTTTTAGTTTTATGGCAATGAAGAGTAAGGAGGGAACAATCAAATAGCTGAAGGCGCTGGAACAAATTTCGACGACTACCATGATATTCAATGAAGATTCCGTACGCCAAATCCATTTGTATGCCACAATCATCCATGCATATAAAGCCAAGGAGCACAAGATGAACCCAATACGGCTGGTTGGCTTGAGATGGATTCCCAAAGAAATCCTTCCTGCTCCATAAATCAATAGCAAGAACAGAGAGATAAAAAACAAAAAGTTGAACATGTGAAGGGTAATAAATAGCATATCTATTCGTTCAAGCACGGGATATTGAAGATAACGAATCATGTTCAGGATGGGATAACTGACTTTATCAAGATGGGCCGAGCCGAAATAAAATAATGAACTGATAAACAGGATTAAATATTCAATAATGGTGAGGGTATTCGCCAAGCTGAACGATTTGATCATCCTGGATTTCGGCTTCAGCCATGGGGAAAGGCAAACCAGATACTCCGGACCGGAAAAGGCAGCCCATATAAACAACAGGGTTTTCCATGGAGAATCTATACCGTCAACGGGAAACAAAGGATATATATCATAAAGATGTGCAAAAGGTGGCAAAAGGAAAGGGATGTAAACCATAATGACCCAGACTGAGCATAAGAAAACGACAACAATAAACCGGATTGTTTTACCCAGACCATATGAGGCAATGTAGAAGCCAACCAAAAGCAGGGATAAAGTCAACCAAACAGCATTCATGGAGGGAAAAATAAATTTATCCAAAATTTCAACATAACCGAGGGTGATGACCGACAGCTTAATAACAAGCAGGAACAGGCCAATTACAGTAAACAGCCGAAGCCTGCCCATTCCAAAAAAATTGACCAGCCCTTCATAACCGGAACCGGAATGCCCTGAAGAAAACCATTTTGATAACAGGACTAAATTAAACTGCGAAATAAGGCCAACTCCAATTATCCCCCATATCATATAAGGGTGGACCAAATAGGTAGGCATGATTAAAGGATAATATAGAATTTGAATGCGGTTGATCAGCAAAAAGGCATAGACGCCGCCGTAGGTATGCTTTTTCTCGAATAATGCGACAGGATTCATGAAAGTCACCTCTTTCGGCTTGTTCGCCATTTCTGTAAAGGGTGCAGCGATGCTGGCCGGTCCTTCATCCAGCTCAGTGGCGCCCGAACAAACAGATCCGCCCACTCTTTTCCGTAAAAAGGGGAAACAGGAGCAAAAAAAGGCTCTTTCAAGGAGGAAAGTCCATTCAAATGAGCCAGCAGACAGGCAAAGCCAAGTATCAAGCCGTATATTCCCATGGAAGAAGCCAACACAAGAAATAGAAATTGAATCAAAGTGCTGGACTTGGTCATCAGGTAGTTGGGCACCAAGTAAGAAGCGATAGCTGAAATACCGACCAGAACGATGAGGACTTTACTGACAAAACCCGCTACCACTGCAGCTTGACCAATAACGATACCGCCAATTACTCCCAGGATTTGCCCCGATTTGGTCGGCATTCTCAAACTGGCTTCCTTAATGATTTCCAGCGTGATTAGCATCATAAACGCTTCCCAGAAAGGAGTAAATGGCAATTTACTGCGGGATTCCATCAATACATAAAGAATTTGCAGCGGAATCATTTCGTAGTGATAGGTGGATACCGCCACATAAAAAGGAATTAAGAATATCGACAGGAAGAAACTGAGATATCGGATAACACGAAAAAAACTGGCAACGTTCCAGCGAAGAAAATAATCCTCCGGCGATTGAAAGAGGTGGAAGAAGGTGATCGGAGCAATTAATGCGTAAGGTGTATTGCCTACCAGAATAACGAGCTTGCCGAGCCCCAGGGAATAAACACACTGATCCGGGCGGTCTGTTTCCAGAAATTGAGGAAATACAGTATATTTATGGTCTTCTATAAAAGCGGCGATCTGTGATGAATCAAGAAACATGTCATAATCGATCGCTTTAATTTTTTCTCTGGCTATGGAGATAAACTCGGGATTAGTCAGCCCTTTGATATACATAAGGACAACTTCTGTTTTAGTTAACGAACCGACGATAAATTTCTCCGTTTTGAGTGCGGCAAGAGGCAGACGCCTTCGGATCAGTGTGATATTGTGTTCCAATTGCTCGTCAAAACTATCCTTAGCTCCATAAATAATCGTTTCCGTGACGGATTGTTCTATGGCGCGGCTAAGCGGGTTCTCCAACTGCACTGCCAGCCACTGATTCTCAGGCATATTGACGATAAGAACATATCCGGTAACAAGCTTGTCCTCTGCCTCCTGCAAGGAGGTAATAATCATTTTTGATACAGCAGGTCCTTCTTCTAGCGTCTCATGTGGATTGATATTTAAGGGTTCAACGATGGCTTCGTTTAATCGCTCAGTATCGATTAACGTCTTAATATAAACCAGGGTCGTCTTCCGGTTTTTGTTGAACTCATGCTCGTCAAATTGGGCATCGCTCATGCCTTCAAGAAGCGCCTTGAGATTGTCCATGGTTAACATGGAGCTGGCATCAAACAAGGAAATTCACCACCTTAGCCATATTAATTGTCATTTTTAATATGCTACAAGCCTGGTTTGTTTATCCTCCGCTCGTCTGTTTTCGAAATAATCGATTGTAATTTATCTTGTCAGAGTAAGCATCATCATAAATAGGAATCGTTAATAAGTGTTATGCGTTGAATAGGTTCAAATTCCGGTGGAAATGATATCTCTGTTCAAATATTTTAGAAGAAGGTGGGTAAATGATCAACCAGCAGGAAACGTTAGCCGCCCATGAATCACTTGAGATTCATGAGGCACTCAATTTCAAAACTCTCTGTCTGGCAAAGTCCAAATTAATGCAGGGTCTGGTGTTCGACCAGGAGTTGAAAGATTTGATGCAGAAGGATGTACAGCAGAGCATGCAAGCCATTGCTGATCTGCAAGCTGTGTATACCAAAGCCCCCTTCCATGCCCCTGTCCCGGAATTCCGACCAACCCCCATTTTGAATTGAGGTGACAATATGACATTGAATCAGGCAGACCCGATTAAGATGGATTATGTTGATCCCGCTAACTCGCTGAATATGCCCGAAATGGCTGATATGACATTTGCCATGGACTTCCTTATCCGCGCCAAAGAGGGGGTTCGAAACACCGCCACAGCATTGACCGAGGCTGTTTCACCCGATGTCAGGGCACTTTTGCGCACTCAGCTTCATCAAGGCATTGCGCTTCATCAGGAAATTACGGACCTGATGGTTCGCAAGAAATGGTTTCACCCCTATGAGCTCCAGAAGCAATACCAATTGGATCAGCTGTCAGCTAATAATACGGTGGAAATCAGCAAGCTGAAGCTGTTCCCTGATGATACAACACGCAAAGGCATGTTCGATCGCACGCCGGACGAGCACATAGGAGGAAATAAGGCATGAAGGCAGTTACGTACCAAGGCATCAAGAATGTTGTCGTGAAGGAAGTCCCAGATCCGAAGATTCAGAAGGCGGATGACGCGATTATCAGACTGACGACCACAGCCATATGCGGTTCCGATTTGCACCTGATTCATGGAATGATTCCGAATCTGGAAGAGGATTATGTCATTGGACACGAGCCGATGGGTATCGTTGAAGAGGTCGGTCCCGGTGTGACCAATTTGAAAAAAGGCGACCGAGTGATCGTCCCGTTCAACATCGCCTGCGGGGAATGCTTTTATTGCAAAAATCATTTGGAAAGCCAGTGTGACCAGTCGAATGAGCATGGGGATATGGGAGGGTATTTCGGATATTCCGGCACAACCGGCGGCTATCCGGGCGGACAAGCCGAGTATCTGCGTGTGCCCTTTGCGAACTTTACGCATTTCAAAATTCCGGAAAACTGCGAGCATCCCGACGAGAAGCTGTGTCTCATCGCGGATGCAATGACAACGGCGTTCTGGAGCGTCGATAACGCCGGTGTTAAGGAAGGGGACACGGTCATTGTCATCGGCTGTGGGCCGGTTGGTCTATTGACGCAGAAGTTTGCCTGGTTCAAAGGGGCAAAGCGTGTAATAGCGGTGGATTACCTCGATTATCGTCTGCAGCACGCCAAACGGACGAACAAGGTAGAGATCGTCAACGCAGAGTCGGAGGAGAATATCGGCAACCACCTAAAGGAAATGACCAAGGGAGGTGCGGATATCGTGATCGACTGCTCGGGAATGAGCGGCAAGATGTCTCCGCTTGAATCCCTGGCAGCCGGCCTTAAATTGCAAGGCGGGGCGATGGGCGGTTTTGTTATTGCCTCGCAGGCCGTACGCAAAGGCGGCACGATTCAGGTAACAGGCGTGTATGGGGGGCGATACAATGCTTTCCCGTTGGGTGACATTTTCCAGCGGAACGTCAATATTCGTACAGGACAAGCGCCTGTCATTCACTATATGTCTTATATGTATGAACTGATCGATAAAGGCAAGATAGATCCAGGCGACGTTGTGACGCATGTCATCCCGTTAAGCGATGCCAAACGAGGCTATGACATTTTTGACACGAGACAAGACAATTGCATCAAAGTATTGCTCAAGCCGTAATTTTACGAATTAGGAGGAATTCTAACGATGTATGCCCTGCATGAAACGCTCGAGGTTCACGAAATGGCCGCGTTCAAAACCATATGCTTGACCAAGGCCAAGACGATGCAAGGATTAATTTCGGATGCGGCTTTGAAGGATATTTTACAGCAGGATGTTGAGATCTCGACCCGCCAGCTGCAGGAGCTAGGGGCGATTCTCACGCAAGCTGCCGATCAGGAGGTGAAGGTATGAACACACTTCTGGAGCATTTAACCGGTATGAACACCCTGACCGACCAGGTCATTGCGATGGACTTTTTGATCAATGCGAAAAGCGGAGTGAGGAACTACGCAATGGCGGTAACGGAAGCCGGAACACCGGAAATCAAGGCGATACTCACGAAGCAATTGGAGGAAGCCATTGATATCCATGAGCGAATCTTGACCTACATGCTGGAGCGTGAGTGGTACCATCCGTGGAACGTGCAGGAGCAAATGCGGTTTGACCTGCAGAATATTCAGACAGCCTTGGATGCACCTGTGCTGTAGTGTGAAAACCCTTATCAAAATTTCTATTCAGTAAGTGGAAAACGAAGCGATTGTCTCCGATTCCATGACGTTTGGTTTTCATCGAACAACACTACGTCTATGTTCAGCCTGCAATAAAGGTTCGGATCCGGACAAGAAACTGGTTCAAGGCGGGTTTATTGAGATCACCAGAATTTGTTGACTTTGTCGTTTGACAAGCTCCTTCTTGCATATAGCAGGCAGGAGTTTTTTGTTTTCATAAAATAAATATAAGTCACCCTCTTGAAAAATATAAGACAATGTCTTATATTTAAGAAGTTAACAGGAGGTGATCGTGCTTGTGAATCTTGAAAAATATAGACTGATGGCGGATGAGGTAGGGGGAGAGGTAGGGGAAAAGATACATAAAATGATTGCCGATTTTGAAATGTTCCTGCATGATAGACCTGTTCCCCCATTACTTGGTAATAAAGAGGTTGCTGAAGAGTTAGGAATCAGCCCTAAAAATATGACTCATACTCGTAAAACCAAGTTCTTCCCAGAACCAGCAACGTATATAGGCAATCGACCATTTTGGTTAGTTTCTGAGATCGAAGAATACAAAAGTAAAGTTGAGGATTGGCGACGGCAATCAAATTCGAGGGACGGTTGAGGTCATGAGCGATTTCTTGTTTTTTATGGTATTTTCCACTATCGAAGGTATTTCAATATATGCATTGGCATTATACGTATTCAGATTCAATTTTACCAGGTATATAGGCCATTCCCTTATAATTATTGAACTAATTAATCTCCAGAATTATCTGACCCGGGAAGAGATTGCCTCAATGTCATTTCTGGCACCTGTTATGAATCTTTTGATTACAATCTTATTCCTTAAGACGATTGTCAGGATTCCTTTAATTGGTGCTTTTATTATGACGGCAACTGGTTTTGCCGGATTTATAGTTGTACAGGCCAGTTTGATTGAAGTTCTATATTCGATGAATCAGATTGATGCTGATCCCGTAAAAGGTCGTATAATACAATTTTTGACCGGGGCTATAGTTATGTTTATTGGATGGGCAATATATAGGGCAGGATATGGATTTACAAAGGATTTTGAGCGTCTTCGTTTTCAATGGGAACACATGCTGGTCATTGCATTAATCATCATATTTATTGTGTTACTTGGCCTAATGATGTATTTCATGAATGTATTTGCTAGTCTAATTGGCTTTTTGTTGGCTCTAATAGTGTTCTTATATTATTCCTTCCGCAAGGAGGCTGCAAATAATTGATAGACGCTCTCTCGAACAAAATTGCCGTCCGCATTAAGGCTGAGGTTCCTGATCATCCAGCAAGTATTGCTGTTCTTCAATATTCACTCTCCATGATTTTAAATACCACGTTCATCGCTGCTCTTTCTTTCCTGATCTCTCTGTTTACCGGCAGGTTCGTAGAGACAGCAGTAGCTCTCTTTGGATTCGCTGTTCTGCGTCAAATTTCAGGAGGATATCATTTGAAGTCAGAGGCCATCTGCATCTTGGTTTCAACCTCCGGTGTTGTAGTTCTTTCTTTCGCAGATTTCGGGCAAACGATCACCCTCACCATGAACGCGGCAGCTCTTGTACTAGCACTCATCTATGCCCCGTCAAGGATCGATCAACAGACGAGGATCCCAAAGAAATATTATGGTTACCTCAGAATAGGTTCTGTGTTGCTAATCCTTACCAGCGGATTTATTGGATACTCTGTGCTTGCATCTGCATTCCTTGCACAAGCATTAACGTTAATTCGGACAAGGAGGTGAAATGATTGAAAAAAAGCGCGTATTCTTTTCTGGCGACGGCTCTCGTCTCTATGGCTGTTGTTGTCGTAACCACAGCAAGTTGGGCGTTTATTCATCAAAAACAGACGCCTGTAGAGCTCCTTAAGTAATCAGAAATCAGGGGATGGTTATTATGCAGCAATGCGATCAACTCTCTGTCTCGCTCGATATTGACGGAAAAAAAGGGCTGCAGCTAATATATATCAGGGATATTATCTACATCGAGCATGACGGAATAATCAACAGACTCATTGTCCATACACTCAAGGAAATGTTTTATACCATGGGTACATTAAAATATTATGAAATAATATTAAATAATAGCGGCAACTTTGATTTCAAGATAACTGACAGAAACAATTTAGTTAATATTGATAACATTGTCTGCCTGAATCAAGCAACTAAAAAAGCATACTTTGAATTCCCTATTTCAAAAAATTCAAAAAGTTGTACATTCTCAGGTGCGATTTATAAGGAGACAGTTCAATATTTATCAAACAGATCGTCCGTTGTTTTTGCATAACGAAAGTCATGAGCTGCGCCTCCAGGTGCAGCTTTTTTTGTTACTTATGGTCTCTATATCACATAAAATGTGAAAAGTATGTCGAAATTTGTAGATGGTTTTAGGAAAATTCATCCTGTGAGTTATCATTTACAAACATTTTCACTCTAATTAAAATGGAGTTGTCAAGGGGGGTTTTAAACATTTGAATTTTTGTTGACAAATGATAGATAACATACCGGGGTGTTGTAATTGGCTAGCGGGGGAGCAACTTGCTCCAGCCTGCTGCGTTTGATTTATTCAGAGGGGAATTCGTAAAGATCCTCCATTCGGCAGTTCAGTAGAATTGCACAACCCATCATTACCAAAGGGTTCATCTTCTTTAAACCTTGTTCATACTGGGATATTAGCGTAGGAGAAACGGACAACCCCAGACCCTTTAATTTATTCGATATTTCTAACTGAGATAAATCCGCTTCTTTACGGCGTAAACGCAACAGGCACTCGCCGTAGCGCAGTGCCAATGAGTTCCCTCCTAAAATTAATTTGATTGTTTTCGGAACGCATGTTCGTATATAATTTTAATACAAAACAACGGGGGCTGACGGTGATGACAAATAAGATAGACGCTGAAACATTTTTACAGGCGATATCTGCTAGAACAGAAGATATGCATTATTTATTGAAAAATCTAATTACCGATCCTCACGTAAAATCAGACGTGCCATGTCAAAAAGTTTCTTCTTCTCAGCTTCCGACAATTCCCGGTCACCAATAACCCACTCCATAGCCATGAAAGCTGCTTCGTCGTTCAATTGAACCGCGTTAGCGGCTTTTCTTTTTCCCTCGTCCAAAACAACATCAGGGTTATTCGTATGACCTAACACCCAATCGGTAGTTACACCATAAAGATCACAAAGCTTCTTGAGTGTATCAAAGTCTGGCTCGCTATTTCCTTTTTCATAACCGCTCAAAGTTTTGTTGTTTATGTCCGTATGGGCTTTGACTTGCACTTGTGAGTAACCTGCCCTTTTACGTGCTTCCGCAAGCCTTTTTGAGTATATTGGAACCATTTAAAATTCACGCTCCTCAAAGATTCATATTAACATACAATCCATGTATCTGAGAATTAATTCTGATTTACTAAGAAAAAATTGTTGACTTCCGGGTTTTTAAGAATTATATTTGATTTACGAAATCGGAACATGATTTCACAGGACTTAACAAGGAAGGCGGTGATCATTATTGGAGCAATTGATTTACATGCGTATCCGTACCTATATCAACGAGAAAGGACTTATCCTTAAAGCAGTTGCTCGAAATTCCGGGATTAAAGAAAAACGGTTTTATCTGCTAATGTCCGGGGATGTAAATATGTATGCAGATGAGTTTGAAGCAATATGTAAAGATGGCCTTGAGATTGATCCTACTGTTTTTTTAAGAAAAAATTCTTAGATACTAAGAATCTGACAAGATTTATTATAAGACCTTGTCTTATAAAAAGCAATACACCTATGCACTAATTTGGAAATATATTCTTCGAAAGGACTGTCTGCAGATGGGGAATCAACAAATAGATGCGACAGAGTTCCTGAATGAGATTTCAGAAAGGAGATTAAGCATGAACCAACTGGTATTCATTGAAAACGACAAGGCGGTAACAGATAGCTTGACGGTGGCAAATACTTTCGGGAAAAGACATGCGGATGTGATGAGAGACATTCGTAACCTCGATTGCAGCGAGGATTTCAATCAACGCAATTTTGCACCGATCAATTATACCGATGATGCAAATCGTACTTATCCGAAATACCTCATCACTCAAGACGGCTTCTCGTTCCTGGTCATGGGCTATACCGGCAAGGAGGCAGCTCGCTTCAAAGAAATGTACATCGGGGAATTCAACCGGATGCGCCAGCAGCTTCAACAACCGGCTATCCCGCAATCCTTACCCGAAGCGCTCCGACTTGCTGCGAACCTAGCAGAAGAGAAGGAAGCCTTGCAGCAGAGGATCGCGCTGGACAGACCGAAGGTGCTGTTCGCTGAAGCTCTTGAAATATCAGATGATTCGATTCTCGTTTCTGATCTGGCTAAGCTGCTCAAGCAAAATGGGATCGACATGGGCGAGGTCAGGCTGTTCAAGTGGCTGAGAGAGAACGGCTACCTGATTAAGAGCGGCAGCGAGTATAACACACCGACTCAGCGCTCCATGGAATTGCAGATCATGGAGATCAAGCTGGGGCAGCGGCTGAGCACGAGAGAGGGGTTCAAGGTAACGAGGACACCGAAGATCACCGGCAAGGGGCAGATTTATTTCACCAACAAATTCAAAGAAGCTGCCGCAGTAGGGGAGACGGCTGAAAAGAGAACATGCTTGATGAAGTACTGCGAAGAAGTCGGCACGTTTGAACTTGATAACGGGCGCTGGATTTGTGATAGCTGCGCGGCCAATATGAGCGATATTGCACCTTAACGATAGATAATTACAAAATTCAGGGAAGGAAGTGATTCGGATGATGCGCACAATCGGCATTCACCCAGTCCATCGTCGCATGTCTGAAATTACGTTGAAGGCCAACAAAGTGGGTTACGACAAACTGACGGTCATGGAACAAATGGATCTGGAGCATTGCCTGCATGTGAGCGCAACAATCGTCCTCAAACTGGAGCACTTAAAGCAGCTATCTATCATTGCCTATAACCCGTTAGACGCCGAATGGCAACATTCGATATGCGACCAAATTGAAAAGCTGGAGGCTACGTTTACCTTCACTGAATATTAAAAATTGAAAGGAGAAGCCCCATATGGATATCCAAAAGCTTCGTAATGTCTGTATGTATTTTTCCCAGCTGGAAGAGCGGATGATTGCTGATTGCCGGTATAACATCGCACAATTCGCTAACGGCCAATACCACCGTTATGCCAGGCAGTTGAAGCGCCGTTCGGAGGTCGTAGTAAATGGCCGGGGATAACGCTGAAATGATTCTTGAGGGCCTCCTGTGCGAGTGCTGCGGCGAGTATATCGACGGCGAAGAGCCGGGGCACCCGCGGTTATGTGAAGACTGCGAAGGGGATTTGGAATAGCTCCAAAATGCAATACCCTATTATTTTTTTGCCAAAAACAGCGAAAGGAGGTCCGAAATGCCGAAAAACGAGCCGAAAGAGGCGGTTGACGAGTGCGCGAACAGCGCTTGTGAGAAACCCATTTATGCAGGCGATATGGTATGGAGAAAGGGTTTTGATCGTTACTGCTCCTGGAGCTGCCTGGCAGTAAGTATGGGCGCTGTGAAGATCACAGCGGAATAACAAATCAAATTTGGAGGGGAAAGAACATGTTGAAATCTACAGGGGTTGTAAGAAGGATAGATGATCTCGGCCGGGTGGTTGTTCCAAAGGAGCTCCGTAATACCTTGTCTATCAAAGAAGGAGACCCGCTTGAAATCTTCGTAGACGGTGAGCGCATTATTCTGAGTAAGTATGCGCCAGGCTGCACGTTCTGCGGGGCGGTTGATCAGCTCCAATCCTTTAGGGGCAAGCTCATATGCGGCGAGTGTGCCGGCCTGATCGGGGGTGGGGCGATTGGATAGAATCACGCTTGAGCATTACGAAGAGCGGGCGAAGAAAGCTCGGCAGATCGTCGAAAAAATCGATTCACTACTCAAATATTTAGAAAGAGTCGATAACACGGCCACAATTCAATTTTCCGATCAAAACACCAATAATTTGTTCGAGATTTCTTCTCGGTATTCTGACTCATCCCGTAATCACAAACGTTTGATCGACATGATAAAACCTGCTCTCGTGCTATTGATCACGGAAGAAATCGCTTTGCTCGAATCTGAGCTTGCGGCTTTGTAGGGTGCTCCAATGAAGCCCAAACACAGTAAGCCCGATTCCCGAGGCATGATATTCGTCACTTGCTCGGAGTGTAACCGGGGCGGCAACGGGGATGAAAGCTGCAGCAGCGGCTGGAAGATCAAGCGTGGCGGTCCCGAGAAGGGCGCATGCTTCTCAGGCAAATTGCTCGACAAGTACAAATCGGAGGGGATTATCAATGTTCAAGGATAAACAGCAAGCGTTCCGCTGCGCCAAGCAGGCGGCAGCAGCTCGCCAGTTCGCACAAATGAAAGCTAATCGTCGTTTCAAACGGGATAAATCATCAGGGGAGGCTTACAAGCCCGGCGTATCGGTTCTCGGTTCCAACCCTGCTCATAAAGCTTACCCTGAGTCGATCCGCGTCCGGCATAACATCAAGACCTCCAGATATGCCGGGACGAGGAGGGCTGGCCGTGGTTGATCCAAACAAACTCGACGGGGTTATTGAAAGGCTGTCCAAACTGGTCAATGACACGAGTGACCGATTTAACAGCACGTGGGATATTCTGGATGCATTGGCCCGGTTTGTGGAAACGGACCTGCCGGATATTGTATCTGAACTGGAAGAGATCAGAGATGAATTAGAAGAAGGGGAGGGCGTGTGAATGCCTAAACAAATTCGCTTTATCGAGCTCGAGCTCATCAACTTCACGGAGATGCGTAGTCAGGTCGTCCGCTATGGTGACATTACCAAATTATCCGGACGTAACGGTCAAGGTAAAACATCCATCGGCAGCGCGCCGGTATGGATCCTCTGGGGCAAAGATTTGTTCGGCTCTGATTATACCAAAGACAAGTACAGTCCGCGCCCCACCAATTATGAGTATGACCGTGTTTATGCATCGATCTTGCTTTCTGTCGACGGGTCGGAATACAAATTTGCTCGGGAGATCGACGGGAAGGACAATAACTTTTACATCAACGATGTCGATAAATCGGCTACTGATTTCAAGGCGGTGGTTGCCGGCCTCTTCGACCAAGAGGAGTTCATGTCGCTGTATTTCCCAGCATTCTTCTTTAGTCTCCATAAGGATCGGCAGCGGGAGCTGCTTGTGAAGGCTATCCCGGCTCCAATTATTAAAACAGTCTTAATTGAGATGTCGCGAACATCGGCTGATCAGAAGCCGGCGGAAATTAAATTGAATCCCCAGGCGGAAAAACTCGCTGAACTGCTTAAGAAGAAATCCATTGACGAATTGAAGACCGTCCATGGAGGGGTTAAAAATAAAGGCGGCTTGTTGTCGAAACTCAAGGATCAATACATCGGCGATCAGAGTCGGACTAAAACGTTGAAAGAGCAATTGGAACGTTTGCCAGTTGCCGAATTTGATATCGAAGCCAAGCGTGCCGACGCCGCATTTATTAAAGTCGAACTCGAGCGTGAGGATCAGGTCGTTTACGACGCATCAACCGTAAATGCGAACTACACAGCGCTAGAAGCCCGCCTTAAAGGTTTGCAAGATCAAGTGGATGCATCAAAAGCAGCATGGCCCCAATTGAAGAATGAGCCCATTGAGGATACTTGTCGCACCTGCAAACAACCTTTACAGGAGGATGCGGTGAAGGCGGTCACCGACGATAAAGAAGGCCGCAAAAAGGCATATCAGGCTAAGCACAAGGGATTGGTAGACCAGCGAAATGAAGCGAATGCTGCTCTTGATGCGGCTCAGTGGATTAATATAACGGAGCAAAGAGCCAAGGTCCGGGAAATCGGAGACCGTTACGATTCGGCAATGCAAGAAATCAGAAATTTCGAAGCCCGAGCTCTGCTTTTAACTGACATTGAGATGGCCAAAGCGACCGAGTCTGCAACGCTCGAAAACCTCCGGGAGTCGACATTCATCCTGGACGCAATCAAAGCTTTCAAGGCTAAGGAAACCGAGATTCAGGCCGCTCAGATTGAGAAGCTCTTCACAAGGCTTTCTGTCCGCCTCTTCAAATACGTGAAGACAAACGACGAATATGAGCCTGATTTCAGTATCCAAATGGACAACAAGGATTTCATTATTCTGTCAACCGGCGAGAAGATCGAAGCCGGATTGGAACTGACGGAGGTTTTGTTTAAGAATTCTGATCTGATCACGCCGATATTTATCGACGGCATCGGCGAATATACCGGACCTATCAGCGCCTATGATCAAGTGATTACAGGGCGCACGGTGCCTGACAAGGATTTGACTATTGAAACGGAGGCTTTGTCTGCATGAAATCAGTAACCTGCGAGATCACCTTTAAGCCGTATTTTATCGAAGGTCAGTCATATCCGGTCGATACGACCTATGGGAAGATGATCGTTGTCATCGACAGCAAAGGGCAATTCCATCATCTGGATACAAGCGGCGAATTCTTCGCCGACCATTTCAAAGGAGGCAATTAACCCATGACAAACAATAAACCAGCCGTTCCGGCTCTTGATACACAAGCACTTGTCGGTAATTTCAATGTGACTGAGTTGGAGACGCTGAAAGCTACCATTGCCAAAGGCACAACCAATGAGCAGTTCGCGCTATTTGTCCAAACCTGCGCCCGCAGCGGTCTTAACCCGTTCCTTAATCAAATTTTCTGTATCGTCTACAACGGCAAGGACGGACCGGTAATGAGCATTCAGATTGCCGTAGAGGGCATTGTCTCTCTGGCGAAGAAGCATCCGCAGTACGGCGGTTTCATTGCTTCCGAGGTTAAAGAGCATGACGAATTCGAAATCGATATGGTATCTGGTCAGCCCGTGCACAGGATTGCAGGCATGCAGCGCGGTAAGACGGTTGGCGCCTATTGTGTGGCCTACCGAACCGATGCCCCCAATATTCCGGTGATTATAACCAATGACCAGGTTGAACATCTACTCAAGGGCCGAAATGGAGACATGTGGAAGAATTATTTTGACGACATGATAGTGAAACATGCGATCAAGCGGGCGTTCAAGCGCCAGTACGGCATTGAGGTGGCAGAAGACGAGTCGGTCGGATCCGGCAATTCAATCGAAAATACGTCAACTTATGAGCGGAGAGATATCACCGCAGAAGCCCAGGCTGAGGCAGAGCCTGCAAAAGAGTTAAAAGAGCCGGCAGCTGAGGTTAACGAAATGGCTCAAGTCAGAGGCAAGATCAGCACCGCTTTTAAAAAATTGGGCATCACCGAGAAAGAGGCTCAAGCTGCCTATATGCAGGAAAACTGTAAATTCAGGGCGGAGAAGCCTACACTGCAGGAGCTGATCGGGCTGCTCAAAATCATGGAAATGGAGATTGAAGAGAAGGCGGCCTCAGATGATGCTGATGCTTTGGATTAATCATGGACGTTAAAATCCTGGCTTCCGGATCCTCCGGCAACTGTGTCTGGGTCGGAAATGGCTGTACCAGCGTTGTAATCGACGTTGGTTTGCCAAAGACCAGAATTGAGAAAGCCATGATAGATCAGGGCATTACTCCGATGGAGATCGCGGCCGTATTCCTTTCTCATCCTCATAAAGATCATATAAAGGGTTTGCCGTTGGCAGACAAATATAAGATTCCGGTATTCGCCAGCGAAGGCACGTTGAAGGATGCTGGTCGAGTGGAGAGCGGGATTATCTTGAAACCAACAGGCGTTGTCCTTAATGCATTGAATGGCAATTGCCTGACTGTTCGCCCATTTGCCATTCACCATGACGCGCTGGAACCTTACGGTTATACGGTCAGCGACCGGGAGAGCAAAGTGACCGTGATGATGGATACGGGGAAGGTGACGGATGACATGCTGCAGGCCATGGCGCACAGCGACATCTACGTGTTCGAGTGCAATTATGACGAAGATATGTTGGTAAAAGGAACTTATCCTGAAATGATTAAATCAAGAATTTTGTCGGATGTTGGTCATTTGTCGAATACGGATTCCGCGGCTGCCCTTGCCAAGCTCATTAAAGGCCGGGGCGAACGGATTTATTTGAGCCATATGAGCAGCCATAATAATATGCCGAAGATCGCGCTTGGAACGGTGCGGAAAGCGCTGGCGGCCAAGGGTTTTAAGGCTGGAGAACATTATCATTTGGAAGTGGTTTGATTGAAAGGAATGAAAATGTCTTATGACGAACTGAAATCGCTGCAAGAAGTGCTGTCCAATAAAGCATGCACTCATTTTACTCGTGGCGTCACTTACCGAATGATGCAGCACATTAAGGCGCTGGATGTGGATATCGATCAACTGATGAACCATGTGGTGCAGTTACAGCGAGAATTGAAAGAAGAGCAGGCGGACAATGTTCGAGCGGTCTCTGCTGCTGATGAGAATCGGAAAGAAATTCAACGGCTAATGGATGAGGTCGACGAAGCTCGCGAAGGCAAGAAGGTGCCGGTGCCGCGGGAAGTGGCGAAGGCATTGGATTTCTTCGTAAACGAAAAACTGGAGGCGGTATTGCACGTTTCCCATCACAATTCACCTTTTACCCATGGAGGAACATTGTTCGAATGGTGCGAAATGATCGGGGACCATAATCGACATTTGCTTGCACGAGCCTACTTGAACGGCTACACGACCGATCAGACAACCGAAGAGCGGTTGCGGGAAGGCATCAGAGGAATTCACAAAGAATGGTCGTCAACCCCAACCACTGGGAGCGATGAGGTCGATAATGATGAATTGGCTAGTCGAATCACTAACTTTGTCACAAGCTTCTATGCTGACACAACCAATTGAACGGGTGAGGTGGAATGGCAAGCCCGCAAAAGGAAAAAGGCTTTACAGCGATTGCCCATGAGATTTTGGACGAAATATGTCGCTACAAATTCAATGGTTCTCAGCTCCGCATTATTTTGAAAATATGGAGACTGACATACGGATACAATCGGAAGGATCACGAGTTTGCGCGAAACTTCCTTCAAGAAGAAACAGGACTTTCGGAGAGCACGATCAAGGCGGAGTTGAAATCGCTGATCAAGCACAAGGTTTTGATAGTCACTCAAAAAGAAAGCGGCAGCGAAGGGAGAAAGCTTGCTTTCAACAAAAATTACGAAGAATGGAAAATTCCGAAAAGTGGTGAGTCGATGGCGGAGCAATTGGACTTATTTTCTGGTACAGGGGGGTACGATTCCACCCCCCAAAAAGGAGAAGCAGGGGGGTCAGGATTCCACCCCCCTGGGGGGTACGATTCCACCCATCTAAGTAGTGATAAGGGGGGTACGATTCCACCCCCATATAAAGATATTAAATCTTTAAAGATAACTATTAAAGATAAAGAGGAGATGTTTGGTCAATTCTATGAAATCTATCCTCGAAAGATTGCTCGTAAAAAGGTTGAATCATCTTGGAGAAGCCTTTGTAAAGAACAAGGCTTTGACCCATACAGAGCAATCGAGTATACGAAGAATTTCATAGAGACGAGCAAGCTTATCAGGACGGACCCAAAGTTCATTCCATACCCAGCCACTTTTTTAAACCAAAAAAGGTACGAGGATTACCCAATAGTCGATCCGGAAGGGCTGGCGACCGAGCAATCCAAATTCGATACAGATAAGGACAAATTACGGCAGATGATGGAGGAGGCTGAGGCTCGTGAAAGAAACGGAGGTAATCAAACTTTTCTCAATCATCCGAATTGAGCACTCGAATTTTGAAATAACGGATGAAAAAAGAGAATTGTGGACTGCACTGATGCAGGATTTACCCTTTGAGACAGCATTAAAGAATCTGAAAGATTATCTTCGGTCAAATGATTACCCTCCAAAGGCAGCACATATCATCCGCAATGATCCGAGTCAATTCACTGACCACGAACGGCTGCGGCTGGAGACAGAGGCGCGTTTTCGGGAAATGGATGAATGGGAGCAACAGGCGCTGCCGGAGTGTCCCGAGCATCTACGTCCTAAATTACTGGGCAGGGTGGTGGGTGACTAATGCATTACGAATCGGAAATAGGCGTTCTTGGCTCTATTCTTCTGAAACCTGAACTGATCGACGAATGCTATATCCGTCCGGAAGAATTTGAAAATGAACAGCATCAGCTTGTCATGGAATACCTTCTATATTCCTTCGACCAGGACGGTACCATTGATTTTGAGAAGATGGCAGGGCGTTCGGGCAAGGACCTCATGCAGCTCGGCGGCTTTGGTTTCTTGATGAAATTGCGGGATGCGGTACCCGGCACGGCCTTATTCGATAATTACCAGCAATCGATCCGTGAGCAATATAAGCGCCGGCGGGCAGAGGAGATATTGCGGGCCAGCGCATTGGCAGCGGCCAGTGAGGACGGCACGACCTCTGAGGTGATCAGCAAGGCGCAGGCGGCACTGGAAGAGGTCGCGGAATTGAAGGTTGGAGCAGCAACCAGTGGCGTCCGCAAAATGTCCGATGTGCTTAAGGGGCATAACGAGGAGCTGATCAAGCGTAGCCAGCAGCGAGGGATGACCGGGGCAAAGACGGCAAGCGTTGAACTGGATCGCTTTACCGGAGGTCATCAAAATGGTGATTTCGAAGTTGTTGCCGCTCGCCCGTCGATGGGGAAAACAGCATTTATCATTTGCGACATGATCGAAACGAGCCGAGCGGGCAGGCCGTCTGCCTTATTCTCACTCGAAATGCCTGATAGAAAGGTTTCCGAACGTGCCCTTTGCGCCATTGGGCATATTGATGCCACGAAGATGCGGACCGGCAATATGGATGATCAGAATTGGGAGCGCTGGAGTATGGCAATGGACGAATTGGACAGTCTGCCCATATTCATCGACGACACGCCGGGGATGACCGTGGAATACATTGCCCGCGAGGTCAAACGGCTGAAAAAGCTCTATCCTGGCATCGTGATTTATATCGACTTCCTGCAGCTCTTGCAGTCCGAGCGCCGGTTTACGAAGGATCATGAAAGAATCGCCTACGTTTCCAAAGCTTTAAAGCAGATTGCTCGCCGATTCGATTGCCCAGTCATTGCAATCTCAGCTGTCGGCAGACAATGTGAGCAGCGTCAAGACAAACGCCCAATGATGTCAGACCTTCGGGAGTCCGGCAGCATCGAGAGCGACGCGGATATTGTGATCTTCCTCTACCGGGATGACTATTACAACCGGGATTCTGAGAAAAAGAACATCGTCGAGTTGATTGTTGCCAAGGGCCGGAATGTAGGCACCGGAGTGATTGAGATGATTTTCCACAAAACTTGGGGCAAATTCCTCAATATCGATCGCTCAAAGAAAGCGTCATGAGCGAGATCCAGTCCGAGGAGAAATATCAGTCGTCGCTCAAGTGGCTGGTTGAGAAGTCGGTTAAGCTGGCTGATCCACTCTTCCGAGGCGAGGAACGCAACAAGCTGCAGCGCACTTATGACTATGTAACATCGCAGGTGCTTGATTATAAACGCCGGGAGCGTGAGGGCAATGTCAAGGATTGACCCCATCATGCAGGATACACCTTGGGAACAGATTTTCGACGAGCGCGGCCGATTGATTGGCGAGGTGTTTCTGTTGAGGCACTGGGCGGCCCGGCCAGAGCGGAAAAGGAAGAGGAGAAGGAAAAAATCTAAAGGAGCTGGTCGAAATTCGATTCGTAGGCATTGACCCGGCAACAAGAACGGGCGTGGTTGCTATGGACCTTGAGGGCAATGTCACCCTTGAGAAAGAGCTGAAGGGGAAAGGGAAGGCAGAGCCGGGTGGGATATCCATTGAGCAGCTTGTCGATTTACAGGATCAATTATTCGTCCTGCTTCGGCCAGGTGATGAGGTTGTTATTGAGGATGCGGCACCAGGGACGCAGCGCGGTATTACTACCGGCATGATTCACGGAGGGCTCCGGAGCATGGTCTATCGTAAGAAGCTGGCTTTCAACAAGCTCATGCCGGCTTCAGTCAAGAAATATGTCGGCGTCACCGGATGGACCGGAGAGATTGGAAACAAGCGGCGGCTGAGCGGTAAAGAGGGCAAAGAGGCGGTATTGGCTGCAGTTCTCGACCATTTCGGTTACGAGCATAAGAACGACAACATCGTCGACGCGTACATCATGGCTCGGATCGCCTGGAACCTGTACCTCCTGCGGGAGTACCTACCGGTTATAGACACGAAGCCGTACCAGATCGAAGTCGTCCAGAGCATATTGAATAAAGCAAATTAACCGCGCAGCCGCTCGGTGAAGGGACTCGTGCGGCCATTTTATAGAACGAGTGTTCTTATTTTGGGGGTTGATACCTATGATTTCCATGACGGATCTCTACTGGATTGCCAGTAATCGGGATTTAAACCTATCCATCCGGTATGCAGCAGCAAGGCAAATGCAAACTGCCCGGGTACCGGAACCTCAGAGGCGTCAATGCCAACCATATAGCCGGGATGCGGAACGGATCATCTTGTCATCTTCGGATACCGTGGCAATAACTGAGGCGTTGGACCGCAGCAAGCGAGCTATTTGGTCCAAGCGATATCAGCTTAAGAGAAAGGAGCGAGCTCAATGAATGACCATATACATCGTGGACCCCACCGCCCTATGCCGCAGCACAAGCCGGATCCCAAGCCTTACAGCAACGGCGTGATAGAGTACAGTCTTAATCCGGCAGAGCTCGAATTTGCCCGTGCCAATCGCCCGGACCTGATTGCGACTGCCGAACAGCGGGGGTTAACCGCTCCGCCTGTCCAGCCGCGCGAGTTCAAGGAGCCAAAGCAGGAGACAAGGAGAGGACCAGCCTCCCCGGAGGTCACCAAAGCGATAACGTCAAAAATGCTTGCTTCTGCCATTGCTGAAGGGATGACAAACAAGGAAATTGGAGCGAAGTACGGAATTTCGTCATCGGCTGTTTCGAATCTGATGAAAAAGCATGGGCTTGGCAGCCTGAAGGGCGTTCCTCGGAAGTATAAGAAAGGGCTGAAGGCATGAGAGAAATCATAATTGACAACTTTGCAGGCGGCGGGGGCGCTTCGACCGGAATCGAGCTGGCAACCGGATTCCCGGTCGACATCGCCATTAATCATGACCCGGCAGCTATCGCGATGCATGAGGCTAATCATCCGGAGACGAAGCATTATTGTGAATCGGTTTGGGATGTCGATCCTAAGAAAGTAGCGGCAGGCCGCCCCGTTGGTCTGGTCTGGCTCTCTCCAGACTGCAAGCATTTTTCCAAAGCGAAAGGCGGCAAACCGGTTGAAAAGGGAATCCGCGGGCTCGCCTGGGTGGCAGTCCGCTGGGCGGCGACGGTCCGGCCGCGGGTGATTATGCTGGAGAATGTCGAGGAGTTCAAGACCTGGGGACCGCTGCTTAAAGATGGATACCCCGACCCGGATCGCAAAGGGCGGACATTCAATAGCTTTGTCAACGCGCTCCGCCGGCAAGGATATCGGGTCGAGTGGCGGGAGCTGCGGGCCTGCGATTACGGCGCGCCGACGATCCGCAAGCGGCTGTTTCTGGTGGCGCGGTGTGATAGCCGCCCGATTGTCTGGCCGGACCCGACCCACGGAGACCCGGCGAGCGACGCGGTTAAGTCTGGGGAGCTGAAGCCATGGCGGACAGCGGCGGAGATCATAGATTGGTCGATCCCGTGCCCGAGCATCTTTGAGAGGAGCAAGCCGCTTGCCGATAACACGCTGCGGCGGATTGCCCGCGGTATCCAGCGATATGTGAATAACACAGATATCCCATTCATTGCTCCGTTTATAGCTCGCATTGGTCAGACTGGGTTTGGCGGCGACCGGCTTCACTATCCACTCAACAAACCGCTGACGACTATCACAACCAAGGCAGAGCATCTGCTTGTTAGCCCATCGCTTATACAGATGGGGTATGGCGAGCGCCCCGGACAGGAGCCGCGTGTGCTGGATATTGATAAGCCTGTCGGGACAATCACAGCAGGCGGAAACAAATTTGCACTGGCTGCAGCTTTCTTGGCGAAGCATTATGGCGGGAACTATACGGGGCCAGGCGCAAGCCTTGACGACCCTCTCCCAACCGTAACAGCGGTGGACCACAACGCACTTGTCACAAGTCACCTACTCAAGCTGCGGGGCACATGCCAGGACGGGCAGCCGGTTACGGATCCCATGCCAACAATAACCGCGGGCGGCTTACATGTCGGAGAGGTCAGGGCGTTTCTCACTCAGTATAACGGCAGCTCAGTCGGTCAGGACCTCCGGCAGCCTGTGAATACGATACCGACACATGATCGGTTCGGGTTGGTCACTGTTCACGGTGTTGATTATCAAATAGTCGATATCGGCATGCGGATGCTTCGGCCTCATGAACTATTTGCAGCCCAAGGATTCCCGCGATCATACATCATAGATCGATACCTGGGCGGGAAGCAGATTCCATTGTCCGAACAAGTAAACCGTTGCGGCAACTCTGTCTCTCCACTGATGGCCGAAGCGATGGCCAGACAAAATCTGCCGGAGCTGTGCGTCGGATCCGGAAATGCTCTATCTTTTGAAAAATATAAAGAGGCAGCCGGACAACTGCAATTATCGATGTGAGGTGATGGTATCCATGTTATATGCCGCCAGAAATCAATGACTAGTAAGGGATATATTCCAAGCATCTCGGCACGGTATAGGAGCCCATATGATTATGTAACAAAGTGCCAACGAGCGCACTTTGTTCGAAACTTATTTTTTTGCTAATTGTAGGATAATGACGCTTGAACCAACAGCTGAAATGATTCCGCCAATAACGACAGCAGTCATTAAGTTGTTCTTACTTGCGGTCATTGCAATCACCCCCTGAATGTATTGTTTACATTTCTGAGCCGTTTATTCGTTACATTTTTTATAGGTTAGGATATGGAAAAAGACCCGCAGAGCGGGTCATTTAGGGGCGGTGCAAATCCGGAAAAATACAGTGGATACGCGCCGAACTTTTCTTAATAACCGAATCCGCCAAATCCACAACCGCAAGCGATAATGACTAGCAAGATAAAGAGTACAAGAATAAATCCGATACCTGATCCCAATCCACCATAACCAACTACACCGGACATTCAAAGCACCTCCTAGTAAAAATCATTTGGAGGGATACCCTTGAAAGGACTAATCGTTATGCCCAAGTGGGCTGACCTGACCTTATCCGGCGAGAAGACCTGGGAGATCCGCGGCAGCCAGACGCACACTCGCGGACGGATCGGCATTATCAAGAGCGGCAGCGGCAAGGTATTCGGATCGGTGGAGCTGGTTGATTGCATTCCCCTCCACGGAGCTGATGACTATCGCCTGATTGCGGAAAGCCGGGATAAGCATCATGTTCCACTCGGGGGTGTAACTTATAAGAAGCCTTGGGCATGGGTGCTGCGAAACCCAATAATCTACCCGGAGCCAATCCCTTACGAGCATAATAAGCATGGTTGTGTAATATGGGTCAATCTGAATTAGGAGGTTCACTATGCTTGAGGGAACAACACCGGAATTGCTGCAGGCGATCAGAACAGCCGGCGGGCAGCTGGTAACTGTAGGCTCCAAACAATGGGTTGAATTTAACGGACCCGATTCCGAGCGGCGGGCGCAGCCGGTGATTGCCGCGTTCGAGGCACGGTTCGGCTATAAGCCATCGTTTGCAGGTCCGTCGTTACACGAAGATGACGACTATGATTACGCCATTCGGCTGGACTGAATGAAACGCATCTTGAATTTTGAGAAACATAGAGCGTCCATTACTGAAGTTTTTCCTGAATCTCCTCGACTCGGACAACATGGTTCAATGGAAATTGTAACGATTCTATTGATCCGTCTTGAAGAAAAACCATAAGGTTATTTTTAATATCCATTTTCAGAACGTATCCAATAAGTTGCTGCCCGTCTTCAAGCTCTATGTTCATCTTGGATTTATCCGTGTGAATTTCATTAACTTCAATCATGGTCATCATCTCCTAATTAACTTTATCGGTGTACGAAGTGTAAATATGAATATCGAAGAACATAAGCCACAGCATTCTGCCGAGGGGAGGATAAAAATCGATGGCCTGTAAATCAGCCGGGAAATACGATCCGGAGACTAATAGATTTGGATGCCAAGTAACGGGCGATGACTGCATGTTTATGAGGCCGGATTCGAAGGCATGCGCGGAATTGTTCAATGAAGGTCCTGATGCGGACTGGGGTGAAGAGGATAAAAAAGATGAGTGAGAAGCGACTTATTGCTTCTCGCAAGCTGAAACGCTGCTGCAACTCATGTTGCCACGCTTTTAAAAAAGGCGATGTTTATTATCTAAATCGGGCAGTATTCAAAGAGGATGATGAGATTTTTGCAACGGATCACATCCGATGCGCTAGGTGCAAATATCAGCAGGAGCAGCAGGCGATACGATTTATTTCATTCAATTGCCATCATCCACTTACAGATGATATCTGGAGTTACATCCCAGGAGAGGCAGTCATGCAACCGGATCACACCGAATGCCGGATCTGTGGCAAGTGGCTATAAATACAAATTACAGACGTTCCCGGCGATCTGGCGGCCAACTGCTGCCCTCAAACCGAACATACGTGCCGGGAACGCGGTACGAACAGAAAGGAGCACACCGATGAACGTCTGAGCGGAGCAAGTAAAGCTTCATCGGAGCAAGTATATGAAAAAGCGGAGCATCCCGCATAAATAGGGATGCTCCTGAATGAGTGAAGTGTTAGCAATAATGTTTCTTGTGCTTTTTGCAAATAACAATTGCTTTTTGTCCAGGTTTGAGCACGACTACAATAACTTTCTTACGCTTTTTTTCAAACATGAGTTGCACCTCCTAGTAAGAGATAATCCATTATATGTGAGTTGATAATCATTGCTTGGACAAACTGGCATGATTATGCAGACGAGCAGCAGTGCATGTTTTGAAATATAAGAATAAACCCAAATTCGAGAGGAGCAATTATATATGAAAACAAGCGTAACTACCAAAATCAAAGATATCAAATTCGGTGCAAAAGAGGACACTATCACATTGACAATTGACGGCAACATTTCGGATCAGCAAGCAAACATCCTGCGGGCAATCAAGAAAACGGGCGTTGCCTTTGTCAGCTTTAGCAGCTCACAGCTGGACATCGACGATATGAGGCCGGCTGATCGTGAAGGTCTGAGCTACACCCTTAATAATGGTGAGGTCGAAGTTGAAGACAAGGATCGGCAAATGTCATTGGATGACGTGAAACTGGAAGGTGACGCTGAGTCTCAGGAAGAAGGCGACGATCTCGAAGGCGAAGGTGAAAATGACCCAATGGCCGGAGTCGGGGATGAAGAGCTTGAGAACGAAGACGATGGCGAAAAGGACGAGGATACAGAAACCGAGCCGGATCCAGATGAAGACGAGGACAAGGCCGAACCGGATTCCGACTTGAAGGACGATTTCTGATGAAACAGTGGAACTGGGGAATGATCGGCGCGGTGCTGTTCGGCATCGCTTTCTGGACGCTGGGTTTCTGGTTGATTAGGTCTTAGAAAGGTGGTGGGGGCATGACGCAGGTTCGGTTTGGGTTTGACCTGCCGGAGCTTGATAAAGACATGACGAAAGAGGCTGTCGTCGATGCCTTTGAAAAATATCGGTTATTCAAATACTTGACTTTCGAAGAGCGAGAAGCCGGGACGACAGCAGGATATACCGCGAGAGAGCATGGTCCGACGAATGTCACAAGCGACCAGACTGCCAGCATCGCGATCCATAACGTCGATGAGCCTGCCCGGAGGCGAGCCTTTTGTGATCGGATCGAACGAGCTGTCAAACGCCTACATCCAAAGGAACGGCTTTTAATAGAGTCGCGTTACATGCGGGAGGATCACAACGGCGAATATGTCACAGACATGAAAGTTTATAGCTTTGTATTTAACCCGCCGATCAGCAGCATGACTTACGACCGCATTCGTTGGAAAGCCTTTTATAAGATCGCTTTGGATTTGGATATTGCGGTGCAGAAGGAGAAGGAGGATGAGATATTATAATTCCTTCAGAAGAATCAAGTAAAACTGGACAATCGGAGTCGCATAACCTCTTAGTGGAGGTGAGGCCATTGAAGAGAAAGATCCTTACTGTCTCACACACATTTATTGATAAATATACAGGCGAAGAAATAGGCACTGATCCTGAAATAGTCTTTTCATCAATCTCTCTTGAACGACAAGCCCATTTTAAGTCAATTACAGAAGAACTCTTTACTGGCAAGAGACACATCGGGCAGAAAGAAAAAGATATCAATTAAATTCTAAAGGCACACTCCTTTGCGAGTGTGCCTTTTTGATGTGCTAGGATCCAGACTGGGTATTTAGATATCACTAATAATTACATAGGGCAGCGCAAGGGCGGTATGCCGCAAATGGCCGGAGAATTTACGCTCAAGAAGAAGGGAATTGACCCGCAGAAGGATTTGACGCTGATTCAAAATGTCGATTTTGCCAACATCCCGGCGGCTTTTATATCCGGTACAGGGGATTATGTGCAGCTCTTCGAGCCTCAGGCATCGATTATGGAGAAAGAGGGCAAAGGACATGTCATCGCTTCCTTTGGCGTTGAGAGCGGCCATCTGCCATATACCGTGTTTATGACGAAGAAGAGCTATATCGACAAAAACGAGGACACGGTACAAAAGTTCACCGATGCCGTCTATAAGGGGCAGCAGTGGGTGGATTCGCACAGCGCTGAGGAGATTGCCGACGTTGTTCTGCCGTATTTCCCGGATACGGAGCGCGACATTGTCATCCGTGTTATTGACCGCTACAAGCAGCAGGGTTCTTTTGCAACCGATCCTGTTGTGGACGAACAGGAATGGGATAACCTTCAGAATGTCATGACAGAAGCAGGCGAGCTTGCGGCTAAGACGGATCATGCGGCACTGGTTAACAATACGTTCGCCGAGCAAGCCATGAAGTAATGCCGCTTAAGCAGCCCGCGGGAGAAGGAGATGAATCCATGGAGAACGTTCTGAAGCTTCAAGATGTCACGCATGTTTACGTGAATGCAGGCGGAACGACTCTTGCTGTCGAAAGGCTCAATCTATCCGTTGCCAAAGGAGAATTCGTCAGTCTCGTCGGGCCAAGCGGCTGCGGGAAAACCACCGTGCTCAGTCTGCTCGCCGGGCTGATCCTCCCAACAGAAGGAATTGTTTCGGTGGGCGGTGAGAAAATTTTGAAGCCTTCTCCGAAGATCGGATATATGCTGCAGCAGGATTATCTGCTGCCGTGGCGCACCATTCTGAGCAATGTGCTGCTGGGCCTGGAGATCAGCGGCAGCCAGACGCCTGAAGCTGTTGATTATGCCCGCTCGCTACTGGAACAGCTTGGCCTCGGCGGGATGGAAAGACGGATGCCGTATGAGCTGTCAGGGGGGATGAGGCAGCGCGCCGCGCTTGTCCGGACGCTTGCCACAAGGCCCGATGTTCTGCTGCTGGATGAGCCCTTCTCGGCGCTTGACCTGCAGATCAAGCTGCAGCTTGAAGACCTGGTGCAGACGACCCTGCGGAGACTCTCCAAAACCGCTGTGCTGGTCACCCACGATCTTGGCGAGGCAGCAGCCATGAGCGACAGGGTATTTGTGCTTGGCGCAAATCCGGGACATGTCAGCGCCGTATTCGATATGCCGGAAAGCATCAGCGGCTTGCTGCCGACTGAGGCGCGGAAGCTGCCGGAGTTTCAGGAGCGGTTCGAGGAGATTTGGCAGGCTCTGGAGCGGGCAAGCGGGAAGGGAGGGGAAACTTGATGAACCACGGTGAAGAAGAGGACGGCAAGTCTTACGCCAATGAAGCCTTTGACGATCATGCTGAAGGCAGAGACAACTCTGCCGAGCCTGATGGGACCTATTCGGCTGCCCGTCTGAGCAATCTGCACCGCACCTATCTGAGCGGGATGAGGCGTATCAGGTGGAAGATCCTCTCGGTACAGCTGCTGCTCCTTGTGCTGTTTATCGGACTGTGGGAAACAGCCGGCCGCCGGGACTGGATCGATGTGCTGCTGTTCAGCTATCCCAGCAAGCTGTTCAACCAGTTATGGACGACAATTCTTGATGGGAGTCTGATCCCGCATATCGGGATAACCTCGGCGGAAACGATTGTCGGTTTTGTACTGGGCACCATCCTCGGGACGGCGCTTGCCGCCATGCTCTGGTGGTTTCCTTTTGTCTCGCGTGTGCTGGACCCTTACCTGGTCGTGCTGAACAGCATGCCGAAGGTCGCGCTTGGGCCCTTATTCATCATTGCGTTCGGGGCGGGCTTCACTGCTATCGTGGCCACTACTCTCTCGGTAACGGTGATTATCACGACGCTGAGCATTTACAGCCGCTTCTGTGAGGTGGATGCCGGACTAATCAAGGTAGTTCGTTTGTTCGGCGGTACGAGGCGCCAGATATTCACGCAAATTATTATGCCGGACTCGTTTGCGACCATTATATCCACGTTGAAGGTGAATGTGGGGCTTGCCTGGGTAGGCGTTATCGTAGGCGAGTTTCTCACGTCGCGTTCAGGCCTTGGCTATTTGATCGTATACGGCTTCCAGGTATTTAATTTCACTCTGGTGCTCTCCAGCTTGGTGGTAATAGCCGTTGTCGCGACTGTGATGTACCGTCTGGTCGTCGCGCTGGAGCAGTGGTTGACGCGGGGCCGGACGGGGCGTTAGGATGAAACTGAAGAAATGCAAGCAGATATTGGGGTAAGCTGATATTCTTGCGTTTCTAACATCGTTGGCATCTGCCTGAAGAGGGTTATTATGGGAATCCGCGTCATCAAAACCGCTATAGCCGCGTTGGCAGCGTTGTATACCGCTCATTATTTTGGTCTGGATCCGGCGCTTTCGGCGGGCTTGCTTGCCATACTCGGAGTCGAAGTAACGCGCATGAAAGGGCTGAAAAGCGCTTTTGTGCGCTTCATGGCCTCTGTGCTTGGCCTTATTTTTGCATCTTTCCTGTTTATCGTGCTTGGCTTTCATTTATGGACGATTTCGATTTTTGTGCTGCTGGCTTTCCCGATCCTTTCGAGATTGCATTTGAAGGACGGCATCGCAACAAGCGCCGTTATCGTTTTTCATATATATGCACGAGAAGAAGTGACGGGTGCGCTGATTGGTAATGAAGTATTGCTGCTGCTGACAGGCCTGGGATGGGCGACGATCATCAATATGATCTACATGCCCAAGGACGAGAAGCGGCTGACGTCATTGCGGCATGAGACGGAGCGGCTGTTCAGCGATATTTTTCATTATATGGGCCAGACGCTGCGGAGTCCTTCCCTGGTCTGGAACGGGGAAGAGCTTCTTAAAGCCGGACAAGTTATTGAAGACGGGATCAGGCGAGCGGATATGAGAAAGGAAAACCGACTGTGGGGCCAGTCTGACGATTCGTGGAAATACTGGCCGACCTACTTTGAAATGCGCCGGCAGCAGCTGGAGTCCATTCAGCAGATGCTTGTCCTGCTGGCTTTTGTCTATGAGAAGCTTCCGCAGGGGGAGCTGGTGGCCGAGCTGTTCGAAAGTCTGCCGGATGATGTGAAGTCCGATGTCTACGAGGGATCGATCGAGCGCAAGCTGTCCGTGCTTGAGGGACGGTTCCGCGCCATGGCGCTGCCTATGAGCCGGGAGGAATTCGAGATCCGTGCAGCGATTTTGCAGCTGATGCATGAGCTGGAGCGGTATTTGAGCATCGCCAAGCGCTGGAAGAAACAGAAAAGAGGCCAGAAGGCTGCTTCTTCTTGATCCTATTTCCCAATTTCCCTCATATCAATAGCACGGCAAAGTATTTTCAGTTCAAAGAATTATAATAGGTTTGTCCTTGCAAATAACCCGCTTCCAGCTGACTAATGCTGTGCGGGATACTTCATTAATAGGTCGGATTCAGCGGCGTATTTGGAGCAGCAATCGTCTATCCGCATTAATCTCCCGGGAGGGAAAACCTTTGGTTTTATACAGAGTTTAGAACAATATATTTTTGTTCCTCTTAAGTTTAATCAACAAATGCCTATGTCCTGCATACACTTTATTGAATGATTGTATGGAGGAGGTTAAATACATGGCAATAGCAGATAAACAGCTTCAGTGCAGAGAAATTATAACGAAAGCTGTCTGCGGCAAAGGTCGTAAGTTTTCAACAGTGACCCATACCGTTACGCCGCCTCATCATCCCACAAGCATATTGGGAGCCTGGGTCATCAATCACCAGTATGAAGCGGTACGTTCGGGCGATGGTATTGAGGTCATCGGTACTTACGATATCAACATCTGGTATTCTTACAACAAAAATTCGGAAACGGACGTAGCCAAAGAGACCCTGTCTTATGTTGAGCATGTGCCGCTCTCCTACCTCGATCCGAAGCACCGCGCTTCTACAGAAGAAGTAACGGCTGAATCGACACAAGAACCTAATTGTGTGGAGGCGAATATATCGGCGAGCGGCTCGAGCGTCGTTATTCGTGTCGAACGGGAATTTGTGGTAGAGATGATCGCGGAAACGAAAGTGTGCGTCGCGGTTTGCCAGGGCGGCTGCGATCATGACGGCAAGGGTCTTGAGTACGGTGACGAGGACGGCGAATATGAAGATCTGGATCCGGAGCTGCTGGACGACGAACTGTAATTTTAGTGGGTTACAGCGGGATAAAGTATCCTATGCGGCAGAGGCAACAGATTCGAGGGCGAGAGCCCTCTTTTTTTTACCTTTCTAAGGTTTAATTTTCCGGTGCTCCGTAAAGGAGCGGCTGTATATGCAAATTGCTGGATCGGAGCGAGAATCATGGGCGGCAGGGTGTGGTATTGGGGTGGCGGCGGATCAGTATGGAGCATGCCGCAGGCGTGGAGCGACGGAATCCCGCTTGCCGGCGATGCCGTTATTGTATGCGGCGAATCCGCGTTACCAGCGGATTGGCGGCGGGAAGGGGAGCCTCTGATGCTGAACGGGGGCGCAGCCGCCTTCGCGCTGCGGGGTGCAGAGGAGACGCAACGCAGACTAGAGCAGGCGGGTGTGGCCACCGCTCCTCTTGAGCAAGAGGATCTGACGCGCCGTTCCGACGGTCAGTATCTGCGCTTGTTCACGGTAGCGCTATTCGATTTGCAGCCGATCTCGGTTATCAGACATTTGTCTGACGGCGGATTGAAAGGCTGGAGGGGGGAGCAGGCTTCACGCTTGCTTGAGCCGTCAAGCAGCCTTTATCGCCCACTCACGCGGATAGCCGTCAAAGCGCTGTACGCTCTTGGATTGGATATGGGACTCATTACCCTCCAGGCCAATGAACAAGGACGATATGCGGTCGTCGAGGCGCGCTTGCCAAGCGCTGAGGATAGGGAGCAGACCGTATGGAAGACTGCCGCAGCTGACTTCGCCGCAGATATAGCCGGGGATGCTGCAGCAGGCAGCGAGGCTCAGGGTGCCGGGATTATGCTGGGGGCGGATCCTGAATTCCTGCTGCTTGGCTCTGGCGGCAGGGTTATATCGGCCGCCCGTTATTTGGAAGGCGGCCAGGGAGCCGGCTGCGACGCCGTGCTCATCGGCGGCCGCGTAAGGTATCCCGTGGCGGAGCTGCGCCCGGAGCCCGCCTCGACGGTAATGGGGCTGGCGGGGAACATCCGCCGGCTGCTGGGGCAGGCTGCAGTGCGCATCACGGACCCGACGCTGCGGTGGAGCGCGGGAGGCATGCCCGTGCGGGGCTTTGCGCTGGGCGGCCATATTCATTTGAGCGGCGTGCGGATGACCGGCAGGCTGCTGCGTCAGCTGGACAGCTATGTGGCGCTGCCGCTTGCGATGGTGGAATCGCCCGCCGAGCATGCCAGGCGCCCGCGTTACGGCTTTCTGGGCGATTTTCGCATGCAGCCGCACGGAGGCTTTGAATACCGTACGCTGCCGAGCTGGCTGCATTCTCCCGCCGCCGCCAAGGCCGTGTTTGCCTTGTCGCTGCTGTGCGCCCGGGAGAGCGCCAGGCTCAGCTACCGCCCCTCGGAGGAGGCGGAAATTGCCGCTGCCTATTATAAGGGCGACAGGGAGCTGCTGCGCACCCGTTGTCTGGAGCCTCTGGCGAAGGCGATGGCGGGCACGCCCGCATACAGGGAACTCAAGGTTTATATTGAGCCGCTGCTTGAAGCGGCGCGGCGGGGGAGCATTTGGGATGTATCGACGGACATCCGGCAAAAATGGCGGATTGCCCCTTTTCAATAATGGAAGCCCGATGTCTGTATCTGCGTCGGCCGCGCATTCCACCCGTGCGGGCTTTTCTGTTATACTGAAGGTCTGATGTTCCCAATTGAATATTCCCTACCTAGGAGGGGCGAGAAGTGACAGTACATACCCCGATGATCCAGCAATATCTGGCGGTAAAAGAGCAGGCGAAGGACGCGTTTCTGTTCTTTCGGCTTGGCGATTTCTATGAGATGTTCTTTGACGATGCCATCGCGGCGTCCCGTGAGCTTGAAATTACATTGACAGCGCGCGGCGGAGGAGGCGAGACACGGATACCGATGTGCGGCGTGCCTTATCATTCCGCTGAAGGATACATAGCAAGATTGATAGAAAAAGGCTTCAAGGTGGCGATTTGCGAGCAGGTGGAGGACCCGGCTGCAGCCAAGGGAGTGGTTCGGCGCGAAATCGTCCGCGTTATTACTCCGGGGACCGTTATGGAGACCAAATCCATCACCGACAAGGCTAATAATTTTATCGTTGGCGTTTCAGTCCAGGGCGATTCATACGGAATTGCAGCCTGCGATCTGACGACAGGCGAGCTGTACGTTACGTCCTTCGCTGCAAGACTTGAGCTTTTGACCGACGAAATCAATGTTTATCACCCTGTTGAAATTGTCGGCGATGCGGTATTGATTGAACTGTTGAAGCCGCAGGCTGCCGCTTGGAACAGGCCTGTTTTGTTTACGGCCCGCGAGGTAATGGACGAGCAGAAGCTGAGCGGACAATTCGATGGAGATGAACTGCACCAACTCGTACCGGCGCGGTATCGGGCGATCAGCCTTCTTACGGGTTATCTCGAAGAGACGCAAAAGCGCTCGCTCGGCCATGTCAGACAGATCAGAGCATATGAGCCCAATCAGTTTATGATTCTGGACCCCTTTACACGCCGCAATCTGGAGCTGGTAGAGACCGTGCAGAGCCGCAGCAAGAAGGGCTCGCTGCTCTGGCTGCTGGACCGCACGCGGACATCGATGGGCTCGCGGATGCTTCGAAGATGGATTGACAAGCCGCTGCTCTCGGTCAAAATGATCGATGAACGCCTGGAAGCGGTGGATCTGCTCCATCGCGATTTTATGCTGAGGGATGAAATGCGCCGTGAGCTGAGCGAGATCTACGATCTGGAGCGGCTGGTTGGCCGCGTGGCGTTCGGGAGCGCGAATGGCCGGGATATGAATGCGCTCAAGTCATCGCTGCGGCACGTACCAGCACTTACCGCCTTATGTGCGGATTCCGAATCGTCCACGCTGCGCAGACTGGTGGAGGAGATTGACCTCTGCACCGATCTTGCCGATATGATTGAGACCGTTATCGTGGATGATCCGCCGATTTCGGTCCGGGAGGGCGGTCTTATTCGCTCGGGCTACGATCCTTATCTGGACGAGCTCCGGGAGGCGAGCGTGAACGGGAAGAAATGGCTGGCTGAGCTGGAACGCAAGGAGCGGGAGGCAACCGGAATCAAATCGCTGAAGATCGGCTACAACCGCGTTTTCGGCTATTATCTTGAAGTGTCCAAGGCCAATATCTCCATGCTGCCCGAGGGGCGTTATGAGCGCAAACAAACCTTAACCAATGCGGAGCGGTACGTGACCCCCGAGCTGAAAGAGAAAGAGCGGCTCATCCTCGAAGCGGAAGAAAAGATGGTCGATCTGGAGTATAGCAAATTCGTCGAGCTCCGCGACCATCTTACCGTCCATTTGAACCGGCTTCAGAAGCTGGCTGAAACAGTGGCCATGCTGGATGTATTCCAGTCGCACGCGACGGTAAGCGCGGAGCAGCGCTATGTCAGACCAGCGGTCACCGATGCCTTCGATCTTGTCGTGGAAGATGGCCGTCACCCTGTCGTAGAGGCGGTTATCGACGGTTCCCCGTTCATTGCGAATGGCACTTCGCTGGAAGGCGGCGGGGCTTCGATGCTGCTGATTACCGGACCGAATATGGCGGGTAAAAGCACCTATATGCGCCAGGTCGCATTGATCTGCATCATGGCGCAGATTGGCTGTTTTATTCCGGCCAAGCGCGGAGTAATCCCGCTGATCGACCGGATCTTCACCCGTATCGGCGCGGCCGATGATCTGATTGGCGGGCAGAGCACCTTCATGGTTGAGATGAAGGATATTCAGACCATGACGGATAAGGCGACCAGGCAAAGCCTTGTTATCATCGATGAGCTGGGCCGCGGCACCTCAACCGGAGAAGGAATGTCAATCGCGCAGGCTGTTATCGAATATGTGCATCACGAGATTGGCTGCAAGGCACTGGTATCCACCCATTTTCACGAGCTGGCCCATTTGGAAGATACGCTTCCGCTGCTGCGGAACGTATGCATGGCTGTCCAGGAAACCGGCGATAATGTCACGTTCCTGCGCAAGCTGGTCCCCGGCGCTGCCAGCAGCAGCTACGGGATCTACTGCGCGCAGCTGGCCGGACTGCCGGAGCGGATCATCTCCCGTGCGTATACGCTGCTTGCCTCTCACGCTGACGAGGCGATCAGGCTGCCGGCCTTGGAAGCCCTTGTGGATCCGCCCGGCAGGGCAGCGGTGATTGATGCTGTGCGGGAGACTGCCTCCTCTTATGCACCGGCGGTCGACGCATCTGCCGGGGCAGCCGGATCTGATATGTCTACCGTCAGCGCAGGAGCTGACCAGAGCGTGGAGGAATCGGAGAAAGCCCAGCAATCAACCGACGATCATCAAGCTGATTCGCAGAGCGGAAGCGCCTTGACGCCGGATAAGTCTTCAGAGGTGGTTCAGCTGTCGATCTTTGAGAATTCTGCTGCCCTGCAGACACGGACCCGGAAGACGAGTCCCAAGGCCGAGCAGGTTGCCGAGCAGCTGCGAAAGCTTGATTTGTTCAATATTACTCCCATGCAGGCCATGCAGCTGCTTAATGAAATGAAGATGAAGCTTGTTGCAGAGAAGTGAACACATGTATGGAAGATCGAGAGTTAAAGGGAGGTGGCCCTTGTGGCTAAAATCCATGTGCTGGATGAGCAGTTGGCGAATCAGATTGCGGCGGGAGAGGTCGTGGAGCGGCCTTCTTCGGTAGTGAAGGAACTGGTCGAGAATGCGATTGACGCAGGCAGCACGACGATAGACATCGTGATTGAGGAGGGGGGCTTGACGCTGGTCCGCGTCACGGATAACGGCTCCGGGATTGATTCGGAGGATATTTCCATGGCGTTCTACCGCCATGCAACCAGCAAAATCTCCTCCGGCAAGGATCTGTTCCGTATTTCAAGCCTGGGCTTTCGCGGCGAAGCGCTGCCAAGTATCGCTGCGGTTGCCAAGGTCGAGTGCATTTCATCACCGGATGCAACCGGACTTGGCAGGAGACTCGTTATTGAGGGAGGCGGCATTGTCCAGAATGAGGAGCATAATGCTCCGCAAGGGACGGATATTTCCGTTCGGGACTTATTCTACAATACACCGGCCCGTCTGAAGTATATGAAGACCATCCAGACCGAGATCGGCCACATTGCCGATTATGTGAACCGGCTGGCGCTCGCGCATCCCGGTATCGCGATTACGCTCAAGCATAATGGCGGACTCCTGCTGCGCACACTGGGCAGCGGTGACCGCCTGCAGACGTTTGCCGCGATATACGGGACGACAACAGCCAAAGCCATGCTGGCCATTGAAGGAGAGCATCCGGATTATGACCTGCGCGGTATCATATCCAAGCCGGAGCAAACCAGGGCCAACCGTAACGGGATTACCATTGTCGTCAATGGCCGTTATATCAGAAGCTATATCATCAATCAGGCAATTATGCAGGCTTACCATACGCTTTTGCCCATTAACCGTTATCCGTTTGCCGTGCTGGAGCTGGGGATGCATCCAAGCCTGCTGGATGTCAATGTGCATCCCTCCAAAATGGAAGTGCGCTTCAGCAAGGAGCCTGAGCTCCGCCAATTTATTGAACAAATCATCGTCGAGGCGCTCGGCAAGGAGCGCCATATTCCAGGCCCGTCCGCGAACGAGCGTTCGAAGCCCGCATTTGTTCAGGACCGGATATCGTTCCACCAGCCGGAGCCGTCGGCCTCGCCGGATGTCAGAATAAGCTCGGCCGGGGATATCCGCGATGAACCGCAAAGGGGGAATGCGCCCGGTATACCGGGCGGCAGTACGCAGCCGTCGCGAGCCGCTGCCGGACGCGGCTCGCTTGATTGGCAGAGCGGACGCACGGTTATTCCCAGAGACGCGACGGAGAGGCTTTATGCGCCGCCTGCGGCGCGCAGCGATAATGTAATCCGGGAAACGGCCGCAGGTGCGCTGGTAGAGCGGAAACCAGGCGCAACGGTTGCCGGAGGATTGACCGGTATGACAGGCAGCGAGCCTGCTCTCCATATATTCGGAGATTCCGGGAGCGGCGAAGAAACGTCATTTTCGGAGACGGACAGGCCGGAACATTCCTTTCTTCCTCCTGAATCAGGTGATGCCTCCGGCGTCGCCGGCTCAGCTGGCAGCATGTCCGAGTCGCCATCAGGCAACGGGCTGTTTCCCGAGCTTTACTGGGTCGGGCAGCTCCATGGCACATATCTTGTTGCGCAAAATGAGGACGGGCTGTTCCTGATTGATCAGCATGCGGCCCATGAGCGCATTCATTATGAATATTATTTCGAGAAGTTCAGCCATCCCGAGCAGGCCAGCACCCAGCTGCTGGTGCCGATTACGCTGGAATTCACGCCCACCGAAGCGGCGGCGCTGCGAGACCGTTTGCCGGTTATGGAGAAGGCTGGAGTTGAGCTGGAGCCTTTTGGCAATCATGCTTTTCTTGTTCGCGCATACCCGCAGTGGCTGCCGGTAGGAGACGAGCAGTCGGTCATTGAGGAAATGATAGAGTGGCTGCTGAGTGAAAAAGCGGGCGTAGACATCGGGAAGCTGCGCGAGAAATCGGCCATCATGTGCTCCTGCAAAGCTTCGATCAAAGCGAATGACCGCCTGACCCGCGAGCAGGGGGAAGGTCTGATCCGGCGGCTTGCCAGCTGCCGGCAGCCTTATACCTGTCCTCACGGGAGACCGATCGTTGTGCATATATCGACCTATCAGCTGGAGAAAATGTTCAAGCGGGTGATGTCATGATCATCACCACCCCGCATAAGCCATCTTCCGCGCTCGAGGATTATGCCGCTTCACTGGCAAGCGAGCTGGGCGCCCGTTTTGTTGCGCGCAAGCAGGAATCCCTGACGCGGCTGCGGCTGCGCTATAGGGATAACTGCCTCCTTGTTGCAGATGACCGCGGACTGCGTTATTATGAGGAATCGGACAATCCGCTGTATTTCCATCCCAGCATGGCTTATGTCAGAGTCAAGCGGATGCGCAAGGGCGAGATAGATCCATTGATTCAGTTGACCGGCTGCCGGCCGGGCGATCATGTGGTGGATTGCACGGCTGGCCTCGCCTCGGATGCCATCGTATTCTCGTACGCCGTGGGCCAGGAAGGCAGGGTTACCGCGCTGGAAAGCGAGCAGGTGCTGTTCGCTGTTGTCAGAGAGGGCCTGCAGAGCTATCAAACCAGCCACTCTGATGTGAATGAGGCGCTTCGCCGGATCGAAATGCGCTGCATCGATCACAAGACTTGGTTGGCTGAACAGCCTGACAAGAGTGTCGATATTGTCTATTTTGATCCCATGTTCCGAAGGCCGCTTCACGATTCATCTTCAATTGTACCGCTGCGCGGACTTGCCAATCCGCTACCGCTCGATCCTGAATCAGTCGCACACGCTGTCCGGATTGCCCGCAAATCAGTCGTGATGAAAGAACATAAGGACAGCCGTGAATTCGAGCGCCTGGGCTTTACCAGAGAACATGCAAACAAAATTGCTTATGGAGTGATCAATACGCGATGAGCGCCGACAACAACCTCAATACGAAGCCGCGGCTGCTTGTGCTTATCGGTCCCACAGCTGCAGGCAAAACACGTATGAGCCTGGAAATTGCCAAGTCGTGGAATGCCGAGATTATATCCGGAGACTCCATGCAGGTATACCGAGGGATGGATATTGGAACGGCCAAAATCAAGGAAGAAGAACGTGAAGGCATACCTCATCACTTGATTGATATTTGTGATCCCGATTATCCGTTCTCCGTGGCTGAGTTTCAGGATCGCTGCGCGGATTTGATCCGGGATATTACGAGCCGCGGGAAGCTTCCGTTTATCGTCGGGGGAACTGGCCTATATGTGGAATCCGTCGCATACGGCTATGAATTTGCCGACAGCGGGTCGGATGAAGCTTTCCGGGAGGAGCAGGCGAATTATGCCTTGAGCCATGGCGCCGAGGCGCTTCATGCGCGGCTCCGGGCTGTCGATCCCGAGTCTGCCGGGCGGCTGCATCCCCATGATCAGCGCCGCATCATACGCGCCCTGGAGGTCCTTCATCTGACGGGAATCACTCATTCCGCACAGCTGGAGGGTCAGAAGAGGATCTCGCCTTATGAATTGTGCTTCCTCGGGCTTACCATGGACCGTGCAATGCTCTACGCCCGCATCAACGAAAGAGTGGACGCGATGATTGCCGATGGGCTGGTCGACGAAATGAGAGGCCTTCTGCAGCAGGGCGTCAAGCCCGGCGCAGTCTCCATGCAGGGATTGGGCTACAAGGAAATCGCCCTCTACCTTGAAGGCCATTTGTCGCTGGAAGAAGCAATCGTTCTGCTCAAAAGGGATACGCGCCGGTATGCCAAACGCCAGCTCTCCTGGTTTCGAAGAATGAAGGATATCCACTGGATCGATTCATCTGAAAATTTTCACAAGAATTTGCTTGCAATTCATGATATAATAGCAGGAAAGTTTAGGGGCGAGCTTGAATATACTTCTAACCAATCTTTTTAATGATGGGGGTAACGGATAATGAACAAATCAATCAACATTCAGGATACGTTTCTGAACCAATTGCGTAAAGACAGCGTCCCGGTTACGGTATATTTGACCAATGGGTTCCAGATTCGCGGAGTCATCAAAGCATTCGACAATTTCACCATCGTCATCGATAGTGAAGGACGCCAGCAGATGGTGTACAAGCATGCGATTTCCACGTTTACCCCACAGCGCAATGTATCATTGGTCCAGCAGGACACGAACAACGAGGCATAAGCCTTCAACCAATCCGTTTTGAAACTTTTTCTAAACGGGTTTCGTTTAATTGGATAGCGGCACGACAGAGCAACCCGCCCACGTGCAGGGTTGTTCTTTTCGTTTATGGCCCAATATTCGTTTATTTGCGGCCGCCGATGAGTACGCTTGCTGCAGCTTGGGTAAATCTGCTCCAGGATGGATTGCTTTTGCAGTAGTTAAGCACTATAGACGTATACACATAAAGCGAGAGATCACTCGCTGCGAGCAGGAGGGGAACCGGGCTATGGCTGATGCACCGCGCACCAAGAAGAAACCGGTAAAGAAAAAAGCAAAGAAAAAATTTTCGGGCAAGAAGGCTGCAGTCTGGTTGTTTTTTACCGGCGCTGTCGCCATTATTTGCGGGATTATTGCATACTTGTTAGTTATTTTGAACGGAGAACGGATTCTCGCGGACAACCAGGATAAATTCGAGATGCCCGAGGCTTCGATCATTTATGATGCGAACGGCCAGGGAGTGACCAAGCTGTACAGGGAAAATCGCGAAAATGTGGAATTTGCCGAAATTCCCGAAATGATGAGAGATGCGTTCATTGCAACTGAGGACCGGCGTTTCGAAGAACATTCCGGTATCGATTTATGGTCAATCGGCCGGGCGCTGGTAAAGGACGTTGTATCACGCAGCGCGGCCGAGGGCGGAAGTACGATTACGCAGCAATTGGCCAAAAACCTGTTTTTAACGCAGGATAAAACGTTCTTCCGGAAAGCGACGGAGGCTTCGATTGCCGTTGCACTTGAGCATAAGAAAACAAAAGATGAAATATTAACGATGTATTTGAACCGTATCTTTTTTGGCAAAACCGCTTACGGCGTCAAGGCGGCTGCGAAGGTTTATTTCAACAAGCCGCTAGACAAGCTGGAGCTGTGGGAGATTGCGACCTTGGCCGGCATTCCGAAAGCGCCGAGCAATTATAATCCAATCAGCGATCCCGAGCGTTCCAAGGAGCGCCGGTCCGTCGTGCTCCAGTTGATGTATGATCAACACTATATCACCAAGGAACAGATGGATGAGGCAAATGCGAAAGTATATAATCCGAACACCGCGACGGCCAACAGCCAGAAATATCCCGCTTTTATTGATTTTGTGGTCAGTGAGGCAGAGGATAAATCAGGTTTGACCGAAGAGGAGCTGCGCCAGGGCGGTTATAAAATCTACACGACGCTCAACACGACTGCGCAATCCATTATGGAAAAAGAATTCGCAGATCCGGATAATTTCGAGAAAAGCGTGGATGATCAGCAGGTGCAGGGTGCGATGGTTATTGTCGATCACCGCAACGGGAACATTCAGGGTCTCGTCGGAGGCCGCGATTACGAGAAGAAAGGCTTGAACCGTGTTAATGTGCCGCGTCAGCCGGGGTCGGGCTTCAAGCCGATTACCGTCTATGGGCCGGCAATCGATTCTGGGGACTGGTTCCCGTGGTCGACTGTGCTGGATGAGAAGAAATGCTACGGCGATTACTGCCCGAGCGACTCCAATGGGAACAAATATATCGGACCGATCACCATCCGGCAGTCCATCAAGGAATCCCGCAACGCGTCTGCGGTATGGCTGCTCAATGAGATTGGCGTGAAGACAGGACTTGATTTTGCCGACAAGCTGGGCTTTCATCTCGACGAGGAGAAAGACCGCAATCTGGCGATTGGACTTGGCGGGCTCACGAATGGCGTGACGCCGCTTCAGATGGCGGCGGCATACAGCGCCTTTGCCAATGACGGCAAATCCGTTGATCCTCATACGGTGCAGAAGATTGTAGATACAAATGACGAGACCGTTTATGAGTACGATCCGCCTGCAGCGAAGCAGGTAATGAAGAAGGAAACCGCTTATTACATGACGGATATTATGCAGGGCGTCCTGGAGAAAGGCGGAACGGGAACAGGAGCCAGAATTGACCGTCCTGTTGCGGGCAAAACCGGAACAACACAGCATGGCATTCCCAATTACAGCTCCGGCTATAACCGCGATGCCTGGTTCTCCGGCTTTACTGCGGAATGGACGGCCATTGTATGGATGGGCTATGACAAAACGGACAAAGAGCATTTGCTGAAGCAAAGCAGCGGTCAATCAGCCGCTTTGTTCGCAAAAGTCATGGAGCCGGCAATGAAAGGGATGCCGGTAAACGACTTTAAGAAACCGCCGGATATTCAGGTAGATGAGCCGAAACCGCCGACAACCGTTCAGAACCTGAATGCGGTATACGATCCGGCAAGCGTAACGGTCACCTTATCCTGGGATGCGCTGGATGGCGCGGATAATACGTACCGTGTCTATCGCAAAGAAGCCAATGAGCCGCAGTTTACACGCTTAATGGATTCGCTGGTAGCGACCGGAATTGATGATATGAATGTTGCTCCGGGACTCTCCTATGAGTATTATGTGACGGCTTATAATGCCAAGGAAGAACTGGAGAGCGCCCCATCGGCAACGGTGAAGGTGGAGATACCGCCGGAGGAGCTGAATCCCCCGGTCACGGATGAACCGGTTCCTCCCCTTGATCCCAATGCGCCAACCGATCCCATAGATCCATCCAATCCGGGCAATGGCAATCCGGGTAATGGAGGTAATGGCAATGGCGGTATCGGCATCCCGGAAGATGGCACCGGCAGCAACGGCAATGGCGGCACCGGCGATCCGGGCAATGGCGATTCGGGCACCGGCAATCCGGGCAGCGATGGCGGTCCAGGGAATAACGGACCCGGCAACGGCAATCCAGGCAGCGGTAATCCGGAAATCCCTGGCAATGGCGGACAGAATCCGGATAATGGAACGATGAATCCAGGTATCGGGAACCCGCCTGACAGCAATGTGCCGGACGACGGCAGCGGAACGGAGGGGCAGCAAACATTTGACGGCTTAAATCTCGGGGGAAACGGGAATCAGGGCGCAGTTGAAGGGACGGACGGTATTATTCCTCCTGATGGAGGAGAGGACGTCACCGATCCAAACGCTGCAGGATAAATAGCAACCTTTACATTTCTGGTTTAGTAACACCGCATTGAGGCACAATAGTTCTATATAGAACCTATTGTTGAGCAACAGATGTTACCTCCCGCCATATAATAAGGGCAGGAAAGTCCCTTGCATATGCGGCTGCCTTGCTTAAACCAAAAATGAGTTATTTATCAAGTCTGCTGGAGATGGTTGAGAAGTTATGGTAAGCTTTTTTTGAAATATTATAAATGGTTGGTTTTTACACTTGACCTTTTATGATACTTCAGTTGGGAATTGACCGGCATACCGCTGCAAGGAGCGGGTGTTTGTTTCTTCTCAGAGCTGTCTATTCTTTTGCAGATGCCTAATTCTTTAAGTGATCCTAACGGAAAGGTCGTTCCGTATGAAACGAAAATTTTCTGACCGAGCCAACTGGCGCCGCATTCTCCGCAGAAGCTATACCAGCATGAATATGGACGGCGATGAGTTTAAAGGAATGGTGACGTTATACCGCATTCACGAATTGCGTGAGCCGCTGTGGAAAGAATATAACGGACGAAAGCTTTGTTTGGCAGACCGCGGATATCTATGGATGCAGCATTTTCCCCGCGGCGAGCATTTCGTCGTCACCACGATGTTTGATGACAAGAACCGTGTCGTTCAATGGTATATCGATATCTGCAAAACTCAGGGACTGACGGACCAGCAGGTTCCCTGGTTTGATGATTTGTATCTGGATGTTGTCGTTCTGCCCAGCGGAGAAGTTTTTCTGCTCGACGAGGACGAACTTGAAGAGGCTTTGCAGCAGGGAGTGGTTACGAATAAGGATGCCGCTCTCGCCCGCAAAACGGCCGGGAAGGTCCTGTCCACCATCCGGAGCGGACGATTCCGATATTTCACACTCAGCCTGAAGCACCGCAAAGCCCTCGTCATGCAGAGCGGCGAAGTGAGCGAGTCTTGAGAACCCAAGTTGTGAAGTCAAAGCCGCGCGCCAAAAAGCGATCCCGCAAAAAATTCCGCATGATCAGAATTATTTTGCGAATCGCTGTTTGGGTGGCGGCATTTGCTGCGTTCTGGTTCGGTTACTTGTTCTGGCTCATCAACAGCTATGAAATGCCAAAGCCGATTCCCAAAGCCGATGCTGCGATCGTGCTTGGAGCGGCGTTGTGGGATAATGTTCCGAGCCCTGGACTAAAGGAGCGGCTTGATTATGCGCTAACCTTGTACAAGCAGGGCATAACGAAGCAATTTATATTAACCGGCGGACATGACCATAACGGATCGACAATTACAGAAGCGGAAGGTATGAAAAACTACCTGGTCGCAAAAGGAGTCCCGGCTGGCCAGTTGATCCTTGAAAAGGATGCAAGAAGCACCTATGAGAATTTACTGTTCAGCAAACCGCTTGCCGAAGGGAAGGGCTGGGACAGCCTGCTCATCGTTACGCATGATTATCATTCTGCGAGGGCAGCTGACATTGCCAAATATGTCGGTTATCCTGATGCAGTTGTAGTGGGCTTCAAATCGCAGGTGCTTTCCGTCGCGAAGAACCAGTCGCGTGAATTGCTGGCATTCACCAAGTGGAAGCTGGATTCTCTGCTGCTGCGCTTCGGTCTTCAGTCTCCGGATACACTCTTCTAAACACCATTTAAACATCATTCCCGACCTTGTCTTTGGAAACTGTTAATATGGCTGGTTTCGCTAGAATACAATGGATCAAGCGGCGCATGCGAGCTTTAAGCGGTCCTTGTATCCTCTCGCACGCATGATGACCGATTATGTGGATGCGAAGGATGGGTGATCGTATAGATGAACGAACGTGTCGTATCTTCAGGGCAGTCCGGTGCTTCCAGGCCCTCAAGACAAATCAATGTCGTGCTGCGCGGCCAGGAGCCTAACGCGTCTGCAAGCTCCGCCCAGACGCTGGAGACGGAACCTGCCGCATCTGCTCTTAAAGCTATTCCTGCCAACGACCCGTACGCCGAGATTCAACGCGAGCTCGATCCTATGGTGGGACTTGAGAATGTCAAGCTGCTGGTTTATGAAATTTTTGCGCTGCTTCAAATCAGCAGAATGCGCTCGGATGTAGGCTTGTCCGGGGGATCGCATGTTTATCATATGATATTCAAAGGCAATCCCGGAACGGGAAAAACGACCATTGCCCGTATCATAGCCAAACTAATGAACAAAATGGGCGTGCTTACAAAAGGACATTTGATTGAAGTGGAGCGGGCTGATCTGGTTGGCGAATATATTGGCCACACGGCACAGAAAACGCGTGATCTCGTGCGGAAAGCTCTGGGCGGCGTGCTTTTTGTAGACGAGGCTTACAGTCTGGCCCGGGGCGGAGAAAAGGATTTTGGCAAGGAAGCTATCGATACACTTGTCAAAGCCATGGAGGATCACCGCAATCAGTTTGTGCTGATCCTGGCCGGTTACCCTCTGGAAATTGAGGATTTTCTGATGACCAATCCAGGCCTGCCATCACGTTTTCCAATACAAATTGATTTTCCTGATTATTCCATTGATCAGCTGATCCAAATCGCCGAGCTGATGGCTGCCCAGCGGGACTATACCTTGATGCCGCAATCGCTCTTCAAGCTGCGTCAGCACCTTATGCAGGAAAAGACGGCTTCCCTGTATTCGTTCAGCAATGCCCGTTATGTCCGCAATTCGATCGAGAAGGCTTTTCGTTATCAAGCGGTGAGATTGTTGAATCAATACCCGAGCGGTTCGCCAAGTAAAATGGAATTAATGGCTATCAGGCCCGAGGACTTGAAATGGGAACAGAAATAAAGGCCGGAAAGGGTAGGCGCTTGATATGAGACAAACAACATATGATACAGACAATGAGCTGCGCGACCGCGTCATACTTGTGAGTCTGGTTACTTCCGAGGTAAAGAGAGGGGACGCCGATCCCGAGCTGTCCCTTCAGGAGCTTGTGAGCCTGGCGGAGACGGCTGGAAGTGACGTGCTTTCCACCATGACGCAGAACAAGGAAACAAGAGACCCGAAGTGGTTTATCGGCAAAGGGAAAGTGGAGGAGCTCAGGGCTGTAGCAGAGGAGCTTGGGGCGACTACAGTGATTTTTGACCAGGAGCTGTCCGGGGCGCAGGTGAGAAACCTGGAAGCGGCGCTTGATCTGAAAATCATTGACCGTACCCAGCTGATTCTGGATATCTTCGCCCAGCGCGCCAAAACCCGCGAGGGAATTATCCAGGTAGAGCTTGCTCAGCTAAGCTATCTGCTGCCGCGTTTATCCGGGCAAGGCAAGAATCTGTCGCGTCTGGGCGGGGGGATTGGCACGAGAGGTCCCGGTGAAACGAAGCTGGAGACAGACCGCCGGCATATACGCGATCGCATCAATGATTTGAAGTCTGTGCTGGATGAGCTTGTCCGCCATCGGAACCTGCACCGGGAACGCCGCCGCAAGTCAGGTGTTCAGCAGGTTGCCTTGGTGGGCTACACCAATGCGGGAAAGTCCACGCTGCTTCGCGAATTGACCAAGGCGGATGTGTATGTGGAGGATCAGTTGTTTGCCACGCTTGATCCGACCTCGCGCAGCTTGGAGCTGCCAAGCGGCAAAGAAGTAGTGCTGACCGACACTGTCGGCTTTATTCAGAATCTGCCCCATGACCTGATCGCGGCCTTCCGGGCAACGCTTGAGGAGGTGCTCGAGGCGGATCTTGTGCTGCATGTCGTCGACAGCTCATCCCCCATGCGGGACGAACAGATGGCTGTGGTGGACAAGATTCTTACGGACCTGGGTGCAGCTGGAAAGCCGCAGCTGACGATTTTCAACAAAATTGACAAATACAACCGCGATGAATTGGGGATGCTGCCCACCAAGGGGCTGGATGCTCTGGAAATCAGCGCATTCTCTGCCGATGATCTGCTTCGTCTGCTCGAAGCCATCCAGGAGAATATGACGGGAGACACGCGGACATTTGTGCTTCCGGCGGAACGCGGCGATCTGATCGCTTTAGCTTACCGGACCGGAGAAGTTACGAAGCAGGAAGTGGACGGCGATTTGCTCAGACTGACTGTTGAATTAAATAAACAGGATTATGAAGTGCACGGGTACAAGCTGGAAGCCTATTCCGAACAGTAGAGGTTCTTCAAGAGCCTAACAGCACGGATATGATCAGGGGAGCGACAAAACAATTGGTTGAGCAGGAGAATAAGGACTGGAGAACACTTGAGCAGTGGGCGGATGCCGCCGAGGACCAAGCTGCTCCTGTGTTTCGCAGGATGGACAAAATTGCCGAGCGGAATCAATGGAAGGTCATTAAGGCCTTTCAAAAACACCGCGTAAGCGACTTTCATTTCAATGGATCTACAGGTTATGGCTATAATGACCGCGGACGTGAAGTGCTTGATCTGGTGTATGCCGATGTTTTCGGGGCAGAGGCGGCGCTGGTGCGTCCGCATTTTGTCTCAGGCACGCATACGATCAGCTGCGCCTTGTTCGGGCTTCTGCGGCCGGGTGACGAGCTGCTGTACATAACGGGAAGACCGTATGACACGCTGCATAAGGTGATCGGCAAACCGGGAGACGGGACGGGCTCTCTTCAGGATTTTGGAATCCGGTATGCGGAGGCTGATTTGACCGCAGATGGCTCCATTGACTGGGAACGGGTCACCGCAAGCATTTCCGGGAAAACCAAAGTAATCGGGATTCAACGCTCCCGCGGATACGAATGGCGTTCCTCCTTCACGGTGGCTGAAATAGCCGAGATGGTGAAACGGGTAAAAGCTATTAAGCCGGAGCTTCTCGTGTTTGTCGATAACTGCTATGGAGAATTTACGGAAGAACTGGAGCCTACGGAAGTTGGAGTGGATTTGCTTGCAGGCTCGCTGATCAAGAATCCGGGAGGCGGATTGGCTCCTACAGGCGGTTATGTGGCCGGAACGAAGGATGCGGTCGAGAAAACGGCTTACCGGTTGACAGCACCGGGAATCGGCGGGGAAGTCGGCGCTACACTCGGTACGCTGCGAGCGATGTTCCAGGGATTGTTTCTGGCGCCGCATCTGGTAGGACAAGCGTTGAGAGGCAGTGCGTTTGCGGCTGCCATGTTCGAGCGTATCGGCTTTGAGACCAATCCATCATGGGACGCCAGACGCACTGATCTCATTCAGGCGGTGCGTTTTACAAACACGGAACAGCTCATCGCATTCGTCCAGGGTATTCAGCGCGCTGCTGCGGTTGATTCCCATGTAGTTCCCGAGCCATGGGACATGCCGGGCTACGAATATCCCGTCATTATGGCAGCGGGAACGTTCATGCAGGGGGGAAGCTTAGAGCTGTCGGCAGATGCTCCGATTCGTGAGCCATTCATTGCTTACATGCAGGGCGGGCTTACGTATGCCCATGTCAAATACGGTGTTCTGAAGGCCTTGTCGACTCTTGCAGAACGAGAGTTAATTGTAATTAAACCTCACACATCTTGACAGATTTTTGGGAGAGGGTTACAATAGGGGCATATCTCGGATACTGGAAGGTTGATGTGACATGGCTGACGATATACGTAGAAATATGGCGCTTTTTCCAATCGGAATCGTCATGAAACTAACCGATCTGACTGCTCGGCAAATTCGTTATTACGAGCAGCATGAGCTGATTATTCCCGCACGTACGGGAGGCAACCAGCGGTTATTTTCGTTCAATGATGTGGAAAGGCTGCTGGAAATCAAATCACTCATTGAGAAGGGCGTCAATATTGCCGGTATCAAGCAGGTCATGAATCCCGTTTCCAAGGAATCGGAGGAAGCGACTGTCCTGAGTGAGCAATCTGAGGTGAAGCGTCGTGAATTGTCAGACGCACAGCTGCATCGTCTGCTGAAGCAGCAGCTGCTGGAGAAGAGACCGGGCAAAGCCTCCATGATTCAAGGCCAACTGTCTCGATTCTATAACAAAAAGTAAAATACGCACTACTATTCGAAGAGGAGATGATTGAGTGAGCTACACCAGAGAGGACATCCTGCGTGCGACCAAAGAAGAGAATGTTCGATTTATCCGACTGCAATTTACCGATCTTCTGGGAACGATCAAGAACGTGGAAATTCCTGTAAGCCAACTGGAAAAAGCCCTTGATAATAAAATGATGTTTGACGGTTCCTCCATTGAAGGTTATGTCCGTATTGAGGAATCCGATATGTACTTATACCCCGATCTGGATACTTGGGTAATTTTCCCATGGGTTGCTGAAGATCGGATTGCCCGATTAATCTGCGACATCTATATGCCTGACGGAACACCTTTCGCCGGAGATCCCCGCGGTATCCTGAAACGGGCGCTGAAAGAGGCTTCAGACTTGGGTTATTCCGCAATGAACGTTGGACCAGAGCCGGAGTTCTTCCTGTTCAAAACCGACGACAAAGGTGAACCTACCACCGAATTAAACGACCAGGGCGGATATTTCGACCTTGCACCGATGGATCTGGGCGAGAACTGCCGTCGCGAGATCGTACTTACTTTGGAAGAAATGGGCTTTGAAATTGAAGCTTCCCATCACGAAGTCGCGCCGGGCCAGCATGAGATTGATTTCAAATATGCCAATGCCATTAAAGCGGCTGACCAGATCCAAACGTTTAAACTCGTTGTTAAGACCATCGCCCGTCAGCATGGATTGCATGCTTCCTTCATGCCTAAACCGCTGTTTGGCGTAAATGGCTCGGGAATGCACTGCCACCAATCCCTGTTCAAAGGCAAGGAAAATGCGTTCTACGACGAGAACGACAGAGTCGGGTTAAGTCAGGATGCCCGTTATTACATGGCTGGTGTTCTCCGTCATGCCCGCGCATTCGCAGCTATCACGAACCCGACAGTCAATTCCTACAAACGGCTGGTTCCAGGCTATGAGGCGCCAAATTATGTAGCATGGTCCGCAAGCAACCGCAGTCCAATGATTCGTATTCCGGCGTCGCGAGGTCTCAGCACCCGTATTGAAGTGAGAAATCCGGATCCCGCTGCCAACCCTTATCTGGCACTGGCGGTTATGCTCAGAGCCGGTCTGGATGGTATCAAAAGCAAACTTCCGCTGCCTGCTCCAACCGATCGTAATGTCTATATTATGACGGAGGAAGAGCGTATCGATGAAGGTATTCAAAGCTTGCCTGAGAGCCTCAAGGAAGCGCTTGATGAAATGCTGCGCGATGACATTGTCTGTGACGCTCTTGGCGATCATGCACTTGCTCATTTCTTTGAACTGAAAGAAATTGAGTGGGACATGTACCGCACACAGGTTCACCAGTGGGAACGCGATCAATATTTGACTCTGTACTAAAACCGGACATCCCTTGGCGCTATTAGCGTTGAGGGATTTTTTTCTTTGGGGGTATATGGATAAATGACAGCTCACTCGGATAGCGCCCCCCATAGCGCCCCCCATAGCGCCCCCCATAGCGCCCCCCATAGCGCCCCCCATAGCGCCCCCAAAATACCTCTTGATAGTTTAATTCTCGAACAAATCCTGTTCACCTTCCGTTGGAACGAGGTGTAATAATATGCCGCTTGTCTGGTTAAGACTAATAACTCAAAGAAGTGCCTTCAGCATGAGAATATGAACAATTTCAGCAGGACGAGAAGGAGTTATCAATGTGGCAGAAAAAAGCATCCTTGCCTATTTCAAGAGTCCGGAGCAAGCGGAAAAAGCTTTGAAGCAGCTCCAGGCTCTTTCGATTGCAGATGGTTCGATAGAACGGATCGACGGGTATCCCGGAGATGGGATTAACCGCTCTGGAAACCCGGTTACCAGCAGTATTCCGGGACTTGGCTATTTGACTCTCGGAGAGGATGTTGGAGAGCCGGATGCAGGCATTCTGTCTGCAGCGAGTGTCAGCGCGAGCGGTTACAGTTCTGGAGGACCGGAGAACAGAGTGACGGGGTATGATATTTTATTGACTGTTGTCATTGAGGAGAAAGATTATGACAAAGCGTTGAAAATAGTCCAAAGCTCAGGTGCATTATAGCTTGCCCCTGATCTGCATTCCCCGCGAGCTTCGGCTGGCGGGTATTTGTTCGTTGATGTCATAATTAAATTGAAGCTTCTCGTCAATACTAAAGTACCATGGACGGGTCTGGGCGGTAAAAAATTAAAGTGTGCGGGGTGTATGAAATGGGGCAGGGCAATTGCGATGAGACTCCTTTAAAGGAACGGCTGAAACAGCATATCCACCTTATTGTCAATGAATCACAGCGTATTTTGGATAATATTGATGCTGAAAATCACTGTCTTCTGAGTGACTTTGATAATATTGGCAGAACTTTTAAAGAAGTTGAATCCCTGGCCGCTTCATTCTATCTGCAATGTTATTTATCCTCATTTACAACCAACTATTTGGATCTTTCCATATGCATTCAGAACCTTATGGAGCGCCGGCATGGTGCTTTGATTGTCATCGAGAGAAATGATAACCTGGATGCCATCATCCATTCCGGGGTTGCGCTTGTGGCCAAATTGAGCTATTCCCTGCTGGAGGCGATCTTTTATCCGGGAAATCCGCTGCATGACGGGGCCGTTCTCATCAAATCCGATCAAATTATTTCCGCCGCTAATGTCCTGCCTGTATCCAACGCATCGAATGTGGACAAGAAATTTGGAATGCGGCATCGCGCCGCGATCGGACTGACCGAAATAACAGATGCGCTTGTACTGGTTGTATCGGAAGAAAGCGGGGATGCGTCCTTTGTCTACAAGGGAAAACTCCATCCAATAAAGACAATTTTCATGCCAACGACGGTCTAAATGTATTTTTGAGTACTTTGAGGTAAACCTGAAGCTAGCCAATATGTAAAACAAAAAGAGACTGGCGAAGCCCTAAAGGCAACGCCAGTCTCTGCTTCATAAGAACTCGCTTAGTGAATATCGCGGAAAAGTCCGATAACTTTACCTAAAATCGTTACATTGCGAAGCCGTATCGGCTCCATTGTCGGATTCTCCGGCTGCAGCCGGATATGATCGCGTTCACGATAAAAGGTTTTCACCGTCGCTTCGTCATCCTCCGTCATCGCAACCACGATGTCACCGTTGATAGCGGATTGCTGCTGCCGCACAATGACATAATCGCCGTCCTGAATGCCTGCGTCAATCATGCTCTCTCCCATTACGTTAAGTATGAAGACATTATGATCGCCGACCTTGCTTGAAGGGAGAGGATAGTAATCCTCAATGTTCTCGGTAGCTGTAATTGGCACCCCTGCAGTAACCTTTCCCACAATGGGAACTTTGGTGATTGCGATTGGAAAAGGAATCTCATTGTCCGCTTGATCCAATATCTCAATCGCTCTCGGTTTCGTCGGGTCACGGCGGATTAAGCCTTTCTTCTCCAGACGGTCCAAATGTCCGTGAACGGTTGAACTGGAAGCAAGACCTACAGCTTCACCGATTTCCCGGACGGATGGGGGATATCCCTTCTCCCGCACCTCCGTCTTGATGAATTCCAGAATCGCCTGTTGGCGGTTCGATAGTTTCGACACCAGAATCACTCCAAAGGTTCATTTGTGTCAAATTATAACACAGAACCGGAGTTCGTACAAACATAAGTTCGAGAAACAAGAGTTCGTATTTTATGGGGAACAAATGTTCCGAAAGCAGTTGACTGCAAACGGGTGGTCGTGTTAATATCGGTTTATCGAAAACAGAACAAACGTTTGGGGTGCTGGGAAATGATGATAACAATATCTTCTTACTCTTCTATGAATTCAGAGAATAAAGCTGATAAAGGTTACATGAAATCTGCATCAGCTAAAAGTAGGCCAAAGAAGCTGGTGATGCGGTTGATAGCGGCAATATTGTTTTTCTCCCTCTTATTCGTTGGTTTTTCTATAATGCAGGGAAGTGCAACGAGCGAGCATCCTGCGGAGCCCGCTGCGGGCGAGAAAGTTATCTCGATCAGTGAGGGCCAGACACTTTGGGAAATAGCAGGGGATCTGCGTAAGGAAGGCGAAGATATTCGGCGAATCATCTATGACTTGAAGGAACGGAACAACCTGACTTCCAGCACACTTATGGCCGGACAAACATTGATTATACCAGCGGACTGATGCAGTCCGCTTTTTTTATTTCCATCTACAGGACAAAGGGCGTATTTTCTTGACAATAGAGGATTAAAAATGTCAAAGTAAAGGGTGAATGTTTACAGCATCATGAGAGGAGCGTATCGGTTTGGAAGAGCTTATTGCACGGATTAATGAGTTGTCACGAAAAAATAAAGCAGTCGGATTAACTCCGGAGGAAACAATCGAGCGCGATGCTCTGCGTCAGAAATATCTGGAGAACTTCAAGCAAAATTTCAAGAATCAAATCGAAACGATTAAATTTGTGGAAGATGAGGAAGAAAGCGGCGGCAAGCATTAAAACTGCTTGCGGCAAGCCGGGTTTCACCAAATAATAAGCAGGGTGGGGTTATAACGATGCAAATCAAGCTGCTTGGACGCAGTGGACTTGCCGTTTCGGAGCTTTGTTTAGGGACGATGAGTTTTGGAAATACAACAAGTCAAGGCGATTCCATTCGCATGATCCATCAGTTTATGGAGCAGGGCGGCAATTTTCTGGATACGGCGAATGTCTATGTTTCCGGCCGATCGGAGGAGATCGTAGGCGAAGCGATCAAGGATTTTCGCTCAGAGGTTGTGCTGGCAACAAAAGTGCGGATGAATACCGCTGACCATCCCAACGGGGCGGGCGTCTCGCGCAAGCATATTATGCAAAGCGTCGAAGAAAGCCTGCAGCGTCTGCAGACTGACTATATCGATTTGTATCAGGTTCATGTATGGGATCATCTGACACCTATAGATGAGACGCTTCGCGCTCTCGACGATCTGGTCACTTCAGGCAAGGTCCGTTATATCGGATGCTCCAATTTTTTTGCCTGGCAGCTGATGAAATCCCTTGCCGTCAGCGATGCCAACCGCTATGTCCGGTTTATTTCCATTCAACCGCAGTATAGTCTGGTCAGCCGTGAGATGGATCGGGAAATGATGTCGCTTTGTCTGGAGGAGAATGTCGGCGTTATTCCCTGGGCTCCGCTTGGTGGAGGATTTCTGACGGGACGTTATTCCAGGGAAGAGCCTACATCGGGAAAATTGACGTCAAAGGTTGGAGAAAGTTCATGGGGTCTGCGCGCAACGGAACGTAACTTTGCCATTCTGGATGCCGTCCAGGCAGCCGCTCATGAACTGGACAAGACACCTGCACAAATCGCACTCGCCTGGCTGCTGCAAAGAAAAGGAATCACATCGCCGATATTCGGAGCCAGCACATTGGAACAGTTCTCCGAAAATATGGGAGCTGTGGGCTGGACAATGCCAAGTGAAATATGGAATCGGCTGGATGAAGTTAGCTCGCTTCCTTCCGAGTATCCGAATCGTTTCATCGCCAAATTCGCCCGGCCTTTTTAACTCTTTTTCAAAAGAATGAGAGTGGATTATACAAAGTCTTGTGATTGGGGGGCGCAATGAAGGTTAAACGAATTGTCGCCAACATAGATACCAGGAATATTGCAGCTGCCCAAAGCTTTTACCAGGATGTTCTCGGCCTCGATTTGTTGATGGATCATGGATGGATTGGAACCTATGGTTCTGATGAGCTAATGGGCATTCAAATTAGTTTCGCCCAGCACGGGGGTTCCAACACGCCTACGCCTAATTTGTCCATTGAGGTCGATGATGTCGATGCTGCATTCGAACGCATGAACACAGCCGGATTTACGATCGAGTATGGTCCGACTGATGAGCCTTGGGGCGTACGTCGTTTCTATGTCCGCGATCCGTTCGGCCAACTTGTTAACATTCTTGCTCATATTTAATTTGATGCATGTCATTCATTCAGGCAAATGGATGGAACAGGAATGGCACAAATACACGCAGCAGACAGGTGTAAAATTCAAGAAATTGCTTACGATGCAAGTTTTGCTTCGCAAAACTTTTAGGAGGAACGTAATTGTCAAGATCCTGGGAACGAAAGGTTCAGAAGAACCAGAGTCAACTTAACAAACAGCGCAAGAAGCAGGGCATGGCGCCTCTGATGGCAAGCAAGACAGCAAGCAGCCCGATTGATACATATAAAGGGCGCAGTCTTCTAATGCCCGCCTTTCTTCTGGTCTTCACGGCAGTCTACGCCTCGATCAGCATTGCACAGGGCACTTACAAGGATTCCGGAAACATGTTCTGGATCACGATCGGCTGTTATATCTTTCTGGCGCTGCTGTTTATATTGAGGCGTCCTTATTTGGCAATCGGAAAAGACTATGTTCGATCGCGGCGCTTTGCCGGTGACCGCACGCTTTACTTAAGCTCAATCAAAGGAATCAGCGTACAGAAGGGCTCTGTTATTATCGAGCAGCCCAAAGGCGGAAGCTGGGTATTCTCGCGATTATTCAACCGTTATCCGACGGATGAAATGACCGAACGGCTCCGGACCTTTGCAGCAGCCAACAATATTCCGTTTGCGGAGAAATAAAGAACTGGAGTGGGGAAATTCGTCATGGGCAAAAAAGCGGTACTATTTGATTTGGATGATACGCTGTTATGGGATGACCGGAGTGTAAGCGAAGCTTTCACAGCTACTTGTCAGGCGGCGGCGGATAAGACTGGCGTCAACCTACAGGATTTGGAGGAAGCTGTCCGGCGCGAAGCCCGGGCTTTGTACGAATCCTATGACACCTATGCCTTTACAAAAATGATCGGGATCAATCCCTTTGAGGGATTGTGGGCGAATTTTCTTGAAGGCGAGCAGGAGGAGTTCAGAAAGCTGCAGCAGCTGGCTCCCGCTTACCGGCGTGAAGCGTGGACTCGAGGGTTGAAGGCTCTGGGAATCCTTGATGAGCAGCTGGGAGCTGAGCTTGCGGAGATGTTTCCCGCAGAGCGCCGCAAACGCCCGCTGATCTATGAAGAAACCTTCCGCGTGCTGGATAAGCTCAAAGGCCAATACAAGCTGCTGCTGCTCACCAATGGCTCTCCTGATTTGCAGCGGGAGAAGCTGGCAGGCGTACCGGAGCTTGCGCCTTATTTTGATCATATCATCATTTCCGGAGAATTTGGTCAGGGGAAGCCGGCTGCGCCGATTTTTCAGCATTCACTTGAATTGTTGGGGATTGAACCGGCGGATGGAATCATGGTGGGCGACAAGCTGACCACGGACATACTCGGTGCGAATACGGTTGGCATGACCTCGGTATGGATCAACCGCCATGGCGTGAAACGCAGCGACGACATTATTCCTTCACATGAGATCAAACATCTGGAGGAACTGCTGCCTCTGCTTGTATAAAGATTTTGGAATCATAAAGACCCGCTTTCCTGTGATACACATTCAAGCGTGTATCCCTGGAAGCGGGTCTATTTATATGACTATGAGTGGTCAGGGCATTAAGCCTTCTGGAAGGATTCATCGGCGAACGGATGGGCAATCCAGCCCTCGGTCTCAATAAAGAGGCGCACGGCAACAATCTGGCGGTTATCCATCAAGGTGAAAAAATGCGGTTTATGTTCGGGAACGGAAATAACGTCTCCCGCTTCGAGTTCAACATCGAAATAGCCGACATCGTCGCTGCCCTTGATGATGAAGATGCCGCGCCCGGCCGTGATAGCCCGTACTTCATCTTCCGTATGGGTGTGAACCTGCTCGAATTTCTTCAGCAGTTCGTCGAGGTTGGGTGTCGCATCCGAGAGTGCGATAATGTCCCAGGTCCGGTAGCCGCGGCGGGCAGCCAGATCGTTGATTTCTTCATCGAAAGTGGATAGAATCTGCTGTTTCTCCTGATCTGTCAGAATGAATTTCTGATGTAACTCGGCAGGCAGTTTCCCCGGATTCCAGTGTTCATACAAGACTTCTTGTTTTTCCAAAAATTCACGGACGTTTGCTTCGCCCGATATACGCTCTTCTGTGTTGCGGATACGAATTTCAGCCATGTTGTAATCCCTCTTTCCTATAGATGCTAATTCCGATCAGATTAATTATAAAACAAAACGCCAAGACTGTCGACAACACCTTTTCAGCAGGTTGTGAATCTGATAAACTAAAGGTTAATGATTTTTCGCTGCGCCTTCGCTTTGCTATTGCTTGGGAAGGTCTGCAGTTGCGGAAGGGAAGTGCATCGATGACAAAACCAACTATACAACAAATGCTGCAAAAACGCATTCTCATTCTCGACGGTGCAATGGGAACGATGATTCAGCAGGAAGATCTGGGTCCAGAGGATTTCGGGGGCGAAGAGCTGGACGGCTGTAATGAAATGCTCGTTCTGACTCGTCCGGATGTAATCCTTTCCATACACGAGGCATATCTGGAAGCAGGAGCCGACATTCTGGAGACGAATACTTTCGGCGCAACGGGAGTGGTTCTGGCCGAATATGATATTCCGGAGAAATCGCGGGAAATCAATCTGGCTGCTGCAGCCATAGCGCGTCAAGCGGCAGACAAGTTTTCCACGCCGGAAAGGCCGCGTTTTGTTGCCGGAGCCATGGGGCCTACGACGAAGACGCTTTCTGTCACAGGCGGGGTGACCTTCGATGGCCTGGTGGACACTTATTACGAACAGGCAGTAGCCCTTATCGAGGGTAAAGTAGACGCTCTTCTGCTTGAAACCTCACAGGATACATTGAACGTAAAGGCAGGAACAATCGGCATCAGCAAGGCGTTTGAAACCACAGGCATCACGCTGCCGATTATGATTTCCGGGACGATTGAGCCCATGGGGACGACGCTTGCTGGACAAAATATTGAATCCTTCTATATATCTCTGGAGCATTTGAATCCGATTTCGATCGGGCTGAACTGCGCGACAGGTCCGGAATTTATGCGCGATCATATCCGTTCGCTGTCGGAGATCTCACGCTCTGCGGTAAGCTGTTACCCTAATGCGGGACTCCCTGATGAGAACGGCCTGTATCACGAATCGCCAACCTCGCTGGCAGGGAAGATCGCTGCTTTTGCCGAGCAGGGCTGGCTTAATATCGCTGGCGGCTGCTGCGGAACCACGCCTGCGCATATCAAGGCGCTGGCGGAGACGCTTGCCAATTATACGCCGCGCCAGCAGATGGGCAATCATCCTGCTGCCTTGTCCGGCATTGAGACGGTCTTTGTTGAAGAAGACAACCGCCCGATTATGATTGGGGAGCGGACGAACATTTCCGGCTCGCGCAAATTCAAACGGCTGATCAAGGAAGCCAAGTTTGAAGAAGCGTCGGAGGTTGCACGGGCTCAGGTGAAAGGAGGAGCGCATGTCATTGACATCAATCTCCAGGACACGGATATCGATGAGGCCTACGCGGTCAACATGTTCCTGCCGGAGGTGGTCAAGAAAGTCAAGGTTCCGCTTATGCTTGACTCCACCTATGATCATATTATCGAGCTTGGGCTCAAGTATTCCCAGGGTAAAGCGATCATTAACTCCATTAACCTGGAGGACGGCGAGACCAAGTTTGAAAAAATCCTGCCGCTGATTCACCGTTACGGCGCATCGGTCGTCTGTATATTAATAGATGAGCGCGGACAAGCCGTATCCCGCGAAGCCAAGATGGAGGTGGCGGCACGCTCCTACGACCTGCTGGTCAACAAATACGGGATGAACCCTGAGGATATTATTTTTGATCCGAATATGTTCCCTGTTGGTTCCGGTGATCCGCAGTATATCGGTTCCGCAGTGGAGACCCTTGAAGGGATCAAAATGATCAAGGAGAAATTCCCCAAAGCCAAGACTATTCTGGGCTTGAGCAATATTTCCTTTGGTCTTCCCGATGCGGGCCGCGAGGTGCTCAACTCTGTTTATCTGTATCATTCCACCAAAGCGGGCCTGGACTACGCCATTGTGAACACAGAGAAGCTGGAGCGCTACGCGTCCATTCCGGAAGAAGAGCGCCGATTGGCGGAGGAATTGATTTATAATACGAACGATGATACATTAGCCCAATTTGTGGCTGCTTTCCGCAACAAGAAGGTGGAAAAGAAAGAAAAATTGTCGAGCTTGCCTCTTGAGGAGCGATTGGGCTCGTATGTGGTGGAGGGAACGAAGGAAGGGCTGATTCCTGATCTGGATGAGGCGCTGAGCAAATATTCGCCGCTTGAAGTGATCAACGGTCCTCTGATGAAAGGGATGGAAGAGGTTGGGCGGCTGTTCAACAACAATGAGCTCATTGTGGCCGAAGTGCTGCAAAGCGCCGAAGTGATGAAAGCCTCGGTTGCCCATCTGGAGCCGCATATGGAGAAGAATGAAACGGCAGTCAAGGGCAAGATCATTTTGGCTACTGTTAAAGGCGACGTCCACGATATCGGGAAGAATCTGGTTGAGATCATTTTGTCCAATAACGGGTACAAAATCATAAACCTGGGCATCAAGGTGCCGCCGGAGAAGCTGATCGAAGCTTACCGCAATGAAAAAGCGGATGCCATCGGATTATCCGGCCTGCTCGTCAAGTCCGCCCAGCAGATGGTGATTACCGCGCAGGATATGCGTAATGCCGGTATTGATGCCCCGATCCTTGTCGGAGGCGCGGCATTGACCCGCAAGTTCACAAGAACGCGGATCAGCCCGGAATATGACGGACTCGTGCTGTATGCGAAGGATGCCATGGATGGTCTGGACATCGCCAATAAATTGATGAATCCGGAATTCAGGCAGGCTTATGAGGACGATCTCGCCGCGTTCAAGGCAGCCGGAAGCGTTGAGGAAGAAGTCAAGAAGCCGCTGCCGGAGCTTACGCGGGCAACCCGCTCCAACGTGTCGACAGACAAACCGGTCTTCATTCCGCCGGATCTGGATCGTCATGTGCTGCGTAATGTCCCGATTCCGCAGATTGTTCCTTATGTCAACATGCAGATGCTGCTGGGCCATCATCTGGGCCTCAAGGGAAGTGTAGAGCAACTGCTGGCGGAGAAGAACAGCAAAGCGGTCCAGCTGAAGGAAACGGTCGATTCCATTCTGATGGAAGCCGCCGCAAAAGGGACTCTTCATGCCCATGGCATGTACCGGTTCTTCCCGGCACAGTCGTCCGGCAACGATATTATTATCTATGACCCTGCGGAGCCTGGCCGTGAAATCAAACGCTTCTCTTTCCCGCGCCAGCAGGTGGCGCCGTTTCTCTGTCTGGCGGATTTCCTGAAATCGGTGGACAGCGGTATTATGGATTATGTCGGCTTCCTCGTCGTGACCGCCGGTGAAGGGGTGCGCGAATTGGCCGGTCAGCTCAAGGACAACGGCGATTATCTGCGTTCCCATGCTTACCAATCCGTTGCGCTTGAAGTGGCGGAGGGGCTTGCCGAGCGCGTACATCATATGATGCGCGATACATGGGGCTTCCCGGATCCGCATGATTTCACGATGAAGCAGCGCCATGGGGCGCGTTACCAAGGGATTCGTGTTTCGTTCGGCTACCCGGCATGCCCGAACCTGGAGGACCAGGAGCCGCTGTTCGACCTGATGAAACCGCAGGATATAGGGGTCGAGTTGACGGAAGGCTTTATGATGGAGCCGGAGGCGTCCGTTTCCGCCATGGTATTCGCTCATCCGGAAGCGCAGTATTTTAACGTCGAAAAGCTGTAAATCGTAATGTATGAAAGCTGGATATGATTGGATACTGCTCTGCCGAAAGTCTCATTACGAAGCGAAATGCGAATGAGTCGCATCTGGTCATAGCAGTATCCCCGGCTTCCCAAGAAATACCCTTGGCAGAACGGTATTATACCGGTCCTGCTAAGGGTATTGTTAAACTTATAGGATTTATATCTTCACGAACCAAATAAATTTTCTGTAAGTTCAATTGGGAAGGAACTTGCTTCAGCCGTGAAATGGACGGGGGCAGTTTCTTCTTGCCAGAGGACTAGGAGGTAAGCAGCTATGCAGATCGTATTTCTGGGAACAAGCGCAGGAAGACCGACCAAGGCACGCAATGTCACATCGATAGCGCTCAAGCTGCCTGAACCTTCAAACGGGTTTTGGCTCATTGATTGCGGAGAAGGCACCCAGCACCGTTTGCTTGGGAGCAAGCTCAAGCTCAACCGACTGGAGCGTATTCTGATTACCCATCTGCATGGGGATCATATCTACGGGCTGCCCGGACTTCTTACCAGCCGTTCCTATTTTGATGGGGCGGGGCCGTTGCAAATCTATGGGCCGAGCGGGCTGCGCGCATATCTGGAGAGTGTCTTCGAGCATAGCGGCGTTCATCTTGAATATGAGCTGGACATCATTGAGATAGCTGAGGCAGGGCTGGTAGCGGAGGATGAAAGGTTCTCGGTCGAAACGGAAGAGCTGGAGCATCGTCTCCCTTCTTACGGTTACCGTATAACGGAGCTGGCACAGCAGGGGCATCTGGATATCGCGAAATTGACTCAATTGGGCGTTCCTCCCGGTCCCCTGTACGGAAGACTCAAGAATGGTGAGGATATTACGCTTGAGAACGGAGAAGTGATCCGCTCCTCGGATGTGGTCGGCGCGAGTCTCCCTGGAAGAATCATCACGATACTTGGGGACACGCGGCCTTGTGAAAATGCGGTACATCTGGCAGAAGGGGCTGACCTGCTCGTGCATGAAGCCACATTCGCAGCTGGAATGGAAGAGAAGGCTGCGGCTTATGGACATTCTACAGTGGTTCAGGCCGCACAGATCGCTTCCCGGGCAGGGGCCAGGAAGCTGGTGCTGACTCATTTCAGCTCCCGCTTCGACGACGAGGCTGTCGAAGGGCTGATTGCCGACGCCCAGTCGATATTTCCAGCCTCCGCTGCCGCTTACGACTATCTGGAAATTCTTGTGCCAAGACCTGATACGAATGGCCGGCAAGCATAAAAATTTCCTGGTTCCGGCATTCCATAGAGCCGCCCTTCAACCCCGCTCAGGGATAGGGCGGTTCTTTGTCATTTGCGATTGCGGACCGAACATGCATTCTGTACAATATAAGAGATGGCATGAATTACGTTCTGCGAAGACCGAGTAAATCTTTATCATACTAATAAGGAATGTCCGTTTAATATTACATTTCATAGATTCATATTTAAGAAATACAAAGGGGGAACTTCACATGAACCGGTGGACGGGGAAGGCTTCAAGCTTGGACGAATGGCTGCAGCTGCTCACGCAGCAACCGGAAATCATGGATAATGTGACGCATTGGCATACCATACCGCCCAAGGAAGCGCGGTCGACTGCCATGCCGGCGGATATTCATCCCAAGCTTGCGGAAGCGCTGGGCGGGCGGGGGATCAGCCAGCTGTTTGTTCATCAGGCCGAGGCGTACCATGCGGTGCGCGATGGTCAGAATGTCGTTACGGTCACGCCGACGGCATCCGGCAAGACCTTATGCTATAACCTGCCGGTGCTGCAGTCGCTGCTTGAGAATGACAGCGGCAGAGCGCTGTACCTGTTCCCGACAAAGGCCCTGGCGCAGGATCAGGTAGCGGAGCTTCAGGAGCTGGCAGCGGCGATGGATGTGGATTTGAAGACACATACCTATGATGGCGATACGCCGCCGACTGTCAGACAGGTCATTCGCAACGCCGGACATATCGTGGTCACGAATCCGGATATGCTTCATTCGGCCATACTGCCTCATCATACCAAATGGGTGAAATTGTTTGAAAATGTCAAATACATTGTAATAGATGAGCTGCATTCCTACCGCGGTGTATTCGGAAGCCATGTATCGAATGTTATCCGCCGATTGAAGCGGATATGCCGGTTTTATGGCTCAAATCCGCAGTTTATCTGCGCTTCGGCGACGATCGATAACCCTGGTGAGCATGCCGAGCGGCTGATCGGGGAGCGTGTGCGGCTGGTTAACAATAACGGTGCGCCGATGGGGGAAAAGCATTTCATCTGCTACAATCCGCCTATCGTGAATAAACAGCTTGGCATCCGCCGCAGCAGCGTACTGGAATCGCGCAAGCTGGCCGCATCATTGCTGCGTCAGGGTGTGCAGACCATCGTGTTTGCGCGCAGCCGGGTAAGAGTCGAGCTTCTGCTGACATATTTGCAGGAACTCGTAAAGGATGAGCTCGGCCCCAAGACCATCAGAGGATATCGCGGAGGCTATTTGCCCAAGCTCAGGAGAGAGATCGAGCACGGGCTGCGCAGCGGCGAGATCCGCGGCGTTGTCAGCACCAACGCACTGGAGCTTGGCATCGACATCGGGCAGCTGCAGGCCTGTGTCATGAACGGCTATCCCGGGACAATCGCCAGTACATGGCAGCAATCCGGCCGCGCAGGCAGACGGCAGGGCACATCGGTAACCTTCCTCGTGGCAAGCAGCAATCCGCTGGATCAATATATGATTCAGAATCCGGATTTTTTCTTCAACCGGCCGCCGGAGCGGGCACTCATTCATCCCGATAACTTATTGATATTGATTGATCATGTCAAATGCGCCGCCTATGAGCTTCCATTCGAAGCCGGCGAGAAATTCGGGGAAGAGCCGCTCGAGCATATGCTTGAATTTCTGACGGAGGAGAAGGTGCTGCACCGGGTGAGGGACCGGTGGTACTGGATGGAGCAGTCATTCCCGGCACATGGCATATCGCTCCGGTCAGCGGCGCAGGAGAATTTTATCATTATCGATATGACCAATGGCAGCCGCGTGCTTGGCGAGGTGGATCGTTTCAGTGCGCCTACGCTTATTCATGAGGAAGCCATATACATTCATGAGGGTGTCCAGTACCAGGTAGAGAAGCTCGATTATCCGGAGAAGAAGGCTTTTGTACGCGAAATTGATGTCGACTATTATACCGATGCCAATATGGCGGTGGAGCTGAAGGTGCTCCATGTTGACAAAGAGCGCCAAAGCGGAGAGCTGCTGCGCCAGTACGGGGAGGTTACGATCAACGCCAAAGCGACCATATTCAAAAAAATCCGTCTGCGCACCCATGAGAACATCGGCTCAGGACCGATCCATCTGCCAGAGGAGGAGCTTCATACGAGCGGATACTGGTTCTCCTTCAGTGAAGAAGCGGCTGCTCGCAAGAGCAGCAATGACATGCAGCAGGCACTGCTGGGCCTTGCCAATGTGCTGGTCCATTTGGCTCCGCTATATCTGATGTGCGACCCGCTCGATATTCGCGTTGTGCCGCAGGTCAAGGCCGTACATACCAAAAGACCCACTATCTATTTCTATGACCGCTATCCCGGCGGTATCGGGCTGAGCGAGCGATTGTATGAGGTTCATGACGAACTGCTCCAGCATGCCAAGTCGCTTATCCGCTCCTGTACCTGTATTAGCGGCTGTCCAGCCTGCGTTGGACCGATCGAGGAGGTCGGCTTGCTCGGCAAATCGCTGGCGCTGGATTTGATTGAAGAAACGGGAGTCCGCTCATGAGCGGACTTCGGGATCGGATCATGCGGCTTAGAGGCACCGCTGCAGCCGGAGCTTCGATTGCCGGCGGCGATGAAGCGGGCGCCGTCTCATCTGAAGAAAATAATCGGGAAATAGCGGCTGAATTATGGGAACAAGCACACACGGCGCAGCCGGATTCGACTACCATCCATCAAGGGAAATTAGACGAGCAGTCTTCTGCGTCTGATGACGATTCCCTCGATACCGATTCGCTTTCGGGCAATTGGGATGGCATGAGTGTCGTGCTTCAGGAGTCATCAGAGGGTTTCTTCCTGATCCGCAAGGTCCGTTACCCCCTATCCCATCGTCATGGTTTGCACCATTTATCGGAGCTTCAGGACACGGCTGCAGGTCTGAGTGCTTTTGAGCGGCTGGCTGATAGTGTGAAAGTCAAGCGGGAATCAAGGGCTGCAGCGAAGGCCGGCAAGCCAGGGACGACACTGCTTGGCAGCGCAGAGCCGTCTTTGGTAGATCCGGAGAGACTCCTGTTTCTTGATCTGGAGACAACCGGGCTTGGAGTCGGAACGGGGAATGTGCCTTTTATGGTTGGGCTCGGGTATATGGAAGCGGAAGGTTATGTCGTTGAGCAAATGCTGATTCGCCATCCTGCCGAAGAGCGGGCGATGCTGGCCTATTTGCAGGAGCTGCTGCCGCGCTTTACCCATCTGGTCACCTACAACGGGCGGACGTTCGACTGGCCTGTGCTGCAGAACAGATTTATTCTGAACGGTTACCGGCAATTCAAGTGGGAGCCTGTGCATATCGATTTGCTCCACCCGTCGCGGAGCATCTGGCGCAACACCCTGGTATCTTGCAGGCTGAGCCATGTCGAAGAAGAGCGGCTCGGCATACAACGGACAGACGATGTTCCAGGCTCTCTGGCCCCGACGATTTATTTTCAATTCCTCGCCGATGCCGATCCGCAGCCTCTGCTTGGCGTATTCCTTCATAATGAATCGGATATGCTTTCCCTGACCTGTCTCGCCATTCGTTTCGGCCATCTCCTGGAAGGCCGGATCGGAACATACGTCGTACATCCAACAGAGCCGGAGGAGATTCTCCGAACGGGCTTGTGGCTGGAGAAAATGGGAGCTTTGCAGCATGCCGAAGCGCTGTATGTCCGGCTTTCTGAGGAATCGCATACTCCGGCATCCTGTCTGTGCATGCTGGCAGAGCGTGACAAGAAATGTGGAAATTGGCCGCGTGCTGTGTTATTGTGGCAGAAGGCTGTACAAGGGGCCCGGCGCTCCGATTGGCCGGATTGGAATGCCCATATCGAGCTTGCCATGTACTTTGAACATAAGACCAGGCAGCTTGAAGAAGCGCTGATTTTGGCCGAAGAGGCTTTATCGCTGGTTCAGCACCGGTATTCGGGGCTGCGGTTGGACGCGAAACGCCGCGCCGAGATCGACAATATCCGCAAACGTATTGAACGGCTCAGGCATAAGACAGGGAGGCTTTACGGATGAAAGAACTGCGATTCGCCATACTTGGCTTTGGAAATATCGCAAAAACGCATATGACCGCACTTCGTGCGATGCCTATAATCAAGAACCCGCCGCTGATACCGGTGCTCGATACACTGGTAACCAGACGTCCTGATCTCCACCGTGCCCAGGCGCAAGCCATTGGCTTCCGCCATGTGACTGCATCCTCTGTCGAGGCGGCGGCTGACGATGGAGTGGACATCTTCGATATTTGTACGCCCAATGCGAACCATTACGACGATGTTTTGACTGCGCTCAAAGGCGGCAAATCCATCTACTGCGAGAAACCGGTAACAGAATCCTACAGCCGGTCCCAGGCTCTCCTCGCTGAAGTGCAAGGGAAGCCGGATCTCAGCCAGCAGCTCGCCTTTACCTTCCGCTACCATCCTGCCGTCATGCGGATCAAGCGCTGGCTGTCGGAGGAGATTATCGGCAATGTGCTGCAATGCAAAATATCCTACCGCCGCTCGGGCTATCTGAATCCGGAGCGCCCTGTAAGCTGGCGTCTGCAGAGCGGTATGTCCGGCGGCGGCGCCATCAGCGATCTTGGCGTTCATGTGATTGATTTGCTGCATCACTGGTTTGGCAAGCTTACGGATGTAAGCGGCCGAACGAATACCTATGTTCAGAAGCGTCCAAGCGCCGATACCGGCGAAATTGTGAACGTGGATGTGGATGACTGGGCCATGATGACGTATTCGACTGCCTCGGGCGTGATCGGAACGGCGGAGGTATCGCGCATTGCTCTTGGATCCGATGCCTATGATATTCAGATCGTCGGCACGAGAGGTTCCATCACCTGCGATCTGGAACGCGATTCCGTCCCCGTCGTCCATTTGCTCAGCGGCAGCCGTTCCGCTTTGCCTGCGCCTGATTCCTTAAGCTTGCTTCCGGATGAAAAAGCGACCATGGGCTTCTCGGTTGATACCCATTTTGCCGCGCTTCATCACTTTATCCGGCGTTATGCCGGAGAGGATAACTGGAATGGTCTGGCTCCGACGATTGAGGATGGCGTACGTGCGGAATACTGGATAGATCGGGTACTTGCCGAGAATAAGGGGTTGACCTGAATGCCCGGCGCGGTAAGCTCCATGCGGGGTTTTCTGATTGATTTGGACGGGACCCTTTATAACGGTCAGAAAATGATTGAAGGCGCTGATGCGCTCATTCGCATGCTGCGCGACAATCAGGTTCCCTATCTGTTTGTGACCAACAATTCAACAGCGGCACCAGATGTAATTGCCAGCCGTCTGACCGGCATGGGAATTCCTGCAGAACCCTCCGATGTATGCACCTCCGCTCAGGCGGCTGCATCTTATATTGCGGAGCGGCAGCAGGGCGCGCGCGTATTTGTGCTTGGAGAAGAAGGTCTGCAGTCGGCTGCTGCCGAGGCAGGTCTGCAGGTGGTGGAGGAGAATCCGGATTTTGTGGTTCAGGGAATCGACCGCCAGCTTACTTATGCCCGCTTGTCTGCGGCTGTCCGTCATATCCGCGGCGGAGCCGGCTATGTGCTGACTAATCCGGATGTGCTGCTTCCTTCTGACGGCGAGCTGCTGCCGGGGGCCGGCACGATCGCAGCGATGCTGAGAACTGCGACAGGAATCGAGCCGGTGCTTATTGGCAAGCCGTCCGGTGTATTAATGAATGTGGCGTTGGAGCGCTTGGCGCTTTCAGCCGGAGAGACCTGGGTGATTGGAGATAACCCGGCGACGGATATCGCGGCTGGCCATGCGGCCGGCTGTCCGACCATACTGGTGCTGACCGGACTTGCCACTCAGGAGAATTACGCTGCGCTTCTGCAAGCAGCCGGCTGCGAGGCTGGTGCTGTAATTGAAGACTTACATACCCTAATAGCTTACATCGCAGACAAATTACAATCCTAAAGCACCGCATATGAGAAAGGAAGAGAACCCGATGCCTGAATGGCCGGAAATGGAAACCTATCGCAAGATGCTGGCTGAGCGCATTTCGGGGCAGCCGATTATAAAAGTTGAAGTTACCCGCGAGAAATCAATCAATGTGCCCGTTGAGGTTTTTACTCAGGAGCTGGTTGGCGCAACGGTGCTGTTTGTCGAGCGCAGGGGCAAAATGCTCCTGTTTCATCTGGACAACGGCAAGCGGCTGCTGCTTCATTTGATGCTGGGGGGCCTGATTCATTTTGGACCGCCGGCAGAGCGTCCGGACCGCAGTGTCCAGGTGGCGCTTGAATTTCCGAATGGAGAATTATGTTTTATCGGTCTCCGGCTCGGTTATATCCACCTCTACAAGGTCAAGGAAGTGGAAGCTCATCTGGCCAAATTAGGACCCGACCCGCTGGATAAACGATTGACGCTCGAGCAGTTCAAGAAACGTTTTGCCGGAAAAAGAGGATCGCTGAAGACCGCACTTGTGAATCAGCAGGTCGTCTCCGGTATTGGCAATTGCTATGCCGACGAAATCGTATTCGATGCCGCTGTCCGTCCAGATGCCCACATATCCGATCTGGAGCCGGCAACCTGGGAGAATCTGTACCATTCCATGCATAAAGTGCTGCTGAATGCAGCCTCCCTCGGCGGATATATGGAAATGCCATTGACGGCTGACGATACATTGACCGGCGGCTACAACGACCACTGCCTTGTGTATGATCGTGGCGGGGAGCCGTGCGTTCGGTGCGATGGGACGATTGAGCAGGGAGAGATCAACTCCCGCAAAATGTTTTATTGCCCATCCTGCCAAAAGGACCGGTAAGCCTATGCTCGCCGGTTCTCATGTGTCGACAAGAGGCGGTTACCTTGAAGCGGCCAAGCGCGCGGCAGCGCTGGGGGCCAATGCCTTTCAATATTTTCCAAAAAACCCGAGAAGCTTGAGCATCAAGGCATTTGATGCCAGCGATGGCGCACGCTGTTCGGAATTTTGCCTGAAGCAGGGGATCGTCTCCATTGGCCATACTCCTTATCCCACGAATGTGGCAGCGGAGAGCGAGGACCAGCGTAAGCGTACGGTCCTGTCGCTGCTGAATGACCTGGACATTGCGGAGGCGTGCGGATCGCTTGGCGTGGTGGTTCATTTTGGCGTATATAAGGGCAAAGACCCTCTGGAAGGGTACCGCAATGCCGTTCATACATTAAGCAGCGTAACGACGCAATGGAGCGGCCGTGCCAAGCTGCTCATCGAGAATCAGGCGGGCGACCATACGTTTATGGGAACAACGATTGAGGAGCTTGCCCAGGTGCGAAGCTTATGTGCCGACAAGGAGAAAATCGGCTTTTGCCTCGATACCTGTCATTTGTTTGCGAGCGGAGTGTGGAATGGAAGCCCAGATGCGCCATGGATGGAGAAGGCGGAGGAGCTTGGTGTTCTCCCGGATCTGATTGCCATCCATTTGAATGATTCGGTATACCCTTCCGGCGAGAAGCGTGATCGCCATGCCGTTATCGGCGAAGGGTACATCGCCGAAGCAGGCTTCAGATGGCTGCTCAACCACCCTGCACTTGCACAGATCCCCTTTATTTTGGAGACGCCGTCTGGCGCGGACGGTACACACAAGGAACAGCTCAAGCTTGTTCGGAGTATGGGAGGAAGCCGATGATTAATGTGTATCTCGATGATTACCGGGCTTGTCCGGCGGGCTTCACACTTGTCAAAAATGCCGAGGATTGCAAGCAGCTTCTGGGGCATGAAGAAGTGAATATTCTATCGCTTGACTACGATCTGGGATGGGGTCAGCCCACAGGCCTTGAAGTAGCCAGGTACATCGTGGAGAGCGGCCGATACCCGCTTACGATTTATTTTCATACATCCAGTCCCGCAGGCCGAGCGCAGATGATGGAATTACTGCTTCAGCATGCGCCATCCCATATTGTAATTCATAATGGACCAATGCTGGTGTAATAACAGGGGGAATACGAAATGATTCATTTGAATGAAATAACACTGCGCCGTGAAGAGCGTGATATCTTGACCGGTGTTAATTTACATATGGAGAAAGGCCAGCACTGGGTTATTCTGGGGCGCAATGGCTCGGGCAAAACGACACTGATGGAAATGATGACTGGTTATATGTTTCCATCCTCCGGTACGGTCGATGTGCTGGGCAACCGTTACGGCGCTTGCGACGTGCGTGAGGTGCGCAAGGAAATCGGATATATCAGCCAATCCGTTATCGAGAAGCTTTCACTAACCGATCCGGTTTGGGAAATTGTTGCAACAGGAGAATACGCATTTTTGCGTTTCTATCAGGCTATTGATGAGGAAGTCCGCCTGAAGGCGATACGCCTCGTTGAAGAAGTAGGGCTCGGCCATATGGCCTATCAGCCGCTTGGAACGCTATCACAAGGGGAACGCAAAAAAATACTCCTTGCGCGGTCTCTGATGTCGAATCCCAAGCTTCTCATTATGGACGAGCCATGTGCGGGTCTTGATCTGCATGAACGGGAGAAGCTTCTGGTTGATCTGGGCAGATTGAGCGACCGGGGGTTGATGGTGGTTTATGTGACCCATCATCTGGAGGAGATTATCCCGTTGTTCACCCATGTTGCCCTTCTGCATGAAGGACGGCTGACGGCAGCGGGTCCCAAAGAACAGGTGTTGAGTGCGGAGGCGCTTAGTCAAGCTTATGACTGGCCGGTTGAAGTGGAGTGGGTAGATGGCAGGCCGTGGATTCGGGCTGTCGCAAGGCAGGGAGGAATGGAGCGTTGACGCAGTGGATCGGAACGGCTAATCATGGCTTTGCCAGTTATGCAATGGAAGAGCTGCGGCGTTTATTTGATGGGATTAAATTTACCCAGCTGGCTGCCGGGGAGATTTTTCGCATGGAGCTCCCGCAAAGCCGTGAAGAGGTATTGGCCGTATTGCAAGCAAAGGAGCCGATTTTCCTGCGCCATATCCAGCCGATCGATCGTGCGCTTCCCATTTATGGGAATGCCGATGATCTGGAGGCTCTGTCCGATCTGGTGCGCAGTGCGCGCATTCGTTGTGAAGGCCGCTCGGCTGCCGTGCATCTGAGGCGTGCCGAGCGTACGCCTTTTATTTATTCGGCAGCCGATACGAAGGCTGTGCTGGATGCGGTGCTGACTGAGCTTGGCAGCGAGCCGGCAATGCAGTCGCCGGATTTGATTCTTTCCATTTATGCGGGTCCAGAGGAGTTCTATGTCGGCTGGGGCACACCCGAGGAGCAGCTGTCGGACTGGCCGGGCGGAGCGGTCCGATTTCAGCGTGAAGATGGCCAGATCTCCAGGGCAAAGTTCAAGCTGCTGGAAGCGGAGCGGACCTTCAAGCTTGATTTTGCCGAATATGGCGAAGCGCTCGACATCGGTGCGGCCCCCGGAGGGTGGACCCATTTGCTGCTTGACCGCGGTCTTCGTGTCACTTCTGTCGATCCCGCCGATCTGCATCCTTCACTGGCCAGCTATCACCGGCTGACCTATTTGAAGAAAAATGCTTCGGATGTGAAGTTCAACCCGGAAACATTTGATTTGCTGGTCTGCGACATGAGCTGGAGCCCCATGCAAATGGCGAAGCTGGTGCTGGAGCAGATCGATGCCCTTTCACCTGGTGCAACAGCGATCATTACCCTCAAGCTGATGCACAAAAAACCGCTTCAAACGATCCGTGACGTTATTGCCAAGCTGGTGTCCGCATTCGTGCTGATCAAAGCAAAACAATTGTTTCACAACCGTGATGAAATTACGTTATACTTGATTAAACGGTAAACAAACCTATAGGCTAATGTTTGGGAAAGCATCCCGATCGTACAGACCAAGAGTCTGTATGTTCGGGGTGCTTTTTTTGATCTTATATCAATAAAGTTTGCTCCTGTAGATGTCTATAAGGTCCAATGGGAGAAGCTTTGCTTTTGCCGCCAGGGGATGGAGGCAGCTGTTTCTTCCTGTTTTCTTGTTTTTAGTAAGGTGGGGTTGTATAAATGACAGGAACGGGAGGACCGGAAGATGGACATGGAAGGGAATTACGGGTATGAAATTGGAGCTGTAATCGGGGAGCGGTATCGGATTGCAGGATTGATCGGCCAGGGCGGGATGGGGGAGGTATATGCGGCAGAGGATCTCCGGCTGCAGGGAAAGCTACGCGCCCTGAAAGTGAATAAGCCTCCTACTGCGGATGGTTTGTACAGCGCTGAAGAGGCTGCCTTATTGATGAGGCTCAATCATCCGAGACTTCCGCTGATCGTCGATTATTACCCTCCTGATGGTGAGGGGAGGGAAATACTGGTCATGGATTATATTGACGGCGATACGCTGCAATCGCGTTTAAGAAGCAGCAGAACGGGGATTATGTCTGAAGAAGATGCGCTCGAGACAGGCATTCAGCTTAGTGACGCCCTTCATTATCTGCATATGCAAAATCCGCCTATTATTCACCGCGACCTCAAGCCGACCAATGTGATGCTTGACCATAGCGGATACGTGCGTCTGATTGATTTCGGAATCGCCAGAAGGTATAAATCCGGACAGGAGCACGACACAGTCAAGCTGGGAACGCCTGGCTTCGCAGCTCCGGAGCAGGAAGGGGAGAGACAAAGCGATGCGCGAACGGATGTGTTCGGGCTTGGAGCGCTGCTGTTCTATCTTCTCAGCGGAGGGACAAAACTGAAAAGCAGCGGAATGACGGGAAGCGGTATGCTTGCGCATATCTCAGCTTCGGTCCGGGGTGTGATCGGTCAGATGGTCGATCCGCGGCCCAAATGCCGTTATCCCTCCATGCTCGAAGCTAGGAGCGCAATGGAAGACTGCCTGAAGAACGGCAGGGCCGGCGCGCAGGCCATAAGTAATCATGGACCGTCTGCTCGCGCTGGACAGCGGTATAGTCTTAAAGTAGACAAAGCTGTCCTGCATATTACCGTTGCCTCGTTGTCACCCGGTGCCGGATCCACCTTCACCTCCATCACGCTTGCCCGTTTGTTGCAGCAGCATGGTATAGACTGTGCGGCGGTGGAGCATCCGCTGCTTGAGCCTGAATGGCATGCCTTGTTGAATTTGGAGGCAGCCTCATCCATCCCCGATTCGGACAGGCCGCTGGATTCACGCTTTACGCGGACGTGCACAAGCAGCGAGAATCATATCGTCTGGCACACGCTTCTTCCTGAGCTTCCCCGGGAGAGTGCGGATCATGCGCTGAAATACAGATTGATGATGGAATCTCTCAACCAGTCAGTGGTCATAACCGATGTATCCAGCAAATGGACTGAGCGGGAAGCGGAGGAGCAGCTTCTGAGCGCCGATATATTATTGTTCGTGGTAGACCCTCTTCCCTTCAAATGGACGCCTTCGCGGATTAAGGCGGCTCAAGTCCTTTGCTTCGAGCGCGATAAGCTGGGTCTTGCGACGAAGTGGATCGCCAACAAGGATATGAAATTCAATTACCGCACAGAGTGGCTGTCGATGATTCCAGGCAAGCCTGCAATATCCATCCCGCTGCTGCCTGCTGAAGCATGGGCAGAGCTGATGTGGAGCGGTGGGTGGGCAACCGCCCGCTTGTCCTGGATGAAAGCGCTTGAGAAGGCCTTTCAGCCCTTTATAAGCAACCTTTTTGCTTGAAGTTGACACAATTGACAAGCTCCTGTGATACAATGGTACGCGAGCGGTATGGATATTCTGCCGGTTAACGCACTAATGCCGCAATTTGGCTCAGTGCTTATTTCTACGGATGCGGGAAGCATGCCGATCGTTAAACGACCATACAGAAACGGAGCACATGAACATGAGTTTACTGACAGTTGAAGATTTATCCCATAATTTTGGTGACCGCACCTTATTCAGAAACGTTTCCTTCCGTCTGCTCGCAGGAGAGCATGTCGGACTTGTCGGCGCCAATGGTACCGGCAAATCAACCATGATGAATATTTTGACAGGCAAGCTGCTGAAGGATAGCGGCAAAGTGGAATGGACACCGCGTGTGCGTTACGGCTACCTGGATCAGCACACCCAGCTGACGCCGGGCAAAACCATTCGCGATGTGCTGAAGGATGCATATCTCCCGCTGCTGGAGCTCGAGAAGGAGCTCAATGAAATCGCCGCTCAAATGGCGGACGCGGATGCGGACAAATTGGAAGAGCTGCTTGTCCGGATGGGCGAGATTCAGGAGGAGCTGGAAATCGGCGATTTCTACCTGCTGGATGTCAAGGTGGAGGAGATGGCAAATGGTCTGGGGCTGAATGCCATAGGTCTGGATCGCGACGTCTCCTCATTAAGCGGGGGCCAGCGTACGAAGGTGCTTCTTGCCAAGCTGCTGCTGGAGAAACCGACGGTCTTATTATTGGATGAGCCTACGAACTATTTGGACGAAGAGCATATTACCTGGTTGACGAATTATTTGAAGAACTACCCGTACGCCTTTGTGCTCATATCCCACGAAACGGGCTTTATGAATGAAGTCGTCAATATCATTTACCATCTTGAGTTTGCCAAGCTCACCCGCTACACGGCGAACTACGAGAAGTTTCTGCAGATGGCGGACCTGAATAAAGCGCAGCATATAGATGCTTATGAGAAGCAGCAGGAATACATCAAGAAGCAGGAAGATTTCATTCAACGCAATAAAGCGCGCGCTTCGACAAGCGGACGGGCCAAAAGCCGCGAGAAGCAGCTTGACCGCATAGACCGGATCGACCGTCCGGATGAAGCCATGAAACCGACCTTCAGCTTCAAGGAATCCCGTTCAAGCGGCAAAACCGTATTTGAGGCGACAGGACTTGCCATCGGATACTCCAAGCCGCTGCTGCCGGAGATGAACATGCTGATTGAGCGAGGAGACAAGATTGCGATTGTCGGCTGCAACGGTGTCGGCAAATCCACGCTCCTCAAGACGATACTTGGGGTCATTCCACCGCTTGACGGGAAGACCTACCGCGGGGATTTCCTGTTTCCCGCTTATTTTGAACAGGAGGCCAAAGCGCCTAGCCTGACTCCGCTGGATGATGTCTGGAACGAGTTCTCCCATATGACCCAGAGCGAAGTGCGGGGCGCGCTGGCCCGCTGCGGACTGAAGAATGAGCATATTACACGGGCGCTGAGTCATCTTAGCGGCGGCGAGCAGGCGAAAGTCCGCCTGTGCAAGCTGATGATGCGTGAGAGCAACTGGATTGCATTTGATGAGCCGACCAACCATTTGGACGTAGTAGCCAAAGAAGAGCTCAAACGGGCCCTTAAAGCATTCAAAGGCACGATCATCCTGGTCTCTCATGAGCCGGAATTCTATGAGGATTGGGTCACAAAGGTGTGGGATGTCGAGGCATGGTCCATGCAGAGCAGCAGTCAACGATAATTTTCTAATATCCACAATTTGATGATGATAAATCAATTCTGGGGACCTTCCATTCCAGGAAGCTCTCCGGCCGGCGATGCTGTTCGCTGCATATACAAGTTAACTGCTGCTTGCGGTCACCATGGACTCCCACTTGCATTCAACGCTTTGCTTCATTATGATAGGGGAAATAATGGCCTCTAATTGATCGCAAAGAAGTAGGAGGACAACCAGATGAACGAACGCATCCTTGTTATAGAAGATGAAGATGGCATCGCCCGCATTCTGCAGCTTGAGCTTGAGCACGAAGGCTATTCCGTAGGGCGTGCCGCAGACGGCAGGAGCGGAATAACACAAGCGGAATCGAATGAGTGGGACCTGGTCCTGCTGGATGTCATGCTGCCGGAGCTCAACGGCATTGAGGTATTGCGCCGTCTGCGGAACGCGGGCAATCCGATACCGATCATCCTGCTGACCGCACGTGACACGATACCGGATAAGGTCAGCGGCTTCGAGCATGGCGCCAATGACTATATTACGAAGCCGTTTGCAATGGAGGAATTGCTTGCGCGGGTTCGTAATTTGCTTCGCATATTTCAACAGCAGCCGAAGGAGACGGAAAGTCCGGATATTCTCAAGACTGCGGATCTTTCCATTGAGCTGCGCTCCAGGAAGGTCTTCCGCAAAGATATCCCGATTGAACTGACGCCGCGGGAGTTCGAGCTGCTCGTTTATTTGGCCGAGCATAAGAATGAAGAGAAATCGCGGGAGGACATCCTGTCCGAGGTTTGGGGATATGATTTCATCGGAGAGACCAACCTTGTCGACGTGTATATCCGATATCTGCGCCAGAAAATCGATAAAGGCTACCGGCATAAGCTGATTCATACAGTCCGCGGGGTAGGTTATATGCTTAAGGAGCCGGACGCATGACCTTACGGAGAAGGTTCACATTTTTTACGATTTTCTGGTTAATCTTCATTCTGATTTTGTTTAACATTTTCGTCTATCTGTTTGTGATCAAGATATCGATGCGCAGTGAAGATCAGCTGCTGACGAACAAAGTGAATATTCTGCTGGAGGACAAGCGGATCAACGACCCGCTGAGACTGAAGGAATATGATCTGCTGCGGGACTATTACAATGTGAGCGAATTGATCCGCATTGTCGACCCGCAGGGCAAGGTCATTAATGTACAGGGCTCCGACCCGCAGCTTTTAGATTTGAAGCCGGTGTTTACCACACAGCATGACACCGGCATGATTTTTATCGATGGGCGCAGAGCGCTGTATATGAAGGTTCCGCTTTACCAGGAGTCTCAGGTGATCGGGACACTCGAGCTTTACCGCAAGCTTACTTTGTTGGACAGCTACCTGCAGGTTCTGGTTATCGCACTTTCGATTACCAGCATCGGTGCGGTTTTGTTTGCTATATTGGGGACCTACTGGTTTACCTCCAGGCTGACTTCGCCGATCCAGCATATGGTCCAAACGATGCGTGAGATCGACCGCAGCGGCAAGCTTCGTCTGATTGAACTGAATCAGAAGGATCAATCGGCGGAGCTGCTGCAGCTTGCCAGAGCCTTTAACCAGATGATTAACCGGCTGGACCGGACCTTCGAGCATCAGAAGCAGTTTGTAGCGGATGCCTCCCATGAATTGAAAACCCCGATTACGGTGATCAGCAGCTATGCAAACATGCTGAAGCGGTGGGGAAGGGACGACGAGAAAATCCGCGACGAAGCGATTGAAGCGATCAGCAAAGAATCCCAGCGGCTGCAAAACCTGACAAAATCCATGCTGATGCTGGCACAGGCGGAGCAGGAGGCTTGGCTGAACATGGAGACCTTCAATGTGGTCCAGTTGGCCGATGAAACGGCCGATATGCTGTATATGACCTTCCAGCGCCTGATACGCGTGCATTCGCCCAAGCCGGAGCTTAGGATTACTGCGGATAAGGAGAAAGTCCGTCAGCTGATGGTCATCCTGCTGGACAATGCCATCAAGTACAGCAAAGAGCCGATAGACATAACCTTCACGTTAACCAAATCCTCCGTCCGCATCGCGGTTTCCGACAAAGGGATCGGTATACCCGAGGAAGAAATGCCATATTTATTTGAACGCTTCTTCCGGGTTGATGGAGCAAGAAGCCGTTCCACCGGCGGAGTCGGACTCGGGCTATCCATTGCCAAGCGGATTGTAGAGCTGCACGACGGTCAAATCGACGTCTCCAGCAAGCATGAGCAGGGGACCACGATTACCATTATATTACCGCAAAAAAAATAAGCCGGTCTTTAAGCGACAACCGCTTCGCAGGTTCAATGTCTTGAATGCGAAGCCGTTCCCGTTTTGACCGGCATTATTTTTCACATGTACGTACTGCAGCAGAGCTAAAGAACGCGTCTAGCGGTTACATAATGGGAGTTCCAGTAGGAATTGCTGAGACTTGTAAATTTCACGCCTCCGGTGCCGTATGTATGAAGTACTTTGTTGTTGCCGGCGTATATAGCCGCATGTCCCACTTTTTTACCGGAGCTTGGAGTGGAGAAGAAAACAAGATCGCCAACTTTCAAGTTCTTGCGCGCAACATACGTTCCTTTTTTGGATTGGGCCGATGAAGTGCGGGGCAGTGTAATGCCGACTTTCTTGAATACATATTGGGTGAAGGATGAACAATCGAATGCAGTGCTGATTCCGCTGGCAGCGCCAAGTTTATATTTGACGCCCAAGTAATTGTCGCCCAATTTGATTACTTTGCTTCCGGTGGAAGCCGTTGCCGCCTCTGCTTTGGGGACATGGCCCGCTGCCAGAGAAGAAATACCTATAACTGCACTGATACCTACTACAGCCAATTTGCGAAAAAGAATAGCTTTTATCATTTTGTTGGTTGCACCTCTCGAATCTCTCTGGTTGAAAGTCACTTGCTTACTATAGCAGATGAAAAACATCTCAATTTTTACCATTGAGAGAAAAAGGATAGAGTTACCAAAGGTTGCAGTGAATTTATTAAAAAATCATTAGAATTCCTTAATATATATGGGGGAGAGGCCATGTATAAAGAATTGATCGTATTTGCTTCGGGGCGTCCGGTAAAAGTCGTGATCCGCAATTATACGCTGGATGACACAGACGGCATGATCGCTATCCAGAAGGCTTGTTTTCCTCCTCCGTTTCCTTCGGACCTGTGGTGGAATGAAGAGCAGCTTAGAGAGCATGTAACTCGTTTTCCCGAAGGAGCGATATGTGCGGAGGCGGACGGCCAGTTAATCGGTTCAATGACCTCGCTGCTGCTTCAGGACGCATCCTTGTCAGACAGGCACAGCTGGGAGTCCATCACGGACAGCGGCTACATTCGCAACCATGACTCTTCTGGCGATACCCTGTATGTGGTTGATCTAGGAGTTATTCCTAACTATAGAAAAACAGGGATAGGCAAATGGCTGATGCAGTCTCTTTATGAGGTTGTCGTTCATTTGAAGTTGAAAAGGCTGCTGGGCGGCGGCCGCATGCCTGGCTATCATGTGGTGTCCGCTGAGAAGTCCGCTGAACAATATTTGACAGATGTGGCAGCGGGCGTTCGCAGTGATCCTGTGATTTCCTTCCTGCTGCGCTGCGGACGTCTTCCTGTGGGCATCATGGAGAATTACCTCGAGGATGAGGAATCCTGCCATTATGCAGCGCTTATGGAGTGGCGTAATCCGTTCATGTCCCATAAATCTTGAAGAATGGAGTGATCGTAAATGGACTATGTTCGCGTGCAATCAATCAAAGATCCGTTATTTGTTAAGATGCATCAGCTCATGCAGGTGGTGTTCCCGCCGGAAGAGGTCTACGCTTTTGAAAAATGGGAGGGACCGCTTCAGGATGGCGGCATTCACGTGTATGTCGCCGTAGACAGTGAAGATGTGGTAGGAGCTACCGAGTACCGTTATTATCCCGATATGCGCGTTGCGATGACGGACTTTACGATCATTGGTCGGGCGAATCTGGGGATTGGCCGTTTTCTGCTGCGCAGCCGGGAGAAGCATATTGCCCAGCTTGCCAGGGAGAGCGGCACAGAGCCGATCGGGATGTTCGCCGAAATTTACAATCCGCAGACTGTAGACTATCATTTTGGCGGCGTAGCGCCGATGAATCCGCATATTCGCCGCGAAGTACTCTCACATATCGGTTACAAGAGGCTTGATTTCTCTTATCTCCATCCTTCCTGGCAGGAGAACGGGGAAGCGGTTGGCGGATTGGATCTTTGTTTTTTGCCAAAAGACGAGGATTTGAGCGTTCTAGCTTCTTCGTTGGTCGCTGATTTTCTCACCACTTATTATTCCGCGCTTCCGGATAAACCGGACTCTTGGCATGAAATGATTGAAGGCCTTAAGAAGCATGAAACCATTGCCCTGAAAGTATTCTGATCCCAAACGAACCATCGGTCTTAAGTAAGCTAACGCTCCAGCAGTGACTAAGGAGGAAACGATCGTTGTCTACAACCATTACTTTCTGGGGGACGGGGGATTCCATGGGTGTCCCTCGCGTATATTGCAGCTGTGAGGTGTGTGAGGAAGCCCGCCGGGAGGGTGGACTCAATCGCAGATATCGTTCTCTTGTCCATCTGGATGACTCTGAATACGGCACGATGCTGATTGACTGCGGACCGGATTGGCGGGCCCAGATGGAATCGGCCGGCTTGAAGCGCATAGACCGCATTCTGATTACGCATGCTCATTTCGACCATATCGGCGGTTTAGCGGAATGGGCGGACATGTGCCGATGGTTAAACTATCGCGGAGAAGCTTATGCAATGCCGGAAGTGATTGCCGAGATCAATCAGCGTTTCCCCTGGATTCATCGTAATATAGATTTCCGGCCGATTACGGCACGGCTCCAATTCGGCTCCTGGGATGTGGACTGCTGGAAAATCAATCATGGCAAAAATGGCTACGCCTATGCCTTCCGGTTCACGCATGGAAGAAGCGGAACGTCCTGGGCCTATTGCTCGGATGCCATCGCTCTTACAGATGAACAGGTCATACCGCTGCAAAATCTGGATCTGCTGGTCCTGGGAACAAGCTTTTATCACGAGCCCTTTCCGTTTGATTCGAGGTCGGTCTATGATGTGACGGAAGCACTTGAGCTTGTAAGGGATTGGAAAGCGAAGCAGGCGATTTTCACCCATATGTCACATGATATTGATTTAAGGCGTGACTATGGCCTGCCTGATCACGTTTCCTATGCCACTACCGGGCTCAAATTGACGCTGCAGGGATAGGCTTATGCGCTTGACGGACACATTTCTGGAAGTTATGATAAAGCTAATCTCAAATAGCAGGGGGAAATTTTAATGACGGTCGGGATTCTTAACTCGTAATTGGATATTGATACCTCACACTGCAACCGTTAGCAATCGTGTATTCGATTACTCGGTTGCAGTAACTGCAACCGTTAGCAATCGTATATTCGATTGCTTGGTTAGCAGTAGCTGTAACTGTTAGCAATGACAGATGAAATTGCTCAGTTATCAGTTAGTAAGCTTTGAGCATGAATGGGCGTGCCGGATCAAAAGGCAGGTTTGTTCGTTCTTGAATGCTTGTTTAGTGGGGTATCGCCATGAGTTAAGAACATGACGATTTCCGCCTGCTTAAACGGCGAATCAGCGTGCTCTTTATGAGCACGCTTTTTCATTGTCACGATAAGCTTAAGCTGATGCTCCTGTTTCCAGTGATGCAGCAGGAAGCCAGGAGGGCTTGCTTTATTCGTACAGCCGTTCAACACAAACAGGAATGGAACGCGGATGCGTTCTGTTCCTGTTTTTTTGTCCACATTTTCACACTAGCCAATAGGAGGTATCCTGAAATGATGAACGAGACGAGTATGAACAAACTGGAATTCAACAAAATGAAAGACAAATTGATCAACTACACAGTATCCGATTCGGGGAGGGAGCTTGCACAGCGTCATATTCCTAGCACAAATCCTGCTCAGGTCCGGTCGTGGCTTCGCGAGACGGAGGAAGCAGCAGGACTGCTTGCTGCAGGAGCGAGCGTTCCACTCTCGGCCATGGAGGGAATGGTGATGTTCATGGCTTTGCTGGGGAAAGGCAAGATCTACTCCGAGCTTGAGCTGGGGCAGCTGGCGCTGTGGCTTACGGCAGTCTCCCAGATGAAAAGGTACATGGATGCCAAGCGTGATGCCGCACCGACAATTAGCGGTTATGCCGACTCCATGCATGACTGTCCTGAGCTTCGCAAGGAGCTGGAGCGATGCATCAGGCATGGATTGCTGACAGATCAGGCAAGTCCGGGACTTGCCGATATCCGCCGGCATCTGGAGGCTGCGGAAGAGCGGACCCGCCGCAAGCTGGACCATTCCCTGGGCAAATATAAGAACGCTCTGCAGGAGCAGATCGTGAGCAAGCGCAACGGCCATTATGTCATTGCGGTCAAGCGGGATTTGCGCAAGCAGGTGCCTGGAACGGTGTGGGATGAATCCGCAAGCGGTCAGACACTTTTTGTCGAACCGGTTGACGTGGCGGATCTGCAGGCGGAGTGGCAAATGTGGAAGAGTGCGGAGGAGCGCGAGCGGACGGTGATATTATCCGGACTATCGGAGCTGGCCGAACAGGAGACGGACCGCTTGCGGTGGAATGTCGAGGCCATGGCGTCGCTTGATTTTATTTTCGCCAGGGCAAAGCTGTCGCGGTCATATGAAGGCGTTGCGCCAGCGCTCACGGATCGGCCTTCCGTCAAGCTGACAGATGCCAAACATCCTCTGCTCGGAACGGATTGTATTCCGCTGAACGTGGAGATTGGCAGGGATTTCAGACAGCTCATCATCACTGGGCCGAATACAGGAGGCAAGACGGTTACGCTTAAGACGATCGGGCTGCTCACATTGATGGTCCAGGCAGGCTTAATGATTCCGGCCGGTAAGGGCTGCGAATTTGGCGTCTTTGCTCATATCATGGCCGATGTGGGCGATGGACAAAGTATAGAGCAGTCGCTCAGCACCTTCTCCGCCCATATGGAAAGCCTGCGCGAAATGCTCATGACCGCAAACGGGCGTACACTGATCCTCCTCGATGAGCTGGCTGCCGGCACTAACCCGGATGAAGGGATCGCGTTATCCATTGCCGTATTGGAGGAATTTCTGGCCAAGCATTCACTGGTTGCCGCAACGACGCATTTCAATGAAATCAAGCGTTTTGCCTCCCGCACCCAAGGCTGTACCAATGCACGGATGGCATTCGATGCGAATACACTAAAGCCGCTGTATAATCTCGAGATTGGGGAGGCGGGCGACAGCTATGCGTTTGCCATAGCCAGACGATATGGCCTGCCGGAGCGGGTGGTGAGCAGGGCTGAAGAGAGAGCCGCCGCCTATCGGACGGGAATGGTTCAGCATTCGGAATCAGCAGATATGGAAATCAAAGAAGAAGCAAAAACGGAGGTGCCAGACTTTTTCCCTGTCATTGAGCCCAAGAAGAGCGCCTCAAACGAAATAAATGCCGGCGAGGACGCCAAGCAGCCATTTGCAGTAGGAGACTGCGTTTGGATCAGCCCTTTGAAGCGAACAGGGATTGTCTACAAGCCGGCTGATGAGCGCGGAGACGTAGTGGTTCAGGTGCAGAAGAATAAATTGACCTTTAATCACAAACGATTATCTTTATATATATCCGGGAATCAGCTCTATCCGGGCAGTGAATATGATATGGATATTGTGTTTGATTCCAAGGAAAACCGTAAAACGAGAAAAACCATGAGCCGCAAATATGTCCCCGGACTGAAGATCGTGACTCCTCCAGATGAACCAATGTCGTAAGCATTTGCGCGCCGTTCTCAGTCACTGCTTTCGATAACGAGCAGCAGCCCTTCTCTGATCCGTATGACGGCCTGCTCGCCGGTCATGGCATTGCTGATTCCAAGCGACTGTCCAATTTCCAGGGTTGCTTCATGAAGCGGATATTGGAAGCCGGTCAGCGTGATGCCTGTTACCTCAGCGGTGAGCGGGAGCAGGGACACATACGGATATTCCTTGGCCAGTATTATCTTCTCATCTGAGGTTAAAGAAATACGATTGTGTTTATCAATAATGACAGCGTCTATATTCGCACTGTGGGCCAAGCGCAGAAGATGGACATTGGCAAGGGTATGGTCAAAACGGGTCCCGAGCGCGCCAAGCAAAATAATCTGTCGGGGACGCTTGCTTACCGCAAGATTCCAGGCGAGCTCGGTATCCGTATAATTTTTGTCGATGGGGTCGTATGGCAGGGTTTCGCCGCTCTCAGCCTGAATCCTCTCCAGCTGCTCTGCGGTGACGGAGTCAAAATCGCCCAGTGAAATATTGGGTTTTATCCCATATGTAATGAGAAAAAGCGCACCGGCATCGGCGCCAATGATATAATCATTATGCTGGATATGGTCAAGCGCCCACAAGTCAAGGGTGCCTCCGGTGAAGATAAGAATGCGATTAATTTGCACGGCAATGGATCGTTCCTCTCCAAAATAATTCTTTTGTCAGTATACCCGGGCTGCACCAAGATTGACCAGTATTAAAAATATCAAATGGCTATTGCCGATTGAGCTGACCGCGGATAAAATGAGAGAGGATTAAAACGAGTCACTCCTGGCGAAGAGGCATTCGCTTTGGTGAATGCTTTGGCTGCCGTGTTGGCAATCGGAGGCAGTATGACGTGAATTATCAACTCAACATGGACATTTTCACAGTGTTCAGCATTATCGGTACGATCGCGTTTGCAGTCAGCGGAGCCATTGTGGCCATGGAAGAGGAATACGACATCCTGGGCGTCTATGTGCTTGGCTTGGTCACCGCATTTGGCGGAGGCGTCATCCGGAATTTGCTCATTGATGTGCCGGTAACGATGCTGTGGACACAGGGAATGCTGCTGAAAACGGCTGTCATAGCCATGACCATCGCTTTTATTCTGCCCGTCAAATGGATCAAGCACTGGAAACGCAGCGAAGCGTTTTTCGATGCGATCGGGCTGTCGGCCTTCGCCATTCAAGGGGCGCTGTACGCTACCGGGAAGCATCCACTCAGTGCGGTAATCGTAGCCGCCATGCTTACGGGAATTGGCGGCGGGATGATCCGCGATGTGCTTGCCGGCCGGAAGCCGCTTGTGCTCAGAGATGAAATTTATGCGGTATGGGCTATGGCGGCAGGAGCGGCAATTGGACTGGGCTGGTTTACTACCACTCTGGATCTGCTGTTTCTTTTCGTGATCGTGATTGTTTTCAGAATGTTATCGGTACACTACAGATGGAGACTTCCGCGCCGGTCACTGAAATTTGTACTGGCTCAATCTGTTTACGCTGAGGAGCTTCAGGAAGAACGGGCCGCAGAAGCAAAGGACAACAAGGAGAAAGAAGGTCATCTATGATTTCCGTATTATTCGTATGTTTAGGCAATATATGCCGGTCGCCCATGGCAGAAGCCGTTTTTCGCCATCAATTGGTTCAGGCTGGGCTGGAAGGTGTTATCGCCGTTGATTCCGCAGGTACCGGAGACTGGCATTTGGGAAAACCCCCTCACGAGGGAACAAGGGGGCTATTGGACCGGTATGGGATCTCATACGAAGGCATTCGCGCAAGGCAGGTAAGACTGGATGATTACAGCAATAATGATTATATCGTATGCATGGACAATAATAATGAGCGCGATGTGAGACAATTATTCGGAAGCAGATCGGATGGCCACTCCAAGGTGTTCAAATTTATGGATCTGCTGCCGGACCGCAAAACATGCGATGTTCCGGATCCGTACTATACAGGTAATTTTGATGAGGTTTATGAGCTGGTTGCGCTGGGCTGCGCCCGCCTGCTGGAGCGGATAAAGGAAGAAAAGTTAACGCAGGTGTAAAAAAGACCGCAGCTGTTGTCCGATGTACAAATCGGCCACACAGCTGCGGTCTTTATTTTATAAAAAATCATTCGCTGCGCAGGAAGGTGTGCAGCGCTTCCGGAATATATTTCTGCCAGAAACCCCACACATGCCGCCCTTCATGTTCGCCATAGTGAATACGGGCCCCTCTTTCCTCCAGGATCTGCTTCATCTCCCGGTTGATTTCCACGAAGTTATAGATGCCTCTGTCGGTTTGGTAATCGGTCTCCTGCAAACCTACAATCATATAGAGAGTCAGCCGCTTCAGATCGATTTCTTGGGCAGCTATGGACCGGGACTCAGGGTAATAAGCCCCCGAGAACGAAATAACCTGATGGAACAGCTCCGGATAAGCGAGCGCAATATGAAGGGACACCGTACCTCCGAGCGAGTCTCCCGCCAGAATCCGGTGCGAGGGCTCCTGGCGGGCAGGGTACTTGTCCTCGATAAAAGGAATCAGCTCCTCAGCGAAGAAAGCGACATATCCGTCATAAAGCTCACCATCGGGTGAATATTCCGCCGTGCGCTTCTGCTTGTCCACATCCACGCCGACAATGAGGAATGGCTCTACTCCCTCATCGAGAATGAGTTGGTTGGCAAGTGTGGCGATTCTGCCGAAATTGAAAAAGTCTTCGCCGTCCTGGCAATAGACGACCGGATAGGACAACAGCTCGTTATAACCCGGCGGCAGATAAACGCGCAGTTCCCGTGACCCCTCCGGCAGGTGTTGGCTGCTGACAACCTCTTTTACAATCGTTCTTTTTAAATAGCGTTGATCCGTCATAAATAAATAACTCCTCTCGAATTGCATGGATTGTCATCGTTGTGGGTAAACAAAAGGAAGTGAGATCCACGGAATAACGTTCAAGCTCCCTTAGTGCCGGAATGATCATTCGGGCTCTGTTTTTGATGATAGTGTACTATTCTGTACCAGTAGAAAATTCAATCTGTTACATATACAATGACATGAGTAAATAGTCCGAAACTTAGAAAAATAGAAGGTTTTATCTATTTTATACTTTGACCATCCAGCTTAAACAGGGTTATAATCATTCTATAACAGAGACTCACGGTTTATCAAATATTTAACTGAGGTGAACGATATGAGTAAGGTTCCTTATGAAGTTCAGACAGAACCGGTTCAACCGCTATCCGTATTATCGCCAGATGGTGAAATCGTTAATAAAGATTACCTGCCTGAGCTGTCCGACGATCAGCTGAAAGAAATTATGTACCGTATGGTATTCACTCGCACTTGGGATGAGCGTGCGGTTAATCTCGGCAGACAAGGCCGTCTGGGCTTCTATGCACCGGTATCCGGACAAGAGGCATCCATGATCGGCAGCGAATACGCCTTGAACAAAGAGGATTTTGTTTGCCCCGGCTATCGTGACATGCCGCAGATCGTATGGCATGGTTTGCCGCTTTATCAAGCTTTCCTGTATTCCCGCGGTCATCAGCACGGAGGTCAGATTCCGGAAGGCGTCAATGTGCTGATGCCCCAAATCATTATCGGCGCTCAAATTCTGCATGCCACCGGAGTTGCAATGGCATTCAAGAAACGCAATGAGAAGCGTGTTGCCATTACGTATACAGGCGATGGCGGTTCTTCGGAAGGCGATTTCTATGAAGGCATGAACTTTGCCGGCGTATTCAAGCTTCCGGTCATTTATGTCGTTCAGAACAACGGCTATGCGATCACGACACCATTTGAAAAACAAACTGCAGCGCACTCCATTGCCCACAAAGCATTGGCTGCCGGCATCAAAGGCGTTCAAGTAGACGGGATGGATGTTCTGGCTGTTTACAAAGCCGTATCAGAAGCAGCTGAACGCGGCCGCAATGGCGAAGGCGCGACATTGATCGAGCTGCTGACTTACCGTTACCGCCCGCATTCCATGGCTGATGATACGTCCAAATACCGCACCAAGGAAGAAGAGGGCGAATGGAGTCTGAAGGATCCGCTCGTACGCTTCGGTAAATACCTGGAGCAAAAAGGTCTGTGGTCGGAGGAAGAAACAGCCCGCGTCAAGGAAGAAGCCAAAGCTGCAGTCAACGAGAATATCAAAAAAGCCGAAGCTACGGAGAAAATGACTGTCAACGGCTTGATCGATTCGATGTTTGAAAACACTCCGCAGCATCTGGAAGAGCAAAAAGTGGATTTTTAATAAGGAATTGTAAATATAGAATTGCAAGAGTATCAGAGAAAAACTCAGCGTATGCTTCCGAAGTGAGTCTTTCTGCTCCACAAGGATGAATATGCGAGATGTATCACAGAAAAACTCAGCGTATGCTTCCGAAGTGAGTCTTTCTGCTCCACAAGGATGAATATGCGAGATGTATCACAGAAAAACTCTTAGGAGGAAACTTCAGCGATGGCGCAAATGAATATGAAAGAAGCGATTCGCGACGCGATGCGCGTCGAATTGAAAAATGATCCGAATGTGCTTGTATTCGGAGAGGATGTCGGGAAGGTCGGCGGCGTTTTCCGTGCGACGGAAGGCCTGCAGGGCGAATTCGGCGAAGACCGTGTATTCGATACCCCTCTTGCTGAATCCGCAATTGCCGGCATGGCGGTCGGGATGGGCATTCAAGGCTTTCGTCCGGTAGCGGAAATCCAGTTTGTCGGTTTTATCTATGAAGCGCTTGACCAAATGCTAGTCCAGGCGGCACGTATGCGTTACCGCTCTGGCGGCCGCTACAACGCGCCAATCGTATTCCGTACCCCTTTTGGCGGCGGCGTCAGCGCTGCTGAGCTGCACACCGACTCTCTGGAAGGCATTGCGATTCAAACGCCTGGCATTAAGGTTATTGTACCTTCCAACCCTTATGACGCTAAAGGCCTGCTGGTCTCGGCCATTCGCGACAATGATCCTGTATTCTTCATGGAGCATTTGAATCTGTACCATGCTTTCCGTCAAGATGTGCCTGAAGATGCATATACCGTTCCGATTGGCAAAGCCAACATCGTGCGCGAAGGCAGCGACGTGACCATTATCGCTTATGGAGCAATGGTTCATACAGCGGTTAAAGCAGCCGAGCAGCTGGAGAAGGATGGCGTTCAGGCGGAGGTTATCGATCTGAGAACCTTAATGCCGCTTGATATTGATACCATCGTGGCTTCGATTCAAAAAACCAACCGGGCTATCGTTGTTCAGGAAGCGCAAAAAACGTCCGGAGCCGCTGCGGAAATCATTGCCCAAATCAATGAAAAAGCGATTCTTCATTTGGAAGCCCCGGTCTTGCGTGTCGCCGGGCCGGATACGGTTTATCCTTTCGCACAAATTGAGAAGACGTGGCTTCCTACGCCTGAACGCATTATCAAGGCGGTTAACGACGTGAGAAACTTTTAATTGTCTTTATCCCATAATCCAGATTAAACAGACAAGCAGGTCGTGAAGACCTGGAAGGAGGTCACGGGACGTGGCGAAATTTGAGTATCGGTTCCCGGAGCTGGGCGAAGGGCTGCATGAAGGCGAAATCGTCAAGATGCATATTAAAGCCGGCGACACGGTAACAGACGAAGATATCATAATGGAAGTGCAGAACGATAAAGCAATCGTGGAGGTTCCTTGCCCGGTTAACGGCAAAGTGCTTGAAGTTCTCGTGAAGGACGGGCAAGTATGCCATGTCGGCGATGTCGTTGCAATCATTGATGCGGAAGGCGAGCTGCCTCATCAGGAAGAGCGGGAAACGGAAAGTCAGGATACCGCAGCTGCCAAAGACCCTGCGAAAACCGAGCTTCCGGACACGAGCGCTTCCGAGACTTCCAAGGACGCGGCTCCGGAAGCAGCAGAAGCTGCCAAATCAAGCGAGCCTGCCAAGCCGGCAAAAGCTGCAAACAGTCTCGTTCTGGCTACGCCAAGCGTACGTAAATTCGCACGTGAGAAGGGCGCTGCCATCGGTGATATTTCCGGCTCCGGCAAGAATGGCCGTATCACCCGTGAAGATGTTGAAGCTTTCGCGGCAGGCGGCGGGAAGCCGGCTGCAGGCCAGCAAGCTGGCGCGCAGGAAACAACAGCAGCTCAAGGGGCAGCGGCATCCAAGCCGCAAGCGGCAGCAGCCGTTCCGGCCGGGGATCGCATCGAAGAGCGCATTCCGTTTAGAGGCATCCGCAAAATCATTGCAGGAGCCATGGCCAAATCCGTCTATACAGCTCCGCATGTAACGTTGATGGATGAGGTTGATGTTACAGAGCTTGTCGCACTGCGTACGAAAGCTAAGCCGGTTGCAGAGAAGAAGGGCGTCAAGCTGACCTATCTTCCTTTCATCGTCAAGGCGCTTGTCGCTGCTTGCCGTCAGTTCCCGCAGCTGAATTCCATGCTGGACGAAGAAGCGCAGGAAATTGTCTTTAAGAAATATTATAATATCGGCATCGCGACGGATACGGACAACGGCCTTGTCGTACCTGTCATCCATGATGCTGACCGCAAGAACGTGTGGATGATCGCCGATGAGATCAAGGAACTCGCCGGTCGCGCCCGCGACGGCAAGCTTGCCGCTCAAGAGATGAAAGGCGGCACAATCTCCATTACCAACATTGGCTCTGCAGGCGGCATGTTCTTCACGCCGGTGATTAACTTCCCGGAAGTGGCCATTCTTGGCACAGGCCGCATTTCTGAAAAACCGGTTGTCAAAAACGGCGAAATCGTCGCGGCATCGGTTATGGCTCTATCACTCAGTTTTGATCATCGGCTCATTGACGGCGCGACAGCTCAGAATTTCTTGAATTACATCAAGCAGCTGCTCGCCGATCCCCAATTGCTTGTAATGGAGGTATAACCCATGGTAGTAGGTGACGCTTCACTAGATATTGATTTGTTAGTCGTCGGTGCAGGTCCTGGCGGTTACGTCGCGGCTATACGTGCCGCCCAGCTTGGACAAAACGTGCTTGTTGTGGATAAAGAATATGTGGGCGGCGTATGTCTGAACGTCGGATGTATTCCTTCCAAGGCACTGATCTCCGCATCCCATCAATACGATTCCATCGGTCATGCTTCGGAATTCGGGATTACCGCTTCGGACGTCAAAGTGGAATGGAGCAAAGTACAGGAATTCAAAAACAGTGTCGTCAAGAAATTAACCGGCGGCGTTGCTTCCTTGCTTAAAGCCAACAAAATCGAATATTTCAACGGCGAGGTTATGTTCATCAATGAAACAGAAGCCCGCGTGTTTAATGATAACGAAGCTCCGCGCTACCGTTTCAAGAACTGCATTATCGCGACTGGCTCCCGTCCTATCGAGCTCAAAGCATTCCCATACGGCGGACGTATCGTATCTTCGACCGGCGCCTTGTCTTTACCGGAAATTCCGAAAAGCCTCGTTGTAATCGGCGGCGGCTACATCGGAATCGAGCTCAGCCAAATGTATGCGCGTTTCGGAACGAAGGTAACGATTATCGAGGGTACCGAAACCATTCTGCCTGGCTTTGATACTGACATGTCTTCGCTTGTTGCGAAGAAATTGAAGGGTGCCAATGCGGAAATCGTAACGGGCGCTCAGGCCAAAGGCGCGGAACAAACCGACAAGGACATAACGGTTACGTACACCGTCGGCGGAGAAGAAAAGCAAGTAACGGCTGATTATCTGCTCGTTACGGTTGGACGCCGTCCAAACACGGATGGAGAGCTTGGCCTTGATTTGATCAACCTTAAAATGACCGACCGCGGTCTGATTGAGATTGACGAGCAGTGCCGCACCAGCATTCCGCACATCTATGCGATCGGCGATATCACTGCAGGACCGGCACTTGCCCACAAAGCCATGTATGAAGGCCGTGTTGCGGCTGAAGCGATCGCAGGACAAGCAAGCGCCGTTGATTACAAATGCATTCCGCTTGTTGTCTTCTCCGATCCTGAGCTTTCCAGCGTAGGATACACCGAGAAGGAAGCCAAAGAAAAAGGCCACAACGTGAAAGTCGGCAAATTCCCGTTCAACATCAATGGACGCGCATTGTCGCTCGGCGTGAAAGAAGGCTTTGTCAAAATCATTGCCGATGCGGACAACGAGCTTGTGCTCGGCGCGCAAATCGCCGGTGTGGAAGCTTCCAATATGATTGCTGAGCTTGGTCTTGCCATTGAAATGGGTGCAACGCTTGAAGATATCGCACTCACGATTCATGCGCATCCGACGCTGGGTGAAATTGTTCTCGACGCTGTCGAAGTGGCACTGGGACATCCGATTCATGCCATCGCGAGCAAGAAATAATATTCTTGAGCAGGTTTATAGCAAATAAAGAAGAGGTCACGAGCCGCTGCACGAGCGCGTGGCCTCTTTTGTTCAACTTATAGAAATGTTTAATGTTTTATATCGTTAAATTTCTATGATTTATTGAGGATAAATTTAGTTGTATTACAAAATATGGATGCTGTCGTTTCTTCATGATACGCTGCATATATTTCAATTGGAAGTATCGCACTCGGCCGTCTCGTACGGCTTGAGCCATTTTCTGATCGAAACTATTGGAACAATCCTATTCAGGAGGCGGCCTTATGAGTGAAGCAAGCAAGCTGTCAAGTGAATCAAGGTCGACAATGATGCAGTTGATTTTTCCATCGGATACGAATTATCACGGCACCATGTTCGGCGGCAAGGTCATGGAGTATATGGACAAAATCGCAGCTATTACAAGTATGCGCCATGCCCGCAAGCCGGTCGTCACCGCTTCAACGGACAGCCTTGATTTTGTAGCGCCGATCCGGGTCGGGGAAGTGATCGAAGTCGAGGCATTCATAACCTGGACGCATAAAAGCTCGATGGAGGTTTTCGTGAAGGTCCAGACGGAGAATGTGTACACGGGCGAGCGGAAAACGGCAGTCACCGCATTTTTCTCTTTTGTTGCTCTGGATGAGACCGGAAAACCAACCGGAGTGCCGGTTGTCATACCGGAGACGGATGAAGAAAAGGCGCTGCATGCTTCTGCTCCCGGGCGTTACGAACTTAGGATGCAGAGAAAACGGGAAAGACAGAACCCTCAATAAATGCTAAAATAGAAGGATGACACAAATGCAGAAGGGGGATAAATCTGCTTTGAGAGCTTATTTGGATTTATTGCAGGATGTACTGGATCACGGAACGGTGAAGGAAGACCGGACCGGAACGGGAACGACATCGGTGTTCGGCCGGCAGATCCGATTCGATTTAAATAAAGGGTTTCCGCTCGTGACAACGAAGCGCATGCATGTGAAATCCATTATTCATGAGCTGCTGTGGTTTCTGAAGGGCGAGACGAATGTCCGCTATTTGCAGGAGAATGGCGTCCGTATCTGGAATGAATGGGCGGATGAGAATGGTGATCTTGGTCCCGTGTATGGCTCGCAGTGGCGTGCCTGGGAAACGCCGGACGGCCGGAAAATTGATCAAATTGCCCAGGTGGTGGAATCCATCAAGCGTAATCCCGATTCACGCCGGCATATTGTCAGTGCATGGAATGTAGCGGAGATCGAGCATATGAAGCTGCCGCCCTGCCATTTTGTCTTTCAGTTTTATGTGGCTGACGGCAAGCTCTCCTGCATGCTGACCATGCGCTCCTCGGATACATTCCTCGGGCTGCCTTTTAATATTGCACAATACGCGCTGTTAACGCACATGATCGCACAGCAATGTGATTTGGGCGTAGGGGATTTTATATATTCCGGCGGCGATGTTCACATATACAGCAATCACATCGAGCAGGTTAAGCTGCAGTTGACCCGTGAGCCGCTGCCCCTGCCGCAGTTGATTATCAAACGCAAGCCGGATTCGATATTCGATTACACGTATGAGGATTTTGAAATTGCGAATTATCAGCACCATCCGACAATCAAAGCGGAAGTTGCCATATAGGAAGGAGCGGCTTGAATCAGTATGTCTATTACGATGATCGCCGCCATGGCGCATAACCGGGTAATTGGCATCGGCAATGCGATGCCTTGGCGCCTGCCTGCCGAGAGCGCTCATTTTAGGCGTTCCACGACAGGAAGAACCGTATTGATGGGGCGCAAGACCTTTGAATCGCTGGGCAGCAGGCCCCTCAAGGACCGGCTTAATGTTATACTCACACGAAGCAGCGGTTTTTCGCATGACGGCTGTGAGGTTGTTCATACCGCTCAGGAAGCTATGACACGCTACAATGCAAATTCCGTTGAGGAGCTTGTGATCATGGGCGGCGCAGAAGTGTACAACTTGTTTCTGCCATATGCGGACAAGCTGCTTCTCACTGAAGTGGACGCTGAGGTTGAGGGAGATGCTTATTTTCCGGCCATTAATGAGGGTGAATGGGAATTGACGGGCAGTGAGCCGTTTCAGAGGGATGATAAGAATGCCTATGATTTCTGCATCCGCACCTATATCCGAAAAACGCCGCGTTCCTGATATCCTGCTTTCGTTATATGACGAACATTCTGTCATTTAGTGCAAATGATTGTACGGAAAATCCATTTAACGTATGGGTGCCAATTGCTACGATATGATAAATAAGTCCCATCTGAATGGGGAAGTTTGATATTGAATGTTGACTGAAATCCCGATATATTTTTAGGATAAGAGTGAATAAATATTCGCAGCTGCGTTACTTAAGGCATCTGCTTTCATTCTGATATTCAATACGGTATAAGAGAGGATATCCGGATACGTTCCTGTATGCCTGGCTTATATTTTCAGGGGGAAGAGATCCGGGCATGCCTTGAAGAAGCCTGCCGGTTCTTCTTACTGCAAGGGGATAAAGAGATGGAGGATAAGCGATATGTCTACACCTACTGGATTTATGGATTACAAGCGCGAGCTGCCTGCAGATCGCGATCCGCTGGAGCGCATCAAGGATTGGGAAGAATTTCATAAGCACTTCAATGAAGATCAGCTTCGTACGCAGGGTGCGCGCTGCATGGATTGCGGCACTCCGTACTGTCATACGGGCATTGAGCTCCCGGGCGGCGCTTCAGGCTGTCCTGTAAATAATCTCATCCCCGAGTGGAACAATCTGATCTACCGCGGTTTGTGGCGTGAAGCGCTCGACCGTTTGCATAAAACAAATAATTTTCCGGAGTTCACGGGGCGTGTATGTCCTGCCCCTTGCGAAGGTTCCTGTACAGTAGGGCTGATTGGCGATGCAGTAACCATCAAGTCCATTGAGCAAGCCATCATCGATAAAGGCTTCGAGGAAGGCTGGGTTGTTCCTCAACCTCCCAAAGTGCGCACCTCGAAGAAAATTGCTGTGGTTGGTTCGGGTCCGGCCGGAATGGCATGCGCAGCCCAATTGAATAAAGCGGGTCACACGGTAACCGTGTATGAGCGTGCCGATCGGATTGGCGGATTGCTTGTATATGGCATTCCGACGATGAAGCTGGACAAAGGTGTCGTTCAACGCCGGGTGGATCTGCTCGAAGCGGAAGGTGTCCAGTTCGTTACGAATACTGAAATCGGTACCGATATTTCCTCCCAGCAGCTCATGGACGAATTTGATGCCGTTGTATTGTGCGGCGGCGCTACAAAAGCCCGTGAGGTTGACATTGAAGGCCGTCACTTGAAAGGCATTCATAAAGCCATGGATTATTTGAACGGTACGATCAAAAGCTATCTGGACTCCAATTTGGAGGATGGCAACTACGTTTCCGCCAAAGGCAAGAATGTTATTGTGATCGGCGGCGGCGATACAGGAACAGACTGCGTGGCAACGGCGCTTCGCCATGGCTGCAAGTCCATCACTCAATTCGGTACCGTATCCAAAGCGCCGCTTGAGCGTGATCCTGTGAAAAATCCTTGGCCGCAATTTCCGAATGTGTATACGCTCGATTATGCACAGGAAGAAGCGCGTGCATTGTTTGGCAAGGATCCGCGTGCATTCTCCGTCCTGACCACGAAATTCGTAGGCGACGAGTACGGGAATGTGAAGGAGCTGCACACCGTCCAGATCGAACGTACTGTCGATGAGTCCGGACGCCGGATTTACAAGGAAATTCCCGGCACCGAGCAAGTATGGCCGGCTGATCTGGTAATGATCGCAGTCGGTTTCGAAGGACCGGAAACAACGATTATTGAACAATTGGGTCTTGCACAGGACCGCCGCTCCAATGTCAAAGCAGCTTACGGCGATTACAGCACTAGTGTTGACAAAGTATTCGCTGCCGGCGATATGCGTCGCGGACAAAGTCTGGTCGTCTGGGCGATCAATGAAGGCCGCGAGGCTGCCCGTGAGGTTGACCGTTACCTGATGGGGACAACAATGCTGCCATAAGCAGCTGCGGCTATTAATAATGTTTTACCGATAAGAGCGCCTTCGGGCGCTTTTATTTAAATATAAGAAAGTATACAATTTGACCTCTACTTTTGCTTATATTTCTGAGGGAAGAAACTTGTTGTGCCGTCAAAGGAAGGCGAACCCGTTTCTTCTTGACCTAATAGAATTTATAAGTTTCATGCCTATAAATTTCTATAAGGTTTGAGGGAAGAAACTAACTTTGCCGCCAAAGGACGACGAAGCCGTTTCTTCTTACGATATCGGAAAGAATTCGATTTTCTTGGAATGGAGAGTGGGAAACGATGATTCAATATGGGTCGGAACGGGTGACGCAGCTGCAAATTCTGGCGTTTGAGCCGCGTATTGAACGGCGTGACGAGCAGTGGGTCGATATCGAGCTCGGTCTTGTGTTATCCCCGGCAACACCGTGTCCGGAGGAAATCATGCAGCTGACTGCGCTGGTCATCTGCACAACGAATGGCACAATTGTACAAATCGTGCCTCTGGATGAGGGCTGTGATTGTGAATTCCAGTTTACAATCGATGAGAAGGAGCAAATACAAGCCTATATCGAACAAGAGGACGTGCAGAAAGCGATATTGGAATCCGCCGCCCCCAAGTAAAGGAAAGTTGTGGTAAAATCGAGAGACCAATAAGCCAAGCATGGGGGAATGATGATGTCATCCAATGCGGCAAGTGTGCTTACGAAGTCAGAGATATCGAGTATTCGCCATTATGTACAGCATAAATACGCGGATTTGCCGACTGAGCGCCGGGCGGAAATCGTAGCAGATGCAATGCAGCGTATTGTCATGCGCCAGCTTCCGGATTTTGCCGAAGAAATCAAGCTGAAGCTGACAGCGGAGCTGCTTCTTCAAGTAGTAGCCAGGCAGCAGAGGCCTGTAGGGCCGGAGCATGTCTTTCAAAGCTGTCTGGCCTTGAATCTTGAGGACAGGGCGGTGTATGAACCGCTGCATATATGGACCCAGCAAAGGTTGGCATGCTCACTGCCGCTTGAGCCGTTCTACAAGCTGTTGATCACGGCTGCGCAGGCGACAGAAGCCGCTGCAGGAGAGGAAGCTTCGGCTTGGTCGCTTTTTGCCAATCAAGCTCTGCTCCTTCAGGAGCGGAGTCCCTCGACCAGACTGGAGCAAGAGCTTGCAGGAGATATTGTCCATCTGCCTGCGGCTGTGAAGCCGCCCAGGGTCAAATCGATGCTCTACGCTCTTCTGTCGGCGCTTCTGGTCATGTCCAGCCTGATTTATGGGGGAATCCTGCTGCAGCCGGCTGCAGCGCCGGACAAGCAGCAGCAGAAAGCAGACATACAGCCGGCAAGATCCGTGGAAGTTCCGGCAAGCAATAGTTTGCCCGCTGAACTGCTCTATACGGAAGTGAATGAGAGCCGATTGAAACAATATCTGCACAACAAATCTTCTCTGCTTGCGGAGCAGCCCTATTATGATGCCATTATGTCGGCAGCCAGGGAGAATAACATTCATCCGCTGCTGCTTTTTGCGATTACCGGACAGGAGCAGGCTTTTGTGCCGACTACCCATAAACAGGCGAAAAAAATAGCGAACAATCCGTTTAATGTTTTTTACAGCTGGCAGGATTATAATACGACCATCGAGCAATCCACCGCGATTGCTGTGCGGACCATACTGCGCATCAGCAAGGACAGGCCGGAGAAAGAGGATGCGATAACCTGGATTAACCGTGAATATGCCGAAGATCCCAATTGGTCCAAAGGGGTCCGCAGTATCATGCAGGCCATGATACGTTATGTAGAGATCGACCATTAAGCAGCAAAGAGGGGATTAGTTGAAGACATTAATCATTGCGGAGAAGCCTGATATGGGACGCACGATTGCGGCTGTTATCGAGCCAAAAGCGCAAAATAAACGATCCTATCTGGAAGGCGAGCGTTATATCATAACGTGGGCGATCGGACATCTGGTCAGTCTTGCGGAGCCGGATCAATACGATCCCAAATATAAAAAATGGAACGAGGCGGATCTGCCGATTATTCCCGACCGCTTCAAGCTTTGGCCCAATCCCAAAACCAGGGATCAGCTGAAAACGATCGGCGAGCTCGCCAAGCGCAGCGACCGGCTGGTTAATGCCTGCGACGCCGGGCGTGAAGGGCAGCTCATTTTCCATTTAATCCGGCAGTATTTGAAAATGTCGCAGCCCACGGAGCGGTTGTGGATTTCGGATTTGACGCCGGAGACGATCCGGCGCGGCTTTGATTCGCTTCGGAATGATCAGGATTACGATCCGCTCACGCGGGCAGCACGGGCGCGCAGCGAGGCTGACTGGCTGGTGGGCATGAATGCCTCGCGGGCTTTTACAATCCGCCACAAAACCCTTCTGTCGGTGGGACGCGTCCAAACGCCTGTGTTGGCGCTTCTCTACGATCGCCACAAGGAAATAACCGCGTTTAATAGTGAAACCTATTTTGTGGTTCAGGCGAGCTTCAGCCAGACGGACTTCAGCTACAAAGGACTCTGGCAGGGCGACCGGATTACAAACAAGGAAAAAGCCGAGCTGCTGGCAGCCAAGGTGAGCGGTAAACCGGCGCGGATTGTCAGCTATGAGACGAATGAAACCAAGGAGTATCCTTACCGCTTGTATGATTTGACGCTGCTGCAGCGCGAAGCGAACGGGAGATACGGATACCCGGCGAAGAAAACGCTGGATATCGCCCAGGCGCTGTACGAGAAACATAAGGTGATTACATATCCCCGGACCAGCTCCAATTATGTTACGGAAGAGAATATCCCGGTCATGGGCAATGTCCTTCAGATGCTCAAACAAACTGCTTACGGGCAGCTTGCGCAGGGAGCGGACCGCAGCCGTGTCCACAAAGGAAACAAAGCCGTGTGTAACCCTGCTAAGGTAGAGGATCACCATGCCATACTGCCAACACCCAAACGCCCGGGGACGCTCAGTACGGAAGAGCAGAATATTTACGATCTCATCGTACGCCGTTTCCTGTCGCACTATTATCCGCCGGCCGTCTACAACAATCATGAGGTGATGACGGAAGTCGAAGAGGAGCTGTTTCGCACCCGCGCGAAGGAACAGCTGGACCCGGGATGGCGAGTCGTACTGGGCCAGGATGACAGCGGCGCTCCCAAAGAAAAAAGCCGCAAGAAAAAGTCGGATGAGCCGACAGAGGAGCAGGAGGACGAGCTCGTTCTCACGGATCGTCCTTTCGGGGTGAAAGCGGATGCTCCGGTCTATTGTGACGAGGCTGCTGCGCTGGAGAAGGCGACAAAGCCTCCAAAGCCATATACGGAAGGTACGCTGCTCAAAGCCATGGAAAGCGCAGGCAAATCGATTGAGGATGAAGAGCTTCGCGATGCGATGAAGCAAATCGGTCTGGGCACGCCAGCTACCCGCGCAGCAACGATTGAACGGCTGAAATATGTTGGCTACATCGTAACGGCGGGCAAAAGGCTGGATATTACCACTAAGGGCTGTGCAGCGATTGAGCTCATACGCGGAGCCGGCGTGGAGCTGCTGGCTTCGCCGGAAATGACGGGACGCTGGGAGCAGCGTCTGCACCAGATTTCCAAGGGTGAAGCCTCAGATGAACAGTTCATGCAGAAGGTGAAGGAGTTTGCCGAGATGATCGTCGGCAAGGTGAGGCATCAGCCGCAAGCAGCGTCCAGTCTGTTTGGAGATGCTGAAGGCAGCTCGGGCGGCGCCAAGGGGAAAGGGCGGACAACCAAACGTTATGCTTCCAGCGGAAAGCCAGCATCCGCTGCCGCAGAAGGAAGCGCAAGAGCTGCTGCCTCACGTACCAGGCAATCCGTAGCCAAGACCGCATCCAAGGCTGTATCCAAGGCCAAAGAGAAGCCGGCTGCTGGCTCGTCGGCAACTCCTGCGGTGATAGCCGATTGTCCGCGCCCTGGCTGCGGCGGACAGCTTGTGGAGGGTAAACGAGGCTATGGCTGTCTGCGGTTCCGGGAAGGCTGCACCTTCGTTATCTGGAAGCAGCAGCAGGGCAGAGCGGTCACGGCAGCGATGGCCAAGGCGCTGGCAGCCAAAGGTGAAACGCGCAAGATAACAAGCAAAGCCAAGGATGGCACGACGAATTCAGGAAAATGGATATTAACAGATCAAAGTAAAGGCACGATTGAGTTTGTGCTTTCCTGATCATGCGGTAGAGCTTCATTAAAAATAGGCTTGTCTCCTGGCATGAACAATTCCGCTCATGTGGAGGCAAGCCTATTCAGGTCAAGGTAGCGGATCAGCCGTGTCCCGCTCCCTTCAGAGATTAACGGCGCTTTCCTGCTGCCGTATATAGCCATGGATCTTATCCGGCACATCACATAGCTGATGAAGGGTGAAGAATGCGCCCTTCGGTTCAACATCAATCCCGACGACATTATAGATCCACTCCGATTCACTTTTCATATGAATGGCATGAATACCGGACGTAAGGGCTGGAATAACATCGGTCCGCAGCGAATTTCCGATCATCCATGTGGAGCTGCGTTCAAAGCCGCCTTCGCTTAAGATGCCTTCCATCGCGTCAATGTTCTTATGCGAACGGACATAGATGCGGGTGTCAAAATAACGCTGCAGCTGCATTTGTTGAATTTTGCGCTGCTGAATCAGCATCTCGCCGCCAGTGTACAGATGCAGCTCATGACCATTGGAAGCGAGAGTATCCAGTGTTTCTTCCATAAATGGATAAGGCTCCACTTCGAGCTCGTAGACGCTTCGGCCCAGCTTCCACAGCTGATCTTCTTCTATAACGGAACGAGCCCTTCCCGTCTGTTCCATGAAATAACGGTAGGTATCAATAAAGGATTGGGGAAAATGCTCGCTCATGAAGCCAACGGCATGGACGCCGGCAATATCGATTTCCGTTTGCTTGCTCCGAATGGTTTCACTCGGGATACCATAGCCGCGAAACCAGGTTGACATAAAATCGGCAAACTGGTCAATGACAAGATAAAAATACCGGTTGCAATGGATCAGCGTGTCATCAAGATCAAATAAGAGTTGTTGCTTCATCAAAGGCACGGCTCCTTCTCCATATGATTCGGCTGTAAAACCAATCTACCGCATATATGGATTCGCCGTCAAATTGAATATTATTGTAAACCGTTACAGATACTTATCCTAGCGCGGGCTGTAAATGACATGAATTAGCGGGGTTAAATGGCATCAGGCGAATTTCTGCAGTTTGGCGCTCAGATCCTGTCTGATGTAAGCAAGCCGCTTGCGGACATAAAAGTCATAGCTCTCACCCTTGAGTTCCCGGGGCGTGATCACCTCCTCTGCGGTATTATCAATAATGGTGAGAGAGCCATTAGAGTAAAATTTGAAGGTCAAATCGCGATAAGGACGGTACCTCTCAATAAATCGATAATTTTCACAGTTGTTCATGATGATCAGCCTCCTTGGGAAAATAGGATATTAGAACATGTGTTCTTGTTTTGATTATACCAAACATTTGTTCGGATGGAAACTATTTTTTGTTTCCCGTAAACTAGATTGATAGACTTGTAATCGCTAACTTGGAAAAGGAGCGCCATTCATGATAAGAGTATCTCAATTGACGAAGCAAATACCAGGCGGCCCGCAGGTTCTGACGGGTATCAGCTTTGAAATTCAGCCCGGCGAATTCGTAGCGGTCAAGGGGGCGAGCGGCAGCGGAAAATCCATGCTGCTGAAGTGTTTGGCTCTGCGCGAGAAATGGACAAGCGGATCGTATTTCGTTGACGGCGTCAATATTTTTGAAAAGGGTTTTACGGGAACGATGAAGGTGCGCCGGGAAATGGCATATATGGAGGAGAAGCCCACGCTGCATCCGAATCGTTCGGCGCTGAAGAATGTGCTGATCGGATCCGCTTATCAAACGCCTGTCTGGCGCAGAGTTACCGGAATGGTCCGCAATGACGATTATATGGGAGCCATGGATATGATCGAGAAGGTGGGACTGCTTGAGAAAGCGCAGCAGAAGGGGGAGAAGCTGAGCGGAGGAGAGAAGCAGCGTATTGCCATCGCAAGGGCATTGGTTCACGGTGCCCAAACGCTGCTTGCCGACGAGCCGGTATCCGGCCTTGATCCCCACGCGGCGGAACAGGTTCTGTCGGACTTGAAGAGGATGTGCAAAATTCAGGGGATTTCTGTTATTGCGGTCATGCATCAGGGTGACTGGGCTGAACGGTTCGCAGACCGGATTCTGGGTCTAAGTGGCGGAGAGCTGGTACTGGACGTTAAAGGGAGAAGATTGACCGAACGGGAAAAAATGCTCATATGAGCAAAGCGGTGAATGATCTTCCAATCCGGCCGATCCGGGTACCCGAGCTTGAGGCCGCCCATCGGCTGGAGCTTTCCTGTTATCCGGCGGAGGCTGCTGCCACCAGCGAAGCGTTTGCTTACCGGCAGCTTCATTTTCCCCATTATTTCCTGTCGGCATGGGATGGAGCTGTGCTGATCGGCTTGGCCTGCGGCGTACGCACCTCTGCTGACGATTGCGGAGGAGACCATGTGAAAGGGGAGCAAGGCGCGGAGGAGAGTGGGATGCACCTGTGCATCTTGTCCGTTGCCGTCGATCCCGGAAGCCGGCGCGGAGGAATTGGCAGCGCTTTGATGAATGCGCTTATCCGGCAGGCGGAAGCGGACAGGCTGGAAAGCATCATTTTGATGTGCGAGGCCGGTTTGATTGGATTTTATGAGCGTTTGGGGTTTGAATATGCGGGGATTTCTTCCTCGCGGCACGGCGGCATCGAGTGGCATGAGATGAAGCGGAATTTGCGGAACTAAAGCTCATTTCTGCTGAAGGAAAGTGGAACTAGCAAGGGAACCGGATAAAGCGCATATAATGGAACATCAACCCGAATAGGCAGGTGTCCATATGGCATTTCAGTTTCCGGCAGTCATCCATGCGTCCCGCGTTACTTTTCCCAAAGCGGAATTGTGGGTCCCCGTCGTCAGCGGCGTTCAGCATGCGGCCGCGCGCAACACCATGAACGAATCCATACGGCACGCTGTAAGGGCGCTGGTGGCGGAGCAGGGGTCACTAGAGGATCCCCGTGCGGAGATGATGGGTTATTTTGAAATCAAAACGAATGAAAAAAACGTGCTCAGCCTGTCTCTGTTCAATTATGCGTTTACAGGCGGCGCGCACGGCTTGACGCTGCAGCAATCGCTTACCTTTGACACGGTGTCCGGAAGATCCTATTCGCTCGCCGATTTGTTCAAGCCGGGGAGTTCTTATATCAAGCGCTTATCAGACCTGATCAAAGTACAAATCGCCGAACGGCAGATCGAAACCCTGGAGCCGTTCCAATCCATTCGCTTCGATCAGCCATTTTATATTGCCGACCGTGCGCTTGTGATTTATTTTTCACTTTTTGAACTGACGCCTTATGCCTTTGGATTTCCTTACTTTCCGATATCCGTTTTCGATTTGACGGACATTATTAGTCCCACCGGGCCGCTTGCTTCTATGGACGTAAATGATTGATTCCAATCATTTTCTCGGGTTTGCAGGATTTGGTGCAATAAATGTCGAAAATAAATCAGGAGAAACGCTTACACGAGGAGTTCTACGATGATTTATTTGATTTTATTGCTGCCCGTAGCTGCAGCCATTATTGCTTTTTGCATTCGGAGATGGAATAAGAAAAAGATTCGCCCCATCTTTGAGCCGGTCCGGATCGGAACGGATAATCCGCCCGCGTTCGGATCGCTGTTCGATTCCGGGGACACCGCGGCCGAGCTTGATATGCCGCCGCCAAAGCCGGGCACACTCCCCTACAGCATTCTCATTGTTGATGATCAATCGGCAATCAGACGGCTGCTGAGGGAGTTGTTTGAGCTTGAAGGATTGACGGTATACGAAGCGCCTCATGGCAGGACTGCCATTGAGCAGGTGGAGCAGAATCCCATTGATTTTATATTGCTCGATTTGAAAATGCCAGACATGGACGGAATCGAGGCTTTGCTGGAAATCCGCAAATTCAGGCCGACAATCAAAGTGGCCATGATAACGGCTTACGGCGATCCTGATAAAATTGATATGGCCAAGCAGCTCGGCGTCCTTGCTTTCTTCACAAAGCCCTTTGATATTGAACTTGTGAAGCGCTTTGTCATGTCAGAGATGCAGGTATCTTCCGATTCCGGATTCGAAGGGATCGGAAGCTAAGAAACCTAAAAACGCCGTTGAATACGTGAACTAAAGTTGTAGTAAAGGAGCACATTATCATATCTATAAAGCTTTTTAATATAAAGTGTCACATTTTATGAAAGAAGGCATCTCAACTACTGTTGAGATGCCTTCTTTGTGAAGGAGGTAGACCTGAAGACGGCGTAGGGGTTGTTTTGGATTTGGGAATATTTACTTCAATGGAACAAGTATCTGTGGATTTATAATTAACCCTATTGCAAATTTAACACAGTTTGAGAGGAACGTTAACAACCGCCCACCGGCTGCAAGGAATTGCTGACGACCGGCGCCTGCCGGATCTGCCCGTCAGTCTCAAGTATTCTCAGGATCGTGGAAGCGAGATCAGCCCGCGATAAGTAGATCGTCACCTCGTCGCGTCCTGGATAGCCGACCTTGACAGCACCACCGCCTGGGCGGTCGTTCAACACCGGGATACGAACCAGCGTCCAATCCAGGTCCGAGGCGCGAATGATTTCGGCCGCTCTCCGCACGGCCAAAATATTTTCAAAACGATGACTTTCCACGAACGAAACCAACATGGACAGTTCCACATCAGGGAGATCGTTCGGATCGGAAACGCTGCACGCGGACGCTGCGACTAAGCGACGAATGCCGTGCTGTTTCATCGCCGTAATGATCCGTTTGGTTCCTTCGCTGACGGCACCGACCAACTCCGCCACAGCGTCGGCACCATTGATCGCGCGCCCGATCGCCTCGTCTTGTTCCAATGTGCCGACCACCACGGATAGACGCTCATGCCGAATCTCGAACCGCTCGGGCGTTCGGACGTAAGCCGTGACATTGTGGCTTCGTTCCAACGCATAAAGTGTTAGCAGCTGACCTGTTTTTCCCGATGCTCCAAAAATCGTTAATTTCAACTGAATTCCTCCTATAGACAGTTATTTTATGGTCCGCTGCTGACAGCGGGAGCTTTACATATAAATCTCGTGTCGAAAAGCTGTTTGTACATGAAAGCAGCCAGGTCCGCTCTCGTCAGCATCATGCCGACCGTTCCATGACCGTAATAGCCGGCCTTCGAAAAGGTGCCGGTTTTGTCAGTCAAAATCGGAACTCTCGCCAATGTCCAATCCAGGTCGGAGGAGCGAATAAGCTCCGCCGCCCTCCGGACTTCCCTCAAGTTGCGAGGAATAATCGTGCTGACCATCGCAAGAAGCAGCAAGCGCCCCAATTGGAAGCGATCCATCGGGTCCCGCACGCTCAGAGCAGAAGCGGCGATCAGCCTTTGCACGCGGTGTTTTTTCATCGCGGCAATGATGTTCACCGTCCCTTCACTGACGGCTCCCATTAATTCGATGACCACATCCGCTCCTTCGACAGCGCGTTCGATCCGTTCGCGATCCGCGACCGTCCCTTCGATGACGGTGAGTCGCTCGTGGCTTAGACCGATGTTGTCCGGCCGCCTCGCGAAGACGACGACGTCGTGCCCTCCTTGCAAAGACATTTTCATGACTAAGTGTCCCGTCCGGCCAGACGCACCGAATATCGCAATTTTCATCCGTTGCCCTCCATTCCTGTTGACTAAACGACATCTGTCAATTAGCATCATAAACAACAACCCTTGCTCAATGCCATGCGCAAAAACGCCGATTTGTAGGCTAAGCGACATTTTCACCAAATTGGCGATTACGTATTGCACCGGAGCAGACAGGGAGGGAGCGATGCAAGATGATGTCTTACGTAAACAAAGACGACCCACGCGCCAAAAAAACGCGAAGGTCGCTGCGGAACGCACTGATCGAGCTACTGTCCGAGAAAGAGTTTTCTTCGATTACGATTCAACATATTACCGATCGGGCCGAACTGAATCGGGCAACGTTTTACGGCCATTTTCAGGATAAATTCGAGCTGCTCGACGAGACGCTGGGTGGGCTGCTGGAGGAAGCGATTCGTCGGAGCATTCCCGACGATCCGGGCGAGGACGGCTCCGCTCTCGTGCGAAGCCTTATGCTGGCTGTATGTGACTGGCATTTGGAGACAACTCGGCAGCTGAATCGCAAGCTGACGTTGTCCGCTTCTATCGAAACAAACGCCAAGAAGAAGCTTTATGAGATTGTTCGGGAATGTATGCAGCACCTTGAATCGCCGGGCAGCCAGCATTCACGGAAGCCGGAGATCAAGGCTGCGATGATCAGTTGGTCTGTCTTTGGCATCGTCTTGCAATGGAGTGAACAAGCCCGAAGTGAGCCGGCGGAGATATTGGTAGAACAGGCACTCCCCCTCATCATGGCCGGGGTCAGGACGCCGTGAAGCGCAGCATGCTTAAAACAAAACTGTCCGTTATCGTAATAAAGCAATTATTCGCGAAAAATCCAACCTGGAAGCGAAACAAAAAGAACGGCTGATTTTCAGCCGTTCTTTGGCGAAGTTGATCTCGAAAAAAAGCATTCCCGAAAAAAATCATGTCACATCATAAAAATATCGAGTGATAAACGGAATCATTGTCCTGCGGAAGTCGTTTAATAAAATAGTGATACCGGCGTTTTTATGTTGGTTCTAAAGGGAAGGGCTGACTCAGGGCTTGAAGGCGGCATGAGCCGTTTATTCATGTGTGAATTGAGCGTTTAATCGATCCCGGTGGCTGGGCCAAGCGGAGACGAACGGTCTTTGCGGTGCTGATTTGATTGCTGTCCTCATACAGTCAAGTATGGGGGTGAAGCTTTGTTACCTATGATTCTCGGGCTTTTGTTGTTCGTCGCTGTGTGCGGAGCAGCCTTAGTTATCGGCATATTGGCGCAGCGAGGCTTGTCCGATCCGCTGCATCAGGCCTTTAATCGCCAAACCGGTTATGTCCGTTTTATGCAGGATAAGCATGAGCTTAACCAAATCGGCTATGCCCAGCAATTAACGCGGCGCTTGAGCGGATTTGCGGTATTTGGGATTTCCTTCTCCACGCTTTCCGTTATCGGGGGGGCTATTTTTCTGCTTGGCCCTGCTGTTGCGGCCGGCGGACCGGCAGTGGTCGGTTTCGGCTATCCGATCCTCGCTTTGTTCGGTATCGCAACGGCATGCTCGATGGCTTTCTTTGCATCGAAAGTCCCGACAGCCGGAGGCTGTTATCACTGGGCCAAAGCGGCGGGCGGCAAACGGCTTGGCCTTGCTGCGGGCTGGCTGCATTTGGCGGGCAATTTGCTTATGACGGTCACCATGAATGTGATATGCGCCCAATGGATAAGCCGGATGGTTGAGGCGAGATTCGGTTATGAGGCTTCCACAGCGTTGATTTGCGGGATATTGATTCTCCTGATCCTCTCGCAGGCCATTGCGGGGCTGGGGAGAATCGGAGTGCTCAGCGGTATATTCAGAGCGGCTGCCTGGCTGCAGGTGCTTTGTGTGCTGGCTGTTCTGGCGGGACTGGTTGCCCTTGCCTGGCCGAGTGCTTATCCGCTTGAGATGCTCTATGGATTCCTGCCGGTCGCGCCTTCTGAGGCAGCGGCTGTATCCGGACATGAGCCTGTTCTTGTTCTGGGCATGCTGCTGCTGCAGCGGTTGTTTCTGGGTGCCGACTCTGCGGCCCAGACTGCCGAAGAGACCCATGATCCACGGGCCAGCGTGCCTTGGGCGATATTTTTGTCAGTCGTCTATACGTTTATATTCGGTTTTGTGTTATTTTCGATGATGCTGCTTCAGTTCCCGGGCGGGACCTCCGATTTCCCGGGCTATAACGGGTTGGGGCACTGGGTGGTGACTATGCTGGCCGGAAACTGGGGATGGGCTATAAATACGATCGTGGTCCTTGCCATCGCACTTGCCGGATGGGGGAGCGGGCTGGGCTCGATGACGGCTTCCGTGCGCAGCTTGTTCGCAATGTCCCGTGACGGTGCTCCGCTTCCATGGGGCAGGAAACTGGCTGAAGTCTCCGAACGTTTCCGCTCGCCTGTGGCAGCTGTTATTGCCGTCGCAGCAGCGGTACTCGGACTCTCTCTTGGGATTGGCCTGACAGAGGGTGCTTCATTGGGAAATGAAACGCTTATTCAGCTTGTCGGCTCAAGCCTCATTGCCCTGCACCTGTCTTATGCCATCCCAATCGCGCTCAAATTACACGCCAAGCGCTGGAGCAAATCGCAAGCCCTTCATCAATCATGGCAGCCCGGCCGTCTCGGCCTCTTCCTCGACAGGGTCTCCGTAATATGGCTGATCTCGTCAGCAGGCATTGCCTTATATTATATGAATGGTTTTGTTCTGATCCTGCTGCTCGCCGGTGCGGCGCTTCTGATCGCAGGCGTGGAGGCTGCCCACCGAAGATCCCATACCTTGGAGGCTGTCCAGGCAAAAGGACATTTCCGGTTTAACCGGAGAACAATAGAGGAAATAATCCGAATAGAAAGAAAATTCCCGCAGCAATAATTTCCCGGAAATGAATCTTCATTTCCCGGGGAAGCGCACAAAACAACACAATGAGATCGCATTCGACACCTGGTCATATTGTCCTAGATTGCTGATAATTCAAAGGAAATTGTTGTTATTAGCATAGTTTATTATTAATGCCATGAATCAAACGGGATTGCCTTCCGGTTCTTCTTCATCTTATAATTTTGTATACAAAGTTAGATAGATGGAGGGATACCATGTCTGTGATAGGCCAGCTTTTGTCGCTTAACATTGCACTGCCGGTTGCTGTGCTGCACGGATCGAGGGAAGTCGAGACCGGGATTTTCAAGAAGCCTTCAAGCAGACCTCTTTATCTCGCCAAAACCGGACTGGACGGAGACGGCCAGGCGGACCTCATCAATCACGGGGGCGAGGATAAGGCGGTCTGCGTCTATTCCAGCGTGCATTATCCCTATTGGGCTTTGGAATGGGGCAAAGATGCCGAGGCAGGGGCATTTGGCGAAAACTTCACGGTGTCCCGGATAACGGAGCAGTCGATAGGCATTGGCGATATTGTCCGCGTAGGGGAGGCGGTCGTTCAGGTCAACCAGCCGCGCCAGCCCTGCTTCAAGCTTGGGATCAAGCATGGGCTGCCGAAGCTGCCGCTTCAGGTGCAGCAGACAGGCTATTCCGGCTTTTACTTTCGCGTGCTGCAGGAGGGTATTGTCGCCGCAGGCGACGAGCTGGTCCTGACAAGCCGCCATCCCGCCGGGGTCACCATTGCGGAAGCGAACCGGATCATGTATCTCGACAAGAAGGATGCAGCCGGAATGCGAAGGCTGCTGGCGCTGGAGGAATTGTCAGGCAGCTGGCGGGAAACGATTGGCAGCAGGCTGGCGGCGCTCGAAGCTGCCCAGGATTGAACGGAGGATTCACGGTAATGGGTAAGGAGCACGAAGCTGCAATTGCGGAACTTCTTGATCAATATAAATTTCCGGCGCACTGGCGTGCCGTTCTGGAAGAAAGCGGAATGAATAACACAACCCGCATGGTATATGCGGGAGCGGACAAATATGTTATGCGGATCTATGATAATCACCGCGATCCCGATATTGTTCGTCTTGAGCATCATGTGCTTCATGAGCTGCAATCGGCAGAGCTGCCGTATCTTGTGCCGCGGCCGGTGCCGAATGAGCGTCTTGAGACCGTGACCATGACAGAGGAAGGCAAGCTGGGAGCCCTTTATCATTATATTGAGGGCGAGCGTCCCACTGTTCATAACAACCACCATGTGGAAGAGCTTGGGCGTGCAGCCGGATTGCTCATTCTGGCTCTCAGGCAATCGGCAATCGCGGAGAGGCCGCTGTATAAACCGTATTACGAATTTGAAGAAACCCACGGTGCGCTGACGGATGAAAATATAATTGTCCTGGCGGAGCGCTCGCCTGTTCTGAGAGGCTTTGCCGGAGAACTGGAAACGCTGGCCGGGCTCAGACGGCGCTTGAGGGAGATGAGGCCTTTGTTCTCCGGGCTGCCGCAGCAGTGGATTCACGGCGATATCGGCTTTACAAATGCATTGGCCCGTAATGAATCGATTACGGGACTGCTTGACTTTGAATTTTGCACAAAAGATGCTGCCGCAATGGAGCTGGCCGTTGTGCTGGCTGATTTTCCGGATGACGCGGAAGACCTGGCAATGGAGAGAATGCGGCTGTTTTGCCGCGGCTTCGGCTCGGCCGTGCGGTTATCCGAGCTGGAGCTTGAAGCTCTGCCAGAGCTGATCAAGCTGAGAATGATGGATGTGTATCTTCATTTTGCCGGGCGCTATGCCGAAGGTCTTGATTCTCCCGAGATTTGGGAGCGGCAAATTGCCCGTGCCGCTTTTGTTTGCGAGTGGATCGACCGCCGCCAAGACAAGCTTGACCGCTTGTTCGCGGAGTGTCTTCAGCAGCAGGTTCGATAAAATTTTCACCAAGCAGCCTGGTTTCTTATTCGCGAAGGGCATCTTTTGCGAATGAACAACCTGGCTGCTGCCATATAGATAGATATGGCCCATATTCTGCCCTGCCGTTCTGCTGCGCCGTAAGTCCACGCACCCTGGAGAATGCGTACTCAAAGCTTGGAAGACCGAATCCGTTTAATGTGACTATTTTGTGAAAAGACACTATTCGTCCATAACCTCTAGTGATATACTGATTATTGGGAATTTATAATATTTTCAGATAATTAGGAGGGAAGTGAGAGAATTGACAATTCTGCCTAAGCAAAACGATCTCGGTTTCTTCGAAATTCGGCTTGAATCAATTGGTGGATTGGGCGCAAACCTGGCAGGAAAGATGCTGGCGGAAGCGGGTGTTGTTGGAAGCGGTTTCAATGGAGTCAGTTTTTCTTCTTACGGCTCTGAGAAAAAAGGTTCTCCGGTCAAGGCGCATATTCGATTTTGCGATCTGAGCACGAACATCAGGGACACAACACCCGTAGAACGACCTCATATTGTGGGCATTTTTCATGAGAATTTGTCCAAAACTGTCAATGTTGTCAGCGGCGTCTATGAAGACAGTGTAGTACTTGTCAACTCAAACAAGACACCGGAGGAGCTCAAGGAAAAATTGAAGCTGCTCGGGGGAACGATTGCAGTTGTCGATGCGACGGGGATTTCGCTCGAAGAGAATAATCGGGTAAATATGGGAATGCTTGGCGGATTGTTCCGTCTCTGCGACTTTCTTGATTTCGAACATATGAAGGGCATCATCCGCAAATCGCTGGAGAAGAAATACCCGCAGGCAGTGGAACCTGCGCTCCGCACCTTCCAGAGAGGCTACGACGAGGTGCAATTCCACACCTTCGCGCTGCCGGAAGGAACAGCCATGCCGGAGCCGACCCGCTGGGATATTCCGGCGCTTGGTTATTTGACGCAGCCGCTCGGGGGAATGATCACCAATCCCGGCAACAGCGTGCTGAAGGACTTAAGCATCTCCCGTGAGGGCATGATGCCGCATTTTGATGAAGAAAAATGCATTCATTGCGCTGCCTGCGACACGGCTTGTCCGGACTTTTGCTTCGTCTGGGATGAGCTGCCGGACAAGAAAGGGCGTCCGCAAATGTTCCTGCAGGGCATTGACTATCAATACTGCAAGGGCTGTCTGAAATGTGTTGTGGCTTGTCCGACGGAAGCGCTTGCTTCCGCAAGGGAGACGGATGGTTACGGGGAGCAGAACCGGGTGCCGCACCGCTTCAATTGGGCGAATTGAATGGTTCACGCTTAAGCGCAAGAAAGGAGAGAAACAATGGCTATTGAAATCAATAAAGAGGTCAGCCAGGGAACTGTCGAGCAGCGTATGGTTTACGAGTCCGGCAACGAAATGGCGGCATATGCCGCACATCAGATCAATTATCATGTGATGGGCTATTTCCCGATTTCGCCTTCGACGGAGGTTGCGCAATTTCTCGACTTGATGAAAGCGAACGGACAGCATGATATCAAGCTTATTCCCGCGGACGGCGAGCACGGCTCCGCCGGCATCTGTTACGGCGCGTCGGCTGCCGGAGGCCGCGTGTTCAACGCGACAAGCTCCAACGGTTATCTGTATATGCTCGAGCAGATGCCGGTTCAATCCGGAACCCGGTTCCCGATGGTCATGAATCTCGTCTGCCGGTCGGTTTCCGGTCCGCTTGATATCCATGGCGACCATTCGGATTTGTATTTTGCCCTCAATACGGGCTGGCCGATCCTGATGTGCCGCGACCCGCAGGCGGTCTACGATATGAATATCATGGCGCTGAAGCTCGCCGAGGACTCGCAGGTGCGCCTGCCCGTGCTCGTCGCGTCCGACGGTTATTTCACGTCGCATCAGAAGCGCCGCGTCCAAACCTTCACCCACCGCGCCGATGTTCATGCTTTCGTCGGTGAGAAGCCGCCTGAGGGCTACAATCAGGTGCTCGACCGCAACAATCCCATTACAGTCGGTCCATACATGAATGAACCGGATTATATCAATAACTGCTATCAGCAGTCTGTGGCGATGTACAACGCGGCTGATGTATTCGACAGAATCAGGCAGGAATATGCGGTACTTACCGGACGCGACTACCCGATTCTCGACCAGTACCGGATGGAGGACGCGGAGGTAGCGGTATTCCTGATGAATTCCGCATCGGAAATTATCAAGGATGTGGTCGATCAGCTGCGTGCCCAGGGGATCAAAGCGGGATCGGTTGCCCCCAATATGATCCGCCCGTTTCCGGCGAAGCAAATCGCCGAAGCGCTGCGCGGCGTAAAAGCCGTAACCATCGGCGACCGGGCCGATTCCTACGGTGCTCATGGCGGTAATATGACGAACGAAATCAAAGCGGCGTTATTCACGCATCATGTGACCGATACGCTCGTCATCAGCCGTATATACGGTCTTGGCGGGAAGGATTTTTATGCGGAAGACGGCCACCATATGTTCAAGCTTGCTATCGATGCGGCGGCAGCCAAGGAAGTGGCTGTTTCTTTCGATTATTACGGGCATACGCCCGGGGATCCGAACAATGCGCCGAAACGGGTGCTGGAGCCGCTGAAATATGAGGATCTCAAGACCGGACTGATAACCGTTGACCGCGATGAAGCGACAGGCAAGCTGAAGGTCAAGGTTCCGCCGGTCCGCCAGCTGACGAAGAAGCCGAAGCGGCTTGCTCCCGGCCACGGCGCATGTCCGGGCTGCGGAATCTTCTCCGGGCTTGAGCTATTCTTCAAAGGCATAGAGGGCGATATCGTAGCGCTTTACCAAACCGGCTGTGCGATGGTAGTAACGACAGGCTTCCCGTATTCATCGCATAAAGCCACGTATATCCATAATCTGTTCCAGAACGGAGCGGCTACGCTTTCCGGCGTGGTCGAGATGTTCTGGGAGCGCAAACGCAGAGGCGAGCTGGACAGCTACGGACTGCAGGATGATTTTACTTTCGTTATGATTACCGGCGATGGTGGCATGGACATTGGAATGGGGCCGGCAATCGGCAGCGCGCTGCGCAATCACAAGATGATTATTCTGGAATACGACAATGAGGGCTACATGAATACGGGCGCCCAGCTGTCGTATTCAACGCCGCTGGGTCACCGCACGTCCACGTCCAACGTAGGCAAGCATCAGGGCGGCAAGCTGTTCCACCATAAGGATACGGCGCAAATTATGGCTGCAACGAACATCCCTTATGTGTTCACCGGCTCGGAATCCGTTCCTCAGGATCTGCTGAGAAAAGCGGCCAAAGCGCAGTATTATGCCCAGAATGTCGGCCTTGTCTACGGCAAGATTCTTATTACTTGTCCGCTCAACTGGCTGTCGGAGGAGAAAATCGGACAGACGCTGATCGATGAAGCGGTGAATTCCTGCTTCTTCCCGCTGTACGATATCGAGGAAGGCATTACGACAATCACCTATAATCCCGAGGACAAGGGGAAACGGATTCCGCTTGGCGACTGGCTCAAAAATATGGGCAAGACGAAGCATTTGACGAGACCGGAGTATGCCGATGCTCTCAAATCGTTCGAGGACGAGGTCGAGCGGCGCTGGATGCGGCTGAAAGCCAAACACGAAAATGCGTATCTATAAGGATTAATCCCATGAATTAATTTGCGGGGATTTGCGGTTCGGCAAGCAGGGCGCAGCCAGAAAAAGCTGCTTGCGTCCTGTTTGTTGTGTTTCCAGCGTAGAAGAAAACAGCAGTGTCCGGCTATGCCGCACAGGTTCTGACAGGTCAGGGGAGAGGGGGAGCAAGCAATGCCAATCGTGCTTCGGCACCGGCATACGGGGGAGATCGCCTGCGGCAAGCTGCGCAACGTGTACCACTTTGATTACTACGGCGCGCTGTGGTGGGAGAATGAAGAGACTGCGGAGGAGCAGATGCAGCAGGGCCTCCAGGATGCCGGGTATGAGGATGTGCGGGACTGGGACCGGCTTGAAGTCAAGGAGGAGCGGTTGAAGATTTTCAACGTCAAGCTGAACAATGACGGTCAGCGCAGGCTGATATTGGATCGTGACGGGTTGATATTTGTTCTCAAGGATAAAGATTAGAAAGGAGGATGCGCATGGCCTTGAATGCGGCGGACCATGTTCATTTTCAGCAGTTGATAGGGCTAAACAGCTATAGGGACGCGGCCCGGCTGGGCGAGCATTTGGCTGGCGGAGGATTCACTGCGGTCAGACGTTTTCTGGATGATTTCCGTGCCTATTTGCGGGAATTTCGAGATGAAGATGGCGAACGCGCCGCGGAGCTGCTTCAATATGCCAAGGCCGCCCTTCCGGAGCCGGGCCGCATGAGCCCTTCCTGGGTGTACATCTGGAAAGAGTTCGAGGGCATCATCCGGACCAAAAGGCAGGTGCTGGCTTCAATCGGTAAAGCCAGACGCGAAGGGGAATGGCAGGTGCTGCTGGATAATCCGTATTCCAACCAGAATATAGCCGTATACCCCGCCTTGACCTTTATGGAAGCCGTCTATATGTTTGCCTATTTCCGGACCGACCTGTTGAACAATGAATATTTGCGCCTGCAAAAAATCGATACCCTCATTACCTTTGCCGGATCGGATCGCGAGGAAATGTAAGTGAAGTCGAGCCGGGACCATCGGGATCGTACATGGGTTTATATGAAGCTGAAAAAGCTCACCGTTACTTGGAGACACTCTCCTTGCAACGTGAGCTTTTTTATCGATCAAGCGGCAGTGCGGAGGAGCTTCAGCTTTGTCCAAGCTCCATCAGATGAGCGGCGATTTTGCGGCCGTGGAAGCGGCCGGTTTCGATGAATATTTCATTGGCCTCCCGGCGCGATGCGACAACTCCGGCCAGGTAAACGCCGGGGATATTGGTCTCCATGGTGCTGTCGTTAAAGGTGGGATAACCTTCAGGCTCAATGGTGACGCCAATGGAGCTCAGAAAGGCCCTGTCGGGATGAAAGCCGGTCATCGCCAGCACGAATTCATTGGGCAGATACTCCAGATGAGTTCCAGGAGGCCCTTCTATGGTGACCGTACGCTGTCCGACCTCAATGATGCGGGAGGAGAAGCGCATGCCAATCCGTTCTTTGTTGACAAGGCTCTCAAAGGAAGGTCTGACCCATGGCTTGATGCTGGGCGAATATGAAGCTCCGCGGTATACGACGGTCACCTGTGCTCCGACTCTTTCTAGCTCCAGCGCAGCGTCAATGGCAGAGTTGCTGCCCCCGATAATGGCGACCCGCATGCCGGTATAGGGATGGGACTCGTGGAAGAAATGACTGACCTTATCCATTTCCTCGCCGGGAATGCCCAGACGATTGGGATGATCAAAGTAGCCGGTGGCTACAATAACGGTGCCGGCCCGGTAAACAATCGTTTCACCATAGCGGTCCATCGTATGAAGCTCGAAGCCTCCACTCTCCAGCGCAGCAACGGCTTTCACCGTTTCATAAGCATGGATCCGCACCTGCCGGCGCAAAGAGACATTGCGGTAATAATTGAGCGCCTCCAGACGTGAAGGCTTCTCATTGGCTGTCGTAAAGGGGATATCGGCGATTTCCAGCAGCTCCGGCGAGCTGAAGAAATGCATGTTTATCGGATATTGCGTAATGGAGTGGACGACATTTCTTTTCTCGATAATAAGCGGCGCAAGCCCGATCGACTGCAGCTCTATGGCAGCGGCGAGACCGCATGGGCCTGCGCCGATAATAATCACTTGTTCTTCATTCATAAAATTCGGTTGAGCCTCCCTGTGAATCGCAAAACACGAACAATCGGTGCCTTTTTGCGAATGATAGCATCATTTTAGCACAGGTTGAGGCTGGATACAGCCTCCGGGAGGGGGATGTTCACGATTACTTCGTATTCCGGGGTACGAACAGGCAATTGGCTCTGTGTACAGGCGGCCGAATGTTGTATAATAAGCTGAATTAGTTACCGAAGACAAGTGCAGAAGAGGTGATAGAATGCGACGGCGCTTTGTAATAGAAGCCGTAATGGTTGCCACATACGGGCAGCTGCTTGTACCCAGCAAGCCGGTCGATTTTGTCCTGCCTTATTCGACCATCATGGAGCTCTACGAAATGAAAGAAGGGACCGACCCGGTGATGGACGATCCCCAGGACGACGCTCATGTCAAAGAGAAAATAGGCGAGCTGATCCAGTTTTTCGAGGACCCCTTCAACCGCAAAAAAATCGAGCGTTCCCTGCAGATGCCCTGGCGTGAGAGCTCTCCGCTTCTTCTAAATGATATGATTCAGTTTACGGTCGTATATGCAGTGGATAATGCGCACTACGGAGAGATGTTTGACCCTATCGAGACGGAGCTGCTGCTTACTTCACTCAAGCTCAATGTGCCGCTGTTATCTGATCAGTTCGAATTCCAGGACCGGCTGATCGAAGCCGAGGTGCCTGTTCAAATGTATGATATCGAGGATTACGAATTTGCGGTGGAAGAGGGAATCTCAGCGGAAGACTGGGAAACGCACCGGGATATATAAAAAATTTATTTTGCAATAGCCTCTTGCGCAGCAGCTGGAAGAGATGATAAGATTTGGTTGTTCCATTAATAGGTAAACGACGAAAGGAGGGTGATGGCTATGAAATTCCTAATGTTTAACCAGCAGCTTAACTGGATAGGAAACTCGATCCATCGGCCCTCCTTTTTGCATGCCCTGTCACACGCAGCCTGAGCTTGCAGCTCCTGCGTAACAATTGACTGGCGCTTACAAAGAGACTTTGAGCCACTATGGCTTGAAGTCTCTTTTTTATCGCCCGGAACATGACAGGGGATGTGAGATCGTCATTGGATGGATGAATTTATTATGGTCTGGGGCGGGTAACTGCTAGCGCCCGGGGAGAGGGACAAATGAAAATATGGCTTAGATTGACGAAGTATTTGCGGCCCAGTACCAAATGGATTGTATTGTCAATTTCGCTCATGATTTTAGCTACCTTTATCGATCTTGTGGCGCCTTGGCTGCTCAGGGAAATTTTCGATAAGGGCATCGACAAACGAAATGTGAATCTGATCCTGATGCTGACTCTGGCCCTTGCCGGAATCCAGGTGGTCAAGAGCGTGGGCAGCTTTGTACAGGGCCGCTCTCAGGAGCTTGTCGGGCAAAACGTGGTGTTTATGCTCAGGAAGGAGCTGTACACGCATCTGCAAAAATTATCGTTCAGCTATTACGACAAAGCCCAGACGGGACAGATTATGTCGCGAATGACCGGAGACATCGAAGCGGTCAAGAATTTCATTGGCTTCGGCTCCATGATGATGTTCGGCGGACTGCTCACGTTCATCGGAACGATTATTTTCATGATGGCGATGCAGTGGCAGGTTACGCTGATCAGTATGGCGGCCATTCCGCTGCTGGTGCTCTCCCTGCTGCGGTTCAACAAGAAAGTCGGTCCGGCCTGGGGACAAATCCGCGAGCAGATGGGACGGCTTACCACGACTCTGCAGGAAAATATCTCCGGAATCCGGGTAGTGAAGGCCTTCGCCCGCGAGAATACGGAGAAAAACAAATTCGAATCGCGGAACGACCAGAATTTCGAGACGAATATGGAACGGGCAAAGCTGGAGGCCAAAGCGTTTCCGCTCATGGGCTTTTACGGCGGGGTGACATTCCTGCTTATGATTGTCGTCGGCGCGCTCTATATGGCCAACGATAAAATGACCCTTGGCACCTTTATGGCTTTTCAATGGTACACCTGGGGGATCATCTGGCCGCTTAATATGCTGGGCTGGCAGATCAACGTGATGCAGCAGGCGATAAAAGCGGCGCCGCGTGTTTTTGAAGTGCTGGATACCCCTGCCGAAATCGACACGAACAAGGGCGGCGGAGCGGATACGCAAGGGATAACGGGCAATGTGACATTCGAAGCGGTATCCTTCCATTTTGCCGATCAGGACGCACAGAAGGAAGCGGGCGTGCTGAACGACATATCGCTCAGTGTCAATCAGGGAGAGGTGGTTGCGGTGCTTGGAGTCACGGGCTCCGGTAAAAGCAGCCTGATCGCGCTTATGTCTCGCTTCTACGATGTGAGCGGAGGAAGACTTCTGATCGACGGCATCGATGTCCGGGATTACGAGCTTGACGGGCTGCGCCGCAAAATCGGCATTGTGCCGCAGGAGACCTTCCTGTTCTCGGCCTCGATCCGCGACAATATCGCTTACGGCATGCCTGAAGCTACCGAAGAGCAGATTGAATGGGCGGCGCGCAAAGCGCAGATTCATGAATTTATCGAATCGATGCCGTTCGGGTATGACACTCTGATCGGGGAACGCGGCGTAGGGCTCTCCGGCGGTCAGCGCCAGCGGGTCGCACTCGCCCGGGCAATCCTCATGGACCCTCCGATCCTGGTGCTGGATGAAGCGACAGCCAGTGTCGATACCGCAACGGAGTCAGCAATCCATGAGGCGCTGCTCGAAGTGATGAAGGGACGCACCACCTTTATTATTGCCCAGCGGCTGTCTTCGGTGAAGCGGGCCGACCGCATCATCGTGCTGGATAAGGGGCGGATTGTGGAGCAGGGCACCCATAAGGAATTGTATGAACGGGGCGGGTTTTTCCGCGGGTTGTTCGAAATGCAGGAAGTGGCTTCCGTTAGCTCATAATTCTGAAGGCGGGCTTAACGCTGCAGCATTTACACGGCTATTTGTGTTTTATGATATTAATAATTAATGCCATTATTTATTGTTTGGGGTGAGCGCATGAGTCAGGTGGAATGGGATTCCGACGAGCTGGAGGAAAAGCCCTTTAATCGTCAGTACATGAAGCGGTTAATCAAATATTTGCTGCCCTACAAAAGAATTTTGAGCGTTGTTGTCCTGATCGTGCTGGTTAATATGGCACTCAGCTTGGCAGAGCCGCTTCTGCTTGGATATTTGATCGATGAAGGAATTCTGAAGAAGGACTTCACGATTATTTATTGGATCGGAGGGGTCCTGCTGGGAATCCGGCTGCTGGGCTGGCTGTTCGGGTATTTGGATACGCGCATGATTAACTTTACGGGGCAGCGCATTCTGTTCGATTTGCGCCAGCAGCTGTTTAATCATCTGCAGACGCTCTCCTTCCGTTTCTTCGACGGCCGGCCGGCAGGCAAGATCATGTCCCGGATTACCAATGACACGAATGCCATTGGCGAGCTGATTAACGGCGGTCTGATCACGATGGTAATGGAGTTTACGCATTTGATCGGCATCGTCGCCATCCTGCTGTGGATGGACTGGAAGCTGGCTTTGCTTTCTTTTATCACAATGCCGCTATTGTATCTGATTATCGTCGTTCTGCAGCCGAAAATCGAAGGCTCCTGGTCGCGCTCGCGCAAGACGATGTCGGCCATAAACGGCAATCTCAACGAGACCATTCAAGGGATCCGCGTCATTCAGGCTTTTTCCAGACAGAAGGAGAACAACCGCCGTTTCGACAAGCTCAACAGCAACAACAAGCAGGCCTTCATGCGTGCGATAACGCTGGAATCCACCGTATGGCCGTCTGTTGAGATGATCGGCATGATCGGTACCTGCATCGTCATCTGGTTTGGCGCCAGAGAGGTGATGAACGATGTGCTGACGCTCGGGTTTCTGATGGCTTTCATCAATTACTTGTGGCGCTTCTGGGGGCCTCTCAGCGCATTGTCCAAGGTATACAGCCAGGTGCTCTCCGCGATGGCATCGGCTGAGCGGATCTTCGAGATATTGGATACGGACCCCGAGGTAGCGGATCGGACGAACGCGAAGCCGATGAAACCGATCCGCGGCGAGGTCGTTTTCGAGAATGTGGGCTTCCGCTATGGGGACGACAAGCCTCAGGTGCTTCGCGATGTCAATTTGCGGATTAAACCGGGCCAGCGGGTTGCGCTTGTTGGGCCGACAGGAGCAGGGAAGAGCACAATTGTGAATCTGCTGATGCGGTTTTATGATACGACAGAAGGCCGGATTCTCATCGATGGCGAGGATGTGAAGGGCGTTACACTGGATTCATTGCGCAGACAGATGGGCATTGTGCTGCAGGATTCATTTATTTTCTCCGGTACGATTGAGGAGAATTTGCGCTACGGCAATGAGGACGCTTCCGATGAAGCGCTGCGCAGAGCCGCGGAAAATGTGCGCATTGACCGGTTCGTCTCGCAGTTCGCGGATGGCTATCAAACGCAGGTCGAGGAGCGGGGCTCCAAGCTGTCGGTCGGCCAGCGCCAGCTGCTGGCATTCGGCCGCGTCCTGCTGTCCGACCCGCGAATTCTCATCCTGGATGAAGCGACCTCCAGCGTCGATACAGAAACCGAGCAGCACATTCAGGCTGCCCTGCAGACCGTGCTGGAAGGGAGAACCGCCTTCATTATCGCTCACCGGCTGTCGACGATCCGGGATGCCGATCTCATTCTGGTTGTGCAGAATGGAAGCATATCGGAGCAGGGCACGCACGAGGAATTGATTGCGGCCGGCGGTTTGTACCGCAAGCTCTATACCACCCAGTTCGATATGCAGCAGTCGCTGGCGATGCAGACAGGTGCGTAGGAGCATCCGGCATGTTAACGATATAAACGCCCCCGGCGCATATTCTGATGGAGATATCATCGGAAGAGCGGCGGGGGCTTTTTGTATACAACAGCTGCAGCGTTCGTTTGAATGGAGATCATGCTTCCCGCTGCTGGTGCGGATCATTGTCAGTATTTGCGATGCAGGCATGTACCCAAGGAGATTCAATGGGATATCCTATTCCGGGTCAGGTCATAGACGGCTTGGCTTCCATCAGCCGCTGCAGCTTCAACTCCGTATTCGACTCGGGAACAGGAGTATAAATGCTGCAGCGCAAATCGGAGCTTCCGTGCACCTGCAGGGAGGTCAGATGAAACAGCATTTTTCCCGCCTTGGCATGCCTGAATTCAATCAGTACCTCAGGCGCTGAGCTCACCTGGCTTTGCGCCCATAAACGTTCGAAATCGGGATGCAGCACTTTCATCTCGGTAAGAAACCGCTCATACCACTCATCCTCGACATACTGGCCGTAATAGGCTCGAAAGATGGCCAGAAAGCCGCTGACAAAATGCTCCCAGTTGACGGCAAGCCTCCGGAATTCCTTTCTCGCAAATAAAAGCTGAATCATATTCCGCTTGTCGAACGGAATTTTCTCAAAATCCAGAAAAACATGCGAAGCCGCTTCATTCCAGCCTACAATCTGGCAGCGCCTGTCGGAAATAATGGAGGGGCAGCTGCGCAGCTCCTGCAAAATCCGGGTCAAGGAAGGGCTGATCTCCGGCCGTTCTTCTTTCATCACGCTGAAGCTTGGACTTGCGTCCAGGGCCAGAGCGTACAAATATTTTTGCTCATCGACGGTGAGCTGCAGAGCGGCTGCCACACAATCCAGAACGGAAGCAGATACGGTAATGTCACGCCCCTGCTCCAGCCAGGTATACCAGGTAGGGCTGACGCCTGCGAGCTGGGCGACCTCCTCCCGCCTGAGGCCTGGCGTTCTCCGGCGTGTTCCGACGGGAAGCCCGACAGACTGGGGAAGAATTTTGGCTCGCTGCGTTTTTAGGAAAGCCGATAAGGCTTCAAGTCTTGCTTGCCGGTTCATGGCAGCCTCCATTTTAAATATAAGTTTATACTGGTAGTAATTATACTATAATAAAGAGCAACTTGTAATAGGATAAAGTTTGTGACAATATACAAGCTAGCAGGAAGTCAATGCCAGAAAGAGGTGTCCGAAATGGAAATGGAACAAGTAGTCATAACCGGAATGGGATTAATATCGCCGCTGGGAAACGATGTCAACACCTTTTGGGGACGGATGAAGCAGGGGCAATCGGGCATTACGCTTATCGATACATTTGATGTGAGCAGACATAAATCCAAAATCGCCGGACTGGTCCGTGATTTTGATGCGGACGGCCGGTTCGGGCGCAAAGAGGCGCGCCGCATGGACCGCTTTTGCCAATTTGCGTTAGCGGCGGCGGAGCAGGCTGTTGAGGATGCCGGCATCAAGCTGGATGCGGTCGATCTGGAGCGGATGGGCGTCTATGTCGGTTCAGGCATTGGCGGAATCCAGACGCTGCTTGATCAGGATCATGTCCTTCAGGGCCGCGGACCCGAACGGGTCAGTCCGACCTTGGTGCCGATGATGATTGCCAATATGGCAGCGGCGATGATCAGCATCAAGTTTGGCGCAGTCGGTCCGACGCTTTGCCCCGTTACGGCATGCTCGGTGGGAAATACGGCAATAGGCGAGGCAGCGCGTCTCATCCGTACAGGAGGAGCCGATATCGTCATTGCCGGTGGAGCGGAAGCGGCAATAACGGATATTTCGCTTGCGAGCTTCGGCAATGCTACAGCCGTATCGACGCGCAATGATGAACCGGTGCGGGCAAGCAGACCTTTCGACTCGGGCCGTGACGGCTTCGTTATGGCGGAGGGTGCAGGGATCGTGATCATGGAATCGCTCTCCCATGCCCTCCGCAGAGAGGCGCGCATCTATGCTGAGGTCATCGGTTATGGCGCAAGCTCGGACGCTTACCACATGGTAGCTACGCATCCAGAAGGGCTGGGTGCTTACCGGGCTATGAGAATAGCGCTGCAGGATGCGGGCATCGCTCCCGGCGAGGTGGATGTAATCAGCGCTCATGCGACGAGCACAGAGCTTGGAGACCTTTCGGAGACGAGGGCCATTAAGAAGTTATTCGGAGAGGACGCTTACCGTATTCCGGTTACGGCGAACAAATCCATGGTAGGCCATATGCTGGGGGCAGCAGGCGGAGTCGAAGCGATAGCCTTGATCAAGAGCCTGCAGGAGAACATTATCCCGCCAACGATTAACCTCGAGCAGCAGGATCCGGAATGCGATCTTGACTATGTTCCGCAAACGGCACGCGAGGCAAACCTGACGATCGGATTGTCCAACTCCTTCGGATTCGGCGGACATAATGCGGTTATTGCTTTGAAAAAATACGAGTAAGTTTCGCGGGCACAAGGTGCGCAGCTGTAGAATACGCGGAAAAACAAGCACGCTATTGCAATTGCTTTGACTGCTTTGTTATAATGGCAAACAATAACCGTATACGTAGATCAGGCCGATGAAGAGAATCCAACTCGGAGGCGCTGCGAACGGAATCTGTGCGGCATTGTTGCTGCAAGCGTCCTTAAGTAGTCCGGAGACCGCACCGTTACCTGCGGATCAAGAGAGTCGTGTGCATCAGGCGCCGGCTAATTTGGGTGGCACCGCGAGCGCGCTCCTCGTCCCATATGTGGGATGGAGGGGCGCGTTTATTTATATTTTGCGAGAGGATGTGCTGCCCATGTTGGACATTCGCACGATTCGGGAACAGGCTCAGAAGGTGCAGAAGACGGCGAAGCTGAAAGGGATCAAGCTGGATGTTGCGAAATTGCTGGAAGCAGATGAAGCAAGAAGAAGGCTGATGACGGAAATGGAGGGGCTCCGCGCAGAGCGGAACGCCCGCTCCAAGGAGGTGCCGAGGCTGCTGAAGGATAACCGGATAGCGGACGCTGAAGCTCAGAAGATTGCCGTCGCAGCGCTGCTTCAGCGGTTGAAGGAAGGAGAGGCGCAGCTGCGGATCATCGATGCCGAATACGAACGGCTTATGCTGGATGTGCCTAATTTTGTTTCACCGGAAACGCCCGTCGGCCTTAGCGATCAAGATAATGTGGAGGTGCGCCGGACAGGCGAGATACCGGTGTTTCCTTTTACGCCATTGAGCCATGTCAAGCTTGGCCATCTGCATCAAATGATCGATTCGGAGCGGGGGGTGAAGGTCGGCGGCGCGCGTCAGGTGGTGCTCAAAAACGCCGGGCTGCTGCTTCATCGGGCCGTTCAGCAGCTGGCGCTTGATCTTTTGCAGGAAGAGGGGTTTGAGCTGTTCGACGTCCCTGTGATGGTGAAAGAGGAAACCTTGGTCTCGTCGGGATTTTTCCCCGGAAACCGGGATCAGACCTACAGCATCGATGGAGAGGACAAATGGCTGGCGGGAACGGCGGAGGTGCCGCTTATTTCGCTGTTCAGCGGGGAAGTGCTTGACCTTGCCGAACCAAGGCTGCTTGCGGCCTGCAGCCCCTGTTTCCGCAAGGAAGTGGGATCGGCCGGACGCGACGTGCATGGTCTATATCGCGTGCATCAATTTGCCAAGGTGGAGCAGGTGGTCATCTGCCGCGCTGAGCTTGAACTCGCCGAGCAGATGCTGCGTCTCATCACGTCGCATGCGGAGAAGCTGCTCCGGCTGCTTGCCCTTCCCTACCGCGTGGTTGCCGTCTGCACCGGGGACTTGTCGCAGAAAAACTACAAGCAATTTGACATCGAGACCTGGATGCCCAGCCGGAACGGCTATGGCGAGACGCATTCTGCATCGCTGCTGCTTGATTTTCAGGCCAGACGCTCGCGCATCCGCTACCGGGATGAGCAGGGCAATCTGCAGTTTGCCTACACGCTCAACAATACGATGGTGGCCAGCCCGAGAATTTTGATTCCACTCATCGAAAATCATCAACAGGAGGACGGTACCATAATTATCCCTGAAGCGCTTCGACCCTATATGAAGGGAATTGACAAGCTGTTGATCACCGGTTAAAGCTATGGATGAAGAGGGCGCTGACACCCATCTGGGAGAAGCCCCTCTTCTTGAATTTGATGGCGAGTGCAAGTATTTCTGGCATGCCTCTTTCACTTAGATTATGGGAATAATTAGGCTCCGCTGTCATTCACGATACTCTTTGCATCTTATTCCCGGAAGGACTTTAGTCCGATCGGCATGAACGAAGGAGCGGGAATGTGTTATAGTGAAGAAAGTACTTGCGTATACGAAGCTGCGGAAATAGTCAGATTTATGAACATGGATTTTATGGTTCTGAGCATGTTTTCTTTAAAGGGGGCGATCGGTTTATGGGAGAGTTTATTTCGGATGGAATTGACTGGTTGCTTGAGGTCACGTCACTGGATGGCTATGGTATCCTGCTCGTTACGTTACCGCTGGCTGTCATTCAGGGGCTGCTTGGTTTTTTTCCTTTTACAACGCTTATTTTGCTTTATATTTCCGCACTTGGATTGGAAGCGGGGCTGGTCATGAGCTGGCTGACTGGAACATTTGCATCCGTTGTGATTTTTTATTTGTTCCGTTATTTCATTTCCGGATGGGTGGACCGCAAGCTGTCGAAGCGGATACAACGTTATGAGAAGTGGCAGAATTCCTTCCAGCGTTATGGAATCTGGGCGATTATTTTTTTGCGGACGCTGCCGATCATGCCTAATAACCTGATATCTTTTATGTCCTCTGTTTCAAGAATAGGCTCTGTTTCTTATATTTGGTCTTCATTATTAGGAAATTTATCCCATATCTGGCTGTTTGGTATAATCAGCTCTACGATATTGATGCCCGGCACGGATATCAAATGGCTGACCATTACGTATATCATTTTCTGCCTGGTCCTGTTGATCCTGTTTGCGCTCGTTCAATACAGAACCAAACGGAAAGAGAGCCATACATTGGTCAATTCCGGCGTCAGCCCCATCCAGGGAGAGAAAAATTTGCCTCTGTAAGGATCTGTAATGTGGCATAATAGAGCATACCACCTTTTGGAGAGAAGAGAGGAGCACCTTCGACTATGAGTATTGAAGCCATTCATCAATTAGCGGATCGTATCCGCAACAACGTCAGCCAGGTTATTATCGGCAAAGAAGAGATTATTGACAAAATGCTGATCGCCATCATTGCATCCGGACATGTCCTTCTCGAGGATGTGCCCGGCACTGGTAAAACGCTGCTCGCGAAAGCGCTTGCCAAATCCATTGACTGCTCGTTCAAACGGATCCAGTTCACGCCGGATTTACTGCCCTCCGATTTAAGCGGGATCCATTTCTATAATCAGAAGCTTTCCGAGTTTGAATTCAGGCCGGGCCCCTTGTTTACCAATATCGTGCTGGCTGATGAAATCAACCGGGCAACGCCGCGGACGCAGTCGAGCCTGCTGGAATGTATGGAAGAGCGCCAGGTGAGCATTGACGGGACGACCCATGTGCTGGAGCGCCCTTTTCTCGTCATCGCCACACAAAATCCTATCGAGCAGCAGGGGACATTTCCGCTGCCCGAGGCTCAGCTGGACCGTTTTCTGTTCAAGGTCAAAATGGGATATCCGTCCTCGGAGGAAGGGATCGATATCATGAAACGGTTCATATCGGGCAATCCGCTTGAGCTTTTGAAACCGATTGCAAGCACGGCCGATATTCAGGAAGCACAAAATGCCTATACGTCTGTTCGGGTCAGCGAGGACATGCTTCGCTATATGATGGCCATTGTCGAAGCAACCAGAACACATGCGGATTCGGCGCTTGGCGTCAGCCCGCGGGGCAGTCAGGCGCTGCTGAAGGCCAGCCAGGTTTATGCGGCATTGAAAGGCAGAGATTATGTGATGCCCGATGATGTGAAGGCAATGGCTATTCCGGTGCTTGCTCACCGGATCGCACTTCGGAGCGCGCAGCGGCTTCGTCCCGAAGCAGCGGAGAAGCTGGTCGAATCGCTCCTGCAGACGGTTGCGGTCCCGTCGGATACGCCGCTTATGACACGGGCATAGGTCGGTCCACAGTGGGAGGTGCAAGCGATGGGTATACATTGGTTTATTTTAAGCGCTGCTGCAGTTATTCTGATACAGGGCTGGATCTTCCGCCGGTTTGGGATGAAACGGCTGAGCTATGCGAGGGAATTTAGTGTAAAAAGCTGCTTTGAAGGTGACAAAATTGAGATGATTGAGCGTCTGGAGAACCGCAAATGGCTCCCGGTCCCGTGGATGCGGGTGGAATCGATTCTACATACGGGGTTGAAGTTTGAAAATATTTTTAACTTTGATGTAAGCAATGGACAATTCTATCAGAACCACAAGAGCTTGTTCAGCTTGATGGGGAACAAGCAGCTGACCCGCCGCCATCCTGTGCAGTGCGTGCAGAGAGGCTGCTACCGGCTGACAAGCGCATCCATCACCTTCGGGGATCTGTTCGGATTATTCAGGTCGTGGAAGTCTGTAACTCTGCAGGAGGAGCTGATCGTCTATCCCATGCCGGCGGACCGCTCGCTGATCCAGCTGCCCTCGCGCAGCTGGCAGGGCGATATTTCGGTACGCCGCTGGATTGTCGAGGATCCGTTCTATGTGACAGGCGTCCGCGACTACCAGGCCGGCGATTCGCTGAAGTCCATTAACTGGAATGCGACTGCGCGGTCAAGCAAGATGCAGGTGCACAGAAGGGATTTCACCGCCGATTACAGGCTCATGGTGCTGCTCAACGTGGAAGACCATGCAGATATGTGGGAGATCGTGAATAATACGGCGCTTATCGAGCAGGGAATCAGGCTGGCAGCCGCGCTTGTCCAATACGCCACAGAGCAGGGACTTGAGACAGGTTTTGCCACTAACGGCCATGATATAGACATACCCGGGCTGCCCGTGATAACGGAGATGAGCAGCGGCAGCGAGCATCTGCTGTATATGCTTGAGCGGATGGCGAAGCTTGCTATTGCCAGTGTTACGCCCTTCTATCTGCTTATCGACAAGCTTGAGGAGCAAATGGACGAGCGGTGCGATGTGGTTATTGTGTCGGCTTTCATGAGTGACAAGATCGAGCTTGCGGTCGAGCGGCTGCGCAGCCGCGGGCATGGTGTCGAGTGGCTGCCGCTCGCAATACAGGCAGGTGATGCAGCGTGACGGGGAACATACGCGACAGCTCCAGAGTGCTGCTGCAGGGCGCGGTTGAGCTTCTGCTTTTCCTGCCGGTGGCTTTTCTCATTCAGGCCTTCCTGCTGGGCAATGAAGCGGGCTGGCTATGGCTTATTCTGGCTTTGCTCGGTTATCCGGCAGGACTTCTCATTAATCGTCTCTTTACCTTCAAGCATCCTTTCATGATCACGTTGGTCGGCATTGTGATTGGCTGCGCCTGCAGTGCGCTCTTGTTTGGTGTCACAAAGACAGGAGCGCTCAGCGCGGTCGTCTTGTCGGCCAGTCTTTCAAGGGGCGGGCTGATGGCAGTCTCCATGCGGCTCTTCAGGCTGCAGGCCCGTCATTACATCATCGGGATCTTTGTTTATTTTTTTGTCTCGTTGTTTTTTGGCCGGGCGGAGGCGTTCCAGTCTTATAAAATCCCGCTGATCGTCTTCGGTCTTGCTGTCTTGATGCTGACGCTGTTTGCTTCCAACAGCAGCTATGTCAATGACGAGTCATTATCCGGAAGCGATCGTCCATCCGTTGAGCCGACGGTACGCAAACAAAACCGTATGCTTGTTGGCATCATAGCGGCCATCGCAGTGCTGATTGTATTTACATATCAGATCCAGGCGGCACTTACCGCGTTGTGGAATGCTTTCAGGAATTGGCTTCAACAGCTGTTTGCCGGAGGCGGAACAGAGAATGTACCTCCGCCACAAGCGGAGCCTCCAGCCGCGCCGCCGGCACTGCCGCAGGGTGATGCGAAATCCCTGCCTCCCTGGGTTGATTATATAATGTACGGCATTGTTGCGCTGGTCGGACTCTTTGTCTTGTATCTGCTTCTGCGTAAGCTCCGTCATTTGCCGGAATGGTTGAAGAAGCTTCGGGAGCAGATGCTGAAGCTCTTCGGGCGGGAAAAGATTAATATGGCGCAAGGCTACGTCGATGAGGTGGCAAGTATTCCCAAGACAGGCCGTCTTGGCGGACTTTTTCGCAGCAAATCGAAGGAACCGCGCATTCGCTACAGGGACCTTCAGGATAATGAGTCCCGGCTGCGCTATTTGTACCGGCAAAGGCTTGGAAGGCAGGTAAAGGCCGGCTATTCCTTCAAGCCCTTCCTGACGCCGCTGGAAACGGACAATGAACTGCAGGAGCAGCGGGCAGGCAAGGCTCCTTCCGAACCTTTGGCGCAGCCATACAGCGAAGTCCGTTACGGCGGCAAAAAGATTACGGATCAGGAGCTGCAGCGTATCCTGGAGCGTGAGGATAAAGGCGGCCGGTAAGCTGACCTCATACATAAATATCCATAGGGCGGGACACCTTAAATGTGGACGTTAAGACCAACAGGAGGTTTCGCATCTATGGATAATCAAGGTCAGCAAGGCCAACAGGGAATGTACAACCAGCAGGGTCAACCAGGGCAGCTGAACAATAGTCAGCAGCTTAGCTATCAGCAGTTTCAGGAGCAGGTTCAGCGTCAGCAGGAGCAGGAGAGAATCCTGGCCCAGCAGGCACTCCGCAACGTAGGATTGGACGGGCGCTCGCAGCAGGTCAATCAGGTTGTGCTCGAGCTGCAAAGCATTGGCCGTGAGCTGCAGCTTGCCGAGAATCAGCTGCAAATGCAAATGGACGCCCAAAAGCGCCAAATCCAAAATATTCACCAGCAGCTGCAGCAGGCTGAGCAGCTGGTGCAGCGCACGATGTCCAATCTAAATGCTTCTTCCCAACAATCAGGAACGCAGCAATTTCAATAGAAAATATTAAGACGAAGCTTTAAGGACAGAAAACCCTTTATGCATATGTTGCGGAGCGACTCGAAAGAGCATTCCGCAGCATGTTGTATAGAGGTTTTTTTTTGCGGAATTATTGACAAGAGCAGCAGTTAATATATACTGTTTATATACGATATATACAGAAGATGCGAGGTGAATACATGAACCTCTCGGTATCCTTAACGTCCGGAGATCCGATATACCTGCAAATCAAGGAGCAAATCAAGAAACAAATAATAACCGGACTATTGAAGGAGGGAGAGCTGCTGCCGTCCATCCGCAGTCTTGCCCAAACGCTGAAGATCAGCGTCATCACTACAAAACGCGCCTATGATGAGCTTGAGCAGGAGGGTCTGGTCACATCTGTATCGGGCAAGGGCACCTTTGTATCGGAGAAGAATAAGCAGTCCATCAGGGAAGTGAAATACCGGCAGCTGGAGGAGAAAGTAAAAGCAGTGATTGCGGAAGGCCGGAGCCTGGGCTTGAAACAAGCGGAAATCCTGCAATTATTCGAAATATTCTATGGGGAGGAGAGTGAAGCATGACGGCGGTCGAACTCAGGCAGTTCTCCAAAAGAAACGGGGATTTCGCATAAGCGAATTGAGCTTTCATGTGGAGATCGGTTATATTACGGGACTTATTGGGCCTAACGGGGCGGGGAAGATCACTCTAATCCGCTCGATGATGAACCTTGTCCGTCCAGATCAAGGCGAGGTAAGAATGTTTGGTTTAATGTACAAGGAGCATGAACGGGAAATAAAACGCAAAATCGGTTTTGTGTATGAGGAGGACTTTTTCTATAATCACTTGAAGGTACATGAAATGAAGAAAATCGCGGCGGCCTTTTACCCGACCTGGAACGATGCCCTACTCCACCGCTATATGCAGCAGTTCGGCATTCCCGAAGGCAGAAAAGTGCGAGAGCTGTCCAAGGGAATGCGGACCAAATTCGCCCTGGCGGTTGCCTTGTCCCATGAACCGGAGCTGCTCATTATGGATGAGCCCACTTCAGGCCTGGATCCTGTTTTTCGCAGAGAGGTGCTTGGTCTGTTGAGTGAGTATATCGGGGACGGCAAACGCTCGGTACTGTTCTCGACCCATATCAGCTCGGATCTTGAACGGATTGCCGACTATATTGTTTATGTTCAGGGAGGGAAGCTGCAGTTCAGCGGCGCGAAAGAGGATTTGCTCGATTCCTATGTGCTGGTCAAAGGGCCGCTTGAGCTGCTGCAGTCTGAGAAGCTGGACGTTATCGGTTTACAGAAAAACGCTCTTGGTTTTGAAGGCTTATTGGCCAAGGGACGTTATACTACCGATTTCATGCTCCAAAATCATTGTATGGTGGAGCAGCCTTCTCTGGATGATATTATGGTTTATACGCGGGAGGTGCGGTAGTCATGGTGCAGCTTCTTGTAAAGGATCTGAGAATCCAGAAGCCGTTTTTGCTCCTTGGTTTTATTTTTATCGGCATATTCTTTTTTGCTCTAGGGGCTTTTGAAGGGCTGCCGCTGTCTGTGCCTGCAGCTATCTTCAGCCATTTTCTGATCGTGGTGTCCAGCAAAATGGACGAGCGGAATCATAACGGACGAATGCTGGCTTCATTTCCTCTGCGGAGATTTGACATTGTGACTTCCAAGTATGCGGGCGTATTCATGTTTATGGCCTTTGCTTTCCTGCTGACCTGCTTTTGGCGGATAGCCGCTTCGCTCCTGCTGCCGGAAGGGGAATTGCCCTGGTTCAGCCTGCAGTCCACGATTTTGACCATTGCCGCGCTTTTGATTTTTTATTCGATCTATTTTCCGCTTTTCTTTGCTTTTGGCTCACGCATCGTGCAGACGCTTGATCTGATTGTCCTATTCACAGTAGGCGGGCTTGTGCTCATTACACTGCGGGTGCTGGAGTGGTCCGGAAACAACCTGGGATCCCGGATATCCGGACTGCTCACCGGTGACACACTGGCATCCGTGATCTGGCTTGCCGCCGGATGCATGGCCTTGCTGCTGCTCTCCTGGCTGTTATCGCTGTTTATTTATAACCGCAGAAATATTTGATGGTAACTGGAAGGAGATGATTCAATTCATGACAAAGCCGGATCAACTGGAAAAATGGCGGCAAACCATAATCGGCGTGCACCGGGATGCAGGGATAAACTGGCTCGGGCAGCTTGATTCGCTTATACGAGACTGTGAGAAGCGGTGGGAGATTACGATCCATCAGCCTTTTCCGGATTTATCTTATAACTATGTAGCTCCTGCGACGGCGAAGGATGGAATGAAGCTGGTTGTCAAGCTGGGTGTGCCTCACGCTGAAGGTTTATGCGAGATTGAGGCGCTTCGGTATTATAACGGAAGAGGTATGGTGAACCTGATCGATTCCAGCGCTTCCGAAGGTGTGCTTCTGCTGGAGGATTTACGGCCCGGTCACGTTCTGTCCAGTGTGCTGTCAGAGGAGAAAGCGACGGAGATTGCGGCTCAGGTGATGCGGATGCTGTGGACGGCGGAGCCGGCGAGCGATCCGTTCCCGTTCCCCGCTCTGGCAGATTGGGCCAAGGGGCTTGAGCGGCTGCGCAGCCATTATGACGGGGGCACCGGTCCGCTTCCGGCCCGGTCTGTCGCAAGGGCGGAAGCGCTCTATCCGCAGCTGCTGTCCAGCATGAAGAAAACAAGAGTGCTGCACGGAGATTTGCATCATGGGAACATTCTCTCCGCAGAGCGGGAGCCATGGCTCGCCATCGATCCAAAGGGATTGATCGGGGAGGCCGAATTCGAAGTGATTGCTTACTTGCGCAATCATCTGATGAAGCATGACAAGCCAGGGCAGGTGCTGGAGAGGCGCATTGATCAGCTTGCCAGTCATCTGAAACTGGACCGTGAGCGGATGATCTCATGGGGAGTATGCCATTGTGTGCTTTCTGCCTGGTGGTCTGTAGAGGATGGCCAGGACGATTGGCATGAAGTCATGGCATGCGGAGAGCTGTTCAACGATTTATTGAAATGAAATCAGGAGCTAACGCCTGTCGAACCGCATCCTCGACAGGCGTTCATCCTGCTAGCCCGGTAGCTTGACGGATTTCTTATAAAGCGGATAAAACCATTTGACCCCGCTCGGGGTCAAGGTGTCCGCAAGCAGATGGGAGAGGTAGCCGGCAGTTGCGACCATCGTAATGCCTTCCAGCTGCAGCTGCGCCTCCAGCCCGCGGCTGATCGCTCCCCAGATCAACACCGCCCATAACGTGTGGGTCATCCCCCTATGCTTCAACCATGGAACCCAGGCCACGAACAAACCGAAGCCCATAAGCCAGTTCATCTCATAGCGGATGCCCGCATAGAGCAGTCCGCCGCCGATTATGCTTACCATGGCATTGCGGATCACGCCTTCCTTGGTCATGAAGCCAAGCAGGAACAAAATTATGGATGCCACGGCTAATTCCGGATGCATCTGGTCATACATGAAATACATATAGGAGAGCCCTCCTGCCAGCAGGATGCTGCCCCATAATACAAAGCTCCGAAGCAGCTTGGACGCCTGCCCGAGCTTGCTGCTTAACATGCTTGTCCCGTCGAGATCCGCACTGAGGGCGGAGAAGGCGGCGACAGCCAGATAAATAGCGGCATTCTTGAATGTAAAAGGATAATAAGCAGCTGCGGCTGCACCAATGGCGACGCCGATGGTAAGATGGGTGGTTCCTTTCATAATACCTCCTGTGTCTAATGTGTATGATAAGATAGAAGGCAAACGTATGTTTGCCTGTTTATTATACATGCTTTTTCCATTACGTCAAACCCCGCGCAGCCATTTCATTCAAGGTTGTTTTTATGGGCAAGCCATGTGATAATTATCTATTGCGCGGCATTATGATATTTTGCTTATGGAGGATAACAGACTGTGGAACGATACCCTTTTGAATATGACCCGTCACGCTCTTCCTTCGCTCAGCAGGCAGGCGAATGGATCGCGGATGTGTTTTACGATATATTGCCGGAGCACGGCTTTGAAGTCAGAGATGAACAGATTTATATGGCCTTTCAATTAGAGAGGGCTTTTGCCGACAAGAAGACGATTTTTGCGGAAGCGGGAGTCGGTACGGGGAAGACGCTTGTTTATCTCCTTTATACGGTATGCTATGCGCGTTACATGCGCAAGCCAGCCGTGATCGCCTGTGCCGATGAGTCGCTTATCGAGCAGCTGGTGAAGCCGGAAGGCGATATTGCTAAGCTGGTAGAGCATCTGGGTCTTGCGATCGATGCGAGACTCGGCAAGTCTCCGGATCAATACCTGTGCCTGATCAAGCTTGAGCATGCCAGAGTGGGAGATGACGAAGCGGGATTGTTCGAGGACATTACCAAGGAGCTCCCGACATTTGTCCAATCGCCTGCGGCTATGCAGACCTTTCATTCCTATGGAGACCGCAAGGATTATCCGACACTCAGTGATGAGCAGTGGAACAAGATCAATTGGGATTCCTTCCAGGATTGCTTTATTTGCGAGAAAAGGCACCGCTGCGGCCAGACGCTTTCCCGCGATCATTACCGCCGTTCGCAGGATCTGATTATTTGCTCCCATGATTATTATATGGAGCATGTGTGGACTTACGAAGGCCGCAAACGCGAAGGACAGCTGCCGCTGCTGCCCGATCATTGCGCGGTTGTTTTTGACGAGGGGCATCTTCTGGAATCAGCCAGCCAGAAGGCGCTCAGCTACAAGATCAAGCATGATGTGTTCGAAGAATTGATTATCCGGCTGCTGCAGAATGAAATCCGGGAATCGCTTGCACTGCTGATCGACGATGCGATTCTTCAGAGCGAGAGAATGTTCGCCGCGCTGCAGCGCAAAAGTCTGGTCATCCCCGGCTCGGACCGCAAGCAGATTCTGCTGGATGACGCTTTGCTGCATGAAGTGAACCAATTCAGGGGGCTGCTCGCCTCGATTGAGGATGAACTGGTTTTCGAAGGCGAGCTATTCGTATTGAACCATTATCAGCTGCGCATTGTGGAGGAGCATCTGGAGATGATGCAGAAGGCGTTGGCGCTCTTTTTCATCTCGGATTCCCTGATATGCTGGCTCACCGAGGGCAAAGACGGCCCGACGCTGTCCATCATGCCCAGAACGGTAAAGGAAGTGCTCAAGGAGCATGTGTTCGACTCGCAAATGCCGATCATCTTCTCCTCGGCCACCTTGTCGGTTGACGGTTCCTTCGATTACGTGGCGGACAGCCTGGGCATTCAGCAGTATTTGTCCTTCTCGGCGGCATCGCCCTATGATTATGCATCCCATATGAAGGCATTCGCGCCTTCATGGACCTTTGGCGGCCGATTCGGAGAGAAGATGGCTGCGGCTGTTCATCTGTTGAAGCGTACCGAAGGCAGAGCCTTGATTTTATTCCCGTCCAGAGAAGAGCTGAAGCAGTTCAAAGAGGAGATCGCCACTTATCCGGAAGTGTTCGGCATGACCTTTCTGTTTGAAGGGGATGGCGAAATCAGCCGGCTGATTGACCTATTCCAGAATGATGAAGCAAGCATTCTGTGTGCGGTCAGCTTATGGGAGGGGCTTGATGTGCCGGGCCCATCCTTGTCCAATGTGATTATTTGGGCGCTGCCTTTTCCTCCTCAGGATCCGGTCTTCATGGCCAAGCGCGGCAGCGCGAAGGACCCTTTTCACGAGGTGGATCTGCCCTATATGCTGCTTCGTCTGAGACAGGGGATCGGACGCTTGATCCGAACCAGCTCGGATACCGGCATCGTCTCCATTTTGTATGAAGAAGCATCCGGCTCTCACCAGCTTAGACCCTATATCGAGTCCGTCATGCCCGAAGGCATTCGCCTGAAAGAGCTGATCCTTTAAAACATGCCGTTGCGTGCTTGATCTTCTGACAGCCCAGTTCCTGATGATTCAGGGATTAAGGGCTGTTTTTGTGTTATACAAGTTAACATAACTATTGAAAAATTATTGAAATGGGATTATCATGTTAATTAATATAACATTAAAGAAAAGCTGAACCTCCTTTTTCAAACCCTTCTCCTTTTACCTTGTCCTGACATCCGGATTACACCGTTTTTCCTGCCGCTTTCGCTAATTACAGTAAGACTTCCGCAGTCCGAAAAGATCCTTGGAGGAGGTTTGCTGCATGGATAACTATTCCGTCCTTGAGACAATTGTTCATCGCGATGAACCTGCCGTGATGGTTACGTTGATTGGTGTGAAGGGTCATGCCTATCGAAAAGCAGGCGCGTCCATGATTCTCTGGCAGGATGGACGTACGACAGGCAGCCTCAGTCCCGGCTGTCTGGAATCCGATCTTAAAGAAAGGGTTCATGACCTGCTTGCAGCCGGCAGCTGTGAAATCATCGACTATAACTTGAATGCCGGTGAGGATGCGGTATGGGGCGGGAGCGTCGGCTGCGGCGGATCCGTCCGGGTTCTGCTTGAACCGGTTCTTGCCAAGCTGCGAGGCATAATGGCGGCGATCTATGCCAGAGTGCAGAGCGGAGGCAATGTCTGCCTGAGGCGGAGATTCAGCGGGGACGCGCTGATGTATCGTTTGCCTGGAATACCCGAGGACGGCGCAGCAATTCCATTCAGGTCCGGTATTCCGGAGAACGCTGAACCATTCTTCGATGCCGTGTTCAAGCAGCCTCCGCGAGTCATCATATTCGGTGCTGGCGATGATTCCATTCCTATGGTTCATTTGATCCGGAAAATCGGCTTCCGCGTTGTTGTTGCGGATTGGCGGGCCGGCTTGTGCACGGAGGAACGATTTCAGGACGTACAATTTGCTTCGGGAAATCCGGAGTCCATTATAGAAAAGCTGCATCCGGGCAGCGGAGATTATGCCGTGATATGCAGCCACCAGCTTCAGCGCGACCGGAAAATGCTGGAGCTGCTGCTGCCGCACCGGTTGCGATATGTGGGAATACTCGGTTCCCGGGCCAGGATAGATCAATTAAGTGAAGGATTGGCCATCACATCCAATTTGCATTCGCCTGTAGGTTTGGCTATCGGCGCCGAAGGGCCACAGGAAATCGCCGTCAGCATTGCCGCCGAAATTATCGCGGTCAAGGCAGGATATGACATAACAGTCAAGAAAGGGGCTGCTCGCAATCAGAGTCGCAGGGTTGTATTTGGCAGCTGGTTCCAGCAAAAGAATGGGAGAGACGAAGCTGTCGCTAGAGCTGTCTCCCGGAATAACACTCGGTAGCCGGGCGCTTCGTGAAATGCGTCAGTGCGGGCTCGATTCATTGACGGTGGTTGTCCGTCCGGAGGATCCGCTGCTTTGGTTATATGACCGGAAGGATTACAGGAGTCCGCTTGCCAAATACCGGATTGTCGCATGCAAGGATGCTCATTTGGGCATGTCGCATTCCATCCGCGACGGGCTTGCTGCGCTGCTGTCCGATGAGCCGGATGCTATTGTTGTCGCGCTGGCGGATCAGCCATTCATTACCGCCGCATTATTGAAAAGACTGATTTCCGTATTTGCGAAAAATCCGGATGCCGATTATGTGGCGGGGGGAATGGGGGTATCGGCGGCAGCCCCGCCTGCAGTGCTGGGGCGGTCATTGTTTCCGGTTCTGGAGAAGCTGACCGGAGATGCCGGAGCTAGGCATATTTTTCAATCGCCGGAATACCGCGGGATCATCGTCCCGCATACGGCGGGATGGGCATTTATGGATGTGGATACGCCGGAGGAGCTGGCAAGAGCGAGAAATATCTGGTCGGAGCTGCAAATAAAAGTGAAATAATCTGATGATATATAAAGCTGCTGCAATCATATTAAGCTCCCGATAAATCCCTTGCATGAGGGATTTATTGGTTTATTCTACCCTGCATGAACGGCAAGCCAGCCGGAGCAGGCCAAGGCTGGATCAGATCAATTTCAGGTCAAAGGATGCGCCGCAGCAAAGATGAGGAAGGAGGAGAGGCGATGATGGCGGCTGATGAAGAATATGTGATGGAGCCGCCCTTGGTCTGGCAGCCGGCGGATGCCGCCGAAGCCTGCAGGCTCAAGCTGAAATACGGAGGTGAGGCCGTCTATGCGGCAGGCACAACGCTGCTTCGCACCCAGTGGGAATCGGGGCTGGCCAAGGCTCCGAAGCATTTGATTGATTTGGGCGCTGTAAGCGGCATAAGAGGTATCTCCATTCACTCCGATTCCATTGTAATTGGCTCATGCACCACCTTGTCTGCTGTTCGCCGAAATCCGATTCTGGCTGAAATTTTTCCCCTGCTGCAGGATGCGGCTTGCGTCATTGCGGCGCCTTCGATCCGCAACCTGGCCACAATCGGCGGAAATATCGTGTCAGCGATTGGCGATTCTCTTCCAGCCCTGCTTGTATATGGAGCCGAGCTGATCTGGCATGACGGCTGCAGGCTGATTACGGAGCCGCTTGCAGAGTGGCTGAATCAGCGGTCAACAACCGGAAGCGGCAGAATGGGCAGTTTGCTGCTTCAGGTCAAGCTGCCTTATATCCGGGAGACAGCATTCCCATCCGTCATGGAAACGGAAGGCTCCGTTGTGCTGCCGCAAAATTACTTTTATGCCTATGAGAAAGTGGGGCGCAGGGAGAGCTTCACGCCATCTTTGGTAACAACGGCGTTAACCGGAGCCATGGATGGAAGCTGCCGGCTGTCTGATGTCCGCATTGCCGCGGGCGGGGGACAGATGGTCCCTGTCCGTCTGCATGCGGCTGAAACGCTGCTGGAGGGCAGATCTGTCGATGAGGAGCTTCTTGACAGCCTTTATGAGCAGATTCTTATTGAGTATCAGCCGATTGGCGATGCCTTTGCATCCGCAGCATACCGCAAGCAAACGGCTGCCAATCTCATTGCGGCAAGGATCTGGCGCAGCTGGAATGGTAACGGCAATACCCGATATAGGTGATGTACTCCGTTGTGATCTGCCTGACAACCGATTCCAAAACAGAGGCGGTGGAGAATATGCTGTTAAACCGCAAGGCCAGCGGCAAGCGCTGGCGGGTAAGACCGGATGGTCCAGGCAAGGTCACAGGCAAGCTCGCCTACCTGACGGATATGACCGCAGAGGGAACGCTGGTTGGCCGTATATTGCGGAGCCCCCATCCCCATGCAATGATCATTGAAATACGCATGGATAAAGCCAAACAGCTGCGCGGCGTTCATGCCGTGCTTGCAAGCGGGGATGTCCCGGGGCTGAATGCTTTCGGCATTGCCGTTCAGGACCAGCCCGTCTTCTGTACGGACCGGGTCCGGTACGTTGGGGATGCCGTCGCAGCGGTCGCAGCGGAAACGGCAGAGCTGGCAGAGCTGGCGCTGCAATTGATTGAGGTCGATTACGAGGTGCTGCCGGTTATCGGGGATCCCGTTCAGGCGCTCCAGGAGGAAACCCCGCTGCTCCATGCCCATGGCAATGTGCTTCATCGCACCGGTTACAGTCATGGCGATATTGCATCCGGATTTGCCGCATGCCGCCATATCGTGGAGGAAACTTATACAACGCCAAGGCAGATGCACACCTATATGGAAACGGAAGGCGGTCTGTTTGTTCCTGACGAGAATGGCCGTCTGATTGTATATGCGCCAACGCAGCATGGTTTTCTTGACCGGCTGCAGCTGGCGCGCATCACCGCACTGCCGGAGAGCGGGATTCGCGTCATATCGAGTCCTATCGGCGGCTCCTTCGGCGGCAAAGACGAGCTGAATGTACAGCCGTATGGCGCCCTTCTGGCACTGGCTGCGAAGCGTCCGGTCCGCATTCACAACTCCCGCTGGGAATCGGTGCGGGCCGGACTCAAACGCCACCCCATGTCCATCCATATGAAGACAGGGATCGATGGGAACGGCCGGATTATGGCGCATGAGGTCCAAATAACGGCGGATACCGGCCCTTATGCGACACTTGGAGCGGAGGTGCTGAATTTCGCTACCGAGCATGTGCTTGGCCCCTACCGCTATGAGCATACGGATATTCAAAGCATATCCGTTTATACCAATAACGGGATGTCGGGAGAATTCCGCGGCTTCGGAGGAAATCAGGCGGTCTTCGCGCTGGAGGGTCAGATGGACCGGTTGGCCCTGTCCGCGGGCATGGATCCTTGGGAGCTGCGCCGAATAAATTTGCGTGAGCCTGCTGACCCGGGTCCCTTCGGCCAGCCGATTGCCGTAACGGACGGAGCACGCCAGGCATGGGAAGCAATGGCGGAAGCGGCGATCTGGAGGGATAGGCATTCCGCCGAGAAGCAGGAGACGGAGCGCAGGCGGGAGCCTTGGCTGCATACCGGAGTGGGAGCGGCTTACATTATGCATGGCTCGGGTCTTGGCGTGGGCATCCCCGACTTTGCGGGAGGAAGGCTCACCCTTGCGGGAGACGGACGGATCGAGGCCGCCTTCGGCTATGAAGAGTTCGGGCAGGGGCTGCTTGCCACGCTTGAGCTGATGCTGATCGAGCAGTTCGGATTCTCCCCCGGCGACCTGAGGCTGATCATTGGCGATACCGATCATGTGCCGCGGAGCGGCTCCAGCACCGCATCGCGGGCGACGAGCATGATGTGGAAATCGCTGCGCAACCTGCAGCCGCTCTTCACGGGCAAGCTGCTGGAGGCGGCGGGTCAGGCGCTCGGGCTGCCGTCCGATCAGCTGGCACTCGGTCCCGGCGGCATCTATGCCAAGGCGAATGAGCGGGAGTGTACGGGCAGAGCCGCTTCGGATGCTGCAGGCTTCGGTGGGATATCAGCTGAGCCTTTACCTCAACCAGCACCTACAGAGCTGCTCCTCACCTATAAAGAACTTGCCCTGACTGCGGGTGAACCTCTCACAGCGGAGACCGGTTTTCATTTTCCAACATCTTCGTTCGGCAGGGTGGGAGCGCATTTCATCTATTCCTATGGCGCAGTGGCGGTGAAGGTGGAGGTTAACACACTGACAGGAAGGGTGCGCGTCCTTGATCAATTTCATGCCGTTGCAGCCGGTCCCGTAATGAATCCGCAGGGTTATCTGGGCCAGATTGAAGGTGGGAGCAGTATGGCGCTTGGTTATACCCTCTCCGAAAACTCGCTGATGGATCAGGGGCAATATCTCGCGAAGAATCTGGATACGTACCTCATCCCGACGATGGCCGATATGCGCGGGGGCATTAAAGTGCTGCCGATTGAGGAGCTTCCCGAAGGAGACGAGTACGGACCAAGGGGCATTGGCGAGATAGGCACGGTAGGTTTGGCTCCGGCGATTACGGCAGCCGTCCATGACGCCGTCGGCAAATGGATCACCAGACTGCCGATCGATCCGTCCGAGCTGCAGGAGCGCCCTTCCTTTGCGCGGAAGGCGGTGAGCGGCAGATGAGCGGCCAGTCTTGGAGGGAAACGGTACCGCAGGCCGGACCGTCGCTGACCTGTACGATCAATGAGAAGCAGGTCGAGCTTCAGGTTGATCCGTCCAAAAGGCTCTTGTCCGTGCTCAGGGAGGATCTGCAGCTGACCGGGACCAAGCGCTCCTGCGAGATTGGACGCTGCGGGGCCTGCATGGTCCTGATGGACGGCAATCCGGTGAATGCCTGCCTGACTATGGCATATCAGTGTTCGGGAAAGCATATCACGACAATCGAAGGCCTGGACCGCGGCGGACTGCACCCCGTTCAGCAGGCTTTTCTGGAGGAAGGCGGCTATCAATGCGGATATTGCACGGCGGGCATGATTGTATCGGTGACCGCGCTGCTCACAGATAATCCATCGCCGACGGCGGCGGAAGTGGAAGAGGCATTATCGGGCAATCTTTGCAGATGCACCGGCTACGGCGGCATCCTCAGAGCCGTTCAACGCGCGATTGATATGGGAAGGGGAGAATGATAATGGCGGAAGAATACAGAGATCATTATAGCGCTCTATTGCGCAGAATTATGGAAAGTTCAAGTCAGGCCATAACCGCAGGCAGCACAGCCTTCGGCGCATTTCTGGCAGGTAAGGGTGGAGTGGCGCTGCCTGAACGGGGCAATGTTGAGATTAGCGTCTCAAGCTGCACCGGTTATGCCGTTCATGAAGGTTGCCGGTCATGACAATCTCCCTCTGGCAGTTAAATACTTTCAGTCGTGAGCTGTTCGTGCGCAGGCTTGGCGATATTTTCGAGAATTCCCCATGGGTGGCCGAGGCGGCATGGAGAAACAGGCCGTTCTATACGGTAAGAGAGCTTCATGACGCGATGATGCAGGCCGTACACGGCTCCTCGTCCCGCAAGAAGCTGGCGCTGATCCAGGCGCATCCCGATCTTGCGACGAGGCTGCAGGTAAGCGTGCATTCGGTCAAGGAGCAGCAGGGGGCTGGCTTGAATCAGCTGTCTGAAGGAGAGCATGACGCATTCGCCGAATTAAACGGCAAATACTTTGAAAAATACGGATTTCCTTATATTCTCGCGGTCCGCGGGAAGGCAAAGGAGGAGATTCTTGCGGATATGAACGCGAGGATGATGAACACCGAGGAAGAAGAGCGGACCAAGGCCTTAGGGGAAATCGCCCAGATTGCCTGGTTTCGTCTGAATGATCTGATCGAGGAAAATGCGAAATAACAGGTCTCCAACATCAAGGAAAGGAGATGACATGCATGATGAAAACAAGCAGTGGCCGCACGCTTTATTACGGAAAAGGCGACGTGATGGCATACCGCACCTATGCCAAACCGCTGACTGTCTCCGCTATTCCCGAGTCCGCCCATAGAGGCGATTCCAATGTCATCTTCGCTCATCATATTACATTTGCCGTGAGCAGCGATCTTTTGCTCGGTTCTTTTATCGAAGGAGATAATACATGGGTTGTTGCGACAGATTCGATGAAAAATTTCATCCTTTGCCATGCCGGTGATTATGAAGGCGCGACTACCGAAGGATTTATCGCTTATCTGGGCCGCCGGTTTCTGGAGAAATACACGCACATCACCATGATCGAGATTGCGGCGGACCGGATTCCTTTCGAACCGCTGCAGGTAAACGGCGAAGCGGGTTTTGAAGACAGCGGGCTGGTGTATAGGCGGTCGCATAATGAACATGCCGGCGCCAAGCTTGAGCTTGCCCGGTCCAATCGTGGCGTTCAGATCACGGAGGGCTGGAGCAGCTTGTCCGATCTGCAGCTGATCAAAGTGAGCGGGAGCTCCTTTTTTGGTTTTATCCGGGATGAATATACGACGCTGCCGGACAGCTACGATCGGCCTTTATTTGTGTTTCTCAATATTCATTGGCGGTATTCCCATATTGACGATGCGCTCGACGCCGGGGAAGGGCGCTATGTTTCCGCTGCGCAGGCAAGCGATATTGCCCATCACGTTTTTCATGAATATAAGACGCCATCGATCCAATATCTGATTGTGCAGATCGGACTAAGGCTGCTGAAGCGGTTCCCGCAGTTGGCTGAGATCAGATTCGAGTCCAACAACCGCACCTGGGAGACGGTGGTTGAGCCGGGTTCGCAATCCAAAGCCGGCGTATTTACTGAGGCCCGGCCGCCGTTTGGATTTCAGGGCTTCTCCATGACTCAGGAGGATTTGGCGGATGAGGGAGAGGGGAAGGCTCTGCCCGGCGGCGAAGAGGATGGAACGGCAGGCCGTCCTGCCGACGGCGCAATGGGGACTGAAGAATGAGCGGCGGGTTGACAACGCATGTGCTGGATATTTCACGAGGATTGCCCGCATCGGGTATGCGTATCCAATTGTGGTCGCTTCAAGAGGGCAGCGAACCTGTGCTGATTAAGATTGTGGAGACAAATGCGGATGGCCGCCTGGAAGCCCCGCTGCTTGCCGCGTGCGACCTGGCGGTTGGCGAATACCAGCTGGTGTTTGAGGCTGGAGATTATTTTGCAAGCCGCGAACCGGGGCGGGAGCAAAACGAGACGTTTCTGGATCAGATTCCGGTACGCTTCCGGGTACACGAGGCAGGTTCGCCGATTCATGTTCCGCTTCTGGTCGCTCCCGGGGGATACAGCACATACCGGGGCAGTTAACCGTTTCGGGGAACCGGCTTGTTGGAGCAATTGCAACGTCGTTACGGGGTTTCTTGACCTGTAAGAATTTCAACTGCCGGCCTTATCAGGACTGGACATTCCTTTAATCCGGATGTTAGAGTAATGCTGACCGGATGGAGGGATTGGAGATTATGAACAATGAACAAGATATGAAGGTGCACCCTTTCTACGGGCACACCGAGCAAGCCTACGGGCTGCTACCGGCTGCTGAAGCAAGCCTGAGACAGCTGCAGCTTGCATTTGAACAGGCCAATGAGGATTTTTTGGCAATTGAGCTGAAGACGATGGCTGCCAGATTGCAGGAAATACGTCAGCTTCTGGCTGAAGGGCCGCAGGGCTGATGGGAAGAGCATGGAACAGCTTGCTGTCAGCCAATTTTGCTTATGGGATTTCTATCAATAGTGAAGAAGCCTGCTTGCGCCAAGCAGGCTTTTTGTCACCTTATAGAATGCATAAGTTTGCCTGAAAGCAGCACGTCAATTGGTGTCACATTATCCGCAGCTTCATACAATGGTACACAAGACCAGTGTGAAAAAGCGATTTTTTTTCAAATTCGAGTGATGTTGACGCATTGATACAGCGGAATGACAACAGACAAGGAGAACCTGTATGCAAATTATTATGCCGCCCTTTACTTTGGAAACGGCAACTGCAAAAGTCCGCAAGGCGGAAGATGACTGGAACACGCGTAATCCGCAGCTGGTGGCACTGGACTACACTGAAGACAGCCGTTGGCGGAACCGGGCCGAATTCCCTGTGGGACGAACAGAGATCATAGCCTTTCTGACGAGAAAGTGGAATAAAGAGCTGGACTACCGGCTGATCAAGGAGCTTTGGTCATTCAACGGCAACCGCATCGCAGTACGCTTCGCATATGAATGGCATGACGATAGCGGCCAATGGTTCCGGTCTTACGGGAATGAGAACTGGGAGTTTAATGCGAATGGCTTGAATAAGCGCCGTTACGCATCAATCAATGATATGCCTATCAGCTACGCTGAGCGGAAATATCACTGGCCTTTGGGGCGGCGCCCGGATAACGATCCCGGCCTCTCCGAGCTTGGTCTTTAGTTTTTGCTATGACAACTGCACAGTGCAGACTCTTTAATCTTAACGAGTGAAGACGTTTTCGGGTGAAATCATCCGGGTAACGTCTTTTTCATTCTCAGCAAAGCAGCAGAGCCTTACAGGAGAAAGGAAGCAGTATTTTAATGGAGATGGACCAGGCTGTGTGTGCGCAGCTGGCCTATGTTCTTTTTCTTTATGGATGGGATTGATAAATCATTGAATTTTTGTAAAAATAGAAAGGGCGTGCAAGTGCAAGGAAGGGGAACCATGATGCAGAAGCCTTTTATACGCAATCATCAATTTAATGTCATTAACAATGAGGCCGCCTATCTCGGCCGGACAATCCGTACAAGTTCTGATGCCTCTGTCATTGAGGCGGTCAAATATAGCGTGGAAACCAAAATACTGGCCGCGTTCCCGGAGCTGACCGATACTCAGAAGGAACTGCTGCTGTTCATCATCAAGCTCCGGACGGAACAGGAGTTTCAAGATTATCTGGACGCTCTGGCGGCTTACCGCATCTCATTTCCGGAGGTCACGGAGAAGCTGGTCCGGGAGCTTTTTCCCAAAAACAAGAAGGTCAGGCTGCCGGATCCTTCGCTTCAGCATGATTATTCCTATACCTATTTCGGATGGCCCGATATCGGGACGAGCCGGATGTATTTGATTTATGAGCATCAAGGCGAAATGATCGGCGTTGAAGGGAAATACTCGCTGAACAGCAGGAAGGATCTATGCTGCATATGCAAGGGTTTTGGAGAAGTGGCGCTGGTTACGGCGATTTCCCGAAAAAAAGTCTCAGGCTCTCCCGAGTATTACAAGGCTATCGGCAATTATATGTGTTTCAAAAGTCATGAATGCAACAGCCGCATCACGGATCCAAGCGGCTTGGAGCGTTTTATCCTGGATGTGAATGCGAAGTAGCACGCTTTAGTCCGGGATTGCCTCAGCAAGCGCCTGAAGAACATTGCGCAGCGAATCGGATGTTGCGGCATCGGTTATTTCGCCTGCTGCGTTCAGCTTAATTGTAATCATCGGAATGGTCATCGAAGCATTCTCTACTACCTTGGCGCTCATCATATTCAGCGTCAGCAGGAGGGAAGCATAGGCTTTGTCTCCGCCAAGCGGGTTGGGGGAAGCACTGATAACGGATACCGGCTTGTCCATAAACTCTCCGGAGGACACGATCCAGTCTAGGGCATTCTTCAGCGATCCCGGCACTCCGGCTGCATATTCCGGGGTACAGATGATCACGCCATCCGCCTGCTTCAACCGCTCTCGCAGTTCGGCCACAGCAGGATGAGGGGTGTCGGTATCGATCTCGGGATTGAAGTGAGGCAGGCTGCCGAGCCCTTCGTAGAAAGTAAAATGCATTCCGGAAGGCGCTAATGCGGCTGCTGCCTGCAGCAATCTGGTATTGGAGGATTGGGCGCGAAGGCTGCCGGATATCGCTAATAGGGTCATGGATCGTTGGCTCATCTCGTATTCCTTCTTTCTCGATATGATGTGTTTATTATCATACCTTCCCTAACCCGGGCTCGTCTATAATAGACGTGAATCCTTGATTGGCCAAGCCCGATGTTATAAACAGTGCCATTTTCTTAATGATTTCTTAAGCTTTTTTTAGGAGTCTCTTTAGTTTCTTTGGTTATGCTAGTACGAGATAACCGATAGACAACCGGGAGGCTTTTTTTATATGAAAACATTGCTGTATGTATTCTACGGAGGAAAATCTGTTGAACATGAGATCTCATTGAAAACAGCCTATACCGTTATGCAGGCGATAAATGAAAGCAAATTTGATCTGTACCCCATATATATAACGCGGGAAGGCTGCTGGTGCAGCCAAGGGAAGCTCACCGGCAAAGATTTTGCAATCAGCGATTTGGTTCTCGAAGCTGCCGAGGAAGAACCGGCAGGATCGATTGGCAGCATTCTGACCCGTTTATTTGCGGTGCAAGGCAAAAAAGTCGTGCTGCCCATGCTGCATGGCGCAAACGGCGAGGATGGCACGATCCAGGGACTGCTGGAGCTGCTGAATGTGCCCTATGTCGGCAACGGCGTACTCGCGTCCGCTTTAACGCTTGATAAGGCTGTCACCAAGGAGGTGCTGGCTGCGGCGGGCCTTCCTCAGGCGGATTACCTGACTTTCCCGCACATGAGGTGGATAGAGGACCAGGGAAGCATATTGAGCCGGGTCGAGGAAGAAATCGGATTTCCCTGCTATATCAAGCCTGCCTCTTTGGGCTCCAGCATTGGCATCACCAGATGTCTGGACAAGGAGCGGCTGACAGATGCCATTGAGAATGCTTACCGTTACGACCGTAAAATCGTCGTGGAGAAGGAGGTGCGGGGAAGAGAAATTCAAGTGGCCGTGATGGGTAATGAACGCCCGCTGGTTTCTGTCCCCGGCGAGTTCCTTCAGGATAAAGCCTTCTTCGACTATGATGCCAAATATATTGACGGCCGTCTGACGATGTCCATTCCCGCTGACATTCCGGACGCTCTGGCCGGGCAGCTCCGGCAGGCGGCTGAGCTTGCCTATCAGGCGTTGAACTGCTCGGGACTGGCGCGCGTGGATTTCTTCATTGAGGATGCGGGAAGACTGTATGTGAATGAAATTAATGCGCTTCCGGGATTTACAGCCTTCAGCATGTATCCGGTTATGTGGGAGCGGACTGATGGAACCACCTATTCCGAGCTGATAGAGAAGCTGATCGATTATGCCTTCAACCGCCATGCGGAGAAACAATTGATTCAGTATTCAAGGGAGTGATTTGAAGATGATACAAAAAACGATTCAGCAACTATCTGTTATGGTACGGGCGATGAACAAGATTCCGCAGGAGCAGGCGGCCGTCGAAATTAGGGGAGTCTCCATTGACACGCGCACGCTGCAGCAGGGTAATCTCTACATACCGATTGCGGGCGAGCGCTTCAATGGACATGAATTTGCCCGGCAGGCGATTGAAGCTGGCGCGGCAGCAATGCTCTGGAACAAGTCTGAGCCCAATCCGCCGATTGGCGGGATTCCGGTGCTGCTGGTGACTGATACGCTTACGGCGATTCAGGCGCTTGCCAGGGAATACCGGATGCAGCTGCCGGTGAAGGTGATCGCGATAACGGGCAGCAACGGCAAAACGTCAACGAAGGATATTCTTGCAGGCTGTCTTTCAAAGTCGTTCAGAACGCAGAAAACGTTCGGCAATTTGAACAATCATCTGGGTGTGCCTCTTACACTGCTGGGGCTGGATGAGGATACCGAGATGGCTGTCGTGGAGATGGGCATGTCCGGACTTGGCGAAATCGCACTGCTGTCCTCCCTGGCTCTTCCGGATATCGCGATTATTACGAATATCGGTGATGCTCATCTGGGCGATTTGGGCAGCAAAGAGAATATCCTGAAGGCGAAGCTGGAAATCCTTCATGGCTTGAAACGGGAAGGAACCCTTTATTACAATGGCGATGATCCTATGCTTCGGACGGGATTGGGTGAACAGGAATGGCCTTTTGATCTCAAGACCTTCGGGATGGAAGCTCACAATGACTATCACCCCGTCTGCCATGAGATGAATTTGGAGGGAACAAGCTTCAAAATTGCCCAGGACTTGTTAATGTCATTAACTATCCCGTTAATAGGACATTTCCAGCTGGTGAATGCTCTTGCCGCGATTGCGGTCGCATCCAATCTTGGCATGGACCTGGGCACGGTGAAAGCGGGACTGGCTGAGGCCAAGCTGACAGGAATGCGCAATGAGGTTGTTCGCACCGATCATTTCACCATTATCAACGACACGTATAAATCCAATCCCGCAAGCGCAGCTGCAGCCCTGCAGACGTTATATACCCTTCCGGGCAGCAGGCAAAAAATAGCCGTCCTGGGTGATATGCAGGATATGGGCGAGCAGGCAGTTTCGCTGCATGAGGAGCTTGGCTCACTGGCCGACGCGGAGCAGCTGGACTATTTATTCACGTTTGGTCCCTTATCGGAACACACTGCCCGCAGCGCCCTTAAGAGGATGAATGCTGGCCATGTATTTCATTATACGAACAAGCAGGAGATGGTCCGTCATATTAAAACCATCCTCAAGCAGGATGCCTTGATCTGGATTAAAGCTTCCAGGGCGCTGATGCTGGAGGACGTTGTTTCAAGTTTATTGAAGGATCAGGTTCTGAAAGCTGGCTGAAGGCAGGGGGAGGGGTAAGCCATGATAACAACTGTCGCATCGGAAATATACCGTAACACGTGGGCAGAAGTAAACTTGTCGGCCATCGGGAACAATCTGCGCACAATCAAAAAGCGCCTGCCTGCATCCGCCAAGCTGATGGCTGTCGTGAAAGCGGACGGGTACGGTCACGGCGCTTTGGAAACGGCTGAAATAGCGGTAAGGTCCGGAGCCGATACATTGGGAGTTGCTTATTTGAGCGAAGCATTGAAGCTCAGGAAGCAGGGCATCGAGCTGCCGATTCTCATTCTGACGCCGATCAAGCCGCAGGAGGTTCCAATCGCGATTGAATACGATCTTATGGTGACCGTCACGGCGGCAGCATGGTTCAAGGAAATGCGGCGGGTATGCATGCATACCTTCTATCCTTTCTCGCTCAAGGTTCATGTCAAAATGGACACAGGTCTTGGCCGGCTTGGAATCCGGGAGAAACCGGAATGGGAGGAAATGCTCCCTTGGCTGCGCGCATCCGACATCATCGTGGACGGGGTGTTTACCCATTTCGCCACTGCAGGCGGCGCCGATACCGGTTACTTGAGGGCACAATTTGACCGTTTTCGGGAGATGATAGCCTGGGTCGCAAGCTCGCAGGTCCATGTGAATGTCTTCCACTGCGCAAACAGCGCTGCGGCGCTGCGCTTTCCGGAGATGGCTATGGATATGGTGCGGATCGGAGCTGCCATGTATGGCTTTGGCCCCGGGACAGCAGCGGGCGCTGTGAAGCTGGATCCCGCATTAAGCCTGTACAGCAGCCTGATCCAGGTGAAACGGCTGAAGAAAGGCGGGTATGTGGGTTATGATCAGGCTTACCGGGCTAGCCGGGACGAGTGGGTGGGAACGGTTCCGATCGGTTACGCCGACGGTTGGTCGCAAAGCTTGCGGCATTCACAAATGATCATTGACGGACATAGGGTACCGGTAATCGGCAAGATCGGGATGGATCAGATAATGATTCGTCTGCCCCGGGAATATGCGGTAGGCACGAAGGTTACGCTAATCGGCGAGAATGGCCGCGAGCGCATCACCTGTGAAGAGTTAGCTGCCAATCTGGGAGGTGCGGGGCAGGAGATATCAGCTGCGCTGACATCCCGAGTGACCCGCATTTATATCGATTAGGATCATTCAGGAACAAGTGGGACGGACAATGGCTGGTTGTTTAGAAAGCTTCTTTTTTAAGGGGAGCTTTCTTTTTGCTGCGATTATTAGCCAGAAGATTGCAAGATGCCGGTTCAAATCTATAATTTAATGACATTAATAATTTATGGTATAAATTTATATGCCGTCAGAGAAACGCAGGTCACCAGAAGTACCTGCTTTTCACTGACAGGTAATCGGTTTGCTCACTCGGCGAATGTTTCGCCCCTGGCAGCCAGAGCGCCGCGGAGCTGACCCAGCGCCTTGGGCCCCATGCCGTGCAGCATGAGCAGATCTGACTCGCGGAGCTTGCTTAGCTGCTCAAGCCGCAAATACCCAGCCGCAATGAGCGCCCGTCGTGCAGGTTTGGCTAAACCATCGGGAAGATTGCTTTCCAGTCCAGCTTCGCTGTTCATATCTTTCTCCATCCTGGTATCCCCTTCTTCCACGGGAAGATTAATTTCCCATTATTAGTTGAACATTCATTATTGTCTATCGTAGCATATTACCAATGAGCTTTAGAAGCAGACTATCCGAGTGAACATCGGGATTAATGTTGAATGGCGGATAGCACAAATGGAGAACTCAACTGTTCCGCAAAATGACATTTATGATTCCGCGTTAACTGCTCCGGAAGGATTCGGTTTCCCTGCGCCGGCCTTTGCTTCATCGGCGCGGCTATGACGATAAAGCGCGAAAGTGCATATCGCAGCAAGAATACCACCTGCGGCGGCCACAAGCATAGCCTGGTGAAGGCCGTGAGCGAATATCGGGCTGATGCGCTCGAGTACCATCGCAGTAAGGCCGGCATCGGGTCCGCTTTTGGCCATAATGGAAAAATCTCCTCCGCTGAGAGTGGAAATAACCGCTGTTTTGGCGTCGTCGGTAAGCGGAGCATCGGCAAAAGCCCCGGGAACATCAGTCTTCATCCGATGCAGCAGTATAGAGCCGGACAGGGCAATTCCGAATATCGATCCGACCTGACGAAAGGTTTGTGACGCGCCTGAAGCGGCGCCTGCACGCTCCGGCGGTACCGAGGACAGCAGCACCATCGTAGCCGGAGCGCCGACTAAGGATACTCCCAGACCGATAAGCATCATCGGCCATCCGTAAGCGGCAAAACCGCTGCCCGGTCCCACATTCAACAAGCCCAGCAATCCGCCGGCCGTCATGAAGGCGCCAATTATAATGGTGGTCCTGGTTCCGATCCGGGAATAGATCCGCGGCGTGACATAAGAGCCAATCATAATGGCGCCTGTCAACGCCAGAAAACGGATTCCGGTTTCGGTAGGCGTCAGCTGGTTGATGGTTTGAAAGAAGAGGGTCATCAGAAACATCACCCCGAACATTCCGAAGAAGCTCAATAAATTGACGAGGCATGCCATGATGAAGATTCGGTTCCTGAAGAAATCAGGCGGAAGCATGGGATCGCTGCAGGAGTGCTCCCACAGATAGAACAGGACAAGACATAGAACAGAGACGGCAAAGCTGCCGATAATGAGGAGGGAGCCCCAGCCTTCGGAGCTGCCTTGAATCAGCGCGAAGGTGAGCGCGGCAATTCCGAGGATGAACAAAACCTGACCGATGAAATCAATCCGTTTGTTGACTGTCACTTCCTGAACCTTCAGCTTCATTGCAAGAATGATCACAGCCAGGGTACCAATCGGAACGTTAATCCAGAAAATACTTTCCCAGCCGATGCTGTCAATCAGCAGCCCGCCAATAATGGGTCCTCCCGCCAGCGCGAGCCCGCCGATGCCGGCCCATAATCCGACGGCTCTGGCTCTGGCAGCCGGCAGCGGATAGAGAACCGTAATAAGCGCGAGGGACATGGGTATGACTGCTGAACCGAATAGACCCTGCAGCACGCGCCCGGCAAGCAGTGTCCCGACATTAGGAGCAAGCGCGCATACCACTGAAGAGAGAGTAAAGCCGGCAAGGCTTGCGATAAACAGTTTTTTTCGGCCGAACAAATCTCCGAGCGTCCCCGCTGTCATTAACATACAGGCAAAGGCCAGTACATAAATGTCCAGGAGCCACTGCAGCCCGGACACGCCAAGTCCGAACGATTGCTGAATCGACGGCAGGGCCGTATTGACGATCGTGCTGTCCAGATAAACCATAAATACGCCCAAACAGATGATAAGAAGCATAAACCCGCTGCCTGACTTTGTTTCTGATACTGTTTTCATTGGCAAGTTCCCCCGATCCCATGTGTTAATTGAATATTCACAAGTATAGGGATCGAATTATTATTGATCAATACGATAATATCTATTATTATAATAGCAACAGACTATAATCAGGGAATGAGGAGAGATCAAGTGGAACTGAGACAGCTGGAATATTTCCGGGCGCTTTGCAAGGAGCTGCATTTCTCCAAAGCAGCGGAGTCTATTGGCATCTCCCAGCCTACGTTAAGCCAGCAGATCAAGGTGCTGGAAGAAGAGATGGAGCTCCCTTTATTTGACCGGCTTGGCAAGCGGATTGCGATCACGGAAGCAGGGCAGGTGCTGTACGAGCAGTGCGAGGAAATTTTTCAGCGTATCGAGTATGTGAAGGATTATTTTTCTGAAATGCGCACCCAGGAACGAGGCAGGCTGAGGGTCGGTGTCATTCCGGGGGCGGTAGATCTGCTGCTCGGTCAGATGGTAGCCGATTACCACAGCGCCTATCCTGAGGTATCGCTTGCGATTCTTGGTTCCACGCGGGTGGTCGATCAGGTGCTGCAATCGGAAGCCGATCTGGGTATAGCCATGCGCCCGGCTCCTGACGAGCGCTTGATGGCCGTGCCGCTGTATGAGGATGAAATGATTCTCGCAGTCGCGGCTGATCATCCTTATGCCGTTCATGACATCCTTGGCTTTGAGGACATCAAGAATATGAAGACGGTCATGCTCACGAGCGATCACCAGTGCCGGCAGCTTGTGAACGAGCACTGCCGTAAGCTGGGATTCCAGCTGATGCCGCATATCGAGACGTCCAATTCCTCTTCCCTGATCAAGCTGATCCGCAGCGGTGTGGGGGCTTCGATTGTATCCCGCGTGCCCATGGAAATCCTCGGCCTGAGCGACATTAAGCTGATACCGCTCTCCGGTCCCAGGCCGCAGGAGGAAATTTGCCTGATTTACCGCAAGGACAAATTCATCGGCAACGCAGGGCGCAGCTTTATCCGCATGCTGAACGATACGGTGAAAACCAAATGGACACAGGCTCCCGCTGCAGCTCCAGTGCCTCTGATCAAGGCTAATCACCTGGTCGGACTGCCGCATAAGCAGACTGTCATGCATGAACGTCCCCGGTGATTTTCCAGGGCAGTCGGAAGATGTTTCTGCATGCGCGAAGGATTAATGTAGCGGATTACATGCCGGGAAAGCACAAATTGATTTAAGGAATAAATCTATCTTCGTGATATAGTGAGATACCCCTCGCGCATTCTTCTATCCTTTCATAGCATAGAGAATGAAAGCATGGAGAGGGCGGATTGAATGCCGATATTGGATACAGGAATGCTGTTGAACCGCAATCATCCCAATTCGATAACGATCGCCATCAGAGCTGTTAACAGGGGAAGGCATCATGCTGTGGTTGGCATTCAATACTACAGATTCCATTCCGGATCTGTCCGGGATGAGGGGGAATTCGGGAGCGAGCAGGTGCGCACGATTCGGCTTGTTGCACTTGCGCCGGCGCAGCAGGAGGAATCCGCATTTGCCATCAGCCATACAGTGCAGAATCTTCAGAGCTTCGGCATTCGTATCGTCGCCGGGGGTCCTGGCGGACGCGATGTTGCAGCCACGGCGGCTGAGCTGGATGCGGACGGAAATATGCTTCATATCCATCCAATGCCCGCAGTCCGGAGCGCGAACCGGGACGAGAAAGGCTTGGCCTATGTGGCCAATCACACCCAGCACAGTCTCACTGTTATCGATACCTCTACCGATACGAGGATTGCGACCTTGCCGCTGAACGCCGGCAGCAGTCCAAGACAGGTGGCCATCACCCCTGATGGCTCGAACGTCTACGTGACCTGTCCGGGAGACAAGACAGTGAAAGTGATCGATTCCTTCACCCAGTCCATACGCGCCGAGATTCATTTCCCCGCCAATGCCGTGCCGCTGGGGGCAGCCATTGCTCCAGACGGGAAAATCGCGTATGTCTCAACTCTCGTGGCGGATTACATTGCCATCATCGATACAAATTCGCTTGCGATACTCAAGCTGATCCCACTGCCGGAGGGCTGCGACCCATCCTATATTGCGGTCGCGCCGGACGGAAAACACGCTTACTGCTGTCTCATCAGCGCAGGAGCCGTCGTTGTCCTGGATACTTCAAAACGCACGATTTCCATGCTCCAGCTGCCGGAAGGAAGCCAGCCCTCGGCTCTTGCGATTACCCCCTGCAGCACATTCATCTATGTGACGGATATTTATTATGAGCGCATTTATGTCATTCGCAGCCAGACCGGAACGATTGTGAAGACGATCGCTTTAATTCCCGGCAGTGATCCCCAAAGCATCGTCATCACGCCTGACGGATCGCTTGCCTATGTGGCGAACCGGGGGAGCGACGAAATTATGGCGATTAATCTGTCACGCAACGAAATGCTCACCATGATCGATCTGCCCGAAGGAAGCCAACTGAGCGATTTGGCCGTGACCAGCGACGGGTCCAAAGTTTACGCAACCGTCCTGACCTTCGGATATGTCGCCGTTATCGACACGCAGAATCATATGCCGGTCTCCGTTCTGCCTACGGGCAGCTTCCCTTCCGGAATTGCCGTCACGCCTATCATGCTCATATAGAAAAAGACCTTCAATCCCGGATTGAAGGTCTATATGCCGTACTATGTTGAAGCAAGCTTATGCGTTGCTGTGCTCATGAAGGGGGAGCCACTCCAGCACCCGCTGTATTTTGCGGTCCCAATAGCCCCAATCGTGACTGCCCGGCTCCTCCTCATAGGTGAGCGGCAGCTTCAGATCCCCGGCATGCTTGCGGAAACGCAAATTATCCCCATAGAGAAAGTCCTCGGTGCCGCAGCATTGGAAGAGCTGGGGAGGATTCTGATGCTCCGCGGCATCCGACGCCAGTCTGAACAAATCATTAGGGCTGTCACGCAGCTGCTCGACGCTGCCATAAATCAGATCAAGGTCTTTGTTCCGGTCCTTGTAAAAGCCGGTCACATCAAGCGCGCCGGACAAGCTTGCCGCGGCTGCATAACGATCGGGATGGCTGAGCGCCAGCTTGAAGGCGCCATAGCCGCCCATGGACAGGCCTGCGACGAAATTATCCTCCCGCCTGTCCGAAAGCGGGAAGAAGGAGCGTGCCAGCGCAGGCAGCTCTTCGCTGATAAAGGTCCAGTAATCCAGACCGCTGACCATATTGGTATAGAAGCTGCGTCCTACGGCGGGCATAACGACGGCAAGGCCAAGCGGCGCAACATAACGTTCGATGGAGGTGCGGCGGAGCCATATGGTGTGATCATCGGACAAGCCGTGCAGCAGCAGCAGCGTCCGGTGCTTGTTTCCGTGTGACTGCGTTTCCATGCCAATCTGGGAATACGTCGTCTGGGGCAAAATCACATTCATTGAAGTGCTGAGCCCGAGCGACTCCGAGTAAAAATCGCATTGAATAAGTGCCATGTAAATCCATTCCCCCATATGATCGAAATTTTCCTGCTACGCCCTATATGTTCCACATAAAAATCGGAAGTCCTTCCAAAAGGGTAACATTTTGAAGGCTGCTGTGAGGCACGCCTTGGTTCATTTGGTTATGGATGGTGAAACAGCCTATAATATAACGTATCTGCAGATGGATCGTACAAGCGGAATTATAAACTTAAGCAGGGAAGTGAGCTGTCTTGCAAATAACGAGTGACGCTGCCTTGAAGGAAGCGGATCAACATACGACCGAAGCCTTCCGGAGGCTTGAAGGCGGGGCCGCAGCCCATCTGGAGTCCGGCAAAATCAAGGATGCAGTCGTTCTGCTGGACGGCAGGATGGCGTGGAGCTGGCATGACAAAGGCGAGGACCGTGTCGGGGCCGTCTACTCCCTGACCAAAAGCATTTTATCCGCTCTTATCGGCATTGCGATCGGTGAAGGCTGCATACAAGGGGTGAAGCAGCCGATTGCGGATTATTTTGCAGAAGTGGCATCAGCGGAAGACCCCCGCAAGCGCGGAATTCTGATCGAGCACCTGCTCACCATGACGCCAGGATTTCACTGGCCTGATTTCGATAAGCCGTACTGGAAGATGAGGCGCACCCCGGATTGGGTTTCCTTCATATTGGACCAGCCTATGGCTCACACGCCTGGTGAAGCTTTTACCTATAATTCGGGAGGCTCTCATCTGCTGTCCGCCATTCTGAGGAAAGCAACGGGTGAACCGGTTTACGACTACGCAAAGCGTCATCTGTTCGACAAGCTTGGCTTCATAAGGCCCAGGTGGAACAGCTCCTCCGGTATTCATGAGGGAGGAACGGGCCTCCATATAAGCGCGCAGGATATGGCGAAGTTCGGGCAGCTCTATCTGAAGGGCGGGGTGTGGAACGGCGAGCAGCTCGTCCCGGCTTCCTGGGTGGAGAGCTCGACATCAAGGCATCACCAGGGCTTGCAGCATTATGAGCCGCCGATCTTCGGGGAGTACGGCTATCATTGGTGGGTTTCTCCCAAAGAGCTCAATGGGAGCGTTGATTATTATTTTGCCAAGGGATATGGCGGCCAATATCTGTTCGTTATACCGGAGCTTGCACTCGTGACCGCCATTCGCAAGGAACCGGAGGGAAGAAGCCGCTCCATCTGTGCAAAGCAGCTGCTCCATGATTGGATTATTCCGCTTGCAAGGGAGCATAGAATATAATCCGGTTGCCAAAAGGGTCGCCGATCAGCACCTCGGCCGTGTTCCATGGCGTTTCTTCGATTCCCGGCTTGGCGTACTTGTAATTCTGCCCCAGAAGCCGGCTGTGGTAGTCCTTCAGCTGAGTCATGGCGATGCGTACCGCCGAGCCCGGGCTGCTGTCTCCGTGATGCTCGGACAGGTGCAGAAAGCATTCACCGAATGATACTTCCATGTAAAGCGGAAAATTTTCTTCAAAACGATGTTCCCATTCCACCTTGAAGCCAAGGAAATCCACATAAAATTCCCTGGCCTTGGCCTCGTCGAAAATACGCAGTATCGGTGTCACGCGGTCCATAGTGATCTTGTCTGCCACTTGCGATCCCTCCAAACGTATAGGTTCTACATCCGATCATGGCACTGAAGCGGAAATACTGTCAAGGGTGTTCATATTCCGTTCAAAAAACGAATGTAAGCTTAAGCACATAACCTCAACATTCGCGTGCCGCCCTACAGGCAGAAAGGAAGTCATTTACGATGGAAACAACAGCAAGCACCACCCAGGCAAGCGGGCCTCCGGCTTCCAAGGGGAATTGGAGATTATTTCTCAAGATGATCAGGCAGACCAAACCTTCAATCCCGATCCTGACAATCGCTGTCATCATGAGCGTGGCTGCGACGCTTGTCGGGCTGATTATCCCTTTATTCACGAAAAATCTCGTTGACGGCTTCTCAATCAGCAATTTGAGCTTCGGTCAAATCGGTCTCATTGGCGGGATTTTCGTCGTCCAGACGATTGCCAGCGGCCTCTCCATTTATATGCTCAACCGGATCGGGCAGAAGGTTGTGGCCGAGCTGCGCGACAGGCTGTGGAAGAAACTGCTGATCCTGAAGGTAAGCTACTACGACAGCCACCGCACAGGGGAGACGATCAGCCGGATGACTAATGATACCGGCGTCGTCAAATCCTTAATCGCCGAGCATATGACGGGCTTCTTCACGGGGATCATCTCCGTGATCGGCTCCATTGTGGTGCTGTTCTATATGGATTGGAAAATGACCGCTGTCATGCTGGGCGTTATTCCGGTCGCCGCCTTGTTCCTTGTGCCGCTGGGGCGTCAAATGTTCAAAATATCCAAGGGACTGCAGGAGGAGACGGCCTCCTTCACTACGATTTTGACCCAGGTATTGTCGGAAATCCGTCTCGTCAAATCCTCGAACGCCGAGGCCAAGGAGTATGGGAACGGCAAGCAGGGCATTACGAATTTGTTCCGCTTTGGCCTGCGCGAAGCAAAGGTGCAGGCCTTGATTGCACCGCTGATGTTCTTCGTGATGATGATGCTGCTGGTCGTCATTATCGGATATGGCGGGATACGTGTATCATCGGGCGCGCTGTCGGCAGGGGAACTGGTTGCTTTTATTTTGTACCTGATCCAGATCGTGATGCCGATGAGCCAGATCACGACCTTCTTTACCCAGTTTCAGAAAACGATCGGAGCTACGGAACGCATCATTGAGATTCTTGATACGGAAGAAGAGGATCATGTGAGCGGCATTGAGGTCAAGCGCTCGAATCAGGTTATTTCCATTGACCATGTATCCTTCGCTTACGGACAGGAGGAGCCTGTCATTCACGACCTCAGCTTCAAGGTGAATCCGGGCTCGGTGACGGCGATAGTTGGCCCGAGCGGGGGAGGCAAGACCACCTTGTTCTCGCTGCTGGAACGGTATTACGAACCGACCTCCGGCTCCATCCGGTTGGGCTTGGATGAAATTCAGACATTCTCGCTTCAGTCTTGGCGCAGCCAGTTCGGTTACGTTTCCCAGGAAAGTCCCTTGATTGCCGGCACAATTCGTGAAAATATTTGCTACGGCATCCATCATGAAGTGACCCAGGAGCAGCTGGTGCAGGCTGCGAAGATGGCTTATGCCGATACCTTCATCCGTGAGCTGCCCAAGGGCTACGACACCGAGGTGGGGGAGCGGGGAATCAAGCTCTCCGGCGGTCAGCGCCAGCGTATTGCCATTGCCAGGGCACTGCTGCGCGATCCGAAGATTCTGATGCTGGACGAAGCCACATCCAGTCTGGACAGCAAATCGGAGGTCGTCGTGCAGGAAGCGCTCAAGAATCTGATGGCAGGCCGGACAACGCTTGTGATCGCCCATAGGCTGGCAACCGTCGTGGAAGCAGAGCAGATACTCTTTATCGAGAAAGGCCGGCTCACCGGCAGCGGAACGCATGAGGAGCTGCTCAAGTCGCATGTGATGTACCGCGAGTTTGCCACGCAGCAGCTGCGGCTGAATGATCACGACGAATATGTTAAACTTTCTGTATAGACCATTCGTCTTAAAGGAAGTTCAGAAAGTTGACATAAAAGGATGAGCGCTTTGAGCAAACAAATATTAATCGTCGACGACGATCCCAAGATCGCCCAATTAATCGAAATCTATCTGATGAACGAGGGATTCTCCATTATCAAGGCAAGCGACGGCCTGCGCGCTTTGGAGCTGATGGATGAGGCGCCCGTGGATTTGGTTATCCTGGATATTATGATGCCTGGCCTGGACGGGCTCAGCGTCTGTCTTCGCATCCGCGAGAACAAAACGACTCCGATATTAATGATCAGCGCCAAAGACGGGGATATGGACAAGATCACGGGATTGATGACAGGCGCCGATGATTATATGGTCAAGCCGTTTAATCCGCTGGAGCTTGTGGCGCGCGTGAAGTCGCTCCTCAGACGGACGTATTATCAGACACAGCCCAAGCAGCAGCAGGCCGATCATATTATTCATGTTCAATCCCTGGAAATAGACAAGCTGACCCATAAAGTCATGTTTGAGGGGCGGGTCATCAAGCTGACGCCCATCGAATTCAGCATCCTGCATCTGCTGGCGGGCCAGCCGGGGCGGGTGTTCAGCTCGGAGGATATTTTCGAGATGATCTGGAAAGAAAAATACTATGAAACGAACAATTCCGTTACCGTCCACATGAGCCGGCTGAGAGATAAGCTCGAGAAGGAAATGGAAGGCGAGAAGCTGATTCACACCGTGTGGGGGGTCGGCTACAAAATTGAAGCTTAGATGGGTCATTCCCTTCTTCTGGAGCGCTGCGACAACGATAGCTGTCCTGCTTATTATGCTGTTCTCTGCGGCGTATCTCCGCGACACTGTTTTTTTTAAAGCCAATTTAATGGATTTCTATATTTTAATCAGGGATTATATCGGGTTTCCGAATATTCTCATTGTTTTATTCTTTCCGCTGTTTCTTATTTCCCTCTTTTATTTCTTCAAGCGGGATAAACGGATCTATCGCGCCCAGTACCTGGAACAGATTATGGCCAATGTTCAGCATATCGCAAGCGGTGATTTCACGCATAAAGTCCCGGTCAAGGAAGGCGGTGATCTGAGCCAGCTTGCCTTCAATATTAACCGGTTCGTCGAGCAGCTGCAGCTGTCGCTGGAAGAAGAACGCCGCTCCCAGCAGACCAAGAACGAGCTGATCACGAATGTTTCGCATGATTTGCGTACTCCCCTTACCTCGATCACGGGTTATTTGGGGTTGATTGAGCAGGATCTGTACCGCGACGAGGTGGAGCTGCGTTATTACATTTCGCTTGCCTATGAGGAATCGGAGCGGATGAGCCAGATTATTCATGACCTGTTCGAATTCACCCGGCTGCGCAATCATGAGTTCAAGCTGCAGGCCGCGAAAATCAATCTGATCGAAATGCTGCATCAGCTGGCCGAGCAGTTCCAGCTTCAGCTGGAGCAGGCTCAGATTACGGCGCGTTTGCATTTTGAAGAGCCGGCCCTGTATGTATTTGCGGACGGTAACAGGCTGCGCAGAGTCTTCGAGAATCTGATTACAAACGCCATCCTGTACGGCAAAGACGGCAGGGTGCTGGATATTTTCGGAAGCCGGAATAATGGGCATATTCTGATTGACGTCGTGAATTACGGAGAAGAGATTCCGCAATCGGATCTGCCGCATATTTTCGACCGCTTCTACCGGGTAGAGAAATCCCGCTCCACGCATACGGGCGGATCGGGCCTGGGGCTTGCCATTGCCAAGCAAATTGTGGAGATGCATGAGGGCAGCATTCATGTAAGCAGCGATATAGAGCGGACTGTTTTCTCGGTAAGGCTCAAGGAACTATAAGCTTAATCATCTAACAGCGGCATACCGGCACACATGACCCGGCATGCAGCTGTTATTTTTATTTAGAGAACCGTAAGGTTTTCGTTATGTTTTCTTATCCGGGCATTAATGGCTTGCCTTCATACTAAGGCTACAAGAAGAAACGGCTGCGCCCTTGCCGGACAGCCGGCCTATATTTCTTCCCTTCGAAAAATGGAGAGGAGCCCGCAGGCCATGCTTAATGCCGCAATGATAAAAAAATCCGTTCAGCTCGTAATTCTGATCATGATGGCTTATGCGATATTAACGAATTGGGAATTGATGAGACAGAAAACATCCAATCTTGTTCATGGACTGTCCAATCTTAGACTAAACAGCGGAGATTCGTCCCTTGGAACGCTGCAGGGGGAAGCCGCCTTGTTGATGGACGAGAACACGGGGGAGATCCTGTACAGCAAGAATCCGCATATGAAGCTTTATCCGGCAAGTACGACCAAGATACTGACGGCGCTGATCGCGCTGGAGAAAGGTGACCCGGATGCCATCGTTACGGTCGGGGATGAGGCACAGCTTCGAACGCCGGATGAGAGCTCGGCCGGACTATACGAAGGACAGCAGCTCTCGCTGCGCGACCTTCTCTCAGCCTTGATGCTTCCATCAGGCAATGACGCAGCCCGGACGATTGCCCGGTATATTTCGAGTCAGGAGCTGGGCAGGGCGGTCAGCGCAGAAGAGGGAATCAGCTGCTTCGCGGATCTCATGAACGATAAGGCGAAGGAGCTGGGAGCCAGGGAGTCCCATTTTGTCAATCCTCATGGTCTGCCTGATCCTGATCACTATACGACGGCTTATGATCTTGCAATCATTGCGAAGGAAGCCAGGAAGAACAAATTGTTCAAGCAGATCGTCAGCGAGACCGAGCGTTCCGTCACTGCGGGGCAGGAGACCCAAACGTTCGTGAACCGCAACAAGCTCCTACAGAATACGGATGAGAATTATTATGATGGCGCTACCGGGATCAAGACCGGCTACACTGAAATGGCGGGATACTGCCTTGTAGCATCCGCCAGCCGCCAATCCGCCAACCTGATTGCGGTGGTGCTGCATTCCACATCGACAGGGGTATGGTATGATGCCAGAACGCTGCTGAATTACGGCTTTGCCATGGATAAGGCGATTCCCGGTTCCCCGGCTGAAAAGAATATTGCGTCGATCCGATAAAAGTAATTTCCATTCTCACTGATAATTATTATCATCATTGGCAATACTGTCTTCATAAGATCCTGCATGAAGAAGAAACGGGTGAATTTAAACTCGTTGAGGTCAAGAAGAAAACGGACAGCCTTCTGGCAAAGGCTGCCCGCATTTCGGATCTACAGTTTGGATTCGAACGTTCTGCAATCTGTTTCCTCTGAGTTGCTCGCTTGTTTGCTCCGGTTGTTGACCACATAGATGGAAGACGCATTGCAGTGGTTGCCCGCTGCCCAATGCTTGCAGGAGTTTACTTCACATAAAACATCTTTAGCCATGGATTGATTCACCTCCCGTCCATTCATTTAGGATGGGCGATTACCTGCTTGTTTTATACCTGTGCCGCCAAGTTATTGTTTCTTGCTGTACGGAAGAGATTATAATTTATTTCCGGCGCCCCCGCGGCAGCTCCGGCAAATTTGCGTTTCCGGAGTCTATTCAAAATTGGTCTTGCCGAGCCGGCCCACATGCTATAGAATAAGGTCAGCTATTAACGGCGATGGAGTTCGCCGCAAACCGCCCTTAACGGGCTGATGACTCCTACCGGTGGAAACACTGGTAGGAGTCTGTTTTTTTGTCCGGATGAAAGAAGATACGGCTGACGCCGTCCTTTGGCGGCGCAGCAACAGGAGGTTCATGTGATGCAAGATGGTCCAGCAGGCGGCAAATCCTCTTTTTATAAGCGGTATGCAGGGCGTATCCAGGCCTTGCAGCATTTTGTACTCACGGGAAGCTTTATGAAATGGGTCTTATACGGCGCGTTAATCGGAATTTTGACAGGATCGGCCTCCGCATTATTTCTGGCTGCGCTGGACTATGCCACAGAAGAGAGAATCGGTCAGCCCTGGCTGCTGTTTCTGCTGCCGTTTGGCGGGGCACTGGTGAGCTATGCTTATCTTCGTCTTGGCGGCAGCTCTGCCAAGGGGAACAATCTGATCCTGGAACAGGTCAACAACGGTCAGGAGAGGATTCCGCTTCGCATGGCGCCGCTCGTTCTTGCCGGCACCGTCATTACCCATTTGCTGGGCGGTTCGGCGGGACGCGAAGGAACGGCCGTGCAAATGGGCGGAAGCATGGCGGAATGGCTGGGGAAGAGGCTTAAGGTTAACCGGACGGATCGCGCCATCCTGCTGATGTGCGGAATCAGCGGAGGGTTCGGTTCCGTCTTCGGGACACCGCTTGCCGGTACGGTGTTTGGCATGGAGGTAGCGGTCATCGGGATGCTGCGGTACGAAGCGCTGTTGCCCTGCTTTGCGGCAAGCTTCGTCGGCGATCTCGTCACCAAGGCATGGGGCATTCATCATGTTCAATACGCAATGAGCGGCGTACCGGGCATCAGCTGGCTCGTTATCGTGAAGGTACTGGCCGCTTCTGTTTTGTTTGGGCTGACCAGCCTGCTGTTCAGCGAGCTTACGCATGCCTGCAAACGGTTGTTCACGCGGCTGTTTCCTCATGCGGCGCTGAAAAGCTTCATCGGCGGACTGATCATTATCGCGCTTGTCTATGCTGCGGGTACCCGCGATTATTTGGGCCTTGGCATTCCGCTGCTCGTACAGTCCTTTACGGAGCCTGTACACTCACTGGCTTTTCTATGGAAGACCTTGTTTACATCGCTTACGCTCGGTGCCGGATTCCAGGGAGGCGAGGTGACGCCGCTCTTCGTTATTGGCGCCGCTCTTGGCAATGCGCTTGGGAGCCTGCTACATATCAGCCTGCCGTTCATGGCGGGTCTGGGACTTGTTGCCGTATTCAGCGGCGCGACGAATACACCCATCGCCTGTTTTATTCTCGGCATTGAATTATTTGGCTCCGATGCGATGATCTATATCTTCATGGCCTCTATTGTCGGTTACCTGTTCTCCGGTCATTCCGGGATCTACACGTCGCAGCGGATTGGTGCAGGCAAGCCTGGAATGAGGGGATCCGACCCTGATGCAACGCTCGCTGCTTACCGCAGCAGGGTGAAGTAATCAGGACCTAAACCAGGCAAGGCATCCGAAAATGAACCGGGACCATTACCACTATTTTAATTCGTTGGTATAATAATCATGATTCGAAATGCCGTTTCAATGATAAAGGAGGGATTCCAATGAAAATCGGTATCGTGGGGGACTTCAACACGGCATATCCCTCACAGCAGGCTGCACAGGAGGCGCTTGTCCATTCCTCCGAAAGGGCAGGAATAAGCGCCAGGATCGACTGGATCCCGTCAACCGGCGTCAAGGATCGGATGTATGATTATAACGGCTATTGGATTGCTCCCGGCGTTCCTGAATCCTTGGATGGCGTGCTGCAGGTGATTCAATATGCGCGGCAGAATCAAGTTCCGGTTCTTGGAACATGCGGCGGTTTTCAATATATGGTGATGGAATTTGCGAGAAATGTTCTACAGATTGAGGATATCGGACATGAAGAGCAGAATCCTGCCGCCAGGAATCTGATCATAAGCAGGCTCAGCTGCTCCCTCGCCGGCCAAGACGGGAAAGTAATCATCCTGAAGACTTCCCGTGTCTATGACATCTACCAAACGGAAGAGGTGACAGAGCCGTTCAGATGCAGCTTTGGTTTGAATGCCGTCTACATAACGGAACTTGAGAACGCCGGTCTCCTCATAACCGGATCAGATAGCAGCGGAGAGCCGCGTGTGATTGAAATGCCGGAGCATCCGTTCTATATCGGCACCTTATTTGTTCCCCAGCTTCGTTCAACACCCGTTTCACCCCATTGCCTTGTTGATGCATTCCTGGAATATGCATCCCATTAAGAAAGGTACCGCATAACTCCTCATTCCGCTTCTCGTGGAGCAATCTCTCTCCTGTGTCACAGTAAATCCCCCATCATGATCAGAACGTCATGGAATTTCCATCTTCCAGCGTTTCCAGGGGATGGCTGGATGGCGGAACCCGGACCGTTGATCATTTGCCGTTTTTTGATCCGGATGACGAACAGCGGTGTCAAATTCGCCGCCGGCTAAGATTTCAACAACAACAATATTTATTCCCGGGAGCTGGAGCGCAGCTTGGGGTCAAGGTGGCCAACTCCAGGACTGGCTGAGGGATAAGCCTCGGCACCGGAATCGCCGCGCAGTCCTCCGGAAGGTCGTCGAATTCGACCTTAACTTCAGAATGTTGTCGTAATACACCTTCGCCGCAGGGCTTAGCTTGAGACAATACAAGAAGAACGACTCCTTCATGACGAATGTCTTCACCGGTGCGCCGACCGATACGGGGAGAGCCGCTGCTGCTTTCTTGGGATCACTGGGAGCCGAAGAAAACTGTCGTATGCTTTATTGATAGTTATAATTCTCAAAGTATAACCAGGGCTTGGCGCAACAGCCTGTATTAATGCTAGTGGTGGGGGACAGTGCTGCAGCAAGGTTTTCCCTTTTGCAGGGGCGATTAACGGGCCTGTGAAGTAAGGAAGAAGGTTTTTCTTTGCTGGAGCAACCAATCGTGCAATGAAAGCGTCAAAGCAGCGCTGCAGCAAGGTGTTTCCCTTTTGCAGGCGCGATTATCGGGCCTTCGAAGTGTGGAAGAAGGTTTTCCCTTGCTGGAGCAACCAATCGGTGAATGAAAGCGTCAAAGCAGCGCAGCAGCAAGGTTTTTCATTTTTATAGGGGCGATTATCGGGTCTGCGAAGTACGGAAAAAGGTTTTTCCTTGCTGGAGCAACCGATCGTGCAATGAGAGCGCCAAAGCAGAGCTGCAGCAAGGTTTTTCCCTTATGAAGTAGCGGGGACTGGGCCGCATTTTTAGAGATGAAAAAGATAGGATGGGGTTTAGCTGGAGGGATACTCAAATATACTTTAGAAGGTGATACCGAATGAATGTATCCGTGAACTCTAACATAGTCTTGATGGGGAGCAGCAGCCGTGGATGAACGGAGGCGTAAAGAAAGCTTCAGTCCTCAGAGATCGGCGATAGCCGTTACTTCCTGCATGAATCTGGTAAAATAGGAGCAGATATTATTCTGTCATACGATGAAGGGGAACGATTATGCCGGACAGAGAGCTGAAGAATGATACAATCATTTATAAGCGCGGCGTGGGATATGAGCTTCGGCTCCTTCTGTTCAAGCCCGAGAGCTGGAGCGCGGATGACAAACGGACCGCAATGGTGTGGATTCACGGCGGCGGCTGGAGCAGCGGAGAGCCTGAACGTTTCGGGCGGCATTGCCGGATTTTTGCCGGACGCGGCGCTGTGAACTTCAGCGTGCAGTACAGGCTTCTCCCGCAGGAAGGCGAGCTGCCGGAAGACGGCGCTGCCCGCAGCGTGGAGGAATGCATCTCCGACTGCAAATCCGCGATTCGTTATATTCGCGGACATGCGCTGCAATTTGGTATTCATCCAGACCGGATCGCCGTGGCCGGCGACTCGGCAGGAGGGCATCTGGCCGCGAGTATGGCGACGCTGGCAGGCTGCGATGAGCCAGGAGAGGATCTGGCAACTTCGGCGAAAGCCGATTTGGTGGTTAACTGCAACGGAATCGTTGATTTCACAGGCAAATGGAAGATGATGATACCGAAGCGTGAGAGCGGGCAGCCGGTGGTGAATTGGATGGAACGGCATAAACATGCGCAAGCGTTGTCCCCCCTGTATAATGTGGCAGCCGGTCAACCGCCGATGCTGATTATGCATGGATTAGAAGATGAGGTCGTTATACCCGAGGATGCGGTGCGCTTCTATGAAGCTTACACGGCTGCCGGCAATGAAGCGGAGCTGGTCATGTACGCAGAATTGAATCACGCTTTTATCCTGTTCGATTATACGGCAGCGGAAGTTGAGGTCCTGCAGGCGCTGGGGCGGATCGATGATTTTCTGGTCAGACACCATTTTCTTGATGAGATCCAGTTAACCTATTCCAGGGAGGCGAACGACTATGAATGAACGGCTTCCACAGAAGATCAGCAGAAGGGCTTTCCTCAGCACATCCGGCAAATTAGCGTTAGGAATAACGGGATTGGTGGCAGGAAGCACCGGGTTATTTTATAATGGAGCACTCAAGCATAGAGTGCCTGCCTCCCAGGAGATTCCAAGCCATATGGCTGAACTCGGTGATCTTGGACAGTTAAGGGCCCTTCAGGGCATGAATAAGATCCATTATGAGGCAACGATCCATGACGCCTGGGTGACCAAACCCGTCAAAAGTTTTGTCTACGTCTCGGTTGATGCAAAAGGCGGGCTGCTTATTCTGTCGCCTGCATGTACTCATCTGGGCTGTAAGATTGATCCGGTTCCGGTGGAGAAGCGCGGCGGCTCCAAAAATTTGTTCTTTCAGTGCCCTTGTCATGGCGCCGAATTCGATGACAAAGGTAACGCAGTTGGCGTGGTTTCGCAGGGATTGGATTCGTATGAGGCGCTTGTCGCGGACGGTAAAGTGTATATCGATATTTTGGCACCGATAAAAGGAAGCATTTCTTCATGATTGCATGACCGGTTATGATATCATGGATAATATAGCGCGGTTCCGGACCATGAGAGAATCACGAAAGCAGAAGCCGCTCACTTCTCAAAAAAGGAGTCTGGTAAACATGGCGGATTATGAAGTCCAATGTTATCTGTGCAAGAAAAAATTCACAGCGATGGCTGGAACAAAAATCTTCAAGCAGGTGAAGCAAAACAGGAAGGGCATGCATTGCTGCGAAGAGTGCAAATGGAAGGTCGAGCTTGAGGCGAGACTGAATTTTGGCAGACGGCTTCTTTGACAGGTGTCGAGCAGCCCGACAATACGAACTGTTGAAACCGTACTCATTCAGATTAAGAGATTCATGCGGCCAAAACTGCTTGATAGAACGATTAGCGGCGTGAAATGATTTACAGGTGATGTAATGAATCGCAGATCACGAGAAAGATCGCGGAAACAGATAGCGATGCGGCTGCTTTTTACGGGCGGATTGGCACTCAAAAAACAAGTCTCGGAGAAAAATATCCGGCAATCAAGTGTATCCAATGTGAATGGACCATTGAGGGGAGAAAACAAACATGCTTCCAGATAAAAATATACAGGCTTATTCGTCACACGGGGAACAAGGCGGCGCAGGCAGGGCGACCGCACAATCTGTTGAAGCCTTGGCTGAGGAATTTATGGCTGCATTATCAGCCGAAGAACTAGAAGCCCTTCAATATGATTTCAACGAAGCCAGCACAGCGGTATGGTCGAACCTCCCAATCAGAGATGCCGCCCGTCATGGGCTGAGGCTGGGTGATTTAGAGGGGAAAAGTCTCAAGGCGGCCCATGCGCTCGCAGAAGCAGCGCTCAGCGCCGAAGGTTATAAAACAATGATAGAGATCATCAGGGCCGATGAGTATTTGCGGCAGGATGCGGGGGGCATGCAGTGGGGCAGCGAGCTTTATTACATCGCGATTTATGGCAAACCGTCGGCAAACACCCCATGGATGCTGCAGATTACCGGTCATCATCTGGCTGTTAATCTTGTCTGCAACGGGAAACAAACCAGCGCGACCCCCATGTTTGTCGGTGTAGAGCCGCAGTTCTTCAAGGCGGATGAAGCGGAGGTGGAAGCCATGGCCGGACGGATCGGCGCGCTCGCCGCATTCCTGAATTCTTTAAGCACATCGCAGCTTGCAGCCGCGGCAATTGAAGGAGAAATAGGAGACATTATTCTCGGTCCGGGCAAAGACCGGCATTTTCCCGAGGCACAGCAGGGACTAGCCGCTTCGGCGATTTCTCAGGAACAGAGGGACCTGATCGGTTATGCCATAGCATCCTGGGTCATGGCGGCACACGCAGATACCGCCAAGGAGCTGCTGGAAGCCTACTTGTCGGAAGAGGCAATTAATCAAACCTATATTGGGTGGAATGGCTCATCCAATGTCATGAACAGCAAATCGTATATCCGGATAGACGGACCGCGGGTATGGATTGAACTGGCTGGATTGCAAGGCGCCGCATACCGGGACAAGGTTCAGATCCATACGATTTGGCGGGATAAGGCAGCCGACTATGGCGCTTGCTTCGGTCTGCAAGAGAATGGGCATTCGGAGCAAATCAAATGAATGAGGCATTCAATAGAAGCTGGCTGATCGGGAAATTCGGGGAAATCAGGCAGCGCACCGTGAAAGCGCTGGACCAACTAACCGACGAAGAGGTGAATGCCTCGCCTGATCCGGCCAGCCACAATATTTCGGCACTCATCCAACATATTCACAGCAATGTTCAGGAGCGCATCGCCAAAGGTATTTTGCATCGGGAATACGAGCGGGGGATCCAATGGATCCCCGTATTTGCGCCATGCGACGATCTAAAGCGGCTTATTGAAGAGGATATGAATCTGGTCCTCCAGACATTGCACGAAATGAAGCCCGAACAGTGGCTGGAAACACAAATTGTCCGAAATAAAGAGCGGACTCACCTGGACATGCTGCATCAGTGTGCTGCCCATTATTCCGAGCATATGGGACAGATTCTATATCTCGCAAAATGGTTCCGCAGGGATCAATACCGGTCAACCTCGATTTAATCACGAATTGACTGTTATTGATTTTCGTTTTATAATCGTAATAATTACATATTAGAAGGATATTCAGATGCCTATATGAGATATAGCCTAAGCGCTGCTCCCTATAAATGCGTGGCTGAAGCCTGACGGCTCTTTTTTATCGCCTTTTATCGTAAAATTTACTATATAAAACAAATGATCAAGAAGGTCATTCAAAAGAGGTGCAAATCAATGGAACAATTCGATTGCCTTATAATTGGAGCGGGTGCAGCAGGTATTGGAATGGGCTGTGTGTTAAAGGACTTGGGCGTGAAGCGTTTTGGCATATTGGAAAGAAGCGAAGTGGGTGCCTCCTTCCTGATGTGGCCGAAGGAGATGCGCATGATTACCCCGTCGTTCACCGGCAATGCTTACGGCATGCTGGACCTCAACGCGGTGGCGCTTAAGACATCGCCTGCCTATACGCTGGAAACCGAACATCCGTCCGGAGAGGATTATGCGGATTACCTGCAGGCGGTAGCGGATTTCAGAGAGCTTCCGATCCGGACCGGCATCGATGTGACGGCTGTTTCACCGGTGGAGGACGGCTTTGTATTGGAAACGACCCAAGGTCAATTGTTCAGCCGTTATGTCATCTGGGCGGCAGGCGAATTCCAATATCCCCGATTGGATGGATTCGAAGGGGCCGAGCATTGCTATCACAGCAGCCTGATCAGCGAGTGGAGCGGCCTTGAGGGCGAGGAGTTCGTAATCATTGGCGGATATGAGAGCGGAGCGGATGCGTTGATTCATCTGGGGCGGCTTGGCAGGAAAGTTACACTGATTGACCGCAATGACCGGTTCAGCGAGCGGGGAAGCAGCGACCCCAGCGCGGAGCTGTCTCCCTACACCAAGGACCGTTTGAATGAGCTTCAGAACGGGGATCAAATAGAATTATTGAGCGGCCACAGCGTCCAGTGGGTGGCGGAATCCGAGGATGGCGGGTTTCTGATTTACTGCGAGGATGCAGCAGGAACGGAGCGTTTTGTCAAAACCGCGCATCCCCCCATTCTTGCGACGGGCTTCAAGAGCAGCCTGGGCCTTGTGAAATCCTTGTTCGAAAAGGACGGTAAAGGCCATGCGCTGCTTAACCAAAATGATGAATCGACACAGACTCCTGGATTATTTCTGTCCGGCCCGGGTGTCGTGCACGGCGATCTCCTGTTCTGTTTCATATATAAATTCCGCCAGCGCTTCGCCGTTGTCGCTGGAGCTATAGCCGAGGGGCTTGGACTCTCCAAGGCTCCATTGGAGGAATACCGCAGAGCGGGTCTCCTCCTGGAGGACTTGTCCTGCTGCGGCGAGGATTGCCAGTGTTGAGGCATGTGAAGGAGCAGAGGCGCAGCGCGGTTCTGGTTGGTTTCGAATCCTCCGGGAAATCGGCGCTGTTTCGCAGCTTGTCCGGCATGGACACTGGCGAGGAGTCCAACTTTCGCGGCTCGACCGTGAGCAGCCGGCGGGCCAGGCTTGCGGATGATCTGGATCTGGTTGATTTGCCCGGAATCCGGCTGAAGGATGACAGTGTCACCACCCGGCTGGCGCTTGGTGAAATTCAAGGCGCGGATGCTGTAGTTCTGGTTGTCCGCGGCACCCATGCCCAGGTCGAGCTGCCTCTATTGATGGACAGCCTGATGCTGAAGGACAAACGAACCCTGTTGGTTCTGACCTTTGAGGATAAAGCGTCCGATGAGCTGCATAAGCTTGTTTTGCACTACAAGGACTGGCTCGGCATCCCTGTACTAAGCGTCGATTCCCGCAGCTTGACCGTCGTGAAACGAAAGCAGCTGCTGGAATATATCGATACCGCGAAGCCTGTCCGCAAAAAAGCCGTACTGCATCCTGCACCCCGGCTGCCGGTGATAACGCCGCAGCACACCTGGTTTGAGCATCCGCTGCTGGGAAGGCCGCTTGCTCTTCTTACGACGCTGCTGCTCTTTGCCGTGCCTGTTCTGATTGCTTATCTGGGTTCCCAATGGCTGCAGCCAATCGCCGACCGGCAGGTGATTGATCCGCTCCGCTCAGTTCTGAAAGCAAGCCCGGCCTTCATCCAATCCCTGCTGATTGGCGATTACGGCATGATTTCATTGGGATTGTATTCGTTCCTGTGGGCTTTTCCCGTGGTGCTGCTGCTCGGGATAAGCGTTGCTGTCGCTGAAGAGAGCGGCTTGAAGGATCGGATAACCGATGCACTGGATGGATGGCTGCGTGTTATCGGGCTCAGCGGACGGGACCTGATTCCTGTTCTCTCCGGGTTTGGCTGCAATGTGGTGGCTGTATTTCAGAGCAGAGCCTGCAGCGCATGCTCGCGGAAATCCTGTGTATCCCTGATTGCCTTCGGTTCGGCCTGCAGCTATCAGATTGGAGCTTCCCTGTCTGTATTTGGCTCAGGCGGTCATCCGTGGCTGTTTGTTCCCTATTTGGCGATGCTGTTTGTGATTGGAGCGCTGCACACCCGGATCTGGAATAGGGGCAAAGGCCAAGAGCTGCACAGGCCGCTTTATGAAACGAAAACCTTCCTGCAGCCCCCTTCGCTGCGCGCGGTAGGCTGGCGCGTCCGTTCGGTGATCAAGCAATTTCTGATGCAGGCGATGCCCGTTTTTATCGGAATCTGCCTGGCAGCCACGCTGCTGGAGCAGCTTGGGATTATGGACCGCCTGGCGAGGCTGGCGGCTCCACTACTTGGATGGTTTCACCTGCCGGAGGAAGCTGCCGGAGGGATTATTTTCTCCATTTTGCGCAAGGATGGGCTCTTGACGCTCAATCAGGATAATGGCGCGTTTCTGCAGACGCTAAGCGCAGGGCAGCTGCTTGTGCTTGTCTATCTGGCTTCGACGCTGACGGCTTGTCTGGTGACGCTGTGGACGGTGCGCCAGGAGCTTGGCTGGCGGTTCGCCGGATCAATGGCCGGCAAGCAGGCCGTCACTTCCGTGGTGTCGGCTTCTATGATCATGGTTTTGGTGATAGGATAATCGAGCAGCTGCAATTTCTTTTTATCCGGCAGGGATGTACAATGAAAGCAGCGGCATCTTCCGCTTCTTAAGGCTAGGGGGAATGAAGATATTGGCAGCCAATCAGACAGACAGCGGGAACGAAGAGATTATTTTAAGCGGCCAGTCCAGAGAACGATGGGGACGCAGAAGAAGAGAAATAGCCGAGTGGGTGGAGCTTGTGAAGCCTCCTGCCCGCCATCCGAAGAAAACCGCCCTGCTTGACGGCATTGAAGTCGATGTGGAGCTGCACCGGGCATTGCTGCTGTTTCAGCAAATGAATATCAGCACCGAGTTTTCCTGCGCGGGCGTAAGCATGCTGGATGAACCGGAGGATCATTCGCTGTATGCTTATATTACCTTTCATGAATCGGAGCAAACGGAGCAATTCGTCCAATTTGCCATGGCCTATATGCGCCACCGGCTGCTGGTCATCCATGAGCCTTCGCGGGGCCGTTACGATCTCTCGTCCTTCTTCATCGGACATAATCGAAGCTTCTGCATGCTGATCGGGCGCTGCGCGGAGCAATTCCTTGAAAGCCAGCGTCAGGCGGTGACTGTGAACCGGCAGGTCAGCTCTGAACGCTCGTCATAGATGAAGTCCAAACACTTCTTTATCCAGCTTAAGGTCCGCGTTTGGCCCCCAAGCTGAGAGGAGAAGTGTTTTGTTATATCTACATCGGGACAGCTGACCTTGGAAATCCATGGTTTGAATTCGCGCCCCTCGGGTAGTTGTTTAAGGGATGTATTTATGCAGGCTGCGTTGACAATAGTGGAGTTAGGGAGTGATTGGCTTGGACTATGAGAATTTGACCTTACATACGGATAAATATCAAATCAATATGATGTATGCCCATTGGGTGCATGGATCCTTGAACAATAGGGCGGTTTTCGAGGCGTACTTCCGCAAATTGCCCTTTGGGAACGGGTATGCGGTTTTTGCCGGACTGGAACGAATCATTCATTACATTCAAAATTTAGCGTTCGACGAAGAGGACATCATGTATCTGCAGCAGCAGGAGGAGCAGTATCAGGATGGATTTCTCGAGGAGCTGCGGCGTTTCAAATTTACCGGACATATCCATGCCGCAGCGGAAGGGACCCTTGTCTATCCGAATGAACCCTTGATTCGTGTCGAAGCGAGAGTCTTTGAAGCGCATCTGCTGGAGACGGCGCTGCTTAACTTCATGAATTATCAAACCTTGATCGCCACCAAAGCCTCCCGGATAAAACAAGTGGCTCCAACTGAAACGTTGCTTGAATTTGGCACCAGGCGGGCCCAGGAAGCGGATGCGGCCATATGGGGGGCGCGGGCGGCTTATATTGCCGGGTTCCATGCCACCTCCAACCTGCGTGCAGGCAAATTGTTCGGCATTCCAACAAAAGGCACACATGCCCACTCCTGGATACAGGATCATGATACAGAGGAAGAGTCATTCCGCAAATTTGCCGAAGCGATTCCCGATCAGGTTTCTTTGCTCGTGGATACCTACGATTCGTTGAAAAGCGGCGTCCCCAATGCCATAAAAACAGCCAGGCACCTGGAGCAAATAGGCAAAAAAATCCAATCCATCCGCATCGACAGCGGAGATCTGGCCTATATTTCCAAACAATCGAGAGAGATGCTTGACGACGCTGGGCTGTCTTATGTCAAAATCATCGCGTCAGGGGATCTTGATGAAAACATCATCCTGAATCTGAAGGCGCAGGGGTCAAAAATAGATGTTTTTGGCGTTGGGACCCAGTTAATCACTGCGGCTGACCAGCCGTCATTGGGTGGTGTATACAAGCTGGTCGCAAGAGAGAAGAACGGAGAATACGAGCCGGTTATTAAAATATCGGGGAATCCGGATAAAGTGTCCAATCCCGGAGTGAAGGAAATCTACCGGATTATCAGCAAGGCAACAGGGAAAGCCGAGGCTGATTACATCGCTTTGCGCCACGAGCAGGATGTCTTGCAGGGACAGCCGCTGGACCTGATTGACCCCGTACATTCCTATAGAAGCCGGACGGTAAAGGATTATGAAAGTGTGCCGCTGCTGCATCCGATATTTCTGGATGGCGCTCTTGCGTATCCGCTGCCCAAGCTGGAGGATATCCGAACGTATCACGAAGAGCAGCTCCAGTTATTCTGGCCGGAGTATTTGCGGAAGCTCAACCCCGAGATGTTCCGGGTTAATCTCAGCCGGGAGGCCTGGGAGCTGAAGATGGAATTGATCCGGAAGCATCAAGGATAAACGAATATAAATGCGATCAACCCGAGGCAAGCCCGCCTCGGGTTTTTTTGCAAGCTTATCGGATGGATAACGTGAAATAACCGATTTCACCCGGGAGTTAACCGTTTATTCTGCTGAAATGACCGTTTTAACATTTTAACATGCCGATTTATGTAAACAACGGTAAACTTCACAACAATCTCTTTACGTGCCTCTAATCCATATCGAACACTTTCTCTCTAGAATGAACGGAGTAAGATAAATCAGGAAGCTGCCAAGAGAGGAGAATCCCCCGTGCTTGTCAAAGAGGCTGCCGCTTTGGATGCCAAGCCTATCGAACAGGTTCAGGAACGCAAGCTCGTCAAGCCTCGTTCGAGACGGAAAAGAAAAGAAGCCCTGACTGGCTTGATGTATGCCCTGCCGGCCCTGGTACTGCTGCTGCTGTTCCGCTATTGGCCCCTTGTGTTCGGCATGTGGATCAGTTTATGGAAATGGGGTTATGTGCCGGAACGGTTCGTGGGTTTCGACAATTATATGCGCGTCTTCAGAGAGGATCTCATCGTGAACGATCCCATGTCGGGTTTGCAGCTGGGAGAAGTCGGACAAGCGTTCATGGTTACCATCTTCTACGCTATCGGTACGATTCCGCTGACGCTGCTGCTGTCGTTCTTCGTCTCCTATGTGCTGTTTCATATAACCAAAGGAAAAACGCTGCTTCGCGTGCTTTTCTTTCTGCCTTATATTACTTCTCAAGTCGCTGCGGCAATTGTGTTCAAGTGGATCTTCCATCCGAGCGTGGGGCTTGCCAATTCGGCCGTCAATTTCTTTGGCGGAACGCCTCAGCAGTGGCTCACGGATCCTGACCCGATCCTGGTCAAGCTGCTGAACACGCTTGGCGGCAGCTGGCCGGCATCGATTCCAACGGCGTTCGCAGGCCCGACCTGGGCCCTTGGCGTCGTCATCCTGTTCTCAATATGGAGCAGCCTTGGCTTCCAGATTGTGGTGTTCTTGTCCGGCATGACGCAGATTCCGCATGATCTGACCGAAGCAGCCCGCATAGATGGCGCGCGCACCTGGAACGTCATCCGCCATATTACACTGCCGCTGCTGTCTCCGACCTGGTTTTTGCTTACGATTGTATCGGTCATCGGGGCATTTGAATCCTTTAATGCATTCTATGTCTTCTCGGGCGGCGAGGGTGGTCCGCTTGGCTCGACAATGTCGCTGCCTTTGTACATCTTCCGAAGCTTCTATGTGTATGGACAGGTTGGTTACGCATCAGCAGTCTCCATGCTGCTGTTCATCCTGCTGCTGGGCCTGACATGGCTGCAGCTGCGATATGGAGAGAAGAAGGTTCATTATATGCATTAATGGAGGAATGACGAATGTACGGAATGGTAGGTGCACGGCGTTCCTCGAAGGTGATGTGGACGATCGTGCTGATCGGTGTAGTGCTGTTGGCATGCTGTGTAGTGTTTCCATTTATCTGGATGATCCTGACTTCGCTGAAGACGGGGGAGGAAATTAACCGGCTGCCGCCGACTATGCTGCCTGAGGTATGGAATTTCAAAAATTATCCGGAAGCCTGGATGAAGCCGGAATCGACGTTTCAGCGCTATTTTATCAATACGGTGATTATTGCCGGACTCGGGACGGCGCTTCAGCTCCTCGTCTGTGTGCCTATCGCCTTTGCTATTACGCATTTCAACTTTCGCGGCAAGAACCTGATTTTTATGCTAGTGGTCGTGACGATGCTGATTCCGTTCGATGTGACGCTGGTTCCGAACTTTGTCACGATGCGGCATATTCCGCTTGCAGGCGGCAATGATTGGGCAGGCTCCGGCGGACAGGGCTTCTATGATAGCTATATGGGCATCATGCTGCCGTTTCTGGCGGAAGCCTTCACGATATTTTTGCTCAGGCAGGCTTTTCTCTCGGTGCAAAAGGAATACTGGGAGGCCGCGCAGGTGGACGGGATGTCGAACAGACGTTATCTGTGGACGGTGCTGCTTCCGCTTGTGCTGCCATCGCTTATTACGACAGCGCTGCTGGCCTTTATCGGCAAATGGAATGGCGTGCTGTGGCCGCTGCTGGTTACATCCAGTGAATCGCTAAGACCGCTGCAGGTAGGCCTGCTCTACTTTGTCAGCGAGGAAGGCCCGAACTACCATCATTTGATGGCGGCAGCGACGTTTACGATCGCGCCGATCGTGGTGCTGTATCTCATTGCCCAGCGATGGTTCCACCAAGGCATTACATCCACGGGATTGAAGGGTTGACCCATTATGGGAATAGACAACAAGAGACTGCTTTGGAGGGAAAATATGGACTGGCTGAAAAATATTGAAATCGTGATTTTTGATCTGGACGGTACGCTGTACCAGGATGGGACCTTTTACAAACGTTATTTGGAGCTGTTGTTTGAGGACAGCGATCACAGCGCAAGCTTGAGCGTCTTTCTGGACGATATGGCCTCCATGCTGGAGGGCCGGCATGGAAGCGGCATCGGGGACTGGTATCATCCCGATTCCGATACATGGACGCGGGGAACAGACCCGAAATCGGTCTTTCGGAATTGGCAGGGCGAGGAGCTGGGCGTCACTCCGGGGAAGAAGGGGACTGCCTCCATCTATGCGGGAGATGCCTGGAGTCTGGTGAGTATTTATGCCGCCAAATACGGCGTTGCCGAAGGGAAGCGCCAGCAGGCGTTTCAGCAGGTGCGCAAAGAAATGCTGCAGGGCGCCTCAAGCTTCGAAGGCCATCATGATCTGTATGCCGCTATCGGGAATCTGACCGGGGTGAGGACGCGGATATTGCTCACGAACTCGCCGGAGAATACGGGCCGTGAATTTATTGCGGCGCTCGATTGTCTGAAGCTGTTTAATGAAATCGTGTATGGCGCCGGCAAGCCGAATGGTCTTGAACGGTACATGCAGGAGCTGATGGACAGGGAGAATCTGCAGGCGGATCAAATCCTCTCGATTGGCGATCATGCCTGGAATGATCTGTACCCGGTACAAAAGCTGGGCGGCCGAACGGTATTCTTGTCTCCTTATCCCTCATCGGAGCCTGCGCAATGGGATGTCCGGCTGGACACGCTTGATGAACTGGCAGCGATGCTGGTTGAGCTGCAGCATGTCAGGCAGCAGGCGAAGCAAAGCACGGAGCCGATCTCCGACTTCTAGAACGAAAGCATCACGCCCATAACCGGGCACAAACATAAAAATAAGGGTGATCAAAGGAGTGTTGGAAGAATGAGCAAGCGGCAAAAGGAGCGTCTTACCTTTTACGGCGGTCTGACAACAATCGGCGGTGTCCACATTATGTACAGCTTTGGAGACACCGGCATTGTGTTCGATCTGGGAATGGCTCGCGGTTTCTTCAACGGAGATACGAGAGTACGGCCGGATTACGGCATCCGCAGCTATTTGCTGACCAGGATGGCGCCTCCGGTGCTCGACCTGTACGATCCTGATCTCCTGGGGGACCTGGGTGAAGCGGAACTGCTCCAGGTCTGGGGCAAGGAGGAAATGCCGCATGTTGACAATCTGCACGGCTTCGTAAGCCATATTCACCAGGATCATATGGCCCTGCTGCCGTCGCTTCGCCCCAACCTTCCGGTATGGATGCACCGCGACGCTTATTCCGTACACGAGGCTGTCGTGGCGGCGGGCGAATATCCGGATACCCGTGCGGATATCCGCATCGTCGAGGATGGCCAGGTTGTGGACTTCGGCACCTTCCGCATCGAATTCATTGAAGTGGATCATGACTCGCCAGGAGTGACCGGTTTCATTATTCATGGTCCGGAGCACCGCATCGCCTTCACCGCAGACTGGCGCCGCCACGGCCGGAATCATCATCGGCTGGACCGCTTCATCGAGCGCTGCCGGAGCACAGGAATTGACGTATTGATTACGGAAGGCACCCGGCTTCGCCAGGATACTTTATTCCGCAAGCCCAAGGATCGGCTTGAAGTCGAGGTCGCTCTTGAATGCCGCCGCGCCATGCAGGAAACAGACGGCCTTGTCTACGTCAATATTCTCGCCCGCAACGTAGAGCGTGTGGCCGATTTGATCATCAGGACGCAGGAAGCCGGCCGCAAGCTAGTCATGGATGAGAGCACGGCAGTTCTCTGGCACACAGCCTCAAGGAAGCTGCAGGTACTCGAGGGGCATCCCGCATTGGAAGCCGGCCGCGATGTGATCCGGCTGCTCCGTACGCCGCTTTGGTCACAGGGGCCGCAACCGGCAAAGGAAGCGGAGCTTCCCTACGAGACGATTGAGCTGCAGGATATTGGAGCGGATAAATCTCTTTACGCGGTCTACCTGACCTATCCGCATACGCCATTAATCGCGGAGCTGGAGATAAGCGGGTCTGTCCATTCAGGCTCTGTCTATGTTCATGCCGACGGCAATCCGCTTACGCCAACCGACGAAACGCTGTTGAGATGGCTAAACGAGTTCGGCGTAAGGTACCATTATTGCGCAACTGGCGGCCATGCCGCACCGCAGGAAATCAGCGAATTGACAGCAGCGATCGCACCGAAGCTGGTCGTGCCGCTGCACAGCATGCATCCGACCCTGTTCAACAGCGGCGGCGTCCGCAAATATTACCCGGCGCCAGGGGAGAGCTTTGAGCTTTCCGAGCTGATTGGAAGCAGCAGTCTGACAACGATTTAAGACGAAGGCATCCTTGCCGCACAATGAGTACCGGCGAACGAATCAGCGGTGGCATGATATTCGCAGATATGCAAGCTCGAAGCCATCGAATTTTTTCAGAAGTGACAGAACACGTAATTACAAAAACCTAGGAGTGGTAAATGTGATTTTGCGTAAAATGTTCAGCCATTGGAAAACATCAATCGTCTCCCTGATGCTTATTACAGCTGTAGGCTGTTCAGCGGGTGCGCCGGCGGCTAATAACAATGCCCCGGCCGCCAATGCTCCGGCAGCAAATGCTCCAGCGGCAAATGCACCAGCTGCCGACGCCCCGGCAGCTGACGCTCCGACAGGCGTATCAGCAGGAATCGAGCTCGGCAAGGATGGCCCCGTCACTATTGATTTCTGGCATATTCAAGCCACGATATACGGCGAAGCGATCAAGGAGATCGTCAGCGACTTCAACAAGGAATACGAAGGTAAAATCGTTGTGAGAGAAGTATTCCAGGGCAGCTATGACGATCTTAACAAAAAAGTGCGTGCCGCTTTGCAGGGCGGAGGACTCCCGGCTGTGGCCATGTCGTACGAGAGCGACACGCTCGAGTACATGAAGGCGGACAAAATCGTCCCGCTTGACGACTACATCAGCGATCCGGTGAACGGACTTAGCCAGACGGATCTGGACGACATTATGCCGGGTGTGCTTGCCCGCCAACGTATTCCGGAGTATAACGGCAAAACGATGAGCTGGCCGCACGGGAACTCCTCGATGGGGGTTTACTACAACATTGATTTGCTGAAACAGGCCGGCTACGACAAACCGGCAGCCACATGGCCGGAATTTGAGAAAATGGCGCTTGATATTACAGCGAAAACCGGCAAGCCTGCTCTCGTTATGGGAAATGCCAATAATGGCGGCACGTTTCGCACATGGCTGCGCACTTACGGCATTGATCCGATCAAGCTGGATCAAAGCGGTGTGAACTATGACAACCCGGAGGCTGTGGAACTGGCGACTATGATCAAGAACCTGATCGACAAGAAGGCGATTGTTCTTGCAGAGGACACGGAGCAGGAATTCACGAACGGCAGAGCCGCGATGGAAATCGGTACAACAGCTCGTACAAGCTCCAAGCTTGATCTGGTGAAGGATAAATTCCAATGGGGCATCACCCTGATCCCGCAAGGCAAAAGCGGAGGTCAAGTAACAGAGCTGTACGGCGGCAACCAGGTGCTGTTCAAAACCACTCCGGAAGAGCAGCTTGCAGGCTGGCTGTTCATGAAATATTTCGCGGGATCGGAAGCACAGTCGATCTATGCAGCCAAAACAGGCTATTTCCCGGCTACGAAGTCCGCGCAGGAAACCGATTTGCTGAAGCAAAATTATGCGGATAACCCGCAGAAGAAGCAAGCGTTTGACGAAGTGTTCCCATATGCCCGCATCGACGTTTCGAGCGCTGCACGCAGCAAAATGGATACATCCGTAGGCGAGGCGCTGCAGGCGATGATCGCCGGCAAGCTTTCTCCGGCAGATGCGGTGAAGAAGGCGCAGGCTGATGCGACCAAGGTGCTCGGAGAATTCAAATAAATGGGTTCCGTCCATAGAAGAAACGAGATTATGATAGCCGTCCGCAGAGTCGGCAGCGTTTCTGTGGATGATCTTGTCCAAACTTATAATGTCTCGGTGGAAACTATCCGCCGGGACCTTCGTATTTTGGACGAGAAGGGATTTCTTCGCAGAACGTATGGCGGCGCAGTCAGAAAAGAACAAACCACTTGGGATATGCCCTATTATGACCGGATGCAGCTTAACCGGGAGCGCAAGGAAGCCATCGCCCGCGAAGTCGTGCTGCTGCTGGAGGACGGCGACAGCGTTTTTATCGACGGAAACACTTCCGGGCTGATTCTGTCCCGGTTCATTCCCGAGAATAAAAATCTGACTATCGTGACGAACTCGGCTATGGTCACCTTGAACCTGGTCCAGAAAAAAGGGAAATTGAAGGTTCATCTGGTCGGTGGCGAAGTGGATGAGGATGGCAAGACATTCGGCTATAAGCTGCACTGCGAGCTTCGTCAGTACCGCTTTGACAAAGCCTTGTTTTCCTGCATGGGATTTGGCGCTGAAGGGCTGTACTACTCCAAATGGGAGCCGCTGCAAATCGCGCAGATGCTTGTCGAGCAAAGCAATCAGCTGATTCTGATGGCTGATTCGTCGAAGGCGAACCGCAGCGGCTTTCTCTACGGCATGGAGCTGAGCCGCATCCATACGCTGGTGACGGATGAAGGCACCCCTCCGGACATGCGCGACAGCCTGCGGGAATCGGTCCGCCGTCTGATCATAGGCAGCAGCGAAGTCAACGAGGAATAGCTAAAGGCGAGACAAGTCCAAGCATGATTTCCTCCCATCGCATCTCACCGTGAGTATTAGAGGAAAATGTCAGGAACCGTCGAAACTAAATAAGACAATCCGAAAGGAATGATTGCGAAACGAGCGTGTGAAAGGAGCTTGATCCTTGAAAGTTATTTTGGTTGATGATGACCCCCTGGCTTTGAAGCTTCTGGAGAGCGAGCTTACGGCCATCGGTCAGGTCGAAATTATAGGATCCTACCAGGATCCGCGAGTGGTCATGCAGGACATGCGCGCCGGCTTGCCGGATGCTGTTTTTCTGGATATCCATATGCCTTTCATCAGCGGATTGGAGCTCGCAGAACAAATTCTCGGCGAATCTCCCGATATCCAAATTGTGTTCGTAACGGCCTACCAGGAGCACGCCGTTGAAGCATTCGAGCTGACTGCCCAGGATTATATTATCAAACCATTCCAGCGTGATCGATTGATCAAGACCTGTGCACGGCTCAGAAGAATGCTGACCCTCTATTCGGCCAGGCGTTCAGATGCCGCGCTGCCGTTGATGATTCAATGCTTCAGGTCCTTCCTGATCGGCGGTCGGGTCCCGGGGGCAGCCGCTGTACGCTGGAAAACTTTCAAAGCGCAGGAATTATTCCTCTATCTGCTCCAGCACCAGGGAATAACCGTTCAAAAGCAGCATTTGCTTGAGCATTTGTGGGCCGAGATTGATTGGAAGAGAGCCATCACGCAGCTGTACACCACGATCTATCAGATCAGGATGCTCATTGCCAAGGAGAATCTGACGATCCGGATCGTCAACCAGGACGAAGGCTACCGGCTTGAGCTTGGCGGAGTCGAGGTGGATGTGATGGTATGGGAAAAGCAGCTGGAGCAAGCCCCCATGCTGACTGAAGCTACATTGGAGCTTCATTTGAAGCTGTTTGCGATGTATCGGGGCGATTACCTGATGGAGCATGAGTTTCTTTGGGCAGAGCCGGAGAAACGCCGCTTGCGCGCGATTTGGCAGTATCATAGGCATCAACTGCTTGATTTTTATAAGACCAAGGGCCGGTATTCGGAGGCCATTGCTTTTCTTCTTCAGGTTCAGAAGGTAAATCTGACCGAGGAGCAGGTTTATTTTGAACTGATGCAATTGTATCAGGAAACGGGCGACCGCTTTTCCCTGGAACAGCAATTCGCATTGCTGCAGGGCATGCTGAGCCGCGAATATGACGCCAGCCCCAAGACGGCAGTACGTGAATGGTATATGAATTGGAAGCAAACAATGGGGTAATATAGTTAGCCTTATACGATCCCATAGAGCTTTGGCGCAAGCAAGCGCCAAAGCTTTTTTTGCGTGGATGGGGCTGTGCCGGCCGGTATTTTCAAAAATGTTTCAGATTCGTCATGTATAATAAAATAAGTCGTTAGACTCAGTTCTAAAGGCCCTAATATTACCCATCTATAGGGAAATATTACTCATTATGATGGTAAGGGAGTTTAACGTTATGAATCATATGCATGGCAGTTTTCATGAATCTCTTGTCATTTTATCCTGTTTGATCGCAGTGGCCTCCTCTTATTCCGCTTTGGACCTAACCGGAAAGATCTATACAAGCAAGGACAAGCTGCGGTTGCTTTGGCTCGTTTGCGGCGCTTTTTCCATGGGTCTTGGCATCTGGTCGATGCATTTTGTCGGCATGCTTGCCATGCGCCTGCCTATACGCATTTCCTATGATATCAAGCTGGTGCTGCTCTCTGTCGTGCTGGCCATCGGGGTATCGCTGATTGCATTGTTTACCGCGCACCTGCAGCGTATGGGCTGGAAAGAGATATGGTTGTCAGGAGGATTGATGGCTGCAGGAATCTGCGGCATGCATTATATCGGAATGGCAGCTATGACGGTCGATATCAGTTACGATCCATGGATGGTCGCTCTGTCAGTTATTATTGCCGTCACAGCGTCGGCTGCCGCGCTTGGAATGCTCTATTATTTCCGCCAGCAGACGGTCCGTTATGCGCTGCTCTTCAAGCTTGGAAGCTCGCTTGTAATGGGCGGCGGGATCGCCGGCATGCATTACACCGGTATGGCCGGAGCGTATTTTCACGAGAGAATGGATAACGTCGCCGCTGGCGGGATGCTGATTGATCAGACTTTGCTCGCCTATATTATCGCAGCAGGCACGTTCCTGCTTCTTGGTCTGACTTTTCTCGGCATTCTGGTCAACAAGCGGTTTCGGCAAAAGGATCTGACCATTCTGGAGAGCGAGCAATGGTACCGGTCCTTATACGAGAACAATGCAGATGGCATCCTGTCCGTCAATACCAAGGGCGAAGTTATGGGAATGAACCCCGCTGTAAGCAAAATTGCAGGCGCTGTCATAGAGGGATTCACAAACAAGCATATATCCGCCATCGGCTTGAAGGCAGTTGAAGAGCAGAAGACGAGGGACAAAGCATTATCAGGTCAACCTGCCGGTAATCGGCAGGATAGTTATGAAACCGTTATAACGAAATCGAACGGACATCAGGTGGAAATCCATGTAACCCAGGTTCCGGTCATTATTGACGAGAGGATTGTGGGGAGCCATGTTATCCTGAGGGATGTAACCGAAGAGAAGCGGGACAAAAGCCTGATCGAGCATCTCGCTTTCCATGATGAGCTTACAGCCTTGCCTAACCGCAGACTGTTCAACCAGATGCTCGACCAGGCGATCGAGGAATGCAAAAAGCGAAGCGGTTCGTTTACAGTGCTTGTGCTTGATGTTGACCGCTTCAAGCTTATTAACGATTCACTGGGACATACATACGGCGATCTGTTTCTCAAGGCGTTAAGTGAGCGCTTTATTGCCGGCGCCGATAATCTGGAGGTGACCATTGCCCGTATGGGCGGGGACGAATTCTCGATTATTTGCCGGTCGGAGACCGACCAGGCAGCTGACCTGTTGGCCACACGGATCTTGAGTCTGCTCCGCCAGCCATTCCATCTCAAGGGCAACGACTTCTATATATCGGCAAGCATCGGAATAGCCAGTTTTCCTGAGCATGGCGAAAGCGGTGAGGAGCTGCTGCGCTTGGCCGACGCGGCGATGTATGAGGTAAAGAAGCATGGCAAGAACGGTTACCGTTATTATTCGCAGGAGCTGGACAAGCATTTGATGGATCGTATTGAATTGGAGGCGGAGCTGCGAAAAGCCATTGAGCGTCGGGAGCTGCTTGTCTATTATCAGCCCCAGATCCGTACGGAAGACAGCCGCATGATTGGTGTGGAGGCCTTGGTCCGCTGGAATCATTCTTCAAAAGGCCTGATGATGCCGGGCAGCTTCATTCCGATTGCTGAAGAGACGGGGATGATTCATGAAATTGGCACCTGGGTTCTTTATGAAGCCTGCCGTCAAATGGTCGAATGGCATGAGCATGGCGGACCGCTGATTCCTGTGTCGGTCAATTTATCAGCCCGTCAGTTCCATCAGGCCAATCTGGTGGAATATATTGAGGCCGTGCTTGCTGAGACGGGGCTTGAGCCTAAGTATCTGGAGCTTGAAATTACGGAGAGCATGATGATGGATCCGATTGTATCCATCGATATTCTTAATAAATTGAATATGCTGGGCGTGCGGATCAGCCTTGATGATTTTGGAACAGGGTACAGCTCACTCAGTTATTTGAAGACGTTCCCGATCCATAAGCTCAAGATCGACCGTTCCTTTATTTCCGAAATAACCGAGAATGACAATGATAAAGCTATCGTTGCGACAATTATCTCCATGGCCCATCATTTGAATCTGGATGTGGTGGCGGAAGGAATCGAAACGAAGGATCAGCTGGATATTCTCACCCGTAATCAGTGCAAGGAAATTCAGGGGTATTATTTCAGCCGTCCGCTATCCGCCCATCAGGTGGAGAAGGAGTTTTTTGTTCCGTTGCGTTTCTAACCCCCCTTGAAAAAGTGAGCATATTGTCTGCATGGCCACCTCTGCCGCGGGGCATCCGCCAAGGAGGAGGCTATTGCCTTGGAACGGCTGGTCAATCCGCCGAAGGATTTCCGAGTGAAGATGTAGAACTATTAAGGGCAGTGATTCACTATCTTGGAAAATAGGAGGCTTATGATGAACAAGAAAACCTTACAGGTGGGACTGGTTGGCTTCGGCTATGCGGGCAGCACCTTTCACGCTCCTGTCATAACGAATGTCGCGAATATGAGCTTGGCCAAAGTGGTGCAGCGCAATGGGGCCTCTTCCAAGGAAAAATATCCTTGGGTGACCGTAGTGGGAAGCGTTCAGGAGTTATATGCAGATGATGATATCGATCTGGTGGTCATTACAACGCCGAGCACCAATCATTATGCACTGGCCAAAGAAGCGATTATGGCAGGCAAGCATGTCGTGGTCGAGAAGCCTTTTACAACAACGTCTTCCGAAGCGGATGAGCTGATTTCCCTGGCTCGGGAGAAGAATGTCGTGGTCAGCGTCTATCAGAACAGGCGCTGGGATGGCGATTTTATGACGCTCCGCCAGGTTCTGGACCAGTCGCTGCTGGGCCGAGTGATTGAAGCGGAATTCCGCTGGGATCGCTTCAGCCCGGTTGTAAATCCGGGGAGATGGCGGGATGGCGATGAGCAGGGGTCCGGTACCGTCTATGATCTGGGTGTTCATTTCATGGATCAGGCGCTTACTTTATTCGGGCTTCCGGCCACAATCACCGCGGACATCCGCATCCAACGTGAGGGCGGCATCGCCGATGATTACTTCGACATCGGACTGGGTTATGCGGATGGTCTGAAGGTGAGTCTCCGTTCCTCGCTGCTGATCAGAGAACCGGGTCCGCGTTACGTGGTTCACGGAACCGAGGGTTCATATGTCAAATATGGCGTCGATCCGCAGGAGAGAGCGCTGCGTGGCGGTCAGACGCCGGGATCGCCCGATTGGGGAGCCGAACCGGAGGAGCAATGGGGCAAGCTTCATGCTGTGATGGGTGCGCTGGAATTGCAAGGCCGGGTACGGACGCTGCCCGGAGCCTATCAGGACTTCTATCAGAATATCAGCGATCATCTGCTTGAAGGGGCGGAGCTTGCGGTCAAGCCCGAAGAAGCGGGAATGGCGATCCGCATGATTGAACTGGCTTATCAAAGCCATCGGGAAGGCCGGATGATCGAGGTCGGCAGCTGATCCAGCAGCCACCGTAATAACAAGCGGCCAGAGTCGTTCCTATTTCACTATTCTTTCATATCCAGCCCTTCTATTTTCAGCTATTTTTAAGGAAAATCGGTTATAATAGATCTAATTGTGTCTTTTAGGAGGGTGTCTGTGCAGAACAAATCAGAAATCAAGTTATCCAACAAAGCAAAAAGAGAGCAAGAGAAGAAAAAGAAACAAAGACGAATGCAAATTATCATGTGGACTACAGGTGTTGTCGTCATAGCATTGATTGCCGTTGCTATTATTTTTCAACCGAAAGCAAAACCGCTTGAAGTGGCTTACGATCAATTGCCGATACTCGGCAAAGCCGAGGCACCGGTCAAAATCGTCGAATTCGGCGATTATAAATGTCCTTCCTGCCAATATTTCTCGCAGAATATCATGCCGCTGCTAAAGACCGATTATATCGATACCGGTAAAGCCTCGCTTTATTTCATGAACGATACGATCATTTATCAGGATTCCACGACAGCGGCACTTGCTGCCCAAGCCGTTTTCCATCAGAGCAATGAAGAGTTCTGGAAATATTATGACGCTTTATTCAAGAATCAGAAGGCGGAAGAACAAAGTATATGGGCAACGCCGGACTTTCTGACGGATTTAGCCAAGTCGGCGGGTATTAAAGTCGATTATGACAAGCTCCGGCAGGATATTGACAATCAGACCTATATGGATGAAGTAACCGAGCATACAAGATTCGCCCAGAACGATGCTAAAGTTACTGCCACGCCTACGCTATTGATTAACGGGGTCAAGTTCGAGGACGTATTTAATTACGACGCACTCAAAAAAGCAATCGACAGCGCAATCGGTGAATCTTAATGCAGGCGAGGATACATGCGTTAAGTTTATACTTTGCTTGGGTCGTATCCCTGGTTGCTGTCGGCGGAAGCTTGTACTTCAGTGAAGTTATGGGATTTGAGCCGTGCAAACTGTGCTGGCTGCAGCGGATATGCATGTACCCGCTTGTTTACTTGCTGGGCAGGGCCAGTTATCTGAATGACCGGAAAATCATCGGTTATGCGCTGCCCTTGTCCATTCTGGGGGGCTGCATCTCGATCTACCATGTCCTGGAGCAGAAGGTTCCAGGCTTCGCCGATATTCTGCCTTGCAGCAGCGGCATTCCGTGCAACACTGATTATATCAATTGGCTGGGGTTCATCACGATTCCAATTCTGGCACTGACCGCATTTATTCTCATTACCGTGTTTTTGTTTATGGGAAGAAACAGGGGAGCCGGATTAGAAGAAACCGAATAATCAGCCGTTTTAGGCGAACAAGTAGAAGCTGCGCGAATGCGCAGCTTTTTTCTATGGTTAAAATAATGTTTCCCGAGAACAGGCATCCATCCCCGCAGCGGGACGAAGTCAGTTTTATCGGATGCGGTTGGACACGGTAGGCTGAGGGCCAAATAAGCGTTTCGCGGCATCAGAGAACATACAAAATGCGATTTTGGCGAGGCCGGGATCGCATTTTTTTGCATGACTGTAAACATATGCCGGATTGACCATCAGTCATCGCGGTTATAAATCAATACAAGGCAAGGCCAACGAGGAGGGATTCACCTTGCAAACGATCTGGAAGGGCGCAATCAGCTTCGGACTTGTGAATGTGCCGGTCAAAATGTTCACGGCTACCAAAGATAACGATATTCCGCTGCGGATGCTGCATAAAGATTATAATCTGCCGATCAAGTACCATCGCACCTGTCCCAAATGCAAGGAGGATGTGAGCTGGGATGATATTGTGAAGGGGTACGAATATGAACCCGGCCATTATGTCACGTTCGAGAAGGAAGAGCTGGAGAAGCTGGCTTCGGAGGCATCGAGAGAAATCCAGATTCTTGACTTTATTGATCTGGAGGAGATTGATCCGATTTATTTTCAGAAAACCTATTACCTTGCACCGGAGAAGACGGAAAAACATGCCTATTCCCTGCTCGTCGAAGCACTGAAAGCGACGAATAAAATCGGCATAGCCAATGTGACAATCCGCTCCAAGAGCAGTCTGGCCGCGATTCGTGTGATCGACGGCAATGTGCTCTCAATGGTTACAATGTTCTATGAAGAAGAGATCAGACCGGCAGCCGAGATCCCCGGTCTTCCCGAGAAGGTCAGCATTGACGACCGGGAGCTCGATATGGCCAAGATGCTGATCGGGCAGCTGAGCAGCAGCTTCAACCCCGGTCAGTATAAGGATGTGTTCCGCGGGCGTGTGATGGATGCGATTGAAGGCAAGCTGAAGGGCAAGGAAGTGAAGGTTGCGCCGGAAGAGAAGCCTGCCAATGTCATCGACCTGATGGAAGCGCTGAAGGCCAGCCTGCAGCAGCCCAAATCCGTCAAAGGGACCGATTCTGACGGGGAACAATCGAAGAATCAGGAATCTCCCGCTCCCAAGAGAAAATCAAACCGGGGCAGGGCGGCATCCAGAACAGCCATAACGAAAACCGGGCAACGGAATGCGGGCAAGAATGGGAAGGCCGGGTCGGTTGGCAAAGAAGCAGGCAAACGAACATCAGGAGCGAAGAGCAGCCGCAAATCAGCAACCGATAACCGAGCCGTTCCGGAGTCTTCGAAGTCCAAGACGGATAACGCTAAGTCTTCCAAAACGACGCGAGCCCGAAAGAAAGGGAGCAGGAACGTACGCAAGGCGGACTGATTCGTCTTGCCGGGCTTCTATTGCATCGAACGAAAGGGAACCAGCTATAAGCATAACTGCTGCGTGTGATTCCAAATTATTTATTTCTGCAACCTTCCTGCCCGCCGAATCGTTCTTATAGATAAGCAGCTTGAATTACAGGGAGGTATCTGGTGAATGAAAGAACATTTGTTTAGCAGACGCATAGAATGTCCAAGACATGTATATAGAATGAAGGATCAGGTAAAACGAAACAGGTTCGCAAATTGTCTTCAAAGGAGTGTTACATATGCGTAAGATTATGCTGATTGCCGTCGTTGCTTTTCTGATGCTGACGCAGATAAGCTTCGCTGGTGACAATGATTATCACGCTGTGCCGACAAACCCGGATACCCACGCAGCCTTTATCAACCAAATCTATCAGGCTAACGGCAAAACATACGTCACCGCCGACTACATTCAATGGTTCGAAGGCGATGAAGCCAATAAAGTATTCCTTGAGCACAACAAGGACTCCGGTCTGGACGGAGCTCCCGACGGTTATTATATCCTGAATGAGAACGACAAATTGCGTACATTCGAAGTTTCGGGCGATGCCATCGTGCTGATGCAGATCTATAACCGCACCGGTGATGTGAATGAGATGGATATTAACTGGAACGAAAAGATCGATGTCAACAAGCTGCGGGCAATCTTTGCGGACAACGATACGTTCGACGTCGGCGGCTATCCGTTCCATTTGACGATGGAGAATAACAAAATTGTGAAAATCGTTCAGCAGTATATCCCATAAATATTGTCGAAATTGGATAGAATATCTCATAACGGACCCTTGCTCCGACAGCAGGGTCTTTTTTTGTACGGGCCGCAAGTTTAAGAATCTATACAGATTTTGATTAATACCTATACCGAATTTGATTTGTTCCCCACCTGATACTTGCGTATAATGATGTAGGGATGAGCTTGTGAACGTTGAAAAACCGGGAAAGAAGCAAGTCTAAACCATTTATCTAACATAATCGGAGGTAGGCGGTAATGAGGACGGACCATGAAATCAATCAGTCACCATGGAAGTTTTATTACGGACCCAATTTGGGTTATATCCAGGAAATGTACGAACAATATCTGATTAACCCGAATGATGTCGATTCATCTTACAGGGAGCTGTTCGAGCTTTGGGGACCTCCTTCACCGGCTGCAGCTGCTCCTGCGGCACAGGAACAGTCTGTCAAGAACGGGGCTGCAGCAGCTCAAACCATAACTTCAGCAGATCCCGCGTTTTTGAAGAAAGTGGTCGACGCCGGGAAACTGTTTCGAAATATTCGCACGTATGGACATCTGGCGGCGCATAATGATCCGCTGGGTCTGACGAATGGCACAGATACGAGTTTATTGAAGCCCGAGACCTACCGTTTGACCAAGGAGGATCTGGCGGCGATTCCCGCCTCGCTTATTTGGGAAGAAGCGCCGGAATCGATTCAAAACGGCTGGGACGCTCTGCAGAAGCTGCAGGAGACCTACACGCAGTCGTTCGGTTTTGAATTCGGACATATTCATGAGGAGAACGAGCGCATTTGGCTTAACCGCCAGGCGGAAACAGGAATGGCGGGCAAGCCGATTACTGCGACTGAGCGGACGGAGCTGCTGAACCGGCTGATTGAAGTCGAGCAGTTCGAAACCTTCCTGCAGCGCGCATTTGTTGGACAGAAACGGTTCTCCATTGAAGGCAATGATATGCTTGTTCCCATGCTGGACGAAATCGTGCGTGAGCTGGCTCATGACGGTGCCCGGCATATTTTGATGGGGATGGCCCACCGTGGGCGGCTGAATGTTCTGACTCATGTGCTCGGCAAGCCGTACGGCAAGATTTTTTCCGAGTTTCATCATGCGCCCAACAAGGACCTCATTCCATCCGAAGGCTCGATCGGCATCAGCTTCGGCTGGACAGGAGACGTGAAATACCATCTTGGCGCCCACCGTTCGGTTAAGGCGGGAGAGACGGTAGAAACGCGCATCTCGCTGGCGAACAATCCAAGTCATCTTGAATATGTGAACCCCGTTGTCGAAGGCTTTACCCGTGCTGCGCAGGACGACAGGTCGAAGCCGGGTTATCCGGTGCCTGATTTCGGAGCTGCAGCCGCTGTCCTGATTCATGGCGATGCCGCTTTTGCCGGAGAAGGAATCGTGGCTGAAACGTTGAACTTCAAGAAGCTGCCGGGGTACGAGAACGGCGGTACGATTCATATTATTGTGAACAACCGGATCGGCTTTACAACCGAGAGCAGCGACTCGCGCTCGACGCATTACGCGAGCGACCTGGCCAAGGGTTATGAAATTCCGATTGTCCATGTCAGCGCAGATGATCCTGAGGCCTGCATCGCAGCCGTCCGTATGGCTTGCGAGTACCGCCACAAGTTCCACAAGGATTTCCTGATCGATATGATCGGATACCGCAGATACGGCCATAACGAAACGGATGATCCGGAAACGACTCAACCTCTGCTTTATCAGAAGCAGCGTAATCATCCCCGTGTCGTATCGATTTATGAGAATGTGCTCAAAGGAAAAGGCCTTGTCACAGACGAGAAGCTGGAACAGACCAAGCAGGAAGGTCTGAACCGCCTGCAGGCGGCCCTGGATGAAGTGAAGGAAAACGATAAACAAGGCAAGACGGGAAGACTGGATGCAAGCGCCAGACTGCGCAGCAAAGAAATCAAGACGGCTGTGCCGCTTGACAAGCTCCGCTCGATCAATGCGAACCTGTTGAAGTGGCCGGAAGGCTTCACGGTTTACAACAAGCTGGAGCGTATTCTGATGCGCCGCGCCGACGCGCTTGAAGAAGGCGGTAAAGTGGATTGGGGACAAGCCGAGACGCTGGCTTTTGCCACAATTTTGGCTGACGGCAAGCCGATTCGCCTCAGCGGACAGGATTCCGAGCGCGCCACCTTTGCCCACCGCAATCTGGTACTACATGATCCGCAAACAGGTGCGACCCACTGCCCGCTGCATACACTGCCCGAAGCGAATGCTTCCTTCGCCGTGTATAACAGCCCGCTTTCCGAAGCATCGGTACTCGGCTTTGATTATGGATACAATGTCCATTCGCCTGAAACGCTTGTGATATGGGAAGCCCAGTATGGCGACTTTGCCAATGCGGCCCAGGTCATTATCGACCAGTTCCTCTCAGCAGGGCGGGTAAAATGGTCGCAGAATTCAAGCCTTGTCATGCTGCTGCCTCACGGTTATGAAGGACAAGGGCCTGAGCATTCAAGCGCAAGGCTGGAGCGTTTCCTGTCCCTTGCGGCTGAAGACAACTGGACCGTCGCCAACCTGACATCAGCAGCGCAATATTTTCATTTATTGCGTCGTCAGGCAGCGATCACCAATACCGAGGAAGCAAGGCCATTGATCATTATGGCGCCTAAGAGCCTGATCCGTAATTCTCTGGTGGCTTCCGATCCGAAAGCGCTGAGCGAAGGCGCCTTCCAACCTGTTCTGGAGCAGCCTGAGCTTGGCGGCAGCCCCAAGAAGGTGGAACGCCTCATTCTCTGCAGCGGTAAAATTTCGATTGATTTGGCAACGGCACTGGAGGCAGGCAAGGACGATGAGTCCGCCGAGCCTAAGGATTGGAGCTGGCTCCATATCGCACGCGTAGAGCAGCTGTATCCATTCCCCAAAGGGGATGTCGAACGTATTATCGCGCGTTTCCCGAACCTGAAGGAAATTATGTGGGTTCAGGAAGAACCGCAAAATATGGGAGCCTGGAATTACATCGAGCCGCGTATCCGTGCACGGGCGCCGCGCAAATCGGTTGTCCGCTTCATCGGCCTGCCGAAACGCTCCAGTCCCGCAAGCGGATTTCAATATATTCATAACATGGAACAACAGCGCATCATTTCGGTTGCTTTGAACCGGGGCACATTAACAGTTAACGCGAAGGAGGATAACGGCGATGAGTGATATTAAAATTCCCGAAATGGGCGAGTCAATCGTAGAAGGTACGATATCCAAGTGGCATGTTAAAGAAGGGGACCAGGTAGGTCAGGGAGATGTGCTGGCTGAACTGGAAACGGACAAGGTTAACATGGAAATCAGCGCCGAGCAAAGCGGCGTAGTGGAGAAGCTTCTCCGCCAGGAAGGCGAAACGGTCAGCGTTGGCGAAACGATCGGCGTTATCGGAGCTGGAGCAGGCGGTGCCGCTTCTGCCGGCGATAGCGGCAAGACGGAAAGTGCAGCGCCCGCTGCGCCAGAGGCCAAACCGGAGCCTGCTCCGGCAGCGGCTGCGCCAAAGGCGGAAGCGCCCGCGAACGATTCCAATAAGGAATCGGCTGGAGACAACTCGTCCTACAATGCTTCGCCAGCGGTCAGGAAGCTGGCACGCGAGCGCGGAATTGATCTGGGCCGCATCACGCCAAGCGATCCGCTGGGACGCATTCGCGAAGAGGATGTCAAAGCATATGCTGACGGCGGACAAAAGCCTGCAGCAGCAAGCAGCGCTCCTGCGGCAGCCCAGCCGGCAGCGGCAGCGGCTCCTGCAAGCGAGCCGGGCAAACCGGTAGAGCGCCGCAAAATGTCGCGCCGCCGGGTAACGATTGCCAACCGGCTGGTAGAAGCACAGCGTACAGCAGCTATGCTGACGACCTTTAACGAAGTAGATATGACTGCCATTCTGGATATCCGCAAAAGACGGAAAGAGGATTTTCAGAAGAAGCATGATGTGGGCCTCGGCTTTATGTCCTTCTTCACCAAGGCTGTTGTCGGCGCATTGAAGGCTTTCCCGCTGCTGAATGCCGAAATTCAAGGCGACGAGATTGTCGTTAAGAACTACTATGATATCGGGATTGCCGTATCGGCCAAGGAAGGTCTCGTTGTTCCTGTTGTGCGTCAGGCGGATACGCTGAGCTTTGCTCAAATCGAGAAACAAATCGGAAGCCTGGCTGAGAAAGCCCGCTCCAACAGCCTCGCGCTGAATGATCTGCAGGGCGGAACCTTCACCATCACCAATGGCGGTGTGTTCGGTTCCCTGCTCTCGACACCGATCCTGAATGCGCCTCAGGTTGGTATTCTGGGCATGCACAAAATCCAGCTTCGTCCAATCGCGCTCGACGAAGAACGTACAGTCAATCGCCCTATGATGTATGTTGCGCTCTCCTACGACCATCGTATCGTGGACGGTTCGGAAGCGGTGCGCTTCCTGGTGACGCTCAAGCAGCTGCTTGAGGATCCGGAATCCCTTCTGTTGGAAGGCTAATATCCGTTGCTTCAGCCCAAATAAGCCGATATCCGGACCGCCGGTGTCGGCTTGTTTGACTATGTAAGGTTTATTATCATAAATTATCAAGATCGGCAAGGAGTATTGGGGGGATGGATATGAACGTACGCAAATTGAGACTGAACGATTCTGAGAATATCCATTCCAATGAAGATCGGGATGAGTATGAGAAGGATTACGCCAGGCTGATCCAGTCGCCTGCTTTTCGAAGATTGCAGGGAAAATCGCAGGTATTCGGTGCAGGATCGGGAGATTATTACCGTACTCGCCTGACGCATTCGCTGGAGGTATCACAAATAGCCCGTGAAGTGGCAAGGCGGCTGGGAAAAAGCTATTCCTGGATCGCCAAGAGGGAGCATCCGGGGTTAATGCTGGATCCCGAGGTGGTGGAATGCGCAGCGCTGGCGCATGATCTGGGGCATCCACCATTCGGTCATAAGGGAGAAGAAGTGCTGAATTTGCTTCTTACAAAGGAATGCGGCTTAAGCTATGAAGGAAATGCGCAGAATTTCCGGATTTTGATGTTTCTGGAGAAGCGTGCGGGAAGCGAGAGCGGCCTGGATCTGACGGCGGCTGTACTGCTGGCTACCAATAAATATCCGTTCAGTCTCGATGATCCCGGGCGGCTCAAAGGCGTTTACAGTATGGAATGGGAAGGGATTCGTTATCTCAGGCAGATGTGGGGAATGCCCGAAGGAGAAGCGACTCTGGAAGCGCAGCTGATGGATTTATGCGATGATATTGCCTATTCCACCCATGATATCGAGGATGGCATCCGTGCAGGGAAAATCCAGATGAACCGCCACTTGTTCGAGGACGATTGGCTGATCGAGCATGTCATCGCAGAGATCGTGGACGATCCCGGGAACGGGGTTATGAGCTGGGAACAGGTCGATATGAAAAAGATGGTGAAGCAGGTGCTCAGCCAATATGTCCAGCAGTGGGAGACGATATATATTGAATGCAACCGCGAGCCTTCCCGTACAAGACGGGAGATGAAAGCCCGCTGGGTGAGGAGGTTTGCCAATCAGGTCGGGATTATCGACGATCCTGCCACAGGCTGGAAACGCGTTACGTTTGTACGCGAGGGCGAGAAGGATTTGGAGCTGTTGCGCACAATGGAAATACTCAAGAAACTGGCCTGGGTTACCTTGATCAAGGATTTTCGTGTCCAGCGTCTCCATAAACGAAGTGAGATCATGATTAAACGCTTATGGGACAGCTTCAAAATCGAGGAAACCGGGCGGCTCATCATGCCCCCGGATTGGCTGGAAAGCTATCAGCAGCAGAAAGGGAAATGGTCATGGGAGCGAATGGTCGCCGACTATATTTCCGGAATGACCGATGCCTACGCCGAGAAGGTCTATGCCGAGTTTTTTGCCAGCCGCTCCGGATCGATTTATGAAATGGATTAATTGGACCTCAATTTGAAGCGAGGAGCTGCTGCATTACGATGCATGGAGGCAAAAGGAATCTGCAGAAGCGGTACATGTGGATTTCTCAGGAGATTACGCTGCGGTGGAAGAAAGCTGTGAGCTCGCCCGAACCCAATATTGGCGGGCTTTAACGGATTATGTGCAGGTTGCCCAGGAATGTCCGCTCCCGGATTATTCGCCGGGCAATCGAAGGCAGAGCCTCGTCATGCGATTATAAATGATCCCTCGAAGCTGGATTCCGCGGATTGCTGGAAAGCGAATGTGCTTGGTCAGGAAATTCCAGGCGGGCAAATGGTTGTTTACGAATATGGTAATCCGCCCGCTGGCGACCAAATAAACTGGCAGCTGTCATTCTCTGGCAAAGATGAGCGCAAATAGACCCTGTTATCACTGGTATAATTATACTTAATGAGAACCGCCCTAATTTCATGAGAAAAGCTTAATCGCCCAAACCCCCATTTTTCCGTTACACTGTGCGAAAGGTAAATGGAAGGGGTGGTTTATGACCATGGATATGAAACGTTGTTTATTTTGCGATCAAATTGTTCATGTGCAGTTCATCGGCGAATATGAACGCTTTGCCAACTGCTCATGCGCACCAGGCGATTCCTATAGCCTTTCTAAAGACAGCTACGAGCAATTTCATGCGCTGTCCTATGCGGTCAAGCGCCAGATGTTCCCGATTATGTCCGCTTACATACGGGAAACCACAGATGTGGGCGAGGCGGTTGCCTTGTCTTTTGAGGATTTGGAAAAAATCGAACAATCACCGCTGATCCCGGTAACGATAGAAGATAAGGCAGATCGCCTGCTGCAGTACCTGTACAGGCATTCCGAAAGCCCTCTGCAGCCGGTTGTCATCCACCGGCTGTCGGACAGCTACAATTTAACGTATTCGCTCAATTTGCAGGAGCTCGTGTACATCATCGAAAGATTGAAGGATGAGCTGCTGATTGAGCGGATCGGGACGACCTTCAAGCTGACAGCGGAAGGGTGGAGCAAGGCGGAAGCATTATCGGGCGGGAAACGATTAAAGTCCTGTCTCGTATACCTGGATCATGATACTGTGAACCGGGCGGATTGGGCGGAACAGGTATTTCCCCGGATTGAAGAATGCGGGTATTCGCCGCTGCTTGGCGACGATGCCCAGGATAGCGAATCCTCCGATTATCATGTCAGGAACATTACGGAGAGCAAGCTGGTTGTGGCCGATCTGACGGGCCAGTCGCCAGAGGTGTATTTCGCAGCCGGATTGGCGCTGGGCTTGCAAATCCCGGTAATTTGGACCGTACAGAGCAGGGATGCTGTGAACCTGCCGGCAGGGATGTTCAATCATTTTCAGCCTTTCGTCTGGGATAACACCGAGGAGCTGGCCGATATGATGCGGCAGCGGTTGAACGAGTAGTTGTTTAATCCCATTAAATATATTCGGGTTTGGATCACCTCCGTTTAAGGTAAAGGAATATATACCCTAAAAGAGGTGAGAGGCAATGGAAAACGCAGAAGCAGACAAAAAAGCGATTGAAGAACAGAAGCTCAAGCATAACAATCAGCCGGGCCGGGATAATCCGGAGCAGTTCCCAACGGAGAAGAAAAGCTTGTTTGACCGTTTTCAGAGCGAGCGCAATGTGGATCCGATTCCCCTCGAAGACCTGAATATCGAGCAGCAGGATGAGAAGGACAAGGACAAAACCAAAAACAGCTCATCCAGTCAACGTAAATATAAGAGCGGTTTTTAATGGCGTTCCGTTAAAAAGAAGTTGCGGCTGTCAATATGAACGTGTACAATGTAGAAAGCTAATTGAATACGAACGACCTGGAGGAGCCTGTCACTTACGGCTCTTTCTGTGTTTTGTGGATGAGAGCCTGTATCTTGCAGGCTCTCTTTTTGTCGTTCTCGTCCTAATCCTGGATTTGTAAAACCGGATTTGATGGTTAGACTAGCTTTGAGAGGTGTGATTCGAGAATGGAGTTTATTTTGTACTTGGCGTTGATTATTTTATCGACTAAAGTGGCAGGAGATCTGTCGGTCCGGCTGGGTCAACCTGCTGTATTGGGCAAGCTCCTTGCGGGCATTGTGCTGGGGCCGGCGGTCCTCGGGTGGGTGCATGCAGATGAATTTATTTCTCATTTTTCTGAAATCGGCGTGCTGCTGCTGATGTTTATCGCAGGGCTTGAGACCGATCTGGATCAATTGAAGAAGAACTGGAAGGCATCGTTTGCTGTCGCAGTTGGAGGCATTATTTTACCGTTTATCGGGGGATATGGCATTGCAGCCGCCATGGGATTGTCGAATACCCATTCGCTGTTTCTGGGTATGCTGCTTTGCGCGACTTCTGTCAGCATTTCCGTCCAGACCTTGAAGGAAATGAATCAGTTGAACTCAAGAGAAGGAACTACGATTCTGGGAGCTGCCGTTGTCGATGATGTGATTGTCGTTGTTCTGCTTGCGGTCATGATGAGCGTGCTCGGAACTGCCGATGATAGCTCCCTTGCCTTTATGTTCACCAAAAAGCTCCTGTTTTTTGTGATCGTCATATTTGCGGGATGGTTTATCGTTCCTCTGTTGATGCGTTTCCTGGCTCCTTTTCGAGTCAGCGAGGCTGTGATGAGCGCTGCCCTTGTGATCTGCTTCGGCTTTTCCTATTTTGCCGAGCTGATGGGGATTGCAGGAATCATCGGTGCTTTTGCAGCCGGAATTGCCGTTTCGCAAACCAAATTCAGGCATGCTGTGGAAGCAAAGGTCGAACCGATTGCCTATACGTTGTTTGTCCCCGTATTCTTCGTTAGTATTGGCTTGAATATTACCTTTGCGGGTCTTGGCGGCCAAATTATATTTATCCTTGTTGTTACAGTTGTAGCCGCCTTGACGAAGCTGGGGGGTGGGGGATTGGGTGCACGTATTACAGGGTTTAACATGCGCTCCTCGCTTGCGATAGGCACGGGAATGATTTCGAGGGGAGAGGTGGCATTAATCATAGCTGCTGCCGGCCTGGAATCCGGTCTGCTGCTGCCGGAGTATTTTACTTCCGTCGTAATGGTGGTGATTTTAACGACGCTGCTTACGCCGCCGCTGCTCAAGCTGATGTTCCCGGCAGGTGAGAGAGCGCCTAATCTTTGACCCTGGCAGCAGAGCTGGCTTTGTCGTGAATTGCGGCTTATAATAGTGACATGGATTGTCATGATTATATGAATGATGGAGCTGGAGCAGATAACCATGTCCAAATCGAAACGGCTAATGGAGTTAATGATGACCGTCAACCGGAAGCGGAAGTTTACGGTCAAGGAGCTCGCTCAAGAGTTTGAGGTGTCCACAAGGACCATATTGAGAGACTTGCAGGAATTGAGCGAGCTTGGAGTTCCGTTGTATTCCGAGGTGGGACCTCACGGTGGATACCAGGTATTGAAGGAAAGAATTTTGCCTCCGATCGCGTTTACCGAAGAGGAGGCTGTAGCTATCTTTTTTGCCAGTCACGCCCTGCGTCACTATTTATACACGCCATTCGAGACGGAATCCTCTTCCGCTCTGAACAAGTTTTATTTGTATATGTCCGGGGATGTGAGGGATCGTATAGACCAGATGAAGAACCGGATCGATTTTGTTACCCCGACGAGGCGGCTGGAGTCCCCGCATTTGTTGACTTTGCTGGATGGAGCCATCCGGCAGAAAGTCCTTCGCATCGAGTATGATTCGCGGGAAGGGGAGTCATGCCGCGCAATCCAGCCGGTAGGCGTATATGCCAGCAATGGCTTCTGGTACTGCCCGGCTTATTGTTTCCTTCGCGGCGAAATCCGGTTATTCCGATGCGACCGGATTCATTCCGCCGACTATGATCCCACCGTGGTTAATCCGCTTGATCTGCGGCATGTCCATCTTGGTAATTGGATGTCGTACATTCAGCAGGAACCGATGCCGACCCGTCTTCATGTGGAGCTGAACAAGGAGGGGGTTCAGAGATGCGAAACGGAATTAGGCAGGCATATCGAGCTGCATATCCGTGAGGATGGAACGGGATGGCTGGACGACCCTATTTCCAAGAATGACCTTTCTTTTTTTGCAAGGTTCTTTATCGGTCTGGGAACTGCGGCCACGGTCGAGAATCCGCCCGAGCTGATTGATGTCATGAAAGAGCAGCTCTCCGAAATTATGGCGAAATACAGATAGCGCTGCATGCCCAATATACTGTAAATCACCTTCAAGGCCTCTTGTAAATCAAGGGGTCTTGTTTGTTTTTCTCAGGCATGAGGGAATTGGATATACATAAATAAATTGTCCATAAAATGGTGTAAATTTGCGTTTTTCACTTGAAAATCCTTGAATTTCAGTGAATTTGGCAGCGCATGGCAGTGAAAAGTATGGTTCTGGCAGTGGATCCCGGGCTACGATGATCCTGCAAAAATCAATACCCATCATATGAACGGGAGGAATTTTATCATGACACAGTCCATTCTTCACACAGGCAAGATTTTGCGGCAGCTGGTTATCGGGCAGGTCCAGGGAATCCCCGAGGAGCTGTTCGATGTCCAACCGGAAGGGTTCAACAACACCATCAGATGGAATGCCGGACATATCGTATATTGGATGGACACCTATTCTACGCTTGGTCTTGGGGCTGCATCGCAAATTCCGGAAAGCATCAAAATTCTCTTTAATTCCGGAACCAAACCTTCGGATTGGACCTTGTCGCCGCCATCCAAAGAGGAGCTGGTTGACCACTTGTCCGTTCAGCTTCACAGAATATCCGAGATATCTCCAGGTGAACTGGACGAGCTGCTGAAGCCGCCTTTCGAAATGGGGCCGTTCCGGTTTGAAACCGCCGGCGAGCTTTATAATTTTGCATTCTTCCATGAAGCGATCCATCTTGGGACTATTTCCAGCCAATTAAAAGTCATTCAACATATGCAGTCATAACAAGAGCATATGTTCACTGAGTAATGAATTGAGACGGGCATAAGATTACTTCACTTGTCTGGTGATTTAATCTTGTGCCCCAAATATAATCAAGAGATCTTTGTTGCAATAACGTCACAGATATGAATGTCAGATCCGAAAATGTGAAAACAGAAATTGCGCTTCCCATCCATACATGTTATCATTTGTTTGATCGTTCATTCAAATTCATCACATGTAACGAAGGAGAGTGCTATGTCAGAGCCAGATAAGCGAGAAAAAATAATAGTCGCTGCCTACAAGGTGTTATCGGAGAATGGTTACGACCGGGCATCCACCAAAGAAATTTCGCGCTGCGCCGGTGTTGCCCAAGGGCTGATCAATTACTATTTTCCCAGCAAGGATCTGCTATTTGAGGAAGTGTTCCGCCGCGAAACCATGAAATACTGTGATTCCTTCAATCAATTGGCGAGATTATCCGATCAGCCGTTAACTATAGATGCCCTGATGAAAATTCTGAAGGAAGTCAAAAAGAACGCGAAGAAAGATCCGAATTGGTATCGTCTTCGCTACGAGCTGTATGCGATCGGTCTTCGTGAGGGCAATACATCGGCAATTTTAAAGGAAATGCTTCAGACAAAGCGGATGTTGATCGGCTCCATAGTCGGGACGTTCACCCATCTATCCCAGGAAGACGCATCGGCAGTGGCATCGATTATGTATTCCGTTTTTGACGGATTGGGCATGCAAAGAATTGTGGACCCCGATTTTGACTATGACCGGGCATTCGATACGCTGACCGTTATGTTGGGCAAGTATTTCGAAGACAGCTTCATGAAATAAGACTGATGCTAGTCTCCTAGGCATGTCCGTATAGGCTTAACCGGAAATGATAAGAATATGGACATGCCGCAATGATCAATATGGATTAGCTAGCAGTTAATGTGATTAAGTATTTAAAACAAAGAAGCGTCATGAGGAGGATTTCCTGAATATGTCCGAAGAAACAGCAGCCATTACCCCCGTGAAGTCTGTTCGTGAGCTGGTAGGACCGTTGATAGCGATAATTATTGGCATTTTTATGGTTATTTTGGACAGTACTGCGGTTAATGTGGCCATTCCCGTACTGGTGGAGGATTTCCACAGTTCATTGGCAGTCATCCAGTGGACCGTAACGGGCTATGCCCTCGCGCAGGCAGCTGTAATTCCATTGTCCGGCTGGATGATGGATCGTTTTGGAGCGAAGCTTATCTTTATGATTTCCCTCATTTTGTTCACACTCGGCTCCGTGCTGTGCGCATTCGCTACGACTTCGGATCAACTGGTTTTCTTCCGGATTCTGCAAGGCCTGGGTGGCGGCATGGTCACACCGATCGCATTTGCAATGACCTACAAGCTCAGTCCTCCCGAGAAAGTAGGAGCCATTATGGGGATGATGGGGATTCCGATTCTGCTTGCACCTGCACTGGGTCCCATCCTGTCCGGTTACCTCGTCGATTATGTAAAATGGGAATGGATATTCCTGATTAACGTACCTGTCGGAATTGTTGGATTGATCCTGACGATGATCCTGCTGCCGAAGTTCCCGAAGCAATCCTCAAGCTCGCTGGATATGCTGGGGATTATTTTTGGGCCACTGGCCTTCGTAGGTCTTTCCTACGGATTGAGCGAAGGAGGCAACAGCTGGACGTCTGCCAAAACCATTATCGGTTTAGCGGTAGGGGTCGTTTCCCTTCTGCTGTTCATCTACATTGAATTGACCAGAAAAAAAGAACCTCTGCTGGAGCTCAGAGTTTTCCGCTCATCCTTATTCACCCGTGGAATCCTGGTTCAATGGGTGCTGCAGTTCGTCATGTTTGGAATGATTTTCACCGTGCCTTACTTTATGCAGCTGTTAATGGGGATGAGTGCCTTCCATGCGGGCATATGGACGCTTCCTCAGGCAATCGCAGCCGGTATATTCATGCCGATCGGAGGGCGGTTATATGACCGCATCGGAGCGCGTCCGCTCGTTATTATCGGGTTAGCTTTTGTCACCTTGGGCGCATATCTGGTGTCCAATATCGATCCGACCGAGAGCGCCTGGTCATTCCTGATTCCCCGCGCGTTAATTGGAATGGGGATGGGGCTGTCGTTTCTTGCACTTAACACGCATCTGATCCAATCCGCGCCGCAAAAGCTGGTCAGCCGGGTTACTTCCCTGACCAGCGCAGCCCAGCAAGTAGTGACATCCTTCTCCGTCGCAGGTCTTACGACAATTATTGTAAGCCGTACGACTCATTATGTTGCTGCAGGAGAAAAGCAAATGCCGGATGCCACGACACATGCTTTTCATTACACCTATCTGATTCTGGCTGGGCTTGCATTAGTCGGCCTGCTGCTGGCTACTACGCTCAAACGTCCGAAAGTGGAAGGTGCCGGAACAACGGCTCCAATGATGGAAATGGGTTAACCCGCAGAAACAACTTATTAAATAATAGCAGCAGACCAGGAATTTTTACCGTCCTGATCTGCTGCTATTTTTGTTTTCCCAACTACAGCCGTCTATGTTTGGCACTCTCCCCGCCCGCACATATTTGGCAGCCAGACACGATGTGAGCGGAATGGAGGTGTAGGTCATCATGCGGGGAGGATGCGAAGCTTTAGAAGACATTATCGCGGGCCTTCAAGCGGTCAGTCTGGAAAATGAATGGTTGAAAGCCGTCGTCCTTGTCGGCAAGGGTACGGATATCTGGGGTCTCATTTATAAGCCGCTGAATATCATCCTGCTGATGAGAACCGGATCCGGATTGGAGTTGCTGCGCGGAGAGATCTGAGTAATGGCAGGCTCGCTCATTATGCGGATCCTTATCTGGGAGGTTGGCAGGACATCATTTACGAATCGGGACCGTTACGGCAGTGGGGAGGTCGGTCCGGAATAGTCCGGAAGCGTGATCGTGAAATGGTGGCAGCGGCAGTCCATCTCCGGACATTCCTTTCATGTCTGTGGATGCCGCTGCTTATGAAATACCCCTGAAGCCGTCAGTACCCCGAGTATCACCAAAACTGCTCCAGATATTTGGATAACGGATACAGAAATGCCAGCAGCAAACGAAACAATCATGGTTACGACAGGGACGAGATTGAAAAATAGAGATGTTTGGCTTGCCCCGATTTTCTTCATCCCTTTGTTCCACCACAGATAGCCCAATACGCTGGTGAAAAAGGCCATAAATAAGATTGCTCCCCAAGCCCCGAGCGGAATGTCAGGCAGCGTTACAGGGCCAGTCGTGAACAGAGAAGCCGCGATTAAACATACAGCGCCAATGATCATCGTATACGTGGTTGTGGATAAGGGACTTCCATCCTGAATTTGTCGACGTCCAAATACGCCGTAAAAGGTCCAGCACAAGTTTCCGCCAAAAATGATTACATCTCCGATTGAAAACGACAACGTCTTGATCGTATCGGCAGATCCGTTCACAACGACTAACAATACACCAATAAATGCCAGGTATATACCGGCCGCCTGTTTTTTGGTAATCCTGTCTTTTAAAATAATCCGGGCTAAAATAGTGGTCAGTAAAGGATTCAGCGCCATAATTAGCGCACCATTGACAGAGGATGTATACTGGAGCCCTACAAAAAATAAAGTGCTGAATCCAAAAATTCCAACAACCCCAAGCACGATATACCAGAAGGCATTGCGCTTTATCTGACGTTTATCAATACCTTCCGTAACGAATAAAATAATCAGCAAGGCCGCAGCGGCAAACCCAAAGCGCCATGCGGCGGCAGAGAATGGAGAAAAATAACCTACCGTATATTTCGCAAGATTAAAAGAGGGTCCCGTGAAGACCGCAAAACCGGCTAACATCAAGTATATTTTTATTTGTTTCATTCCAGAGGCAGCTCGTCCAAAAAATTCTTTACGGCCTGATAAAAACCGTTGACGTCATCAGAGTGGACACCATGACCGCATTCCTCAAAAACCTCCAGTCTGGTATGAGGTCTTCGTGACACCATGCGCTCCGCTTCTTCCAGTCGGAGAGCCCAGCTTTTTTTACCATGAACGAGCAAAATAGGACAAGTGGAAGCCAGCCAATCCTCCCACCAGATTCCATTCATGCTTTGGGTCGAAATGGCCATCCCCTTAATATCAAAGCGGAATCCCCAGCCTGATTCATCCTCAAACGCACTCTCGGAAAAGTAATCGACTGCCTTGAATCCTGTACGGACAAGTGCTTCTCTCAGCTGCTGCAGCGAAGCGGAACGCTCCGGGAGCTTGACTACAAAAGATATATCATGGTTTAATTCGACGCCGATGTCCTCTACAACAACTGCATGGACCAGTTCAGGATACAGGGCAGCAAACTGATAAGCGTTAACTCCGCCCAGCGAATGACCGAGCAGGGTTACAGGCGTTCCGCCCAATTCCTGGCGAATCAGGTTATAGATATCCGCTGCATAGCTTTCTCTTGTGTAATCTTTGTCAGCGGGATGCTCGCTCCAGCCATGGCCGCGCTGGTCCAGGGCGACTACCCGCCAATCGTCGAATCTGAATGCCAGTGTGGAAAATTCTCTGGCATTTCCCATATGTCCATGCAGCATCAGCAGTATTTTTTGACCCTCTCCACCAAAATCAAGATAGGAAAGCTTCATACCACCTGATTTGAAATATTTTCTAATGCCGATTGTTTGATGTGAAATCATCATGAATGTCTCCTTTTATGTTTTTGACCGCCAGCCCGCGTATGCCGGGCTTGATTCCAATTGTAGCTCGCAATAGTGACAAGTCTTGTCATTAATATAAAAAATGACCGCTAACCGGAATTGGCGATTCAAGGTCAAGGAGGTTTTTCTGGCTTCCGGATTGTCCGAAGCGGAGAAGCCGCCGATGTATTGAAGAGGTTTATTCCATCTTTCACGCTGCCGGAAGCATGGAGGTGACTTCAGCTGAGGGCATGGCGCTATTTTGTTTTTACGCCGGGCGCTTTGCTGCTTGATTGCTGCCGTTCCGGCGATTATTTGGATTCCGGGAAGCCTTGGCCGGCTAACGCTCCTGCTCCCGGCCGTAATTTTGTTGACGGAGCAAATGGCTTACAGACAGATGGGTTGGTCGGTCGCTAACGGGCATATTGCGGTTCGATATGGAGGTTTCTCGCTCCATCAGGCGCTTATACCGAAACGCCGCATTCAATGGATCCAAATGTCACAGAAGCCGTTTCAGGAACAAAGAAAGCTTGCGAATATGAAAATCGCTCTTGCTGCGGGAAGAAGAGGAGCTGCCAAGTTTACTTTACGCTACGCGCCAGAGTCAGACATCCAACAATTGGCAGATTGGATTTCGATCAGCAGGAAGGATAGCAAGAAGTAGATTCATAAACGCTGAAACAGAAATTCGAGCAAAAAGCTTGCGTCCTGTGGAGGAGGCAAGCTTTTTTTTTAATACCGAATTCCTGCATTTGGCTGAACGTGACAAACCAGATTGATTTGACATACAAGTCATGGATACCGCTATCGCCCGGTGTGTCACAGGCCAAGATCGGAGAGACCGGGATGCCCTTCAGGCCGGCGGCCGGGAGGCCAGTGAAATTTTCGTTCAGACTCTTGAATGGGCAAGTCATTGATCGACGCAAATCTTCGCTTCATCAGACCGTGAGCATCGAACTCCCAATTCTCGTTCCCATAGGAGCGGAACCATTGTCCGCTGTCGTCATGCCATTCGTACGCGAATCTGACCGCGATTCGATCATCGGTGAATGCCCAAAGCTCTTTGATCAGCCGGTATTCCAGCTCCCTGGCCCACTTTTGTGAGAGAAACGCGACGATCTCGGCCCGGCCGACAGGAAACTGGGCACGATTCCGCCAGCGGCTATCTTCCGAATAAGCCATTGACACACGCTCCGGATCCCGGCTATTCCAGCCATCTTCAGCCAAGCGAACTTTAGCCATCGCGGTTTCCCGCGTGAATGGCGGTACAAGAGCAGCCATATAATCACTCCTTAAATAATATGATTGTCCTAGTATAGACCGATCGGTTTATAAAAAGCAACTGTTTTCATTTTCTGCCATTGGATATGGCGGAAGATCCGTTGGGGGATAGGCGAAAGGAACCCTTGCATCTCTAAACCGATCAGTCTATACTGGAACAATTCGAATAAAGAGGGGAATAATCTATGACTCGTACCGTTTTCGAGAAGACCGATGTGGTTCCGCTTATTGCCGAGGTTTTTCGGGAGCTCGGATACGAAGGCGCATCCATGAGCAAAATCACGGCAAGAACCGGACTTTCGAAAGGAAGCCTGTATTACTTCTTTCCGGGGGGGAAGGAGGAAATGGCGGCCGAGATTCTTGCGCATGTTGATGCATGGTTCGTAAGCAAGGTGTTTGAGCCTCTCGAACAACATGATCCTCACCAGGCTATTCCAGAAATGTGGCTGGAGGTCGAAGCATATTTTAATTCTGGAAAGCGGATTTGTCTGGTGGGCGCTTTTGCCCTCGACGAGACCAGAGACCGCTTCGCCGCGGTCATTAGTCAATATTTCAAAAGATGGATCGACGCCTTGTGTGCAGCTCTAGTACGGGCGGGAACCACGTGCGAAACCGCCGCGATTGTATCGGAGGAGGCGGTTGGCGGAATCCAGGGAGGTTTAATTCTTGCCAGAGCGCTCAAGGATGACCTGATCTTCGGACGTACTGTCGCCGGCCTCGCCGAGCGGGTTTCGAAGTGCATTCCCGGCGGCGCTCATTAGCATTTTCTTTGAGCAGGCGGCTTTTCTGTCTTTTAGTGACGGAAGTTTTTTGAATATACGGGAAATGGATGCGAGAACCGGAAGAGAGGAGCGGGAATCACGCCGCAGCCTGAGAGTCCCGCTCCTTCCAACACTGTCGCTGTACCTTGCCATGTTACAAACCGCTTACCGCGGAATCGAAATCGTACCCCGTGTGTATTTCCACTTCAACGTATCCATCAACAAGAGCGCAGCGAAGTAAAGAAGCAGAGAAGCGGCAATTGAGCCTATTACGCTCCATAACAGCGGCAGCTCCTGGTGGGTCAGATAGTCGAAGGTCCAGCGCCCGCATAACGCCATCAGCACCATGGAGAGGCCAGCCTTGATATAGGGCTGGATGCTCCAATAAAATCCGATCGAGCTTGAAATTGATAAGAAGTTCAGCAGCGTTTGCATGATGATGCCGATGCCGATGCCGTAAGTGACGCCGATGATGCCGAATTGGCTGCCGAATACGAAAATGGAGACTGCCTTGAATACGGTGGCTACGACGAAATTCCACAGTGTTGCATTCGCACGGCCGAGTCCGAGCAGGATTGCATGCAGCGGTGCGTCGAAATAATGCAGGAAAAACATCGGCGCCAGAATTTTCAGCAGCAATCCCGCTTCCGGCGCATTATAGACGAGCGTCGTGAGCGGAGTTGCCCATTCAAACAGAATAACGGTCGCCGGCGCACCGATCAGAAGTCCCAGGCCCAGCGCCTGATTCATCCGTTCATGAATAAGCAGACCGTTCTTATTCGCGGCTGCCTCGCCAATGGCCGGTACGAGCGCGGTGGACAGGGATTGCGTAATAAAGCTCGGCATGAACAGAAGCGGAAAGGCATATCCGGCCAGCATGCCGAATTGCTTGGTGGCGAGCACCGTGCCAATACCGGCCATCGCCAGGCTTGTTGTAATGAGCAGCGGCTGGAATGCGCCGAATAGCGATTGAATAACGCCATGTCCTGTCGTTGGCAGGCCGATCTTCAGCAGCTCGGAAAGTGTGCTTCTACCTTGCTTCAGGTGGCTTCCCCAGGTCTCGCCCCTAGCCTTCGATTCACCGTATAGCTTGTAGCTGGTCATCAGGAATAAGAGGCTGATCGCTTCGCTGACGACAGAGGCGGCCATTGCGCCCGCAGCCGCATACGCAATGCCATAGGGCAGCAGCAGATGCACCATGGCCAGTACACAGGCGATCTGAACCGTATGCTCCAGCACATCGGAAGCGGCGATGGTCTTCATCTCCTGCATGCCGCGGAAGTATCCCTTCAGCACCGCGGAGACGGCGACAATCGGCGCGATCGGCGTGATCGCAAGCATCGCGTAATAGGCGCGCTGGTCGCTCAGCAGGATGGATGCGATCCACTCGGAGCCCAGAAACGAGATGGTCGTAAGCGCCACGCTCAAGACGCCGGTGACAGCGAGCGAGACATGCAGGATGCGTCTTACTTTCACACGCTCATTGCGGGCGCTGGCCTCCGCGACCAGCTTTGAGATCGCCACCGGCAAGCCGAGCTCCGTAATGGTTATGACGAGCGGCACGAGAGGATGTGCCATCATCAAGAGACCGATTCCCTCCGCGCCCAATACGCGAGCGACATACATGCCGCTGATAAAGCCGAGAATACGGTTGATAAAAGCAGCAACAGATAACACCAGCGTACCTCTCATGAATGTTTGCCCCGGTTGTGCCATAGCTTGGTTCCTCCTGATTATCGAATACTTAAATGTATTCATCATTCGGGAAAGCATGCGAACGAGCTGGTGGCGGACAGGCTTTATTGCCTGGATACCGGTTATCCATAATAACCGACTACGGTGCGGCTGCACAAGAAAATCATCAGCATGGCGCGCTTCCAGAGGCGGAACGACCGAATCAATCTGAAATATGTTTATGCGAAAAAAAGGATTGACATTGGTCCCGAAAATGAATAAGATAAGTTCACAAAGTGAATGAATGAATTATTCACTCAAATTAAAGTGAAGGGGAGGAAGGCGCATGACCATCGATTCGGAACATATTCGCGACGAACGCAGGGAGCAGATTAAGAAGGCGGCACTGAAGGTATTTGCCCAGCACGGCTTGATCGGTACAAAAATGAGCATGATTGCCAAGGAAGCCAAAATCAGCGACGGGCTGTCCTACCGGTATTTCAAATCCAAGGATGAGATTCTGGCCGAGCTCGTCGAATCTGCGGTGGAAGGCGCCAAGGAAGCGTTCGCGCTTGTCGGAACGATGCCGGGTACGCCTACGGACAAGATCCGTATGATGGCCCAGGAAATTCTGCAGGAAGACAACCATGCCTTCATCCTGATGCAGCAGGTGATGACAGCCCGCGATGTACCGGACGAAGTGGCGAAGCTGATGTCAGATTACGATCCTCTTGCGATGATAGTCGCGTTGGCACCCATCATCAAGTCAGGGCAGGAGAACGGGGAGTTCATCGACGGTGACCCGGGCGAGCTGAGTATGTGGTATTTGAGCACGCTATCCGGGTTGATGAATATACGTTCCGATAACCTGGAAGGCTATCGGCGTCCCACGCCTGATTTCATGATCCGGCTGCTCCTCAAGTAAGCTTAACATCGAAGAAAGCGGTGAAATCCAGTTGATTAATGAATCCACGAACAAAAGCTTTATCATGATCGGGCTGCTGCTCGGTCTCGTCTTCTCGGAGCTGGACCAGACGGCGGTATCGACCGCGCTGCCGACGATTATCCGTGAACTGCACGGCTTGTCGCTGTTCGGCTGGGTAGCCGGCATTTACATGCTGTCCATAACGGTCTTCATGCCGATTTTCGGCAAACTGGCCGACCTGTACGGCCGCAAACGAATTTATCTCATGTGCGTCGCGATGTTCATGGCCGGTTCCATCATTTGCGGTTTATCCCAATCCATGACGATGCTGCTGCTCGGAAGATGCGTGCAGGGGATTGGCGCCGGCGGCTTGATGCCGCTCGCGATGATCATCATTGGCGATTCCTTTCCGCTGGAACAGCGCGCGAAGGTACAGAGCCTCGTAGGGCCGATGCTGATCCTGCCGCAGCTGATCGGACCGACGATCGGCGGTTATTTCGTCAGCCATATTGATTGGCACTGGATCTTTTTGATTAACATTCCGGTCGGCCTTATTGCGGCGTTCTTCGTTGCCAAGGGGCTGCGCGAATCGGTCAGCCCCAAGAAGAAGCAGATCGACTGGGCCGGCGCAACGACGCTCGTATTCGCGATCTTGTCGCTGCTGTTCGCCCCGGTTCTGATCGACGTCAAAGGCTATGCCTGGTCGTCTCCCGTCGTGATCGGCCTGCTCGTGCTATCCGCATTGTTCATCCTGTTGTTTGTCCGCATCGAAGCGAGAGCTGCTGAGCCGATCATTCCGCTGCAGCTGTTCCGCAACCGTTCCGTTGTCGTGCTGTCGCTGATCGTGTTCGTTACGATGCTCGGCGTCATGGGCGGAATGTCGGGATTCCCGTTCTTCGCGCAGAACGTCATGGGCCTGACCCCGACGGCTTCCGGTTACTTGTCGCTCGCCTTCATGGCCGGCGCCATTCCAATGAGCGTCCTGTGTGGATTCCTCATCACGCGTGTTGCTTATAAGTATTTGTTCATCGTATCCTTTATTTTGCCGATCGCCGGATATCTCATTCTCTCGCGTATCGATGTCGAAACGACCGTCATCTATATCCTTGTCGCCTTCTTCGTCCTGGGTCTTGGCATCGGCGTCCTCTTCGGAAGCGACAACCTGATTGTGCAGGAGACCGTCGACAAGGAGCATACCGGCGTAGGCGTCGCAACGGTGCAGCTGTTTCAATCGCTCGGCGCGACCCTCGGCTTCAGCATCTTCGGAAGTATGCTCTCCCGTCATATTCACGACGGTATTGCCGGAATGTCGAACCAATTCCCGGCCGGTTCCGCGGCTTCCATCATGAACGGTGGCATCCCGCAAGGCTTGCCGGCCGATCTGGTGCTGAGCATCAAGACGGTGTTCGCGGAGGCGTTTCAAGAGATGTTCCTGATCGGAGCGGTATTCGCCGCAGGCGCTTTCCTGATCTGCTGGTTCATGAAGCGGGAAGTGCTGACGCCTCAGCCCGAGACGGAGCAGCAGGCGGCTGCCGTCCAGGCTTAAGGACCGCCATGTTGAGCGCCGTCCATATGACTGGTTTTTCTCATACTGCTTCGTTCCCGTCCACGCTTGGCGGCGAGGCGGTTTGAGCAAGAGTCTGAAGATTCGCATCCAAAACACCGCAATCTATAAGAAATCCTTGTTCCGGCAGCATGTTATTCTGATAGCAAAGGGGAAATAATGAAATCTGCTCAGGTTTTGTGTTATCCGAACGTATCTGGCATGAACAATATGTTCTTAGGAGGGAATAACTTGAAAGTTTCACATGTACGCTTATTAGTGCCGAATGTTCCAGAGTGTTTTTTGTTTTACAGAGACATCATTGGACTCGAAGTCCTCCATGGAAATGAAGACACTCCGTATGCCGAGTTTCGGACGGGGGACATCAATGTCGCATTAGAGCCCCGGATGGGAAGCGAACCCGTCAAGGACATGCGCAGGCCCCATGAGTTCAGCGCCCATGATCAGGTTGCCATCATTTTCAGAGTGGATGACGTTGACGCAGTATACAATCAATTAAAGAGCAGAAATGTTGAAGTTGTTAAGGAACCACATGACACGCCTGAATGGGGTCATCGTGTTGCCTACTTTCGTGACCCTGCCGGGAACCTGATTGAACTTAATGGAGGAATTTAATTCTTCACCAATCTTGATGGACCAAGCGGTTCCGAAGCACTTGACAAGCGGCTTCCGCGGCTACCGGAGCTGCCTTTAGCTTACCGCTTACTGAAACAACAGCGATTGGATAGCATCAGCCCTCATCATGTCCGCATGGTGGGGGCTGTTTAACGTTTACTTCGATGAATAAAACATAATTTCGACCAACCTTATATCCGTAATATTCTAAATCAGCCCACTCCTTAGACTGATGTCCTTCATACGTTATATGGTCACTATTGTTTGGATACAGTGAAATAAATTGCTCAAAGGGAGTTGGATAAGTGAAATCCAAAACGAAGCTTACCGGGAGAGTTATCTTTAAAGGAGACCCGGGCTATGAAGTGGCACGCAAGAATTGGGACCCCCATACGAACAGATTCCCCAAAGTATTTGTTTTTGCTCAAAGAACACAGGATGTGGCAAACGCCATAAAATGGGGCCGCGAGAATAATGTCCCCATTCGGCCGAGAAGCGGAAGACATTCGCTGGAAGTCAATCTTTCACAGGTCAACGGAGGCCTTGTCATCGATGTAAGTGAAATGAAGAAAATTACGCTAAACAAAAAAAAGAGCACTGCAATTGTTGGATCGGGCAATACAGTGGGAAGAATCGCTAAAACGCTTGCGCCGCAAGGTTATATAGCTCCTTTCGGAGACAGCCCTTCCGTTGGGATCGGCGGGATCACGCTCGGCGGAGGAATCGGGCCGCTTCAACGGACGGTTGGCCTCGTCAGCGATAATCTGATTGGACTCGAAATGGTTGACGCGAAGGGAAGGGTTATTCGTGCCAGCAAAAAACGCAACGCCGATCTCCTATGGGCTTCCAAAGGGGGAGGCGGCGGCAATTTTGGCGTATACACCAGGTACAAATTCAGAGTGCATCCCGCTCCGGACAAGGCTACTGTATATCGTATCACCTGGCCATGGGAGCAATTTGAGGAGGTACTCAAAGCCTGGCAAAAATGGGCGCCTTGCGTCAATACCAGGCTGGGCAGCGAATTAACGATCGGTCCGAAAAAAGGCGGCAATGTCAGCATGGAGGGTCTGTTCCTTGGATCCAAAACGGAGGCCATCCGCCTATTAAAGCCCATGACGAGCGTCGGAACGACAACGAGCAAACTCATTCGTTTATTACCCTACCCGAAAGTCGTGGACTTCCTGCTGCCTCCAGATCCTGTCCTTACGCAAAGGGAAAGCAACCAGTTCTCCAGCGGTTTCGGCCGGCGTCCGTTCCCGGATAAGGCCATCAAGTCCATGCGCCAGTTTTTAGAGCAGGTAGAAGGCAAAGACGCGGGATTCTTCTTCCTCAACTGGGGCGGAGCCGTAAGCCGTGTGGCGCCTAGAGCTACGGCATTCTACTGGCGTAAAGCGAAATTTTACGTTGAGTGGAACAGCTCATGGATCAAGCCATCCCAAGCTGCTAAAAATATTGCCGTCGTTCGCAATACGCGCCGGAAGCTTGCGCCTTACATCGTAGGGTCATATATTAACGTTCCAGACCAGGGGATTAAAAATTCCGGTCCGGTTTACTATGGGGCGAACTTCCCGAGATTACGGAGAGTAAAAGCTAAATATGACCCTAAAAATGTGTTCAATAATCCGCAAAGCATTCCCCCGGCTCGCTGAGCATAGGACTATTTTGCCAGTTGGGGCCGACTCCCTGACGTGAAACAAATTTAAAACACCTTCAAGAGAATCAGCCCATGTCGTAAGATGCGGGGGACAACTTTGGAGGTGTTTTTGCTTTGGCAACAAGAGTGAAGCGTCGTTATCCAAATGGATTTCAGGCATTACAAGGTTAAATCAGTCACACTCCAGCGGATGTAACTCAGCGGACAATTCCATTTAAGTTTATGCGACCACCCCCCAAAATCCCTTGACCACTCCCGAACGTTATATGCGAAAGCAGAAGCGGCCTGGTCCGCAAATCGTAAAGGAGAGTGGCAACACGATGAAACAAGCAATGTTGAAGAGGGCAGTAGCTGCATCGGTGGCGTTACTAACACTTGCTGGCGGCGCAACTGGCGCGTTTGCAGACGGCAGAGACAAAGGACATAATAATAACGACGACCATGGAAAAGCGGAAAGTCATGGCAAGAAAGCCGACATCGATATTCAATTGAACTTTAAGGACGAGAAGGAGCTTAAATGGGCTTTCGAGCATATTATCCGCCTTGCGTCCAAAGGGGTCTTCAACGGCTATGACGATGGTACGTTCAAACCGCAGCAAAGCATATCCCGCATAGAGTCGATCGTTGCGGCAGTCCGGTTGATGGGGCTGCGTGAACAAGCCGAATCCCAAGCGGAAATGAGCACAAAGCTGAATTTCAAGGACGCGGATCAGCTGGCCCGCAAATATCCTTGGGCTGTCGGCTATGTAGCCGTGGCGCTGGAGAAAGACTTGTTCTCCGAAACGGATGAGGTTGTTCAGGCGGACAAGCCTGCAACGCGGTTATTTGCAGCGACGCTGCTTGTGAAAGCGCTGGGTCTGGAAGCGGACGCGAAAGCGAAAGTAAATACGCAGCTGTCTTTCAAGGATGCGGATAAAATCCCGGCTGCTTCAGTGGGCTATGTTGCCGTTGCATTGGAGAAGGGCCTCATCACAGGCTACAATAACAATACGTTCCGCCCCGACCAACCGGTCACGCGCGGGGAGCTTGCTGCGCTGCTGGACCGTACGGACGCACAGCTGCCGGACAACGATGGACAAGCCATTACCGGAAAGTTGAAAGCGGCTCCAGCCAACGGCTCGATCGTAATCGTAAAGCCGGACAATACGGAAGTGACGATCCCGCTCGACCCGGGCGTGTTCATATTCCGTCATGATGTGAAGTCGGCACCGTCGGCTATGGCCGCAGGCGATGAAGTGCTCGTCCGTACTTACTTGAACAAAGCCGTATTTATTGAAGTGACCAAAACGGCGGTCCAACCCATTGTAACAACTGAAACAGGGGAATATAATTCGATCGCACTAAATGATAAAGGTAAGATTACCACTCTGTCGATCACCAAGAACGCGAACAACAGTACGTCAGCGATTGTGCTGAACGTCTCTCGTGATGTCGTTATTGTCGGGAACCCGGCTCTGCTGAAATTGGGACAATCAGTCGAGCTTACCCTTACCAACGGTCTTGTAACCTCTATTAAAGTCGTGTAGCAGGACATTTTTGCTTTACGGCGGTTCGTTATTATAATAGCTCCTCAGCTTGCCTGTCTGCATGCGCGGGGAGCTTCTTCCATCCAATTACATGAAGCAAGTCTCTATACATGATTAGAATGTCTCTCTTGCCTGTCATTGTGGCGGACGGGCTGAGCTTCGTTTCGTTCGGATGTCTACTTCTTTTAACTCACTGTATACTTTCTCAACTTCATCCTGAATCGCAGTGCCATCCACTCCTTTCTGCCGAAGATCCTCCATAATGACCGAAACCGCAGCAGCATAATTTGCTTTATGCTCGGCATTCAGTTGTTTCCAATTGATCCCCTTGAAATACCCTGCAGTGGCTGCATGAAGAGACAGTTTACCTTGAAGCATTAAAACAGCAAGGATCGGATAACCAGGGTATCCTTGCCAATAGGAAGCACTGTCATTAGATGAATAAACTTCGTTGTCCCATTGTACGGTGTATATTTTGGTATGATCGGATGATGATACCCGGGCCGAATTTCCTTCAATTATGACTCTGCGATCTGCAATCGCACTATATGCTTCATGAATTTTCTCTTTCGGGGGCAATTTGGTTAAAGTCATTGTTTATCCACCTTCTCATGTATTAGGTTTCCTCATAATATACTCGAAACAAGCGGCTTTATCCATGACTTGGGAAGCGGTCATACGGTCCACTAAGATGTGTTGCTGGTACGGATCGAGAGGATGTCAGGGAGAGACGGCAGCGGAGATCATCCATAACCCTGTTTTTCAAGAATATGTGATTGATTGCGGCTTTCGTTTCATATTTATGGATATCGGGTAAAATGGTAATCAGGATTTTAACTCTCATTTTGAAGGAGGAGATGATGGAAGTGCGTAAAAAGGTCATGGTGGTATTGGTGGTGGCGTTGATAGGGTTGGTGTCGCTAAATTCCGCAATTTTTGCTTCCGGCGGGCAAAACAGGCAGGATAAGGTTAAAGTGTCCATTGCAGCAGATCTGGATCCGGCCAGTGCGGCAGGGATGAGAATTGAAGGGCTTACCGGGGATAAGAAAGGACGACTTTATACCATTGACCTGGATTCCAGGAAATTATTGCGGATCATGCCGGGCAAAGGCACAACGGAAACGCTGACGGTTCTGCCAAGACAGGCTACAGGCATGACATTCGATAAAAAAGGAAATCTGTATATGGCAAGCGGTGGAGGAGCAGGACAAGGCGGGGTTATTCTCCGCGTGTCTTCAGAGAATCTGAAAAAAGGACCGTTCAGTCCGGATAAAGTGGAAACGTTCACAGAAGGTGTAGACGGTGCAAACGGGCTGGCGTTTGACCGGAAAGGGAATTTATACGTCAGCGGCGGAGCTACCGGCAATATCTATGTTGTGACTCCTGAAGGTGAACGCACTGTTTGGGCGAGCGGAATTACGGCAGAGAGACCGGAGCAGCCAATCGTGGTCAACGGACTGGCTTTCGGCCGGGACGGGCGATTGTACATTTCCAACACCAGCTCAGGTGAAATTAATCGTGTCAGGATTGGCAAGGACGGTGCTTTCGGAGAAGTTGAACGGTTTGCGAAAAGTCCTTTGCTTTACGGAGCAGACGGCATTGCTTTTGGTCCGCATGACGCGCTGTATGTCGCAGCCAATGAACGGAATGCGATTGTAAAAATATCGCGGTCGGGCAAAGTAACGGAAATTACGTCCAACAACAATAATGGACCCTTGGAGTTCCCGGCGAGCCTTCATTTTGTGGGGCGTACCTTATACGCAAGCAATTTTGACGTCGACCGTGGAACCAATTCGCCCAATCAACCGGGAATCGGTGCTTCGATTGCCCAAATTGATCTAAAAAGGAAATAACATGGGGTACAAATCGCTAATGCCCATGATTTATTTATTGAAATCGAAAAATGGGTATGATAAGATACCTGTAATTTAGTGATTGGAGTTGAAAAGAATAATGTAATATTTCTTGCTAACCATATCAAATAATAAAACAATAAAAGCGGTATTTTGCGCATGTTTTATTTTTTATGGGCAAGAAAGTTACATTCTTTTCACTCAAACAATATATCCTTATCTACCTCCACAGGGGGTTGGATTAACTGTATTTATTTGAGCTGCGAGAAGTAACTTTCTTGCGGCTCTTTATTTTTGTATACAGGAGGATGTATTTCATGTCATTAATAAATGTTACCAACCTGACGTTCGCATATGATGGCAGCTACGATAACATATTTGAAAACGTCAATTTTCAAATCGATACCGATTGGAAATTAGGGTTTACGGGACGAAACGGAAGAGGCAAGACGACTTTTCTTCACTTGCTGCTTGGCAAATATGAATACAGCGGAAATATTTCTGCTAATGTCAGTTTTGAATATTTTCCATTCCATGTCCAAAACAAGGAAAACAATACCCTTGATGTAATCAACGACATTTTTCCGGATTATCTACACTGGGAGTTAATGCGTGAGCTTTCCTTGCTGAAGGTTTCTGAGGATGTTTTATACCGGCCCTTCGATTCACTATCGAGCGGAGAACAAACGAAAGTGCTGCTGGCTGCATTGTTCCTTAAGGAAAACAGTTTCCTGTTAATTGATGAGCCAACTAATCATCTTGACATGGATGCAAGAAAACTTGTCAGTGATTATCTCAAAACCAAAAGCGGATTTATTCTGGTTTCTCACGACAGATCATTTCTTGATAACTGCGTGGACCATATACTGTCGATCAATAAAACCAACGTAGAAATTCAAAAAGGGAATTTCTCCGATTGGTGGGAAAATAAAAAGCGGCAGGATAACTTTGAGCTTGCAGAGAACGATAAACTGAAAAAAGACATCAAGCACTTGTCAGAATCCGCCAAACGAACGGGCAATTGGTCACATGAAGTGGAGAAGACAAAAAACGGAACACGAAATTCCGGTTCCAAGGTGGATAAAGGGTATATTGGCCACAAGGCTGCTAAAATGATGAAACGATCCAAATCGATGGAGCAAAGGCAGCAATCTGCCATTGATGAAAAGTCCAAGCTTCTTAAAAATATCGAAGGCTCGGAGAGCTTAAAGATTTCGCAGCTTGCATTTCACAAAAACCAGCTTGCTGAGCTTGAAAATGTATCGATCTACTACGGTGAGAAGATGGTTTGCGCCGATATAAGCTTTACGATTGAGCAGGGCGACCGAATTGCGCTTTCAGGTAAAAACGGTTCCGGAAAATCAAGCATTATCAAGCTTGTTTACGGTGAGGATATCAACTATACGGGTACTTTCAGAAAGGGCAGTCAGCTGAAAATATCTTACGTTTCACAGGACACATCCCATCTACAGGGCAATTTATCTGATTATGCTGCCAGGAACGGGATTGAGGAGAGCCTTTTTAAATCGATTTTAAGAAAGCTTGATTTTTCCCGGGTTCAATTTGAAAAGGATATTTCCGCTTTTAGCGGCGGCCAAAAAAAGAAAGTGCTGATTGCCAAAAGTCTTTGTGAGAAGGTTCATTTGCATATTTGGGATGAACCGCTTAATTTTATTGATATTATTTCCCGCATGCAAATTGAAGAGCTGCTGCTTGAGTACTCGCCAACCATTCTTTTTGTGGAGCATGACAGTGAATTTTGCAAAAATATTGCTACAAAAACCATTGAACTCTAATGTGATTTGGATTGGCGTTATGTTTATTTGAAGCTTGACTATGGTAAGAATTCATGTTGGGTTGACGTATTTAGTCAATGCAACTACTAAAGGAGGATGAACGCGATGATTGAGGTTGTAGATGTTTATGTGGACCTGTCATTTAACATGATCGTTGACATGGTTCACAAAATAACGATGCAGTTACCGGAGCTTTATCCTTCTATATATAGATTCACTACGCGATGACATCCATATTCGCCTGGTGTTTTTAGTCGTATAGTCTGGTTAATGTAAAGCGCAAAAACACCGGTTTGCTGGTGCTTTTTTGCGCTTTTTCTCCGTGCAAGAGGGAGAAAATAATGAAGCCAAAATCAAAATATGAAAAGATTCAGCAAATAATCGCCGCCCTGAAACAGCCGGGTTACAGATATCTTCAAATTACTGACGCTATTTTCAAGCAAAGAATCGGTGAATTTGAGCACATGACCATGATACCCAAGCTTTTGCGTGACGAATTGATCCGTGAGCTTGGAAATCAGGTATCCAGCGTCACGCCGTTAATCGAGAAATCGTCAAACCAGGTCAGCAAGATTTTGTTCGGTATAGCCGGCGGCGAGCGTATCGAAGCAGTCCGGTTAAGTTATAAACGCGGTTGGGAATCGTATTGCATATCCTCCCAATGTGGATGCGGGTTTGGCTGCAGCTTCTGTGCTACAGGCACGATCGGCTTGAAAAGAAATCTGACAACCGATGAAATAACCGACCAGCTGCTGCACTTTCACTTGAATGGCCATGCCCTGGACAGTGTCTCTTTTATGGGAATGGGGGAGGCGCTTGCAAATCCGCATCTGTTTGATGCGCTTGCAATGCTGACCGATCCGCAATTATTCGGTTTAGGCCATCGCAGAATTACGGTTTCCACAATCGGTCTGCTGCCGGGAATACACAGACTGATGAAGGACTTCCCGCAGGTCAACCTGACCTTTTCGCTGCATTCGCCTTTCGACAAGCAAAGAAGCGGGCTGATGCCCATCAATGACCGGTTCCCATTGCAAGAAGTGATGAATGCGTTGGACAATCATATCCGGCATACGGGAAGAAAGGTGTACATTGCGTATATACTGCTCAGGGGAATCAACGATTCAACAGAGCACGCGGAAGCCGTTGCTGAGCTGCTGCGGGGAAGGGGGGCATGGGAGCATCTTTATCATGTTAACCTGATACCGTACAATTCGTCCGATGAGACACCCCAAAGCTACAGCCAATCTGACCGGAACAGTGTCAATAAGTTCGTTCAGAGCCTGAAGTCAAGGGGAGTCAATGTCACGGTCAGAACCCAATTTGGATCAGATATTAATGCAGCCTGCGGGCAGCTGTATGGATCAAATTAATCCTTCCCGAATCTCGTTGCAAACCATTTCAGGATGAAAGGCTGTTTCAACCGTAGAGTCCTGTGGACGGGTGTTCTGCATGTGTGAAAAATAGAGATGAAACTGCAGCGGATAGTCTGAAAGCAACATATGTTGCATAAGGCTGTCCGCTTTTTTTCAAACTGTAGCCGTTCGCCCGGCAGCCGCATGCCAGAATTATCATAAGCATCGTAAAAATGCAGAGAAAAAAAGTGTTTACAAGCGTATAAAGGTGACCTATACTAAAATCAATTCCCACTGAAAACGCTTTTATGGTATCGATACCAACTTCCTGTCCATCTCTTCTTTTCAACCTGAATCTAAGGTAAAATGTTCTTATATTGCTCTATATGGTATCGATACCATATAGGACGATTAACAAATCGATAATACGGAGGCATCTATGAACCACTCTAATTTTAACGGCAGTATCAGCCGGGATGTTCTGGAACGATATCTCTCCAGAGCCATTACGGCCGCAGATCTGGTCAACAGCGAGACATTGGACGATGACTTGAGAATGATCAGGAACATCGGAGCCAAGTTTCTCGGCCGCGCTTCCGGTGTATGGACGCTGGAGCCCGATGATGAAGCGCATTTCAGAAAGTCCAGGACACTGGCGGAACGCGTTCACGAGGTTGATCCGGACATTATGCTGCAGACATGCATTTTTGAGGCCATATTCAAAGGGGTAGAAAACATTGAAATACCGGACTGGGTGTTCAAGGCATTCCAGCTGCCGGTTGAACGCCGGACATTCCGTTTTTCAGATATGTTATTTGATGGGAAGCCGCATGGATACGTCTGGGACGACAACGGCGGAATTCCGAATATCGACAAGCAGGAGACGAGGCTGTGGTTCTTCTATAGGGCCGCGAGCTATATCGATGCCGGTTTCGAGGCCATTCATATGGGACAGATTCATCTATACACCGCCGAGGATACCGGATTCACGAAAACAATCGCGTTATTCGAAAAAATACGGGACTATGCCAAATCCAACGCGAGACGCGGCATTGTGCTGCTCGACGCGCATACGCACGGGGTGAATGTGAAGGGCAGACTTCTGTTCGATTTCCACTCCATGCCGTATTCGCGGATGCCGATCCTCGATACGCCGGGCGACAAGCTCGCGCTGGTGCAGGAAGGATTCAGTGAAGGCGGATTAACGCCAAGCGGCTGGAGCTGCGATGCATTGCCAGTAATAATGGAGCTCGACAATTGGGGCGGACAATTCTTCGATGAGAAGGAAGGCATTCCTGACGAACGCCGGGCATGGATGGAATGGTGGGGTTATGATCAGATCTCATGGTTTGCTTCACAGGATGACGAGAGCCGCAACCGGTTTCTCGAATATGCCCTGAAATGGACGGCTGTGAACAATACCAACGCGTATTTGCAAATGCCCGTGCGAAGGACACTGGGCAGCTGCCGGATTCAGATGACCGCTTGGGGTACGGGAGAAGAAAGCTCAAGCAGCTGCTATCAGGCGAATACGCCTGGCGAAGGATGTCCGCTCGGTTTTGGACAGGAAGAGACGATTAAACGACTGTGGCAATCGGAAACCGACCTGCGGCAGAAGGCTGGCAACCCATTGCCAAACACTTCCTATGGAGCCGAGGACATCTATGACCCGGAAACCGGCATCAAGCTGCCTGCCCGCGTCATCCTGTTCGGCAGCTTCCAGCATCACCTGGGCGCGATCAACCATGACTCCAACAGTGAAACAACACGGATGTACTACATTGGGGACGGCATCTATAAACGCTCCTTCGTCTTTCCATTCCGGGGATCCTTCGAATATGCCGTAGCGCCATACGGAACGCTGTCCCAGCTCTATTCGATCGACACTTATCCGCGCAGCGGATCGGAAACCCGGTCAACACTGGAAATCGAACGTGAGAATACTGTTGTAACATTCGTGTTCAATTTCCGCAGCCGCAGCCTTACAGCCGATGTAATCTAAAGATTTACAGCTGCCGCTTTTTTTGGTATCGATTCCAGTATCCTTCTATCCTGTCGGACTGCGTTTATTTACTTTATTGGGGAGGTGTTGTCCATGACGGGTTAAAGCGTTTGTCCCATCCTGGGGGAGTCAACGATAGAGACGGAAGGATACGGATTTCGATCAGAATTATGACAGATTCACAAAAGCCTGGCAGCTATTGAGCAACATGAAATCGCTACCATTTCCAGGCAGACCAAAATAGGGACGGTGATCGACCATGCAAACCGAGCTGCCGGTTAGGGGCAGAAGCAAAGCGGAGATGAAGATGCAGTCAAAGCTGATGAAGCGAATTCTTGAGCATAGAATTTTATACTTGATGCTGCTGCCTTGTATCGCATTCTTCATTATCTTCTCCTACATCCCGATGGGCGGCGTTATTCTGGCCTTCAAGGAGTACCAATTCAATAAGGGGATTCTGGGAAGTCCATGGGTCGGATTCACTTACTTCAAATCCTTCTTCGACAACTATCAAAGTGGAGCCCTGATCCGCAACACCCTTATTATAAGCTGCGTCAAAATGTTCCTGGGCTTGCCGTTTCCCATCCTTCTCGCACTCATGTTCAACGAAATACGGAGCAAGCGGTTCCGGGGCATCACGCAGAGCATCGCTTATCTGCCGCATTTCCTTTCCTGGGTTATCGTGATCGGCTTGATGCAGCGCGTGTTCGCTCCGGATACCGGCATTGTCAACGAAGTGATCAAGTATTTCGGCGGAGAGGGCAGCACTTTCTTCATGATGGAAAGCAGCTATTTCTATCCGCTCATGTTCGGCAGCCATATCTGGCAGAGTATCGGCTGGGATTCGATCATTTATCTGGCTGCCATTGCCGGCATCAGCCCGGAGCAGTACGAAGCAGCCAAGATAGATGGAGCCAACAAATGGCATGAAATCTGGCATATTACGCTGCCGGGCATACGTCTGACGATTGCGATCCTGTTCATTCTCGGGTTGGGCAGCATTCTGCAGGCGGGCTTCGACCAGATTTATCTCATGAGAACGCCGGGCAATATGGAAGTGGCGGATATCCTCGATACATATATTATCCGGGTTGGTCTGCAAAATGGACAATACGGCTATGCCACGGCAGTTGGTCTCATGCAGGGGTTGATCGGACTGATTCTGGTTATTTCGGCCAATCGCGCCTCCAAAAAATTTCTTGACGAATCGATATGGTAGCGATACCATTCCGAATCATCATAAAAAAATGACAGAAAAGAGGATGAGTATGCTTACAAAATGGGGCAAATGGATTGCATTGCCGCTGACGGCCGTCATGCTGCTGGCTGGCTGTACGGACAAGGCAAAGCCGGCAAACAATGAAGGTTCAACGGCCGAGAACAATGCCGGAAAGCCGGCGACATGGATTGCCGACCGGACGGTAACGGGACTGCTGTTCATCGACAGCGACGATGTGAGCAAAGACATCAATCCGGACATTGCGAAGGTCATCAAAGAGAAGACCGGCATTACCCTCAAGCTGGAAGCTGTAAATGCGAGCAGCGCGGTAGACGGCATGATTGCCGGATTCGCTTCCGGCGATTTGCCGGATTTTATCGTCTCCTACCTGGACAACAGTGCCCGTCCGGAAATGCCGGTCCTTGCGAAGGCAGCCAAGGAAGGCGTTCTCACCGACCTGACGCCCCTGATGAAAAACACCGAGGTTTACAAGAATTATCTGGAAGACGATTACTTGCCGCTGGATACGAAATATGGAATCATGTTCCGTCCCGAGTTCAATGGCTCGAGCTACTTCATCCATATGCGCATAGCCAAGGGCGAGCCCCATGACGGCCTCAAATTTTTCGGCGGTCCCTTTATCCGGAAAGATATCGCCGATGCGCTTGGCATCGACCCGCGCACGATTACGACGACTGAACAAGTGTACGAGCTGGCACAGAAAATCAAGGCCGGCAATTTCAAGGATGCAAACGGAAAGGCGGTCATTCCGGTCGGTCCGCAGTACTGGGGGAATGGCAACCATGAGGTCGGCACGCTCTTCCGGGATGTTACCTGGGGCAAGGTTGACCAGAAGTTTTATAAGGACAAGGACGGCAAGATCATTCACGAAAGCCAGACCGATTATATGATGAAACGCATCGAGCTGGTTCAGAAGATGCTGGGCGAGAAGCTGATGGCGCCTGATTATTACGCCATGGAAGGCAGCAAGGCGACAGAAGGCGCGATCAACGGGTCGTTCGGCATCATCAGCGAAATGCACAACAACCTGGACTTCAATAAAGATATGACCTATCTTCCGCTTGGACCGATCAATTACGTCGACGGTCCGTTCCAGATGACAAGGACGTACAAGGAAGGTTCCTTCATATGGGCAATTCCGAGCACGACGAAAAAACCGCAAGAGGTGATGGACTTCGCCGATTTCCTTGCAAGCCGCGAAGGCAAGCTGCTTTGGCAATACGGCCTTGAAGGCAGAGACTATACGCTTGATGCCAAGGGCAATCCGGTTGTAAAGCAGGAGGTTCTCGACTTGAAGGCAAAGGATCCGGAAGCAGCCAAGGCCTTGGGGTTTGAGGGAGCGGGTAACAACTGGGGGCAGTACCTGGGCTTGACCGACGCCAATCGGTTCGATGACTTCGGCGAGGCGGAATACGGATTGTCGGTTATGCCAAATCTCTACGAGTCGCAAAATAAAATCGCGGATTACTGGGGCTATGACGAGAAGAAGAAACAGGAGGTCGTGGTCGACGGCTACCGTCCGCTCTCATTTATCAACGAATTCCCATCGGGAACCGATCTGCAGACGGCGCTGGACAACTACAATGACAGCATGATCCGCGCTTTCTATGCGAAAAGCATGGATAAAGCCAGGGAGATCATGGACTCGGCTGCGAAGCAGCTGAAGGCGGCCGGACTGGAAGATTACGAGAAGCTGCTGGATCAAAAAGATTCCGATCCGAAAACAAAGCTCATTTTGCAGTAACCGGTTCATCACAAAAGCCTAAAGAGGGCTGCGTTCCTGTCCGGGCAACGCCGGGAACGCAGCCGATCGCATGAGGAGGGAAAGACGTGGGCAACGAATTTTACAAGCTCACAACCGGAGAAAAGCTGTTCAAGTTCGTCAATTACGCGCTGATCATTCTCCTGTGCCTGTCAATTGTGCTTCCTTTCTTCAACATTCTGGCGCTTTCCTTTAATGCGGGCAAAGATGCGGAACGCGGAGGCATCTCATTCTGGCCGCGGGTCTGGACGCTTGAGAACTACCAGGAGGTATTCACCTCCGCGAACATCGGCAGGGCTTTTGCCATCTCCCTGTTCCGGACGGTGCTGGGTACAGCAGCGGGCGTTTTCCTGACGGCAATGGCGGCATACGCCCTGAAGAGCAGAACGCTGCCGGGCGTGAGATTTATCACGCTGATGATTTTCTTCACCATGCTGTTCTCCGGTGGAATTATTCCGTATTATATGCTGCTCAGCAGTCTGCATCTGACAAATACAATATGGGTTTATGTCATCCCCAGCTTGTACAGCGCATGGAATATTATCATTATGCGGACGTTCTTTCAGCAGATCGGCATAAGTCTTGAAGAAGCGGCCAGAATTGATGGCTGCAACGATTTCAGCATATTTTGGCGCATCATCCTGCCCCTCAGCAAGCCGGTTCTTGCGACGATTTCCCTATTTACGGCGGTGGGCCACTGGAATGATTGGTTTACGGGCTCTTTCTTCGTACGAAAAGCCGATCTCCGGCCGCTATCCACCCTGCTGCAGGAGATGCTGACCAAGCAGGATGCGATCCGCGAATATTTGATGACAGCGGCGGGATCCAATCAACAGGATCTGCTTGCCAAAATCCAGCTTACGGGCGATTCGCTCAAGATGGCGACCATTATGGTTGTCGTTGCGCCTATCATTTGCGTGTATCCGTTTATTCAAAAGTATTTTGCCAAAGGTGCAATGATTGGTTCCATAAAGGAATAATCTGGAGTAAAATATAGTTTGTTTGTCAGTAGTGCTTAGACGGGAAGGATGAGAGGGTTGAAACCGAAAATCAAGGATGTCGCCAAGCAGGCTGGAGTATCGACGACGACGGTCTCAAGAGTGCTGAACGGTGAAAAATATGTCAAGGATGATCTGAAAGCAAAGGTGCAGCGCGTTATTGACGAGCTGGGCTATTCACCTAGCCATATCGCCAGAAGCCTTGTCCGCCAGAAGACAAACCTGATCGGGATCATCGTTCCGGATCTGACTTCGAGCTTCTACGCCACCATTCTGAGCAGCGTCGAACAGACGGCGAGCAAAGCGGGCTACTTTCTGCTCGTATGCGATATTCATGAGGACACCGGCAAAGAATTGAAATATTTGAACATATTCAAGGAAATGCGCGTGGAAGGGATCGTCATCATGCACGAGAAGCTGGACGACGAGATCCGCGCGTTCCTCGACAAGCTGGATATACCCGTTATTTTTTCCAGCGTCCGACCGGCGGACCAGAAGTTTATGTCGGTCATAATCGACGATTACAGCGCGGCTTACGACGCGACCTGCTATCTGATCGGCCTTGGCCATGAGCGGATTGCTTTTATCGGAGGCGATATGCGGGACGTAACGTCCGGGCAAAGCAGGTATGCCGGATACCGGAAAGCTCTGGAAGACAACCATATTCCCATCGTGGACGATTACATCCGGTTCGGCGATTACAAGCCGCAGAGCGGCTACGAGCGGATGAAGGAGCTGCTGGCGAGCCGCGTCCGTCCGACGGCGGTATTCGCGGTCAGCGATGATATGGCGGCAGGCGCGATGAACAGTATTAACGACCATTTGCTCTCGGTCCCTGACGATATTTCCGTGATCGGATTTGACGGTTCTCAATTGACCGAGCTGGTAAGACCGCGATTGTCATCCATGGAGCAGCCGATTGAGGAAATGGGCAAGGTGACGGTTCTTTCCCTGATCGATTTCATGACGCAACAACAAACGGGCTTCAAGAAGGATCTGATTTTAAAGCACCGCCTGGTTGTCCGGGACAGCTGCAGACCCGTCGTCAAACAGCAAGAGACATGAAAAACTGGGGTCATACAAAGACCTGGAGTGGAAGAGGGAGAGTGCAGTGAAAAAATTCGATGCGGTTGTGATCGGCGATGCCAATATCGATCTGGTAGTGGTGGGATGCAATGAAATCCCCCAGCCGGGGCAGGAAATATTCGTGGACAATATGATGATGCACGTTGGCGGGGGAGCTGCATTGTTCTCCATCTCCTTCGCCAAGCTCGGCATGAAGGTTGCTTTCAACGGGATTCTCGGAGATGATGGCTATGGACACTTTATCCGGGATCAGTTCGTTCAATATGGTATCGATACCAGTTTATTGGGAACCAGTCAAATTTACAATACCGGCGTTACGATCGCCATCAATCCACAGGTGGACCGGTCGTTCATCACTTACGCAGGCTCGAACCAGGAGCTCGACGTCGGCAAGCTTGATCTCGACCGGATTACGGAGGGCAAGCACGTTCATTTGACCTGCTATAAAGGAACGCGCAACCATGCTGCGGTCATTGCGCTGGCAAGGGCGCTGAAGGCGAAGGGCGTAACGCTGTCCTGCGACGTTGGCTGGGACGATACGGGCGAATGGAATAAGGGCGTTTTTGAGCTGATGACCTATATGGATGTTTTTCTGATGAACGAGACCGAAGCGCTGCACTATACGGGTCTTGAACAGGTTGAAGACAGCCTGGAGCATATGTCGGCATTCAGCAATCATATTGTAGTCAAGCTCGGACCCAAGGGCGCGATTGCACATAAGGATGGTATCAGAATGCACCGTCCCGCATATCCGGTAACAGCGGTAGATACCACGGGTGCGGGAGACTCGTTCAACGCCGGGTATTTGTACGGGTTCCTTAACGGGCTGGACACGGGCACCTGTCTCAGCTATGGCAATTCATGCGGTGCGCTTTCGGTCGCTTCGTACGGAGGAAGCGGGGGGGCGCCTGACCGGGCGGAGCTGGAGGCTTTCATTCGCGCAAACCAGGATCAATCGGTGAACCAGGAGGTCTCGTCATGAAGTTGACATTGATAGGCGGAGGCGGTGTGCGGGCTGTTCTTTTCACAAAAAGTCTGACGCTCAAAGCCGAGGCTGCCGGAATTACCGAGCTGACGCTGCACGATACAGATGAAGAGCAGCTCGGCATTATCGGCAAGCTGTGCCGGATTGTGATCGACAGGAGCGGCATCGCACTGAAGCTGACGATGACGACCGACAGCCGGCAGGCGATTCGCGGCGCCGATTATATCGTAACGACCGTCCGTGTCGGCAAAGAGCAGTCCCGTTACACCGATGAGCGGATTGCGCTGAAGCATGGCGTCATCGGGCAGGAGACGACCGGTCCGGCCGGTTTCTCGATGGCCATCCGGACGATTCCCGTGTTGATGGAGTATTGTGAAATTGCCAAACAGCTTGCTCCGCACGCCTGGATCTTCAACTTCTCCAACCCTTCCGGGCTTGTAACCCAGGCGCTGCGAAGTGCCGGTTACGACCGGGTTATCGGCATCTGCGATACGCCCAGCCATACCAAACTGCGAATGGCGGAAACCCTCGGAATCGATCCGCGGGAGCTGCATGTTGAATTTTTCGGGCTGAATCATCTGTCATGGATGAGCAAGGCTGTGTACCGCGGCCGGGATCTGCTGCCGGAGCTGAAGAACGATATCGGGTTCACAAGCCGGGTCAGCGAATTTGCGATGTTCGATCCCGATCTGCTGCATACGCTGCCGTATTTGCCCAACGAATATTTGTACTATTATTATCATCGCGAGAAGGCTTTTGCGAATATCCGGGACGCGGAGATGACGCGGGGCGGAATGATTGCCGAGAACAACAGAGCCATGCTGGAGCAGCTTCGTCACATGGATATCGGGGCTGATCCCGATGCCGCCATTCAAACTTATTTGTACTATACGCAGAAACGGGAAGCGTCTTATATGGCAATTGAGACCAATTCGCAAGCCAGAGCCATTCCCGCGGCTGAGAAGCTGGAGCTGCCGAATTCGCTGGGCTATGCCGGCGTTATGCTGGATTTTGTCGAATCGCTTCAGACGGGGAGAGAGAATAATATCGTATTGTCAGTGCCGAATGAAGGCGCCATCGAGGGATTCGCGGACGACGATGTAGTGGAGATTTCCTGTACGATCACGAAGGACGGGGCGAGGCCCGTGTTCATAGGATCGGTACCGGAGGATATGACGCTGCTGATGAAAAACGTAAAGCTGTTCGAGCGGCTGACTGTCGAAGCTGTGGCCAGGCGCTCGCGCGAGCTGGCGGTTCAGGCGCTCACCGTCCATCCGCTTGTCAACTCGTACTCGCTTGCAAAGGGGCTTGTCGGGGATTATATGGAGGCTTATCGGGACCTTCTGGGCGACTGGACTTAAAGCGCAGGTGAAATTCTGTTTGGAATAACGGCGCAGCCGGCAGTCGCGGAATACGAAAATGAAAAATAAGTCTTGCAAGAATATTCGAAAGATAGTATTTTGGTCTTGTCAAATTGTTCATGCTCCCGGGCTCCTTCACAAAGGCCGGGAGCTTTTTCTTTTTTGGCCTCACATCAGTCTGACCCCTGTCAAATGCAGCCAAGGGATAGGGGCGTGCTGCCGGCTTCATTGCCTGTCCGGCCCGCCTCTACAGCCAAATCCCGGAATGGAGATGATTAAATCCCCGCTTGTCCCCGTCAGCAAACTGGTGTCAGCGTTAGAGGAGGGAGCGCATGAATGTTTAGCAAGATCAAGTTGAAGTCTCAGCTGCTGATTCTGATATGCATATCCATCGGCATTATTATCATGCTCCAGGCGATATCGCTAAGCTGGTTTGACTCGATCAACAGAAGAAACTATTCGGAATTTCTGAAAGAGGCCTCAAACCAACTAGTTTCGAAAGCGGTTACATTTACAACGGATGTTAATAATATTGCCAACATTACCTCTTATAACAATATTACCAACCAATTTATAAACACACAGCGTATCGATGAGCTGCTCAAATTCAGCAATGACATGCAGCTCATGATCGAATCCATCATGCTCTCCAACAGGAGTATCAGCGGCATTATTATTAGCGATCTCGATATGATCAATATCGGCGCCAATCGAAGCGAGGACTTCTGGGTGCTGAATGAAATCAAGAGACGCTTCAATAACGGCACTATCCAGTTAGAGCAGCCTACCCATTATTTGCTGAACGACCGCGAGAACGGCAGAGCATTTTATGTATGTATAACAAAGTCGTTCATCTCGGAGGTAACGAACGACAAATTTATTACCGTCGTCATTTATAACGCGGACAGCTTCATCAGCACCGTCTCAAGCTTGCAGCCCGATTATAATTCGCTGTTCATTATTGCAGATGCCGAAGATAACATTGTGGCCTCCAACCACAAGCAGTTGAAGCAGAAGGACATGGAGCTGATCCGCGCCGCGTTGGCCGACAAGAAGACGGCTAGCCTCGACGGAGGGTTTAACGGCAGTAAAAATTCGCTGGTATACCAAAGAGCGGTCAGCAATTTGAACTGGCGGGTTATCGGGATTATTCCGAATGTCGAGATTGACAAGGATCTGTTCGCGCTGAAGCAGTTTGCACTTCTCATGGGAGTTGTAATTGTCATCGTCCTGACGGGATTCGGACTTGCGATAAATAAAAGCATTGCTACGCCGATCATAAAAATGGCCCGCTTCATGAATTCGATCGGGCACAGGTACAGCAGTCAGCGGCTGACCATCCATACGGCCAATGAAATTAGCCTGCTGGCCAGAGCGCTGAATAAAATGCTGGATAATATCGATACGATGACCGGAGCGGTGGTAACCTCGCAGGAGAAGCTGTATAAAGCAGAGCTGGCCAAGAAGAATGCGCAGTTCTCGGCTTTCCAAAGTCAGGTCAATCCGCATTTTCTGTACAACACGCTGGATTGCATCCGAGGTATCGCTTTAACCCGGGAGGTGCCGGAGATTATCGAGATTACAACCGCCATGGCGAAGATCTTCCGGTACAGCATCAAGGAAAACAACGATGTGCGGGTAGGAGATGAAATCGGCTGTATCAAGGAGTACTTTAAAATCATTCAGATCCGCCAAAGGAACCGGTTTACCATCATCTATGAGGTAGATGAAGCGATCATGGACTGCATCATCCCAAAGATGATTTTGCAGCCCATTGTGGAGAATGCCGTATTCCACGGTCTCGAGCAGAAGAAGGGAGCAGGGACTCTGATTATTCGAGGGCATGCGGACGGCAGCGGCACGATCCGGTTTACTATCGAGGATGACGGAAAGGGAATGTCCGCGGAGGTGCTGGAGCAGATAAGAAGCAGCTTCTTTGAAAAAGACATGCTGGATGAGCTGCCTGCCGCTATGAAAAAGAAAAGCATCGGCATTATTAACATCGACAGGAGGATTAAATTGTTGTATGGCACTCGTTACGGACTCTCGATCAATAGCATCCAGCTGGAAGGAACCAAGGTGGTGATCGAGCTGCCTGCCAAAACCGAAAACCGAAATCTGTCCAATAGTTCCGAAAACCGTACATTTTAATGCTGCCCGGATTGGATTAGATTGTTAATAAAGCGGTTTCATACGTTGATGGCATGACCATAGATGAATGGAGGTGACAAGTATAGGTGTATCCGTTACGTGCAGGCAGCGAAAAGCGCATCTTGAAGAATAAATGGGATAAACGAAAAGGATTGTATTACAAATACCGCTATGTCTATCTTTTAGTCATGCCCGGATTAATCTATTTCCTGATTTTTAAAATTGCGCCGATGTGGGGCCTGATTATCGCCTTCAAGGATTACAGTCCCTTCGCAGGGATATGGGGCAGTCCGTGGGTTGGTTTTAAATATTTTGCTGATTTCTTTTCCAGCGCTTATTTTTATATGATGTTCCGCAATACGCTGGTCATCAGCCTGATGAATATTATTTTCTACTTCCCGGCTCCCATTATTCTTGCACTGCTCATCAATGAAATTCGCTCCGCCAAGTTCAAACGGCTGAATCAGACCATTATTTATATGCCCCATTTTCTATCCTGGGTAGTGATTACAGGGATCACCTTCTTCATGCTCAGCTCCGATATCGGGCTGGTGAACAAGTTTATTGTAAATGCGGGCGGCGAGCCCGTGGCCTTCCTTTCCAATCCGAAGCTTTTCTGGTGGGTGCTGCTGGTTCAGAACACCTGGAAGGAGGTCGGATGGGGAACGATCCTATTTCTGGCGGCAATCACACAGATCGACCCCTCCCAGTACGAAGCGGCGACCATTGACGGGGCTTCCCGCATGCAGAGGCTGTTGAGGATTACGCTGCCATCGATACTGCCCACCATTATCGTGCTCTTTATTCTGAGGCTCGGGCAGGTCATGGATGTAGGCTTCGAGCAGGTGCTGCTGATGGGCAATCCGTTCGTAAGGGACGTTGCCGAAGTATTCGATACTTATTCGTACAATCAGGGGATCAATCAAGGGAATTTCAGCATTGCGGTGACAGTTGGCATATTCAAGAGCCTCGCCGGACTCATCATGGTCATCATATCCAACCGCATTGTCAAAAGAATGGGGCATACCGGTATTTATTGAAAAGCGATAATGGATTTGAAGGAGATGAGGTGATATGCATTCCAAAAAAATGTCGGTTGCGGATGTCGTCATTTATATCGTGTCCGGCCTGATCTCATTGATTTGTATCGCTCCCTTTTTCTACATTGTCAGCGTGTCGTTAACCGATCCATCGATCTATGTGCCGTTTAAGCTGTATATTATCCCAGAAAAATTATCGCTCGCATCCTATTCGTATATTCTCTCGACGTCGAATTTCATCAATTCGGTGAAGAACACCCTGTTCATAACGGTAGTGGGAACGGCGCTTAATATTGCGTTTACCTACACGATGGCCTATGCGCTGACGAAGAAGGAGATGCCGCACCGGAATTTGTTCATGGGCATTGTTATTTTCACACTGCTGTTCAGCGCGGGGATTATTCCGAATTACCTGCTGATCAAAAATCTTGGATTAATGAATAGTCTCTGGTCGCTGATTCTCCCGGTGCTAACGAACTCATGGAGCCTGATCGTTGCCAAGAGCTTCATCGATGCCCTGCCGGAGGAGCTTGAGGACTCCGCGAAGATCGACGGGTGCACCGAGATCGGGACATTCTTCCGCATTATTATTCCGCTGTCCAAGGCCTCCATCGCCACCCTTACGCTCTTCTTCGCGGTCGGCCATTGGAATACCTATTTCAGTGCGCTTATCTATCTGACCGACTCCCAGAAAACAACGCTGCAGCTTTACGTCAAATCCATCCTGGTCGACGCTTCGACAAGCGGTGCGGGCAGCACCGGATCGGTGGATATGCTGAATCTTCCTTCCGAGACGGTGCGGATGGCGACAGTGGTGCTGGCCATGCTGCCGATTATGGCGGTATATCCTTTCGTGCAGCGGTATTTCATTAAAGGTGTCATGCTTGGCTCTATCAAGGGCTGAGCTCGATATGAATTTCATCTCAAGTACGAAGGGAGAAAGCGAAATGGGGAAGAAGCGGCAAAGGTTATTGCTTGTGACCTGCATCACGATTACGTTGTCCATCCTGGCGGCCTGCAGCTCGACATCGACGAACACGCCAAGCGCCTCGGACAACAATCCGAAGGAAACGAATGCGCCAGGCGCGGCAGCGGAGAATGGCGAGCAGGAGGCTCCGCTCGTGCTCAAAGGAATGGCCAATCTCTATCAGCAGGCGCCTGCCAAGGACAGCGACTTCTGGAAGAGCATGGAGAAGGAGTTTAACGTGGATTACTCGGTGGACTGGGTACCGGCGGACAATTATCAGCAGAAGCTGGATCTGGTGCTGGCATCTGGCGACATACCCGATATTATGCAGGTCACCAGCATTACGGCGCCAAGTGTATTGAAAGCGGTTAAAGCAGGCGCATTCTGGGATTTGACCACGGAATTGGGCGATTTTAGCAAGTATCCGAACTTCAAGCAGTACACCAATCAGAATGCCTGGGTGCTCAGCAAGGTGAACGGGGAGAATTATTTTATCCCGCGGACCCGTGGAAATCTCGATTCCGCCTTGTTTATCCGGCAGGACTGGCTCGATAAGTTGAATCTGCAGGTACCGACCACTATCGAGGAGTTCGAGAATGTGATGAAGGTTATTGGACAAAGCGATCCGGACGGCAACGGGAAGATCGATACGATCGGCACGATACCGGTTTCGGGCTTCTTCGCAGCCGCCTTCGGCACGCGAGATCCCTTTCGGGACAGCAACGGCGGCATTATCCATGCGAATTTAACCTCTAATTATGCGGATTATGTTCAGTACATGAGAGACCTCTATGCGGACGGGGCCATTCCCAAGGAATTTGCTCTGATCAACGGCACGCAGCAGCAGGAGATGTTCACGACGGGCCGTTCGGCCGCTTTTGTCAAGAACGCCTGGCATAAATACGATATGGAGCAGGATCTGCAGAAAACCCAGCCGGGAGCGAAGCTGACGCTGATTCCTTATCTGGAAGGGCCCAAGGGCTACGCGCACATCTATGATCTGGGTTACTTCGGCGGGATGGTGATCTCCAAGAAAGTGGACGAGAAGAAAATGCAGCGGATTTTGCAATTTTTCAATGCGACGACGGACGAGAAATATTATAATTTCGTCAATTTCGGAATTGAAGGCGTCAACTACACCATGCAGGATGGCTTCCCTTCGCTGACTGATCTCGGCAAGAAAGAAGTCAACAGCTCGTTTAACGCGCCGTTTATTTTCTCCACAGCCGAATTCGCCAAGGTCGACAGCCCGCTTGCCCCGATGTCCTACAATCTGCAGACCCGGGAAGAGATGAAGGCGCTTTACGATATCGATGCAAAGGTGGAACTGTTCAATGTGCTGCAATCCGATTCGTGGAGCAGCGCATGGTCCAGAGTGCAGGATGAGTTTGAATCCATGGAGGCAAAGGCAATTACCGGCGCGATTTCCATGGATGAATTCAGAGCCTATCAAGAGAAATTGCTGCAGGATCCCGATGTAATCAAGTCCGCATCCGAATTTGCCGCCAGCTACGATCAATTCTTCCCGGGCGGACAAAAATAAAAACAGACAGGAGAAATGCGTTATGTATATCAAAGAAGTAGCATCCAGCCTCTATCCGTGGGACCTCGCCGACGAAGGAGTCGAGACCTGCGTGAACAATGTAATGGAACACAGCCTTGTCAACAGTGTCTATCTGGTAGGCATCATGCATAAGGAGAAAAGACCGCTCACCAGCCTGTTCTACACGCATAATCCGAAGCGGAAATTCTATCTGCCCGAGGACAGCCGCATTTATTACAGAATGGATGAGACTAATTTTGCGGATACACCGCTGAAGCCGCTGTATTCGACGAGGGATTTTCTGAAGGAGAAAGACTGGCTTGACGAGCTTACCGCATACGGAAGAAAGAATAACCTGAAAACCGGGGCCGAAATTTCCCATACCTTCTACGACTGCGAGAAAGCGAAGACCGATTTTCCCGATGTGCTGCAAAAAAATATACACGGCGGCATTATTGAACGCCATTTCTGCTGCAATAACGACCATGTCAAAGCCTACATGAAAGCTATCTTTTACGATACGGTCAAGAATCATGATATCGATTTTATCCAGACCTGCATGATGCTGTTCGCGACAGGCGAACCCGTCAAAGCCCCCTGGTTCATGGAAAACGATCCCGAGAACAAGGTCGGCTCCCTGCTCGGCGTGCTGAAAGGCGGATGCTTCTGCGGCCACTGCAAGGCAAAAGCCATCCATATGGGCTACGATTGGGATAAGATTGTGAGCGACTTGAAGGAACTGGAGCGTTTTGTACATGCAAGCGCCTATAACAACCTTGATGCGGTCATGGACGCCCATGTGCTGATGGGAAGCGATTTGCTGGAAACGGGCCTGCTGCTTGAATATCCGTCCCTCTATCAATTCCTTGAGTTCAGGATGAAGTCCATTGCGGCTCTGTTCACCGAAATTAACGCATCGATTAAATCAGCCAACAAAAATGTCGATTTCCGCTACAATAATTACCTGAAGTATCCCGAGCTTGCCGGACTCGATTTCGCCTCGGTGAAGGACAGTCTGGATTCGGTGCGGGATTCCGATTATACGGAGCAGTACGGCGCTCCCGACAATTTCAAGCGAAAGAAGAATACGATCCTCAAGATCAGACGCGGCATCGGCTACGACAAGGATCTGATCGCGGCATTCGCCCCAAGACCAAACGCGACGCCGGAGCTGGTGCGGGAAAGCATCAAGATTCTGAGTACGCTCGGCGTCGACGGGCTGTCGCTGGGACACTATGACGGTGCAACCTTCGAGCTGCTGGATGCGGTGAAGCAGGGAATGCAGGAGGCGGGAATCGAAATCAGAAAATAAATTGGGGGTTGCATATGTACAGCGTTCTGTTGGTTGACGATGAGATATGGTCCCTGGAAGGAATAAGAAAGCTGTTTGACTGGGAGAAACAAGGCTTTACAGTGACAGCTCAGGTAACCGATGCGTCAGAAGCTTACGATCTCATATGCAGCACCAAACCGGATGTCGTATTTACGGATATCCGAATGCCTGAGATATCGGGCATTGAACTGCTGACCAAGACAAGAAAGGCTGGAATACAGAGTGAATTTGTGATCGTAAGCGGCTTTGCCGAATTCGAATATGCGCAGGAAGCGCTGCGTCGAGGCGCTTTCGACTATCAGCTCAAGCCAATCGATCCGGATGAAGCCGGCCTGCTGCTTCAGAAGCTGAAGGCGCAGCTCGATCAGAATCTGGAGCAGGAGCGGAGCGCCGGTGCGAACATGATGAAAGAGCTGACTTCCGGTTCGGGCAGCCCGCTGGAGGTATTGAAGACAAGGGGATTTATACCGAAGGGGGAATACTGGCAGGTTATCATGGTTTCAGGGAAATTGCCCGATGACAACGGTAAGCTGCCGCCATTCATCACGTCTGTACATCATCTTGCCGTTGCGGTCGGGGATGCCAGGTCCTTGCTGATCCTCAATGGCGACAGGCAGGAGGATGAAGAGGAGCTGATCCCGATTATGGACAGCTGGGCCAGAGGGACAAGCGCGTATGTCGGAATCAGCAGCGCCGCGGATGACATCGGGAATCTGGGAAGGCTGATCAAAGAGGCTGATATGGCGGCATCTCATTACTTTGTCGGCGGGCAGCCGGGTGCCGTCAAATTCACCGCAGCCGGCAGCGCCGGACTCGATAAAGTGGTCAGGAAGACGGAAAGATTGATGCTGGCTAAAAACGATGAGGAGATCAGCTCAATCATGGAGAGTCTTCCCGGTCTCTTCCGGGAGGAGAATTATGGCATCTATCACGCCGCCTGCTTATGGAATCAGTTCGCCGTCATGATCAGTCAGAGGCAGGAATGCGGCCAGGCTGCCGCTGTCAATGATTTTCTTGACTATGAGGAGTTGGTCAGCCGGTTTGGGAGCCTGTCCTCCCTGTGCGCAGCCATTGCGGGTATGATCAGAAACGTCTGCCATCCGGTGGAAGCGGCGGACCGTCATACGAGCTACAACGGCAACTTTATGGCGCTGCTTGAGCATGTGAATCAAAATTATGCCAAGGAGCTTTCGCTAAGCGAGCTGGCCGACAAATTCTTCCTGAACATGAGCTACTGCAGCGAGCTGTTCAAAAAAGCGACCGGCTATACATTCCGTTACTATGTAACAAAGCTGCGGATGGAGACGGCTGCAGAGCTGATTCAATCCGGCAAATATTCGGTCGACAGGATCAGCGATATGACGGGTTATCACGATTACTATTATTTTTGCAAAATTTTCAAAAGATTCTACGGGATTACGCCGTCCAAGTATAATGCGAAATAGACCTTGAGGAGTCAATGGGCCAAGAAAATCCAGATCATTCATCGGAGGTAATCGGCATGTATTGGAAGGAACTGACAACCGGAATTTATCCATGGGATATGCACGACGAAGGGATTGAAAATATCTTAGATAATTTACAAAACCATGCAGGCAACAACGCAGCGTATATGCTCGCCGTCATGCATCATGAGAAACGTCCGCTCCATGACAACTATTATCATCACAACCCCGTGCGCAAGCGCTATCTGGCCGAGGACAGCCGAAGCTATTTCACCATTCACCCGGAATCGTACACAAATTCCCGGATCAAGCCGCTGCCAAGCGACCGCGAATTTCTGCAGGGAACGGATTGGCTGGAAATCTTCACTACTGCACTTCGCAAACGGGGGATGAGTCCCGGAGCCGAAATTTCTCATACGCCGCTTGATTCTGTGAGGGGAGCGGGAGAGTTCGCCGACTGCATCCAGCGGGACATCTACGGAAATCCGCCGGGTCACGGCTATTTCTCGAACCAGCAGCTTTGCTGGAACAGCCCGGATGCCAGGGCGTACATGTGTGCGATTGCGACCGACCTGGTCACCCATTACGATATCGACATGATTCAGACATGCTCGTTCCTGCTCAATCAGGGACAGCTGGCCATCCATCCCTTCCTTGGCGTTACGCTTGGCGGCTGCTTCTGTGAGAACTGCGGGCGGGAAGCCCGCAAGGCGGGGCTGGACTGGGACAAAATCAGGGCCACGGTCCGGCATTATGCGGATATTATGAAAAGAGCGACCCTGGAGGCGAATGAAGATTGGCTTCTGCTGCAGAGGGGGAGCTCATCAGCGGTCATGTTCCTGCTGGAAAGCCCGGAGCTGTACCAATGGCTTAAATTCCGCTGCGATTCGATTACCCGCTACTTCAAGGAATTATCGGAGGCCATCCATGCCGCCAACGCGAAGGTCGACTTCCGCTTCAATACCTGCTGGCCAGAGGCTGAATTTATCGGACAGGATCTGACGCAGATCGGCAAATATGTGGATTCGATCCGGATCATGGACTATGCCGAGCAGACCGGCGATGAAGAGCGTGTGCTGAACAAAGGCAAATGGCTTGCCAATGTCAGACGTCAGGTGGGCGAGGATAAGATCATCATCGACAGCATCGCTCCCCGCGCCAAGGCAACGCCGGACCTGATCCGCAAAGGAATACGCACGGTTGCGCTGGGCGGGGCCGACGGTCTGGCGTACGGCTTTTACGACGGCGCAACGATAGAAAGACTGGAGGCGATCAAAGCGGGGATGGCCGATTGCGAAATCAAGCTCAGGTGAGGGCGGACGATTCTGCCCGTTAAAGTAAAAGGCGACAACCGTGCTGCAAGGAGCCGGTTGTCGCCTTTTTTTAAAAAAAATAGATGAAATATAAAATTTAACCTATACTTTGCTTCTATTTCTAATGGAAGAAACTCACTCTGCCGCCAAAAGGATGGCATAACCGTTTCTTCTAGTTTCAGCCGTTAAGCAGGCAAGACTCACGGCCCCGGAATGGAGGATTCCAAAACTTTCCGTCGAAAATAGAATGATATACCATTACCTTGTTCTCCGGCTCGGGGGTTGAGTGGCCAGGATTGGGAGGTTAAATAAGAGGAGATAACAGAATGCGCAATAGCAGAACCTGGTTTTATCGCTCCTTATTTTCATATCTTCCGATATTTTTTGTCATAACCTCGATTTTGTTCCTGCTGTTCTTTCTGGCTTTCAGCCAATACGTCAAGGAGTCCACCAATAAAGCAACTCAGGCTTTTAATGTACAAATCGCCCAATCCGTGGAAAACCTCCTGAAGCCCGTTGATAAACTGATCATAAAAGAAATTATGACGAATGATACGATCGGCCAATTTTTTGAAGATGAAAACAGCTCGTATATGATTTATCAAAGCATTCAGGCTCTCAATAATATGATTGCAAGCTACCCGATAATTGATTCCATCTATGTGTACCGTTTGTCGGACCAACTGGTTCTGACCAATAATATGTTCACACATGCGGATACGTTCGCAGACCGCGAATTTCTGCTGGGTCAGCTGGAAACCTCCAGCATTGTTTCCTGGACGGGAAAAAGGTCTTACCAGGATCCGAGAACCTTTACCACCAAGGATGTCGTCTCGCTTGTCCGGAGAGTTCCGATCATTTCCGGCCAGCAGGGTTTGTTTGTAGTCAACATACGTACAAATTCGATTCGTGATTTTACCATGAATATGTCAAGTCTGAAAATCAATTACGTGGATTTTATCGATGCTCAGGAGCATCTGATTGTCAGTACAGAAGAAGGAAGCGCACAGGATAATCCGCGTAATAAAGTTTCGCTCACTCATTCTCCTTATTTGGGCTGGAATATACAAAGCGGTTTGAAGCAAAGCCACGCCTTTGAGTTTTTCTCTTCCTTTCCGTATATTTGGGTAACCTTGGGGTTCTTATCCATTGTAGCCGGATCGGTATTTATCGTGTATGTAACCAGAAGGAATTACAAACCGATTGAATTGATTGTCGGGCATATCAATGAAATATTCGTCAATAAGAGCAGCGAGCTTTTATCCAGGAACAATGATGATGAAATGCGGTTCATATCTACGGCCATCGACAAGCTGCTGGAGCAGTCAGTCAAGCTGCAGAGCAGGGTTGAAGAGGATCAAGTCAGCATGCGGCGGCATTTTTTTAATGAGCTTCTTGACGGCACCAGACAGATTGGTGTTGAAGAATGGAAATTGGCGATGGAGCGGCTGGGACTAAATTATGAGTTCAAACGGGCGAAGGTCGCTGTGATGGAGATCGACAAGTATGCCGATTTCTGCAGCTCTTATTCTGAACGCGACCAGTATTTGCTTAAATTTGTCATAAGCAGCGTCCTTACCGAGCTTGCAGAGGAGCGAAGAATCAGGGCGTGGACCCAATATATCGGCAGCTCCCGTCTCGGAATTGTATTTCTCCTGGAGCATGCCGGTGAGAATGAACAGCAAATCGAAGAGGACAGTATCGAGGAGGCCTGCACTGCCTTTATTCATTGGGTGACCGGTCATTTGAAATTTACCGTCACAATCGGAATGGGGGGGACTTCAGATCTGGTCGATGATATTCCCCTCCTTTACGAGGATGCGGTGGAGGCACTGAAATATAAAGCTGTTCTGGGTAGCTCCCGCGTTATTCTCAGCCAGGAGATGCCCTCCAGACGCAGAACGGATATGTTTCAGTCCATCCAGCTGATCAGGACCGTAACTCTTTCCTTCAAGCTGGGCGAATCGGAATGGGAAGCCCGTTACGAGGAGCTGTTTCACACGATCCAGATCAGCATGATCTCTCGTGACGATGTGACGAATATCCTGCACAACCTTATTTATAATTTAGATCGTGAGGTAATGGGATTGTCCGAATCCATCTGCGATTACTGGAGAAAGGACAGCCTGCCTGAGCTGAACAAGCTGCTTGATAATCTCGATACGCTGGAAGAATTTCAAGCCAGCGCCAGGCTGGTTATGAACATGAGTTTTCAGGAAATCGGGAAGCTCAGGGAGCACAGAAGCACGCACCAAATCATCCACAAAGTCAAACAGTACGTCAAAGATAATTATGCAAATCCTGATCTTTCGCTCAACCAGCTGAGTGATGAATTTAATCTGAGCACCCGGTATTTGAGCCGTCTGTTCAAAGATGAGTTCGGTGAGAAATTTGTGGATTATCTTGCCAGGGTCCGCCTCGAGAAGGCCAAAGAATTGCTCCGGGAAACCAAAGATCCCATTCATGAGGTGGCCTTGAAGGTTGGATATATCCATGCCTTTTCCTTCATCCGGATGTTTAAGAACAACGAGGGCATCACGCCAGGGGATTACCGGAAATAATGAAAAGGGCTGCTCCTGCAGGGAACAGCCCGTTAAAAAGATGCGTTTATGATGGCTATTTTCTCGGAATAGGCAGCTCCCACTGCTGAGCCCAATCGCTCTTTTCCCATTCCTCCAGATTCAACAGTCCCAATCCTCTGCCATAGCCGGGTTCATCGGTCAGCGTATTGACCATGTAAGCCAGCCATTTTCCATCCGGGCTAACGTTGGAGTTGTTCATCCGCCAAGGCGGGTGCTCGAACATACGTGTCATCCTTACCCGGCGCCCCGTTCCGTCAAGCTTCATTTTCCAGAGATCGATGGGAGGGAAGGAGTTCTCGAAATCCCGTGAGCTTTCCAGACAGATATGCTCGTTATCCGGGAAGATTCCTTCGCACTCATTGTGGGTCAACGCTTCGTCTATATAGGTCCGCACTTCCCCGGTTGCAATGTTGATACCCTTTACCTTGGCGTTCCAGTCCTCGGGTGAAGTGGAAGCGTTATTATAATACTCGGCCATAATCACCTCTGTATCGTTATGGCGGAAATCCTGCGGCTCGGGCCGGCCTCCGCTGTCGGTTCGGTGGATGATCTTATCAAGGCCAAGCTCAGGGCCGTTCGGCCCATATTCAATCTCGGTGACATGAACCTCGAAGTCTAGCGGCGATTTGAGCCGGGGATCATGATTGCCATTCATTGAATATGTGATTTTGTTGGACAAGGCGGAGACGCCGCAGCCTTCATACATGGCTCTCCCGAGTGCTTTGGGAGGAGACGATGCGTCCTTATCCATAATCCAGAGCTCCGATTCCACATGTCTGCTGATGCTGCGGTTTTTAAATTTCTTCGGTCCGATCAGCAGGTAATCTCCGTTGGGCAGGAAGAGGACACGCAGAAAGGAGTGATGCTCTCCCAGGTCCCTGGTGAGGTTGCGGACTTCCCTTGTTTCGAAATCAATCTCGCATATGTCCCCGTAATTGCTTCCGACGAATGCTATTCTTTTGCCGTCCGGAGACCAGTAGGGCCGTTCACCGTAATCGAGCAGCTTCTCATGAAATCTCGGCGGATTATCCAGTACATGAGCCCCCGAATAGGGCTTGTGATCCTTGGTTGTGATATGAATGTTCGGATATTTCTTTTTGAATTCCTCGGGGCTTAACGTATCTTTCACTGCTTCGCACCTCACTAATCGGATTATTTGACCGTGCTGTACCAATCATTTGCTTCTTTCGTAAGCGCCTCTCCGCCATCCTTGTACCATTGTTCCACGGTCTTGTCGAAGGTGCTGTCGATATCCAGATCGCCGGTAACCGTTTTGATAACGTATTCCTTGACCCTCGTGTCAAGCAGCTCCGTATATTTTCCCTGAGACGGCAGAACGATCTTCAGCTGGTTCTCGTAATAAGGGAATTCGCGGATGATGTCGCCTGTCAGCTCGTAGCGCTGCTCTGTCTGAGGACCCCAGATCGCCATGAAATCCGGATTGGTCCACGTCATGATGTTGGTGATCCAGTTGACGCCCAGTTTCTTGAATTGCGGGTGGAACAGCTCATGCTTGGGCCAATCGGTATTCAACAGTTTATTGCCTTTATCGTCGGTAATCCACATCAAGCCCTCGGGACCATAGCCTAGATGCAGATAAGCGTCCGCATCCGTATGCTGATATTCCATGATTTTCAGCAGCTTCACAAACTTGTCCTGATCCGTTGCCAGCTGCTTGCCGAATACGAGGACGGAGTTTTGATACCCTTCCCGCTGATAACCGCTTGCTCCGCTTGGCCCTTTGACCGGAGGCATGGTAATGTAGATCGGTCCTGGAGCATTCTCGTCAAAGTCGGTGTAGATCTTGGTTGAATACAGTTTGGCTTTATCGTCTTTATTCGCTTCGAACCACTTCTGCCAGTCCGGTTGATTGGCTACCCAGCGGAAGCTGAGGTGCCCGTCGTTATCCCACTGAACGTCGTCGAAGTTCAGATTATCGATGTATCCGAGCTTTCCTTGTGCGAACTTGGTGGCCAGATCTAGAGCATCGCTGCTTCGTCCCTTATCCGTGATAAATTCCGGATCAATTAAGCCCAGCTTATACCATTTGTTGAGCAGCTTCAGCGCTTCTTTGGTTTCGGGCGTGGTCAGTCCGAACTGCAGCTTGCCCTCCCGTTCCACCCAGTTGAACGGATTGGTATTATAGGCGCCGAATATCGATTGAAACCATTGGTTTCCGGCAAAATCGCTGGGATTGGACATCCCATACGTGTCCTTTGCTCCGTTTTGATCCGGGTCGTCGTTGCGAAATTTGACAAAGGCATCTTCAAGCTCCTGAATGGTCTGCGGCACTTTGGTAATTCCGACATTCTTGAGCCAATCCGCCCGGATGCTTGCAGGACGCGGAACTCCGCCATTGGGATTGAAGCGGGCAAGTCCCATGTTCTTCCCATCGACATTGGTGATCGAGAGCAGCTGCGGGTCGTACTTCTCTATGACTTTGTAATAGTTCGGCATATTTTCCTTGGTCATCTCAACCGGAATTTCGGCTAACAGACCTTGCTTGCTGTAATCGGATACATCCGGAAGCGCGACTTGAACGATATCCGGTATCGTGCCTGTCGCAAACATCAAATTCAATTGTTCCTTCCGGTTGGATTCGTCAATATTGACGAACTTGAGCTTCACATTAAATTTCTTCTCAAAATAGCGCTGCCCATACGTTCCTTCGCTGAGCGGAGTTGGCCCCAGCTGAATCGTGTATTCATATTGCGGGCTGTTTGCAAAATATTCGGGTGTCTCGACCTTCGCCAGATCGGCTTCTATGATTTTGTTGTCGGCCGCTTCGGACAGCGGATCCGCGGGGTCTTTGGCTTCTGCAGCCGGCGCTGCTTCCGTGGCGCTGTCGGTGCTGCCGGAGCCGGTGTTGGAACCCGGGCTGTCGGAGCAGCCGATCAGGGCGGGGAAGATTAAGAACACGACTAACGACAGCATCATCATTGATTTTTTTGTCATTTTCGGCATCGTGATTCCTCCGTTTTGGTGTGGACTGAATTTTTATTCCTTGACGATATCCTTGCTGGGAGCAACAGTGGTGCTTTCGATTTGAAACAGCCGCATTGTCTGTATGAGGCGCTCTTGTTTATTGTGCTTCGGACCGGCTTTTCTTGAAAGATCCGAAAGGATGGAATCAGTTTAGCCGCGGCTTGTTCCCCTCCTTTTTCAATGTGTACATCTGCTTCAATGCAGCGCTGCGCCTATCTTGCCAGGCATCACCTCCTTCAGATCATGCGAGAGCGGCGTGACGGGGCGTGTCTAGCCCTTGACCGCTCCCATGACAACCCCTTTGACAAAGAAACGCTGGATGAACGGATAAATGCACAAAATCGGAAGCATGGTGATCAATATAGCTGCTGCCCGCATGCTTTCCGGCGAGGGGACATTCTTCTTGTCTATGGAACTCAAGGCGTCGCTCATGAGCAAGGCGCTTTGTTCGATGACAAGCTTACGGATATGAACCTGGATAACCTGAAGGTCCGGGTTCTGGACATAGATCAGGGAATCGAACCAGGAGTTCCAGTGATTAACGCCTACCCACAAGCTAATAGTTGCGATGGCCGGAGCTGCCAGCGGGACGATCAGGCTGAAGAAAATACGTGTATCGCTCGCTCCATCTATCCGGGCTGATTCCTCCAGACTATCCGGAATCGTCATGAAGAAATTTCTCAGAATCAGTATATAGAACGTATTGTACAGAAAGGGGGGCGCCAATATATAAACCAATGGATTGTCGATCAATCCCAGACTTTTAATAACGAGATAAGTGGGGATAAGCCCTCCGGTAAAGAACATTGTAAATACGAAAAACAGTGTAACGGATTTCTGGAAAGGTATGGCCTTGGAGATGGCGTAACCGGCAAACGACATGAGCAGCACGGACAGGAAGGTTCCGACCACCGTCCTGAAAATTGTATAGAAATAACCGGAGTAGATAAACGATTGCCGCAAGAAACCCTTATACGCTTCAAGAGTGAAGCCCTGCGGCCAGAACCATACGCTGCCGCCTGAACCCGCCATCGCTTCCCGCGAGCTGAGTGAAAGGAAGAACAAATACAGGATCGGATATAAGACGGAAAGCGATAAAAAAATAAGCAGCACATAATTCAGATAATCCAGCACATTCATGCGTTGCCGCTGTCCGGCAGTTGACATGTCATATCCCCCTCACCATAATCCCTTTTGCCCAAAACGTCGAGCCAATCGATTGGCTAACAGAACCAGCACCAGACCGATGACATTCTTGAAGACGCCTACCGCCGCCGAGAAGCTGTAATTCATCTGAACGAGCCCGACCCGGTAGACATACGTATCGAGGATATCGCCCACCTCGTAGACGCGCGGGTTGTACAGGTTGAAGATTTGATCGAAGCCGCTGTTCATGATATAGCCGATATTGAAGATCATCATAATTACGATAACGTTGGCAATGGACGGCAGCGTGATGCTGACCATCTTCCTCAATCTGCCTGCGCCATCCATGGTAGCCGCTTCGTAAAGCTGCTGATCGATGCCTGCAATAGCGGCCAAATAAATAATGGAGCCCCAGCCGCAGCTCTGCCAGATGTCCGACAGAATCAGAATCGGCACAAACCACTTCTCTTCCGCCAGAAAATAAATGGGATTCCCTCCAAAAAGCATGATGATTTTATTGATCAGTCCGCTGGAAGGAGAGAGGAGCTCAACCATGATGCTGCCGATTATGACCCAGGACAGAAAATGCGGCAGGTAAGTGACACTTTGTACGAGCTTCTTGAACTTCTCATGGAAAATTTCATTCAGGGCCAGCGCCAATACAATTCCGGAAGTATACACAAAAAGTAACTTTAATCCGCTGATGACAAGCGTGTTTCTAAGTACCCTGGTAAACTCAGGCGAGTTCCACATCGTCTTGAAATGTTCCATGCCCACCCAGGGACTGCCCAAAATTCCTTTGTCAATCGTGAAGTCCTTGAAAGCGATTGTAATTCCGTACATGGGGACGTAATAGAACACGATATACCAGATGATGGCCGGCAGCAAGAACAAGTATAAGGTTTTATTCTTAACGCAAGCTTTCCATAACGACGAGGAGTCCGACCGCCCCTTGGACCGGCTCACCCGGTCCGTACTGAGGAGATCCAAATCCATGTCTGCCTTCTCCATACAAGGCTTCCCTCCTTCGCTAGTTGTTCCGTACTTCCATTACGATAAGGAATCTGGATCTATTGTTCAACAAACAAGATTCCCTTGCATGCACCATATGTACAATGACGAACCGCTTTCGTTCATTTTGCATAGGAAACTAAAAACCGGCCTGCGGCAGCAATAATGACTTGATGCACAATTTCGGAAATCCGCGTTGAGTGGAATCATGTTGATCCGTGTTCCGAAAGTGTTTATGTTCATGAATTGACAAACTAAAGTCGTGTATCATACTGTTGAAATGTTAATTAAATAACATTTATATTAACCATGGAGGCGAGAGGATGACTCAGTTTAAGGCGGTTATGATCGTTGACAAGGAATTTCGTATATCAGAGGTAGATCCGAGAATATACGGATCCTTCATCGAGCATTTGGGAAGAGCGGTTTATGGAGGGATTTACGAACCGGATCACCCGCTGGCAGACGAGTTGGGATTCCGTAGTGATGTCATCGAATTGGTCAGGGAGTTGAACGTCCCTGTCGTACGTTACCCTGGCGGGAATATGGTCTCCGGGTATAATTGGGAGGACGGTGTCGGACCTCAAGAAACCCGTCCCCGCCGGCTTGATCTGGCCTGGAGATCAGTGGAGACGAATCAGGTTGGAACAAATGAGTTTGTAAGCTGGTCAAGGAAAGCAAATGTGGATGTCATGATGGCTGTAAATTTGGGTACACGCGGTATCGATGCCGCCAGAAATTTGCTCGAATACTGCAATCATCCGGGAGGAACCTACTGGAGTGACTTAAGGAAGCAGCATGGCTGCGAGACGCCGCACGGCATTAAGATGTGGTGTCTGGGCAATGAGATGGACGGACCTTGGCAGATCGGTCATAAAACGGCAGAAGAATATGGCCGGCTGGCGGCAGAAACGGCAAAAGTGATGAAAATTGTGGACCCCGGCATCGAGCTGATCGCTTGCGGCAGCTCGAACTCCAAGATGCCTACTTTCCCGGAGTGGGAAGCGACAACACTGGACCATACTTACGAGCATGCGGATTATCTTTCTTTGCATCAATATTATGGGAATTACGAGGAGGATTCCGCCAATTTCCTGGCGAAATCGATGAATATGGATGATTTTATTCATACCATTATTTCCACATGCGATTATATAAAAGCCAAAAAAAGAAGTAAAAAAACGATCAATCTCTGCTTTGACGAGTGGAATGTATGGTACCATTCCAAAGAGCAGGATAAACAATGGATACGGCGCGAGCCCTGGAAGATTGCCCCTCCTATTCTGGAAGACGAATACAATCTCGAAGATGCGCTGCTTGTCGGCTGTATTCTGATTACGCTTCTGAAACATTCAGACCGGGTCAAGGTTGCCTGCATGGCACAATTAGTGAATGTCATCGCACCGATTATGACGGAAAACAATGGGGAAGCCTGGAGGCAAACGATATTCTATCCGTATTTGCATGCTTCCGTCTATGGCCGGGGTATCGCGCTAAGGCCGATGGTTTCCTCTCCCAAATATGACAGCAAGGAATTTACGGATGTGCCGTATCTTGAGACCGCCGTCGTCTGGAATGAAGAGAAGGACGAGCTTACGATCTTCGCCGTGAACCGTCATTTGCAGGAGAGGCTCCCATTGGAGTGCGATCTTCGCCATTTCGAAGGCTATCGTCTAATCGAGCATCTCGTTGTCCGGCATGACAATTTGAAGGCGGTGAACACAGCGAAGGACGAACAGGTAAGTCCAGTGTCTTATACGGGTTCGCGGTTGAGCGACGGCGTCCTGATATCCGAGCTTCCGCATCAATCGTGGAATGTCATCCGTTTGGCTCAATCCAAACAATAACCAGCCCATCACCTTTTCAGTCAGAGTATTTATTAATGGAAGGCAGTGAAGATTCGATGCGTTATATAATTGAGGAATGGGGAATGAATTGTGATGGATAATCAGAAGCTCATTGCCCAATTCCAAAGTCTTGCACGAAGCACGAAATGGGAGCTAACCAATAAGATTGATCTGCAATTCAACAATTACCACTCACAAGGGATGGTTCGGATCGGGGACCTCTTCTATCTGTCCTCGGTAGAACTTATTGAAAAACCCGCTAGATTTGACAAGACTCGGCTCGGTTACGACCGCACTCCAGGAAAAGGAATCGGTCATCTGTTTGTCTTTGATCAACAGGGGAAGCTGGTCCAGGATATTCTTCTGGGGGAGGGGGATATCTATCACCCGGGCGGTATAGATTTTGATGGCGATAAGATTTGGGTGCCAGTTGCCGAATACCGGCCTGACAGCGAGTCTATAGTTTACAAAGTGGATCCTATGACCATGAGAGCAGAAGAATTCTTTCGAGTCCCAGATCATATCGGGGGGATGGTTCGCGATGGCCAAGACGGAAAACTTATAGGCAACAGCTGGGGTTCGCGCAAGTTCTATGAATGGGACCAAAATGGACAGCTGCTGCTTGTGAAAGAAAATTCGAGTCACTTTGTTGATTATCAAGATGGTCAATATGCAGGCGAAGGGAAAATGATTTTGAGTGGCATCTCTGAGCTGGACAATTCTTCCGGCGGCAATTCCAAGCCGTACGAGCTGGGCGGATTAGCTCTGATCGATATGAATACGTTGAATACGATTCATGAAGTGCCCATCACTGAGTTTTCTCCTCAAGGGCATGTGATTACCCGAAATCCGGTATTCATGGAGAATGCGGGCCAAGAGCTGCGGCTTTATGCCGTGCCCGATGACGATCGCGGATCTCTGCTGATTTATGAAACATGCCATTTGAATAATAAACGATAATTTTTCATTTTTTATTGATTATTAAGCATTAGATGCAGAAACAAAACAGCCTTTGCTATCCACGGGATGGCAAAGGCTGTTTTAAATTTAAGGCAGGGGATTGATATAAAATAATCCGCTGAACCAAGACCTGGCACCTGGAGATTAAACTCAGGGCTGATTCCCGATAACTCCGCAACTAATTATCCCCACCAAGGGTCTTCTGCATTACGGCCATACCCGGCACGGAATTGAGCCAGACTGCGCAGGGCCGCTTCTTGTTCAATGGGATGAAAACAGCCCGAGCGGCGGGTTCTTTGGCGAATACGGCCCGCTTCCTTGGTAATGAACGGTTTGACGACATTCCCAAAACATAAAACATATTAGATGACGCTACTGTGATATACGCGCGGGTCTGAAACCTGATCCGGTTAAAAGGCCCTATTCACGGCGCTGGAGAAAATAGGTATTATTGAGCAATAGGGCAATTCAATGCAATCGGGAATATGTTATTATTTCTAATGTGTCTATTGTAAACTGATCTATTAGGAGGCGCAGAAACATGCATATGCCCAAACCGAATGAAGGAGACTTCAACCCGCACTGGGGCAATTACATCCACGGAGTGCCAGAAGGCGACCTGGCGCAGCTGCTCAAGGACCAAGAGCAGGACATTAAATCGTTATACAGCTCCATCAGTGAAGAGCAAAGTTTGTACCGTTACGACGAGGGAAAATGGAGCCTTAAAGAGGTGCTTGGCCATATTAACGACACTGAACGGATTATGAGTTATCGGCTTCTCTGTGTTGCCAGGGGAGACAGGACACCGCTGCCGCGCCACCAGGACTTGTTCGTGAACGGTACGAGCTTCGACCGCAGTCCTCACACCGAGCTGATCGCCGATTTTCAAGCTGTGCGGGCTGCTACCCTATCACTGGTACAGGGATTGAACGAGGAAGAATTACGCCGTGCCGGGGTGATCAACAATACCACAACCACAGCCGCTGCAATCGTATACTTCATACTCGGGCATGCCCTCCATCACCTGAATGTCGTACGTGAAAAGTACATGCCGAGCCTGCAATAACTCAACATAGCAATAATCCCTTTCTTTGATCGGACAATCGTGCACGATAGCACAATGTCAGGGCTGCCAACATCATTGGCAGCCTTTGAACTATGCGAGCGGCAGATAACGTAGCAGGTGATTGTATTTAGCTATTCAGCTCACTTACATATGACAATAGAATAAGTATAAATTCTGTTTGGGGGGATCGATACATATTATTGCAGGCATGAATGCGAAATTATCTCATTAGATGGCATTGAAGAAAATAAGGGTATTGGGACAATGTTAATTCATCGTTTAGAAAATAAAGCCAAAGAAATTGGCTGTCAGAGTATAAAGCTAATCACAACAACTGATAATTTGCATGCATTGGGATTTTATCAGAGAAGGGGCTATGTCCTTGTCAAGATATTACAAAATGCAGTTGATGAACCGGGAAAGTTGAAGCCCGTCATTCCGTTTATCGCTAAAAGTGGAATTCCCATCCGGGATGAAATTCTTTTAGAAAAAAGCTGGAGTTCAGCGGAACTATGAGGTTCTCGATTTTCCCCCTTTGTTGCTGGAATTTTTCTTTTTATCGTTGTTTTTATTTTTTTTGTTGTTGCTGGAGTTGTTTTTATTGGTTCCTGAGCTGCTGCTGCCTTTCGAGCTGTTTCCAGAGCTGCCATTATGTTTTATGGTTTTAATGTGAAATAGAGGAATGCGCACCTTCTCTTTGCCAACCATGAGGAGCAGGGATTGATTACCAACTTCAGCTATGTGACCAGCGAGCTTCTCTGGCCCGCCCCAGTTAATTTGAACGGATTTCTTAGTCAATTTGCGCAGAACGCCGATAAAGCTTTCAGCTGCGACGAAGTTATGAGAAGTCGAGTATCCGCTTCTTGGACCGGGTAAGTCAGTAGTACTTTTAATATGGCTGGCATTGACATAAACGAGGCCTGCTTTAGTACGCAAAACAATATAATCACTCTGAACACCAAGCAATACTCCGTCGAACGACTCCGGTCCCCCGCGGTTGATTTTAATTAACTTCCCAATTTTACTGCTCAAATAGCTCTCGTATTGGACAATTTGTCTAATATACTGGCCAGCAGGTTTGACCGTTTTAATGTGGAATAGCGGGATTCGCACCTTCTCTTTACCAACAATAAGGAGCAGAGATTGACTGCCAATTTCAGTAATGATACCGTCGATCTTCTCTGGTCCGCCCCAGTTGATTTGAGCGGATTGCTGAGTCAATTTGCGCAGAACACCAATAAAGCTTTCGGCTGCGATAAAGTTGTTGGAAGTCGAGCGTCCGCTTTTTTGACCTGGCAGATCGGTTGTACTCTTAATATGGCTGGTATTGACATAAACGAGGCCTGCTTTAGTACGCAAAACAACATAATCACTTTGAACACCAAGCAATACCCCGTCAAACGATTCCGGGCCTCCACGGTTGATTTTAATTAACTTCCCGATTTTACTGTTTAAATAGCTTTCATGGTCCTCACTGCTTTCATGTTGTTCCATAGTAGTTGTTGATACCCCCATATTGTTTGGATTTGTATTGTCCGTTGTTACCAGCACTTACTTTAGCTACCATCGTACATGCCATATGGTTTGCAGCTCACAGATTCTATGAACTGTATTATTCCGTTCAGTTCGCCATTTAATTGATAGAATGTCATTCATAAGGTCGTCCGGTACAAATAGATCTTAACAACCTGATATACAGTTCATTCATCTCTTTTCGGCTCCCATCCCTTCATTACTTGCCCCGGTGATATCTATCATGGATGACAAAATATAATATATTTATATGTATTTCGCAGCTGTGCTGTTCTGGATTTTATAACATTACTCATTAACCTAGATAGATTACCAGATTTGCCTCATAGCTTTCTTAAGTGCCAAATAATGGATTTAATGCATCTATTCAAATGACACTAACAGTCCAAGAAGCGCTTGAAAATTTTATTTGAGGATTTGTCGAGTTTGCTTTATGCTGTTCGTCGACTTAAATAGAGACAATAAAAAACCAACCATGGAAAGGAGAATTAAGATGAGATACCTGTGCTTGGGTTACTTCGATCGAGAGAAAATGGATTCCCGCCCCAAGGAGGAGATCGATGCTGTCATGCGCGAATGCGAGTCCCATCTCGAGGAGCTCTACAAGAGCGGACAAGTGATCATCGACGCAGGCCTTGCCCACGAGACCAAAGTCCTGCGGCGTGAAAACGGGAAAGTGAAGGTTACCGACGGTCCTTTTATCGAAACCAAGGAAATGATTGGCAGCGCGTTTCTCATTGAAGCAAGTGACATGGAGGATGCAATCCGGATTGCTTCGCTGCATCCAGCCACGCAAGTAGGTGCGGGCGAGCAATTCGGCTGGCGCATTGAGGTCCGCCCTATCCACTATTTCGAGAAGCGGGAAGGGAAGGAGTAGTTTCCGCGAACCTGCAGCTGCAGCTGGAGGACACTCTCGTTCAGGCTCCAAGCGAGCGGCGGCGGGTGCCGGATCTGCAGAATAGACTTCCGCACGACAAGATACGGATACCAAAAAAGAGACTCCAGGTCTCTTTTTTTTAATTTTATCCGAAGAGGGCAGCGCAACCATAATTGGTTGTTTTCGTCTAATTGAAAGGGAACAGCTTCCTGCCACTCCTCATCAAGAGCTGAAGGCGTCCGGATTTTGAGGAAAATGTAAAAAACACAAAGTCAGCTTGTCTTGTATTCCGAGTTAGGGTTCCTATAAAGGGTTAAATCTTTCGTTAAAAATTAATGAACATTTTTCTCAAATATTCCTTTACAGGAATATTCCTGTCGTGGTATATTTATTTCAGCAAAAAACTCCAGTTACTACTGGATGATGACGATGAATGCTGACGTCATGAGAGCCTTGGCAGAGCCACAGTTCGGCCGCCTGGATGATTATTTGCTGAAGGAAACTCGGAGAGCGCAGCAGGACTGAGCTTGGAATGATGGATCAGTTTTGAGAAGAGCTGCGGCAGGACTATTTCGATCAACTATTTTAATCGAGGAGGATGTTAAAATGACAAATCAAATGGTATCCAAGGTAGAGGATAAGGTGCTTGTTCTGGAGCGTGAATTCAAGGCACCTCGGGAGCTCGTGTTCGAGGCGTTCTCGCAGGCTGAGCATCTGAAGCATTGGTGGGGGCCAAGAGGCTGGTCGCTCCCGGTATGCCATATTGATTTCCGCGTTGGCGGAGTTTGGCATTATTGCATGAAATGCGAGGACAAGAACCAGGGCGAATACTATGGAATGGAATCATGGGGGAAGGGTGTGTATAGTGAAATCATCGTACCGGAGAAGATCGGGTATGTGGATTATTTCTCCGATGCGGAAGGAAACGTGGCGGAAAATATGCCGGCAACGGTTGTAGACATGACCTTTATCGAGACGGATGGCGGGACAAAGATCATTAGCCGTTCTGAATACGCAACGGTTGAAGGACTGCAGCAGGTTCTGGATATGGGTATGCTGGAGGGCATCACGGATACGTGGGACAGACTGGTCGAGCACTTGGAGTCGATCCAGAAGGCCGGTTAAAGGGAAGTGTTTGGCGCAAACGCGAAGCGATCAGCAGCAAGGAACGGAGAAAAAGGTCATTCCTCTTAGGGGGAGTGATCTTTTTTTGTCTCTTTGTGGCGCCAGCAAGCAATGGGGGCAAAGGAATAAGCTCTCCCGAGGTCTTAGAGCCTGGCATGTGACTTCACAGCAACTGGAAGGACTGCTAAATAATTATTGTGTTTTGTTAATATATCGAATACAATAAAAGCGCTTACAATACCTTATATTATTAAACCGGTTTAATACAAAATACATACTGTTTTTTTGCCTAAAGGAATACAAATAGACATCTATGAATTAAACCGGTTTAATAAATGGCGGAGGTGAGTCAGGGAGGCTTGCATTGAACCCAGTGAAGAAGAAAACAGCAATGGTAACAGCAGGGCAACGAATGGAAATGAATAGATTTTTGGAGGGGTTAACTTGAAAAAACAGAGGTTCCTTATAGTTCTGCTAGTCGTTTTTGCCATTATTGTTGCAGGATGCACAAATAATGCATCGGAACCGAATGTTGTGAAAGAAACCAACGAAACGGCAGTGGTCAAGGATACACCGGTCGGAACCACGGAATCTGATGCCAAAGAGGCTCCTATGCTGACTGACCTTGTAACCGCAGGCAAACTGCCTGCTTTGGCAGATCGTATGCCAGCTCCGGCAGATATCATGATTGAGCCTGTTGTTGATGAGGTCGGACAATACGGCGGAGATTGGAAAATGGCCTGGATGGGATCCAGTGACAAATGGGCTGTTGGGCAGCCAACCGAAGAAGCGCTGTTCCGCTTCAACAAGGATGGCAGCGGGGTTGAACCTAATGTTGCCAAAAGTTATGAAGTGAATGCAAATTCCACGGAATTTACCATTCACCTCAGGAAAGGCATGAAGTGGTCGGATGGCGTGCCATTTACAGCAGATGATGTCCTGTTCTATTGGGAGCATATGCTGACCAAAGAAACCTTCGGCAAAAAAATATATGATGCTTACTACTCGATTGATCCGGTAAGTGGAGAAAAAGCTTTGGCCAAAGTGGAAAAGATTGATGACTTCACGTTCAAGATTACACATAAATATCCAAGCGTCCAGTTCCTTGAGCGCGTTGCGATCGACAATAAGTGGTTCTTTGCACCGGCACATTTCCAGAAGACAATCCTGCCGGAATTTGTAGGCGAAGATAAAGCACTCGAAATCGCCAAACAATGGGGCTTCGCGGATACGGCATCTTTCCTGAAGGAAACGGGTTATTATTACTGGATTTATCCGCAGATCCCGACACTTCGGGCTTGGGTAGCCAAGAATGATCCCGAGAGTGACCAGTTCGTTATGGAACGCAACCCTTATTACTGGAAAACGGATGTCGACGGTCACCAGCTCCCCTATATGAATAATCTCATCGCGACGAAAATTCAGGATCCCAGTCAAAGAGTGCTCGGCACATTGGCGGGAGATTTCAATCTCTCCACGTTTGGCGCACAGGACTTCACTGTCTTGAAGGAAAATGAGAAGAAAGGTGATTACCGGGTTATTCCATGGCAGCAGCCAGCGTGGTCAACTTCGGGAATTCAGTTAAATCAGACGATCGAGGATCCTAATCTGCGAAAGCTGTTCCAGGACATCAAATTTAGGGAAGCGCTTTCTCTCGGGGTAGACCGTACAGAGATCACAGAGATCGTGACTAACGGAATTGCCGACCCGATTCAGGCTTCAGTACCGCAAGGGCTCGTCGGATATCAGGAAGGCTGGGCAGATCAATGGGCTAAATATGATCCAGACCAGGCCAATAAGCTGTTGGATGAGCTCGGATTAACGAAACGGGACAAGGACAATTTCCGGTTATTCCCGGACGGTTCGGATGTGACGATCACGATTATGGATTCCTCTGAAGATTCGGCGAAATTCCTGGAGCTGCTCAAGAAGTATTATGAGGAGATGGGGATTAAGACCAATCTGAAGGTTGTCGATCAGGCAACTCTGCAGGAGTTGAAGTATTCGAATCAAGTCCCTGCGAACATAGAAAACATATCTGTTGTCAATGTGGCATTCCGGCCTGATGCGCTAGTACCGCTCCGTGTGCTTACCCCGTGGTATGGCCAATACGGATTGTATACCTCATCGGGCGGCAAAGAGGGAGTGAAGCCGGAAGGCGATGTTGCTTTGCTCCTGGAGGATTGGGATAAGCTTAAGGCAGCCAGTTCAAAAGAGGAAATTACCCAATGGGGTAATGAAATTATTAAATTGCATATGAAAAATCAGTGGGTGATCGGTTATGCAGGCCCGACGCCGACGTTGATTGCAGCATCGAACAATATGCGCAACATACCGCAATCCATGATATGGGCCGATGAGTTCCGCTCCTTGGGGGCAGGCCATCCTGCACAATTCTACATTAAGCAATAACAGCCGGATTATACCGTAAACCCGATAATGGGGAAGAGCTCTCCATTATCGGGTTCATTCCAAAGATTTTGAAGGCATTCATATCTCTGAATTGTCAAGGAGAGGGTAGGACAAGAGATGCTCCAGTACACTTTGAAAAGAATCGTGTTGACCATACCTGTCGTGATATTGATCTCATTTATCGTTTTCTACATCATTCAGCTTCCGCCCGGCGATTATGTATCCAATTATTCGGCGCAAATGTCCGTTGCGGGCGAAGTGTTTACACAGGAAGACATGGAGGCTATGCGGGTGGATTTGGGCTTGAACCGTCCGATTTACGAACAATATTTTATTTGGGCTAGAGATATTGTTGTGCATTGGGATTTCGGATACTCCTTCAACTATAACAAGCCCGTTACAGCCGTGATCGAGCAGTACATGGGATTGACGCTGGTCGTCTCACTGGTGACGATGGTTTTTCAATACGCCGTAGCGATTCCAGTCGGCATTTATTGTGCCGTAAAGCAATATTCCAAAGGAGATTATTTCTTCTCGGGCTTAAGTTTTCTGGGAATGGCGACGCCTCACTTCCTGCTCGCCGTTATATTAATGTTCCTTTCCTACACCTGGTTCGGCGATCCGTTGCTCGGTTTATTTTCGGGGGAGTACGTGAATGCGCCATGGTCGATGGACAAGGCTATGGACTTGGCAAAGCATATGATTATCCCCGTAATTGTCATCGGACTATCGGGCACTGCGGACCTTATTCGGGTTATGAGAGGACAAATGCTGGACGAACTGAATAAGCCCAATGTGGTAACGGCCAGGTCCAAGGGGCTGTCGGAGAGAAAAATCCTCTTTAAGTATCCGACGCGCGCAGCTTTAAATCCTATTGTCAGTACGTTCGGCTGGTCATTGACCCACATCTTCACCGGCTCCACAATTACCGCTATCGTATTGAATTTGCCCATACAGGGGCCGGTAATGTTTAATGCCTTACTGGGTCAGGACATGTATCTGGCTGGCAGTTGGCTGTTGTTCATGGCGTTGTTAACGGTACTGGGGACATTGCTGTCGGATATTTTACTGGCGTGGCTAGATCCAAAAATTCGAACAGAGTTCAGGGGTAACTAGCCTATGAGAACATTGCCGATTTTCAGAAAACAGAAAGTGCGCCTATCCAAGCCGCTCGAAAATAAGGATGTTCAATATAGCTCGCAATGGCGGCTCATGTATTTGAGATTCAAGAAGCATAAATTAGCTCGGATCAGCTTAATGGTTCTGGCTATTCTCTACGCCGGCGCGCTGTTCGCCCAGTTCCTGGCGCCTTACGGGCTGCAAAGCTACGACAGCAAATATGTGAATGCGCCTCCAATGACCCTGCGATTCGTAGACGCGTCTGGTAAATTCCATATTAGACCGTTCGTATATGAATTGAAGTCAGGCAGAGACCCGGAAACGATGCGTAAAATATTCGAGCCCAACAAAGAAAAGCGGTATTCGCTTGAGCTGTTTGCCAAAGGTGAAAGCTATAAATTTCTCGGATTCCTTCCAACAAAAACGCATTTATTCGGAGTGGAACAACCCGGACGAATATTTCTGTTAGGCACCGATGCGCTTGGCAGAGACATGTTCTCCCGGATTTTGCTGGGAAGTCAAGTATCGCTTAGCATCCCTCTCGTAGGGGTTGGCATCAGCTTTATATTGGGATTGATTATCGGCGGCATATCCGGATATTTCGGAGGCGGACTGGATGCCTTGATTCAACGGATTATCGACATCATACGCTCATTCCCGACTCTTCCGTTATGGATGGCGTTATCCGCTGCTATTCCTCCGCGAATACCGGTGGTCCGTATGTATCTTTACATTGTTATTATATTTGCTTTTATCGAGTGGACCGGTCTGGCAAGGGTCGTGAGAGGCAAGTTTATCTCTATGAAAAATGAAGATTATGTTCTTGCGGCCAAGATTGCAGGCGTTGGCGATGCGAGAATTATAACAAGGCATCTGTTGCCGGGTTTTATCAGTTATTTGGTTGTAGCCACGACGTTGGCGATTCCAGGGATGATTCTTGGCGAGACGGCAATGAGCTTTCTCGGCTTAGGGATTCGCTCTCCGGCTACCAGCTGGGGCGTTCTTCTTCAGGAAGCCCAGCAGATCCAGAATATTGCTCTGTATCCATGGAAGCTTATTCCGCTTGGTGCGGTTATCTTAACTGTATTAACCTTTAACTTTCTGGGCGATGGCTTGCGCGATGCCGCGGACCCTTACAAGAAATAAACCAATAAATTGAGGCCATAGCGAGGGGATAATATGACGGCTCAGGCTGCTCAAGCTCAGCAGCCCCTTCTCTCCGTTCAAGACCTTAAAATTCGGATTCAGATGGATAACGGGGAAATGAACGCAGTGGACGGGGTAGACTTTGACATTCAAAAAGGAAAAACTTTAGGCCTTGTGGGCGAGTCCGGTTGTGGGAAAAGTCTGACAAGCAGAGCCATTATCAGCATTAATCCGAAAGAGTGCGAAACGACAGGAAGCATTATGTACCAATCCTCATCCGAGCAGTCGGCAAACCCGCTGAATCTGTTGTCCATGGACCCGAGCGGCAAACAGATTCGTTCGATTCGCGGTCGGAAAATCGCCATGATCTTTCAGGAGCCCATGACGGCTTTCTCACCGATGTATACGATCGGGAATCAGATCATGGAAGCGATCTTAATCCATCGCACCAAGAACAAGAAGGAAGCCAAGAAAATCACGCTCGAAATGCTGAGTAAAGTGGGAATATCGGATCAGGAGAAGCGATTTGACCAATATCCGCATGAATTCTCCGGTGGTATGCGGCAGCGGGCGATGATATCGATGGCCTTATCTTGCAATCCGGAATTATTAATTGCCGATGAGCCAACAACAGCACTGGACGTGACGATTCAAGCGCAGGTGCTGGAATTGATGAAGTCGCTTCAGCAAGAGTTCGGTATGGCCATTCTGCTGGTTACTCATGATCTTGGCATCATTGCGGAAATGTGCGATGAAGTGGCGGTCATGTATCTTGGCAAAATTGTTGAGCAGGCACCCGTAAAGGAAATTTTTCATAATCCTAAACACCCCTATACGAAGGGTTTGCTCAAATCGATGCCAAGATTAGGCGGAAATAAGAGCAAGCGCCTGGACTCAATTGAAGGCTCCGTGCCCATTCCTATCAATATGCCTCCTATGTGCGGGTTCTACGATCGCTGCAAGGATCGGATTGAAGGGGTATGCAATGTGCAGGCCGTACCAAAAACCCGTCTATCCGACAAACATATGGTCAGGTGTTTTCTGTATTCGGATCAGCATGAAGGAGAATAGCCATGTCCAAACCAATTCTGGATGTCATTAAGCTGAACAAGGATTTCAAAGTCAGGTCCAAAAAAGCTTTGTTTGCAAAGCCTAAGCCCGTTCGAGTATTAAGCGATATTTCATTTGAGCTTCTCGAAGGCGAAACCTTAAGCATCGTTGGAGAATCGGGCTGCGGAAAAACGACCTTGGGACGGTGCATCGTAAGGGGGATGAATGCCTCATCCGGCGAGGTCATCTATCATACCGAAGGCGGAGAGAGCGTTGATTTTTTAAAGCTGAAGGGTAAAGAATCGAAGAGATTGCGAAGAGATGTTCAAATGATCTTTCAGGATCCTTATTCCTCTCTCAGCCCGCGAATGAGCGTATTCGACATTATTTCCGAGCCGCTGATCGCCAATTTCAAGTTGAATAAATCGGAAGTGGAAGAAAAAGTAGCGGCAATTGCAGAAAAAACCGGCTTAAATGTCAGTTACCTTAAACGCTACCCTCATGCCTTCTCCGGCGGACAAAGACAGCGTATCGCCATTGCGAGGGCGCTCATTACCCAACCGAGGCTAATTGTGTGCGATGAAGCGGTTTCGGCCCTGGACGTTTCAATTCAAGCCCAAATTATAAATCTCTTAAAGGACCTGCAAGAGCAATTTCAAATTACGTATATTTTCATCTCGCATGACTTATCGATCGTTCAGAATATTTCCGACAGGGTAGCAGTGATGCACCTGGGCAAAATTGTAGAATTGGCAACCGTGGATTCGTTGTTTGGTCAACCCAAACACCCCTATACGGAAGCGCTCATGTCGGCAGTGCCCCAGCCTGATCCGGATCAGAAGAAAGATAGAATTATATTGGTAGGGGAGGTTCCGAATCCTGCGAATCCGCCAAGCGGATGCCATTTCCACCCAAGATGTGCGTACAAGACCGATAAATGCATGCAGGAGGCACCACAGCTGCGCCTGGTAGGAGACAACCAATATGCGGCTTGTCATTATGCGGAACAACTAAATCTGAGGGGTGCAGCGAATGAACCGGCAGCCGTTGAATAACAGTGAATGTCAATTAGCGTTGGGCTCCATTATGGATGCTGCGTTTTTTGAGAGGATGTAACAAGAAATGGCGAAAATCGACGATGTTGCACGTCTTGCCGGTGTCTCAAAAGGAACCGTATCCAATGTTTTCAGCCAAAAGAGACCTACCAGCGAAAAAGTAACGGATAAAGTCCTGGAAGCTTCCAGAGAACTAAATTACGTTCCGAATCATATCGCAAGAAGCCTGGTGACCAAAAAAACAATGGCCATCGGGCTTACGATCCCGCATGGAAACTTCTTTTTCAATACTTTCCATAATCAGTTTATCAATGGAGTTATTTTGGAAGCTTCTCATTACGGGTACAGGGTGCTGCTCGATATGATCCCGGTAGAAAAGGTGAAAACTCCTTCTTTGGCTAGTTATCCGATTGACGGAGCCATTGTGCTTGGTCCTACAGAAGAGGATGAGCGTATCAATTTGCTGCATCTGAACCAAATCCCATTCGTCACAATCGGTAAAATCTTTAATTCGAATGTCAAGGATGCATCGACCGTAAACAACGATAACTTCCAGATTATCCGTGATATTTGCAGCTATCTGATAGACAAGGGCCACCGCAGCATGATGTTTCTAAATGCCAATGAGCTTATGACCGTTGCCATCGAAAGAAGAGAGGCTTTCATCGAGCTGCTGACAAATCACCAGATCGACGTGCAGGAACATATGATTCACTATAAACCCGCCTTAACTTCAAGCAAATATATGAACTACGGGTACGATGAGACGGTCCATGTGCTGAGCGAGTTGAAGGAGCAGGTAACGGCAATTATTGCGGATGATGACCGCACCGCATTCAGTGTTATGAATGCCATTAAGGATTTGGGTCTGAGCGTGCCGGAAGATCTCTCTTTATTTGTTATTTGCGGCGATCTCTCCATGATGCATAAGGCAACGCCTTCATTGACGGGCATGGATTTGCAGTCTTCGGAGCTCGGAGTTCATTCCGTCAGATTGCTTATGCATAAGCTGGGTATCCTTGATGGCGATTTTCCGGAACATATGATCATAAGCAGCAAAATAATTGAAGGTGACTCCTGTTCATCGCTTTGAAGCGTTGGCCTTGGCGAAAGTAAGAAGGTACGCTCTTTTATTGGATGTGTCATATTCTTCCTGCAGATCGGTAACACTATGTAAAAACAAGAGTCGGGAGAAGCCTAACTTTGAAACCAATTGTGCCCTTCGAACCTGTAAGGCAAGACACCATACCTGTTGGAGATCCTTGGGTGTACCAAATTAAATGGGATGGGGTGAGAGTGTTAACGTACGCCGACGAAAGCGGGATATTCCTCTATAATAGGCGTTTGAATGAAAGGACGCGCCATTATCCGGAGCTTCTCGATGTGCCGTCTTACTGCAAAGCGAAATCATTTATCATGGATGGGGAAATCGTGGCACTCGCCCCGGACGGTAAACCGTCCTTTCATGAAGTCATGCGCAGAGACGGGCTGCGGAGAATGGAACGGGTTCCTCAAGTGCAGAAGGAAGTTCCAATCTACTACATGGTATTCGATCTGCTGTTTCTAAACGGGAATTGGGTGCATGACCTACCGTTTCGAGAACGGACCGATCTGCTTCATGGCATACTGACCCCCAATCAGACTGTTCAGCCCGTTACCTATCATCCCGACGGCCAGGCGCTATTTCAATTAATGAAGCAGCAGGGGATGGAAGGCATTGTATGCAAAAGGATCGACAGCCCCTACATAATTGGAGGTAAAACCGCAAGTTGGGTCAAAGTCAAGAATTACGGTGACGTCATTGCCGCGATCGGTGGTTTTACCTTGAACGGCGGCATTATCAATGCAATAATTCTGGGGTTATATGACAGGGAAGGACGCTTTTGGTATATAGGCCATACTGGCACCGGCCGCCTTAGCAGGGCGGATTGGCGGGATTTGACGGAACGGCTCGCTCCTGATGCGGTAAAGGAGTGTCCTTTTTTCAATACACCGGAACGGCATAAAGACGCAATATGGGTGAAGCCCTCGCTCGCCGTTAAAGTGATGTACACCGAATGGCGCCTGCAGGAAGGCCGATCCCTGCGTCAGCCAAGCATTCAAGCATTTGTGGACCGGCCGCTTTCGGAATGTGTTTTCCCGGATGAGAGCCTATTCCCATAAATGATATAGAAGGCAGCGGGCACAGAATCAATTGGAAATAATTACATTTTTTATCGGGGTATAATAGCATTTTAGCGACACATAATAACCTCACATTACAAAGGAGGTTTTACAATATGAGCCGCAAATCTTCTTCAACCAACCAATTGGTCGTTCCTCAAGCAAATGCAGCACTGGATCAAATGAAATATGAAATTGCACAGCAATTCGGAATTCAACTTCAACCGAATGGCTACAACGGACAACTTCTTACCCGTGAAGCGGGTACAATTGGCGGCAACATCACCCGTACACTTGTACAAATTGCTGAACAGCAACTAGCAGGCCGTTCGTAAGCCTGTTACAGGAGAAAGTATTGAAATTCAGTTCATGAGAAAAAGACCACGATGATCTTCTGACTGCAGAGATCCCGTTGGTCTTTTTTTTATAGCCGATTACCGCGTAAGAATCATGCAATCGTAAAAAATTCCATAGAGCCATAAATTAACCAATACAGGAAATATCATTGTTAATTATGATGAAGGTAGTTTGAGGCATGTATTCAAATCCAAAAAAAAAACGGAAAGAAGGGATCCGGATTTATTATTTAAAAGCTAAAGTTTACGAAATTAAAGGAGGTTTAAAGATGTTTAAGCCGCAAGTCCTGAAAAAGGCATTAAGCTCCGTTCTTTTATTTGCACTTGTCCTTCCATTTATTAATCTGTCCGGGCTTCCAGCTTCAACGGTTCATGCAGCGCCGGCAAACAGCCTGGGACTATTGGACATTGAAGTGAACAAGCCGGTAAACGCAGAAGTTGATCTTGATCATGCAACCATTCATATATCATTGCCCTACGGCACCTTATACCAGATGCTGAATGTAACAATGAATCCCGGCGCTTCCGGAGCGCTGTACAGAAGCGATGGAACGACTGCCGTTTCTTTTGCAGCCAGCGGCATGAACAAAGGCGATGCAAAAATGGACCAGTTTTCAACAAGCGGAACCACGTTATATTATTTGGCAGTAACCGATAAGAATGACAGCAGCAGCATCCGAAGATATACAATTACGGTCACCGTGGGTATGTCTTTGCCTCCAATTACAGGCCCTATGGGATCTAATGACAAATATCTGCCGCTCAATATTCAGGCGCGTGAACACGCATGGGATGTTATGGGCGCATCCAAAATTGGCAATGGCAGTACTACGGGTTCTATAGAAGGCCCGGGCACGCCTTCGTCGTACAGCGGGAAATCATGGCCGGAGTCAGTCTACGACCGTTCGGGAGACTACCCGATGGCTTCGATTGTTGATGAATCATGGCTGGGAGACAATATGTATTTGCAGACCATTGGCAAAAGTAATGTGGATGCGCTTGGAAAGTACGGGATTGCAAATATTCCCGGCGCCGGGAAGCTTAACTCCGACATTTTGCGTTTTCACGAATTTTCGCCTTTTGTTGCCCCGGGAGGCATGAGCCGGGACGACGGCGATCGCGGCGCAGTCAACAGCGACCGCCAGAGACTGGAGATTAAAAGCAGCACCAGCGCAGCCAATATGGAGGCAAATAGTTTTGGCGGCGACATTATGACCCATCACTGGAGGCTGATGCTCCCTTCGGAAACGTTAAGATATCAGAAGGATACCGGTGATAAGCATGCCGGTGATTTTATCGTTCCCCACAGGTTTTGGCACATATTCCAACTGAAAGAAGTAGCAGGCAATGCGGCCGGCCAGCCCGTGGCTACCCTCTCGCTGGTTTCAAGCGGAGGCCAAGGCCAGCTTGAATTCAGGAACAACCCCGATGGCAGCTACGCGGACAGAATCAAGCCGTTGTTCACGATACCCTTTGACAGGGTCGTTGACCGCTGGCTTGATTTTGAAGTAACGATTTTAACAGCCGATAAAGGTTATTTGTACGGCAAGCTTGTCGATCTGGAGACTGGCGAGGTGCTTTTCGAAGGCGGTATGACAGCCGAAACATACAGACGCCCTGAAGTAAACAATCCGGCTACCGGCAGAGACGAAAGAGGTGATCTGCCTGTAGAGCCGGGTCAACAGAACCGCTCCAAATGGGGTCTTTACAGGGGGATGTACAACAGCCCGGCAGATGCGGCTTATGCAGATGAATTCCAGTCTGCAACCATGTATCTGGCTGATGTGCACTTAATCAAAAGGGATGAAAACAGCTATATATTTCCTGATGGCTGGAATCCCAATGTGCAGCCTAAGGATATGGCAGCATGGGCAAGGCCGCAAGAGATTAGAGCTTCCAAAGGTACTCCGTTTAGTCAATTGCTGCTGCCTGCACAGCTTGATGTCACCTTGAGCACCGGCAAGACAGAGAAGGTGAACGTATCATGGAGCCCGGAAGGCTACAATCCCGATAACATGGGGACTTATAAGATTTTTGGCGAATTTGCCGGTCCGGGTATTACGAACTCCAAAAACATCAAGCCCTATATTGAAGTTTCGCTGACAGATTCATCTTCTGTTACGATAATCCCGGTTTCGACCGCCAGTTATACCGTCAACCCCGGCGGACCGTCGATCAATACGGCGGCAGGCGGTAATACGCCTGCAGGAAGGTATTTGCAGACCTCCTCGGCCCCCGTGGCCGGCGACTGGGTTGAAGTAACCGTTGATGTTCCCGAGACTGGAAACTATGATATCGAATTTGGCTACAAGTCGAACAACAATAGAGGAATCGCCCAGCTGTATGTGGATGGGGTTTCCCAGGGCAGCCCCGTAGACGAGTATCATACCGCTCAAACTTTTCCGGCGATTGCTATGGGCAGCAGCAATCTCGAAGCCGGCAGCCATAAGTTCCGGTTTGTGGTGACCGGGAAGAATGCCGGCAGCTCCGGCTATCATCTTACCTTCGATTATATCAAGCTGTCGCGAAAGGATGCGGCTCCGCCGGAGACGGAGGCACGGATCGAACCGGCGCCGCGGAACGGATGGTTGAACACGGACGCGACCGTCGCACTGACAGCCCAAGGCGAGCCCTCCGGTATCGCGAAAACGGAATATCGGCTGGAAGATAACGCGCAATGGCAAACCTATACCGGACCGGTCGCTTTTACGCAAGACGGCGTTTACCTGCTGCAATTCCGTTCTGTAGACGCTTCAGGCCGGACTGAGCAGACGAAGGAGCTGACCGTCCGGATAGACAAGACGAAGCCAGTCCTGGCAATGACGGCAAATGGGAAGCCGCTTGCGGATGGCGCAGCCTTCTCCGACGACCGCCCGCTTGCGCTGCTCTTGAATGCAAGCGATGCCCTATCCGGCATAACGAGCCAGGAACTCTTCCTGGATGGAATTCATGTGGAAAATGGCGCTTCCGTTGATTTGGCCGGAAAGCTTGGCCCCCATACCCTGAAGATCGTGGTCACCGACCTGGCCGGCAATATGGCAGATGAGTCTGCCGGTTTTACAATTGCCGTCACCCCCGAAGGGGTATCCAGCTTGATTGACCGCTATGCCGAAGCCGGAGAATTGACGGGAGCGCTGGTTAACCAGCTCCGCAGCAGCCTGAACCAGGCACGGCATCAATTGGACAAAGGCGACAATGACAAAGCGGCCAAACATATGCGGGATTTCCTGAAGCATCTGAACAATAATCCGATGGCGGACAACGTATCCGATGCCGCGAAGCTCGTCCTCACGGCTGATGCAAATGCCTTGATCACAGCCTGGTCTGTGAAATAACAAATAAGTATTCATATACAAGTTTCTATGAGATCCGAGGAGGTTTAACGATGATCACGCAGCAGGTTCTAAAAAAGGCATTCAGCACCGTTCTTATAGCAGCGCTTTTACTTTCATTTGTTGGTCTATCCGCTCTTCCTGTGCCAACCGTTCATGCCGTTTCGACTGGCGATGAGTCTGGGAAGCCGGCAGTAACGGATACGGTTTATCCTCCAGCAGCAGCAGGTTCTGTCAATCTGCTGGACCCAACCCGTTTCTCGCCGCAGGCAGGCGTGAATCTCAAGGCAAGCTCGGAAGCGCCCGATCATCCGGGTGTAGACGCCTTACGGTCGGGCGGCAGCGGGTATTGGCGCAATTCAAGCCCGAATGTATATATGAACGGCTTTTCTCCATCATCATTGGCATTATCCCTTGATATGGGCGCTCCAAAAACAATTGATAAGCTGTACCTCGAAATACCCAACACGATCTCGAATATCCAAAGCAATGCGAGAAGATTCGAGATCTATTACTCCAATGACCCCAATTCCTGGGCAACTGCGCCTGCGGCATCCGATGCGGCATCCGATTACGACTGGAAGTCGAATGGCTGGACACTGGCCGGAGGTACGGAAACGGAAGGCTTGTGGTCTTATGTAACGTACAACGGACAACAATGGGGTTATGATACCAAGACATTCCTGTATCCGTTTACAGCCCGGTACGTGATGATAAACATGATTCTGGTCGGCCCCGGCGACAGGCGAGCGGATGATAACAATTCCATGATGGGCTTGTCCGGATTGGCTGTTTACGGCAAAGATCCGGTATCCAACGCGACTGAACTGGCGCCGGCCAAGGGTACCTACAGCACCTGGGATCAGGCCGAGCCCGTATCGGTGGATATAAACCTTGCCAGCGGGCAGACGCTCGCAGGCATAAGCAAAGGCGCTGCTGCGCTTCGTCCGGATTTAGATTACTCGCTATCAGGAAATACGGTTATATTTGCACCTGCATACCTTTCCAAGCTGCCTCTGGGCACAAACGAATTTATGCTTCGTTTCAACAGCGGCGACCCGTCCATATTTGCACTGGACGTAACGGCACGCGGCTATGGCGGGAATGACAAGACAATCAGGATGAATGCCATTGAAGGCGTATCACCTTATAACATCCTGGGCGGCGCAATGGGTACCGATGAACCGGTAGAAGGCGTGACTAAACGGATAAGAGACGCGTACCACGAGTTTTACGGCGATCAGCCCCAAGCGGCTGCCGCCGATGACCATATCAAGAGCGTTTGGGACAGCACACTGCAAAAGGATGTATTCGAGATTACCGCCAACGGCAGAGGCTTGAATAATGAATTCATGGATAAGGTTCGCGACGGCGAGTACGGCCACAAGGGGGTTTTTGACCGGAATTTGGGCTACGTGGTTGGCGGGGCGGCCATTACGGACAGGCAAAGAATCGAAATTCGCCCCAGCGAGGACTCAACCGGCGACTTTACAGCCTACGAGGGCGACCAGGTTTCCTACGAATGGCTCTGGAATATACCGGACGGCGACCAGTGGAATCAGCCGAACTTCCGGCATATCTTTCAGTTGAAGGCTGTGAATGCACAAGGGGCAGATACACTGCCTGGGGGCAACAGCGGCGGTGAAAACGGCGCATATATCATTGCGATGTCCATTTCCGGAACAACCAGCAGAGATCTTGTTGTCAATCATAACCGGTATGACGGGGATAAGAACTTGATGAGAATTCCATTAAAGGAAATCGACGGCCACTGGATCAAGGTAGAGCTAGACGCGCTTATTTCGGATTCCGGCTGGCTCACCATTAAGATCACGGATATGGTAACCGGCAAGGTATACTCGTTTGACAGCCCGGATGTTTATCAGATGTTCTCCAATCAAGGCGCAAGCGACGGTGTCAAGGACCTGTGGAGAAGACCGGAAAGAAGCGGCGGCTTCGAGACAGAGTATCCCGCTGTGTTCGATCAATACCTGCGCCCCAAGTGGGGCATCTACCGCAGTTCTGCGGGTGGCACCAATTCCGCATATGACGCCAGGCTTCAACTTGCCGACATCACCATAAGCAAGGTGGCGACCGGTATACCGTCCGTAAATCTGGCCCTTCATAAAAAAGCGTATAACGCAGGTAGGACAGAAGGCGCCAACCCGATTCAGCTGCAATCCGCTGCGGCGAATGAATTCGGCAATGCGAACAAACTGACGAGCGGCGTGCTGGAGGATCCGACAAAATGGGATGTAACGAATGTTACCAGTCTGGATCAAATTGGGCAGTATTCCTGGCTGGGTACGGACGGAGAGAGGAAAGGCAGCTTCATACTGGACCTTGGCCAGGCAATGGATTTCAGCCAAATAAGGCTGTTTGCGAAGTCCACCCGGCTAAAAGGCGCAACCGTTTATGTATCCGATGATTTTGGAAACTACACATCGGCAGCCGATTTTGACGAAGTGGCATTTAAACAAGTGGATAAACGAACAGACCAAGGCTTTACGTATGCGACCGTCAACGATAATGGCGGTACCGATTCGGAGGATAGCTCGCATCCGATAGATCTTGGCAGGACCTATCATTCAAGATATGTCAAAGTAACGGTTGAGAACGCATCCGGCGGCAATACAGGCACGGATCTGACAGGGCCTCCGCGCCTTACGCAGGTTCAGTTGTTCAATGCGCCGACTCCTCCGCAGAATCTGATGATTGAAGCCGGCGGTCCGGTAAAAAACCTGAAGTGGGCTTCCAATAATTCCAGCGAGGGCTACATTGTGTATGATGGCGCAGCGGTACTTGCCGAACTACCGGCGGGTGCAGCAAGGTATACGCTGCCGGGCGGCATGACCGATTTATCCAAAGTCGCCGTAAGGTCGAAGGGAACAGACCCGTACTCCCGCAAGTTTATGATTTCGGCACCGGCCTTTCCGGAAGAATTGAAGGACACGGCTCCGCCGGAGACAGAGGCAAAGATCGAACCAGCTCCGCGGAATGGCTGGCTGAACACGGCTGCGTCTGCCGCATTGACGGCTCATGACGATCTTTCCGGAATAGCGAGAACGGAATATAAATCGGATGCTGCTGCGGAGTGGGAAACCTACACCGGACCGGTTACCTTCACGAATGACGGTGTATACCGGATGCAGTTCCGCTCAATTGACGCTGCAGGCAACATCGAGCATGCGAAGGAGATTACCGTCCGTATTGACAAGACGAGGCCTGTTTTTGAGCTTGCGGCTAACGGTAAACCGCTTGCTGGAGGCGCTGTCTTCTCCGACGCCCGTCCGCTTGCGCTCCAGTTGAACGCAAGCGATGCGCTCTCCGGCGTAACGAACCAGGAAATCATCCTGGACGGAATGCGTTTGAAGAACGGCGCTTCCGTAGATTTTGCCGGCAAGCTTGGCCAGCATACCCTGAAGATCGTCATCACCGACCTGGCGGGCAATACGACGGATGAGTCTGTCCGCTTTACAATTAACGCCACCCTTGAAGGGATATCCAGCTTGATGGACCGTTATGTCCAAGCAGGCGAATTGAAGAAACCGCTGGTTGACCAGCTGCGCAGCAGCCTGAAGCAGGCGCAGCATCAATTGGACAAAGGCGACAAAGGCAAAGCGGTCAAGCATATGCAGGATTTCCTGAAGCATCTGGATAACAAACTGGTGGCTGATAAAATCTCCAAAGCCGCGAAGTCCGTCCTCAAGGCTGATGCGGCCGCCTTGATCAAAGCCTGGTCCGGAAAATAAAGAACAGCCTGGAAATTATTTAACCAAACCAAACAACCCTATGCGAGTGAGTGCTTCATAGGGTTGTTTTGCTGTGCTGACCTTCTCTGGATAAGAGACCGCAAATAATAAAAAAAACAAGTTTTATCATAAATTTCAACATCCCTGGAAGCGGATTTGTTCTATACAATTATTAAATCAACAGTCTTGGGAGGAGAGCTTCTGATGGATCATGGAAACACGGCTGCCGAATCAAAAATGGATTATGCCGGGCTTGTGTCGCGTGCGGATCTGCACTATGAGCATACGGTCAAACGAAGTGAAGGCGGACTGCCGCTGGGCAACGGGAGAATGGGCAGCTTGCTGTGGACTTCCCCTTCCGCCATTAAATTTCAGATCAACCGGGTTGATGTATTTGCAAATGACTGCAGCACGAACAGCTTCAACGAGAGACATTCGGATTATGCGTATGCATGCGGCTTTGTCGATATCGATTTTGTCGATTATGGCGAAGACATCTTTCATGACGGCGGAATAAAGCAGCATTTAAGCTTATTTGACGGGACGGCGTTGGTCTCGGGCGATGGGGTGCAAGCCCGGGCTTTCGCTTCGGCCAACGAGGATGTTTTCGCAGTCAGAGCGCAGGATGACAGAGAAGCTCCCCAGGTGATCAACATCAGACTGAAGATGCTCCGACCTGCGGAGGTCGTAAGCAAGAATCATTCGGCTGTATCGCGTTTAAGCATGCGCAGCGGGATGATTGTATTAACACAGGAATTCAGGGAGGGCAACTATTACTGCAGCTCAGCCGTCGCAATTGGAATTTCCGGACGGGAGTCCAAAGCGAGAATGAATGATGAGCTTGGCGGACGGGCGCCTGTAGGCAGCTTCAGGGAGAGCAAAGTGATCGGTCAGCCGAATGAAACCGAGATGCGTTTGTGCGTAAAGCCGGGTCAGGGAGTATTCGACGTTTTTATAGGAAGCGCAGCCAGTTTTGACGAAAATGAAGATATTGCCGCTGCCGCTGTCAACATCGTAGAGCAGGCAGCAGCAGCGGGATTCGACCTCCTGCTTCAGGAGCACAAGTCCTGGTGGAATCGGTTTTGGGAAAAATCCTATATCCGCTTAAGCAGCGAAGATGGAACCGCCGAGTTTGTGGAGCTTCATTACACGTATTATTTGTACCTGATGGCGTCAAGCTCCAGGGGAGGGCAGTTCCCGCCTAACTTCGGAGGCATGCTGCTCAGCCCGCGGGGAGATCTCAGACACTGGGGAGCCATGCACTGGTGGAATAACATGAGCCTGTACTACAACGCTGTGCTTCCTTCCGGTCATCATGAGCTGTTTCATCCGTATTTCAGCATGTACTCGTCCATGTACGAATCTTGTGCTGAAGCTGCCAGGCAGCAATGGGGAAGTCAGGGTATCTTCATACCCGAGGTCGTGACGTTTGACGGAATGGAGAAGCTGCCGGAGGATATCGCGGCGGAAATGAGAGATTTATATCTGGTGCGCAAGCCGTGGGATCAAATGTCCGGCCGTTTCCGCGAATTCGCTTTCTCCAAGCGTCCGCATGAAAGCAGATGGAATTGGAAGTATCACGAACAAAACGTGGACGGCAAATTAGTATATGTAGAGAGAGGCTTCGGGTCATTCGGCTTCACGACGCATATGTTCGCATCCCAGGTCGGGATTGCCAGTCATTTCTGGATGTACTATGAGTATACCAAGGACGAAGAATGGCTGCGGGAACGGGCATATCCGATTATGAAGGGAGTCGCCGAGTTTTTCCGCCATTTCCCGAATCTGAAAAAGGACGAGGACGGCCGCTATCACATTTACCAAACAACCAGCGACGAAAAATATTACGGCGGCAAAAATACGATGGATTCGATGGCGGGCATGCACACCATATTCCCGATTGTCCTGAAGGCTTCGGAAATATTGGAAGCGGATGAAGATATCCGGCCTGTGTGGCAGGAGCTTTACGATAATCTTGCCCCGCTGCCGCGAAGCGATCATCCCGATGCCGTGTTGAGAACTCCGGAAAATGAGCCCGCAGTGTGGGTGGGCGCTCTCGGCCCTGTTTTGGATAACAAGAGCAATGTCGATTTGAAGCCGGGGAGGTTTGGCAGCCTGTGCTCGCTGGAAACGGCATATGACAATCCGGAAATGTTCGAAACGACCATGGCCACGATCAGGTACCAGGAAGCGATGCTTGACCATGACTGGAGCCGTGCAGCATCCGAAATGTCGAGTACGGCGCGTGTGCATGCCCACATGGGACTCGCGGAACCGTTCAAGCAGGCTGTATCGGCACAATTGGAATGCGTGAATGCGGAACGGGAATATTGTTATTTCGCGGACACGGGAAGAGTGAAATTTTTTGAAAACAGGCTGACAGTCAGAGAGGGAGTCAACTGCATGAGCGTGCAGCGTTTAGGCAATGCCGCCTCTGCACTGCAGGCAGCGCTTTGCCAAAGCGGGCCTCCGGGTCCGGGCAAAGAATCCGTCATTCGTGTCTTCCCTGCGTGTCCGGCTGACTGGAATGCAGAGATATCCCTATGGTGCCATGGCGGATTCAATGTCACCTCCGCCATTCGGTCGGGAAGCATTCCGTTTGTCAAAATCAGCTCAACGCTGGGAGGAGCATGCAGAATAAGGAATCCCTGGGGCGAGGCTGAGGTCGCATTGCGCAAAGCGGGTGGCAAGGATATAGCACTAAAAGGCTCTTTGCTGGAATTCGATACGCAGAAAGGCGAAGAAATTGAACTTTTCCCTTTTTAAGTTGAGATGAACAGCTATTCTGACGAGTATGGATTAAGACGGCAGGATTATGTTACGGGAGCGATAATAAAAAACAACAACCCAACCAAAGTTTTGCCATACCGGGACTGATGTCCGAATTCTATAATGGTGAGGTGAAGGGGAGGAATCTCATGAGGGCTGCTAATGGCAAGTTGAGCGGGATACAGATTGTGTATACCGGCGAAGCCAATAAGAACGATTACAGGGAAGGGGCGGCGTCATGATCCGTACACGAATAGAAGAGATGCGGGTGAACCCGGAGCAGAACGGGCATGTGTTCGGGGAACTGCTGCCCGGCGCCTATCTCTCTTCCGGCGGACTCGCTTTCGCCGGGCGAAGCGAACGCAGCCATACGAACGACGGTCCGGACGGCAGAGATTTTCACGTCCATGACGATCGGGAAGCGTTCCTTATTCTGCAGGGGATTGGAACGATGGAGATCAACGGCGAGCATCATCCCGTCAGAGCGGGCGATATCGTCATCGTCGAGCCTGGCGAGAATCATCATCTTTGCTCGGACGCCGAGGATCCGATCGTCACGCTCTGGTGTCACGCCGGTCCGCACCGCCACCATAAACAATCGTAGAGGATATGCGCTTATGTACCGTTTTTGTGTCTGGCGCGGAAAGGGGAGGAGAGCATGGCAGGCAAGGTGGAGAGTTCCGACCGGATGATGTATCAGTTCGCGACGTCAGGCCACAAAGTGAAGTTTATGCGGAAGTATTGGCCGCTTTACGTCTTGTCGATTCCGGGCATTATCTTTTTTTTGATCTTCCGGTACATTCCGATGTTCGGATCGGTTATCGCGTTTCAGGAGTACAACATCTTCAAAGGCATCAAGGGCAGTCCGTGGGTTGGGCTTGATAATTTCAAGAGAATGATCGAATATGCGGAGTTTGTTCCGATATTGAAGAACACCATTCTGATCGGTATCTATGATTTGTGCTTCGCTTTCCCGGTGCCGATCATTCTGGCGCTTCTGCTCAATGAGCTGCGCATCATGGCCTATAAGCGGATTGTTCAGACGGTCGTCTATATGCCGCACTTTCTCTCATGGGTCATTGTCGGAGGGATCGTGGTTGGCGTATTGTCACCCTCTACCGGCATCGTCAACCATTTGCTGGCGCTGTTTGGCGTCGAGCCCATCTACTTCTTGGGCGAAAATTCATATATCCGCACGATCCTCATCAGTTCGGGCATATGGAAGGATAGCGGCTGGGGAACGATTATCTATCTGGCTGCGATCGCCGGAATCAATCCCGACTTGTACGAAGCGGCACAGGTGGATGGCGCAAGCCGGCTGCGGCAGGCAACCTCCATAACGGTCCCCATTATTCTGCCGACCATTGCGATCTTGTTTCTGCTTCAAATCGGCAACTTCCTGGACTTCGGCTTCGAGCGGGTATTCGTGTTCCTTAATCCGCTCAACAGCGAGAATGGGGAAATTATTGATACCTATGTGTATCGGGCGGGGCTTGTTGACCGTCAATACAGCTACACGACCGCCATCGGCTTGTTCAAGTCGATCGTGGGACTTGCGCTCATCATGATCGGCAACATATTCAGCAAGAAGGTAACCGGCAACGGGCTGTACTAAGGCATTGGAGAAACGGGGTGAAAATCGATATGATAATGACGAGAGGCCAGAAAATATTCAACGCATGCAATATCGTATTTCTCGGCGCTATCGGCCTGAGTATGGTGCTGCCGCTGATTCATATTATCGCGCAGTCGCTCAGCAACTCGGTCGCCATCAACGCGGGAGAGGTGAGCTTCTGGCCTGTCGGTTTCACATTCGGCAGTTATAAGCTCATTCTGCAGGACCCGTCCATCTGGTTGGGCTTTCGCAATAGCGTAATCATTACCTTATTCGGTACGCTTATCAACCTGATCTTGACGTCAAGCCTCGCTTATCCGCTTTCCCGGCCGGAATATCTGTACCGCAAGTTCGTGCTGATCCTTATTTTGATTACATTGGTGTTCAGTGCTCCGCTTATTCCGAACTATCTGCTGGTAAAGCAGCTGGGACTTCTTGATACGCTGTGGGCACTCATGCTACCGATGGCGATCAGCGCGTTCAACCTGTTTGTCATGCGCTCATTCTTCATGAATCTGCCAGGGGAGCTCATCGATTCGGCGAAGATCGACGGCTGCGGCGAGTTCAGGATATTCTGGAAAATCGTGCTTCCGCTTTCCAAGCCGGCGCTGGCGACCATGGGGATCATCTATGCCGTCGCACACTGGAACCGGTATGCGGAGGCGGTGTTCTATATTAGCGACAGGCAGTGGATCCCGCTGCAGGTCCGCCTGCGCGAAATTGTCTTTACCGATCAATACGGCCAATCGGACGTCACCTCGGAGCTGCTCGTCATGCTGTCGCCGGAAGGCATCAAGATGGCGGTCATCGTCGTCACGACGCTTCCGATCATGCTCGTTTATCCATTCCTGCAGAAGCATTTCATTCAGGGCATGCTGGTGGGCTCCATCAAGTCGTAACGTATAACAACCAGACATTACGCGGAAGAAGCAGCTCTCAACACTAAAACGCTTACAAATCATGAGGGAAGAAGGGTTGTCGTATGAAGAAATGGACAGGTATGGGATTGTCGCTGGTGCTGGCGGCGAGCCTGATGGCGGGATGCTCGGCAAACAAGCCGGCCGAGCAGCAGCCGGCAGATCAGCAGGCGGATAACGGCGGAAATCAGCAGACGGCGGAAGGCCAGAAGGAGCGGGCGAAGTTCTCCTTCCTGCTGCCGACGACAGTGAGCTCGGGCTATCATACCCGGGTGCCGGATCTGAACAAGGACAAATGGGTGCTGAAGCTGGAAGAATTAACGAACACCGATCTGGACATCAAGGTGATGGAGGACGCGAAATATGGCGTCATGTTTGCAAGCAACGACATTCCTGACGTGGTCGGGAGCATAGGCGGCCCCGGCAGCAAGTCGATGTCTGGCTCGATCGAGAGCGGCATCTTCATGCCTCTGGACGACTTGCTGCAGAAGTACGCGCCCAATCTGATGAAGCTGATTCCGAAAGCCGCATGGGAGACGGCCTCTTATGAAGGCAAGATCTACGGCATTCCGGAATTTCTGAAGAGCCCCTCGCGCCGGGCCACATACATCCGCACCGATCTGCTAGAGAAGACCGGACTGCAGGCGCCAAAGACGGTCGATGAATTTCTGAACGTGCTCCGCGCCTTCAAGAAGCTTGGAGTCGAGACGCCGTACCAAATGCGCGAGAACTTCAAGTATGCGGATATCGTTCTTGGCGCCTTTGATGTCCTGCCGTACAAAGACCAGTTCGAACTGGTCGATGGCCAGGTGGTCCCCAAGTTTTTCGACAGCGAGAATATGCAGAAGGCACTTGAGGTGTACAAGACGATGTATGAAGAGGGGCTGATTCCGAAGGAGTTCGCCACCATATCATCGACTGATTTTACGAAGAGCATTGATGCCGGCAAGCCGGGCATTTGGTCGCAGAACGCAGCCGGAATGCCGGGCTACAGGGCGAATGTGAAGCTAGCCGTTCCGGATGCGCAGATCGACATTATTCCTTCCCCGAAGGGACCTGAGGGCAAAGGCGGTTACTTCTTCTATTCGCCGGTTGTCCGCACGTTCTACATCAACAAGAATGTCGAGGAAGAAAGAGCCGCCGAGATCGTGAAATTTTTCGACTGGATGGTCACCCCGGAAGCAGAGGAGTTCTTCACGTTCGGCGTCGAAGGCGATACCTACACGAAGGATGCGGCCGGTGTGGTGAACTATAAATTCCCGGAGACCAAGGAGCAGCAGGAGGAAGAGGGCTGGAGGAGCGGTACACTGTGGGCCGTTCATGACTCCACATACAATAAACTGCGGCTGGAGCTTAATGAAGACGGCCAGGCAACACTGGACGCTTTCGATAATGTGTTGTCCCAGGAAGGTCTGTCTGGAATCGGTTTTTATCCGGAATTGAGTACCTTCAGCAAGTATCCCGATCTGGCCGCTCCCCAGCCGGATGTGGGACCAAAGCTTGTTATCGACCATATGGTCAGAATGATCTACGGCAAGGAACCCATCTCCGACTGGCCGAAGGTTGTTGAGGAATACAAAGCCAAGGGCGGCGACGAGATTGTCAAGGAAGCGACGGAACGCTGGAATAACAAGCAGGGCGCTGTCATGATCGACAGAGAGTAGGCTCTCCGAAACTTAAAACGAAAAAGCTCTCCTCCGAATAGAGGCGAGCTTTTCTTTCGTTAACCTGATAGCATGTATAAGTTTCACTCCCGTACATTTATATAGGGTTTAAGGGAAGAAGCTAACTTTGCCGCCAAAGGACGGCTGCGGCCGCTTCTTCTTGTGGAATACGAATGGGTGTGAAATCGTAAAAAAACACAGGAGACCGGAAATTAATCCTATCGGGATCGCTCATTATGCGCAATGATGAGGATAAGGCAGCAGTTCTATTCGTCCATTGATGAAAGCGCTTCTACACGGTAAGATGTAGGTTGCAGGCATAACCCACTATCGAGCAGGAGGAACGTTCATGCATGTGCTTATCGTAGACGATGAACCCGTCATCCGCAGAGGAATCTCCAGGATGGCAGAGCAATATATGCCCGCCTTCGCCAAAGTGTCGACTGCAGAGAACGGGCAAGCCGCTCTCGAGAGAATAGGGGCGATGGAACCCGATATCGTGCTTACGGATATCCGTATGCCAAAGCTGGACGGCCTGGAGCTGTGCAGGATTCTGCAGGAGGCGTACCCCCATATCAAAACGGTCGTAATCTCCGGCTACAACGACTTCAGCTACGCGCAGAAGTGTGTGGATTACGGCGTGAAGCATTATTTGTTGAAACCGATTACAAGGGTGGATGTGCATGAGGTGCTGGGCCGTTTGCTCAAGAAGCAGACGGCCGGATATGTCGCGCCTTCCCGTTACGTGGAATGGATCGATCATATGGAGCAGCAGATTTGGTCCCTCCAGACGGACGGATTGGATGAGCTGAGCGGCCGGCTGCGGGAGTACTGCCAGTCAGCCAATCTGTCGCTGGCCCAATTGAAGGAGCTGCTTCATGACTGCTATGAGATGCTGTTGAAACGGCTGCAGGCCCGGGAATTCTCTCCCAGGACGAACCTCTCCTTCATGCAGACCGGATCCGTGAAGGATGCGATCGAAGCCTTCGAAGCGGGACTTCGCGATATCAGGGACGGACTTGCGTCGATGCGCAGCGGCAACTTCCGGGATATGATCGAAGAGGCAAAATGCTATATCGACAGCAAGCTGTCGCAGGAAATCACGCTCGACCAAGTGGCGGCGCTGGTCGGTCTGACACCGACGTACTTCAGCTCACTATTCAAGAAGATGACGAACGAGACGTTCGTAAAATACCGGATCAACAGGCGGATCGACCGCTCCAAGGAACTGCTGGCCGTACCGCATTTCCGCATCGTCGACATTGCGCTGGAAGTGGGCTATGACGATTACCCGCATTTTACAAAGACGTTCAAGAAGCTCGTCGGCATCACGCCATCGGAATACCGGGCGGCGCTGGGAATCAAATGAGATTCCGCAGCCTGTATGCAAAGCTGACTTTCTATTTTCTTGTCGTAATCGGGCTTACGCTGAGCGGTGTGGGCATCTCCTATACGACCTCCACCCGCGAGCTTGACGAGCTGGCCGAGAAACAGATGCAGCAGATCGTCCGCAACGCGGTCCATCATACGGATCTGTATTTGAAGGATTACGAACGGTCCATGGTTTCTTTGCTGACATTCCGCTACGTGATGGAGTTTATGGATTTGCCGACCGACAGGGAGGAATACGACTATTATAATTACCGGAAAATGATACGCGAGGTCGTGGCGGACCCGCTGTTTATCCGCAATCCGAAAATCGCTTCCATCTACCTGATCAGCGACAAAGGCAACGCCGTCTACTATTTCAACGAGGTAAGCGAGCAGTCGTTCTCGCCGGAGGAGATCCGCCGGCAGCGGGATTACTTTATGGGCAATACAAGTCCGCACGGCCAGCTGAGCATCCTGAAGAACAGCATTCTGACGGGCCAGGAGAATCAGATGGTAACGCTCGTCCGGCGCATCCGCGGATACAGTTCACCCGAATTGAGCGGTTTGCTTGCAATCGAGCTGCGCTCAGCAGATCTCTCAGCCCTCTGGAAAGGCGTCGATCTTGGAAAATTCGGCTATCTGTTCATTACGGACGCGAACGGGAACGTCATTTATCACCCGGAGGAGATGAAGGAAGGGACGGTGCTGCCGGATGCCGTACGCGCCAAGCTGGAACATTCCGCAGATGCCGCGTTCTTCGACGACAGCGAGGGAGAGAAGCGGATGTATATGGCGGAAACGTCAGACTATTCACACTGGAAGCTGATTGTCTCCATGCCTGTCGACGAGGTGAGAAAGCCGGTTACGAATATCCGTAATTCGACGCTCGTCATCGGGATGTTCACATTGCTGCTCGCCATACTGCTGGCGTACCGCTTCAGCAAATCGATCACCAGGCCGATCCAGACGCTGAAACTGGGGATGCGGGAAACGGAGAAGGGCAATTGGGCCCCGATACCGCTGCCGAAGCATCGGGACGAAGTCGCCGAGCTCATTCTGCGGTACAATCTGATGGTGAAGCGCCTTTCCGATGCCGTGGACAAGGTTGTACAGGTGGAGCTGAGCAACCAGGAAATCCGGCTTGAACGGCAGCGGGCCGAGTTCCAGTCCCTGCAGCTGCAGATTAATCCGCATTTCATGTACAACACGCTTGAAACGATCGTTTGTTATGCTGCGGTGCAGGATTCCGAGGATATTACCGAAATCGTCACAGCGCTGGCTTATATGCTGCGGTACTCCGTTCAGACCAATCTGGAGGAGATTACGGTGGCTAACGAATTGAAGCACGTCATGTATTATATGAAGGTCATGCAGCACCGGATCGGCCGGGAGTTCGAAATCGAAGTCGCCGCCAGGCCCGAGTACCTGCTGCATGCCATGGTCCGCCTTACCCTGCAGCCGCTCGTGGAGAATGTATTCCAGCATGCGTTCCCCGAAGGTGTGGAGGAGTACCACTTTATCCGCATTGATTGCGGTGAGGAGAACGGCGTCTTCTGGGTCAGCGTAGAGGACAATGGCTGCGGCATGCCGCCTGAGAGTCTGGCAAGGCTGCGGCAGAAGCTTCGTGCAAACCGGTTGGCGGATGAGGAGGACCAGGGCAACGCCGGCCACAAGGGCGGCATCGGCGTGCTTAACGTACACAGGCGAATCCAGATGGTATTCGGCGACCGGTTTGGTCTTCGTATCGAGAGCGAGGAGCAGCAGGGTATGAAGGTCACGATGCTGATGCCGAAGAGCTCCCGGGTTACTGGGAATAAGACGGAACGTCCCGCGGCAGCTCAGGAAAACACATTTTGATCTGAAGAAATGACATGTCAAGAAGCGGCAAGCGGAGTATCATGAAGGCGTTTCAAGCTAGAGGCGGGATAGGGAGCATGAAGCGATTGAGAGAATTCAAGGGGGCTCTGCCGGATAAGGGAAATGGTAGCGGCAAATTTGAGCCAAATGAAGGAGATGTTCAAATGAGCATGATTGGCAATGGCGGCGAAAAAGCCGAATTTTTCGAACGCATCATGACTTTGCCGGTGTTTGATACCCATACCCACTTGGTAGGCGACCGGCTCTGCGCGGGGGATTTCTGGGAAATTGCGCATTATTTCTGGCTGTTCCGGGAGCTTCAAGCAGGGGGCTATCCCGCAGATGCCGGGGAGCTTCCTGAAGAAGAGCGCATCGCTGCATTTCTGGAATCATACAAGGCAACGAGAAGTACTCTGATGAACTGGGTATTCACCTCAATTATGCGTGAGCTGTATGGCATTGAAATTCGGGATGCCGCTTCAGTCAGGGAGGCGGATGCGGCGGTCAAACGCTCCTATGCCGACGAGGGCTGGGCGCAGCGAACGGCTGACCGGATGAACATCCGCCGATTCGTTGTGAATCGTCCGGAGCACGCCGTCTTCGAGGGTATGCGGGAGAATGCCATACTCATACCGCGGATTGACGGGGCGCTCGGCCAGTGGGTCGAACGGGTTGTCCAGTCGGCGGATCCCGCCCAGGAATTCGTGAAGGTGAAGGACGAAGCCGACCTTCTTCTCAACGGTTATGGAGATGACGGCTTGCCCGGCATTATGACAACGCTGCCGCGTTACGAATCAAGCGCACATCTCCGCCAAATAATCGGTCCGGACAGCACGCATGGCGATATCATGATGGAACTGCTCCATAGCATATGCGCCGCGGCAGAGAGAAACAGACTGCTTATCCAGTTCTTCCTGGGCGTAGAGCGCTCGTGGTGCGGGACCGCGTTCCCGGCGAACGACACGGAGCGGATTCTGAAGCTGACGGCTTTATTCGAGAATTACGCCTGCGAATTCGAGCTTGTGCTCGCCTCGGAATTAAATAATCTGGATGCGGTACAGGCCGCCTGGAACTTTCCGAACGTCCATATCGGGGGTATGTGGTGGTTCAACTTCCGTGCAAGCACCTACCAGGACAGCATGCAGTACCGGCTGGAGGCGCTGCCTGCGGGCAAAAGCTCCGTCATCGTATCCGATGCCCGGTGCATGGAATGGAGCTACGGCAAGATTCTGCTCGTAAAGAAGCTGGCGGCGGAATTTCTATGGGAGCGGCTCGAATCAGGCTGGATCGACCGGGAGACGGCTCTGCATACTGCGCAGCAGTGGCTGTACGGAAGTGCGGTTAAGCGATACGGAGTAGAGGAAGTACGCCAAACCATAAAGGGGTGAGCAGCGATGCCAGCAAGCGGCTTAGTAGGAAGGATGCTGCCGGCGCCGAGGAACGGCGGTTTCCGGATGGAAGGCTATTGGGTCTGGTGCGGCTCCGTCATTCAGGGAGAGGACGGCCGCTTCCATATGTTCGCCTCAAGATGGCCGAAGAGTCTGCCTATGCATCCGGGATGGCTGGTAGCATCGGAAATCGTAAGAGCGGTATCCGATACGCCGGAGGGACCTTATATCTTCCAGGAGGTCGTGCTCCCGGCCAGGGGAGCCGAGTACTGGGACGGGCGCAGCACGCATAATCCGCATATCGTCAAGCATAACGGCATCTATTTGCTTTATTATATGGGTTCTACGCATCCGCTGCCAGAGACGGCTCCCGGTGGCGGCCTCAATCTCGAGGATGCGCGCTGTATCGTCGCCCGCTCGAATAAGCGCGTCGGACTTGCGGTCGCAGACAGCGTCTTAAGTCCATGGAAGAGGCGCGATGCGCCGCTGCTGCCGGTCCGCCCGGGCCGATTCGACAGCTATTTGACGTCGAATCCGGCTCCTTGCGTGGATCATGACGGCTCCGTCCTGCTGATCTATAAAGCCCGCCGTTACAAAGGCTGCGATTATGGCAGGATGACGATCGGAGCAGCCGCCGCGGAGCATTGGGACGGGCCTTACCGGGTGATGACAGAGGAGCCTGTCTTCCCGCCGGAGCTGTTCCATATCGAGGATCCCTTCATCTGGAGGATGCGGGGAGGCTACGCGCTGATCGCCAAGGATATGGACGGGACGCTTGGCGGGGAGAAGCACGGCGGCATTCAGGCTGTCTCCAGGGACGGCATACATTGGGAGCTTGCCGACGAACCGCAGGCTTACTCGCGCACCATCCTCTGGGATGATGGAACGGTGCAGACGATGGGAAGCCTCGAACGGCCATTTCTGCTGTTCCAGGACGGGAAGCCGACGCATCTCTTCATGGCGGCAGCGGATGGGCCGGGTGGCTTCCGCAATGCCGCCCATACATGGAATATGGTCATTCCTTTGGAACAGACGGGGGGGGAAATAATGCGATGAAGGCGATACTGGTTGGCCTTGGAAGCGCGGGTTACAGCTGGTACAAAAGGCTGAGGGACAGAGGACTGCTCGCGGCTGTGGTTGAGGCGGATCCGGCGATGAAGGACAAGATGGATGGCGGCCTTTTTCCGTTCTATACTTCTTTGGAGGAGGCGCTCGCGCATGAGGAGGCGGGCTTCCTCGTTAACGTAACGTCGCCGGCCTCTCATACGCAGGTTAACCATGCGGCGTTCGACAGAGGGCTTCCCGTTCTCTGCGAGAAGCCGATTTCGTTCGACTATCCGGAATCAATCGGGATTGTAGCAAGGGCGGCGAAGGAGAACATCCCATTCATGATCGCCGAGAATTACCGGCGTTTTCCCTATGTCCGCAAGATGAAGCAATTGCTCGATGAGGACTCAATCGGCGCAATCTCGTCGATAGACATTTCGTTCCGCCGCTACCATCGGGTCCAGAGAAAGTATGCCGTGCGGATTCTGGACGATATCGGCGTCCATCACTTCGATATGCTGCGCTATTTGACCGGACAAGAAGGCAGGGCTGTTCAGGCGAAGCTGTATAATCCGCTTGGCGGCTGGGAAGAGGAAGGGGCAGTTCAAAGCGCAAACGCGTTAATAGAGATGGATGGCGGCATAATCGCCGGCTATGCCGCGACGATTGCGTCAAGAGGTCCGCAGACGCTATGGAGCGGGGATTGGCATATCGAGGGCACGCGCGGCGCGATGGTATTGACGGGAAAGGAAATACGTTTATATGATGATGACGGTGAACGATTGATCGCTAGCTGCGCCGATGTGATTGAACGGGATACGCTGACCGATTTCCTGATATCGCTTGAGACGGGGCGCGAGGCCGAATCGAGCGGCAGCGACTACCTGCTGACGCAGGCGCTGGTGCATTATACGAATCTGTCTTGTGAGTCAGGTGGGAGAATGCCCGTCGAACTGCCGGACTTGAGGAAAGTCACATGATGTTCAAGATGAAAGGAGCAGCTGAATGACGACATTGACATGGACGGAAGCAGCGCCCGGTGTATGGCGTGCCAGAATTGGAGATCCGCAGGCGCTTTCGCCGCTGGCCGTGGTTGGCGCTGTTCCGCGGATGAAAGCATTGGAACGAATGGCGCAGGCCGCTCCGCCTTTCCAGTGGAATGACATTCGCGTGGAAGCGGCGGGAGGAGGACGGCGCCTGCTCGTGCTGCCGCTGGCGGCCGACGAGAAGCTTCACGGTACGGGGTTGCAGTTCATGCGCATGAACCAGCGGGGAAGGACCCGGTATCTCCGCGTTAACAGCGATCCGAAGCAGGATACCGGCGAGACGCACGCGCCGGTTCCTTTCTATGTCAGCGACCGCGGATATGGCGTGCTCATTGATTCGGCGCGCGCGATTACGATGCATCTCGGATCGGCCGTGCGCCTGGATAAAACATGCCAGGCAGATGTGCGGGATCGCAATCGCGACGCAGGCTGGAAGGCGACGCCTCCTTCGTCAAGGGCAGAGATCCGCCTGCCTGAGGAAGGCGCCGACGTCTATGTCTTCGGCGGTCCTGCGCTCGCCGATGCGGTAAGCCGGTACAATCTCTTCTGCGGCGGAGGCGTTCTTCCGCCGAAGTGGGGTCTTGGATTCTGGCACCGCGTGCCGGCCTTGTTTAGTGCGGAGGAGGCGATGGCGGAAGCCCTGGAGTTCCGCCATCGGGATTACCCTTGCGACGTGATCGGTCTTGAGCCGGGCTGGCACACCCGCAGCTATCCGGCAACATATGAATGGGACCGAGAGCGCTTCCCGGATCCAGAGGGCTTCGTAAGCGGGATGCTGGACAACGGCTTCCGCGTCAACCTGTGGGAGCATCCGTATGTATCGCCCGAGAGCGGGCTTTATGGGCCGCTCAAGCCATTATCCGGCGATTATTCGGTATGGGGCGGACTCGTCCCCGACTATTCGCTTCCCGAAGCCCGCGAGCTGTACGCAAAGCAGCATAAGGAGAAGCATATTGATATCGGCGTATCCGGCTATAAGCTGGACGAATGCGACGGCAGCGAGCTGACGAACAACGCCTGGATTTTCCCCGAGCATGCGAGCTTCCCGTCCGGGCTGGACGGCGAGCAGATGAGACAGCTGTACGGTCTGATGTTTCAGAAGATGACGAATGACCTGTACCGCGCGGACAATCGGAGAACTTACGGACTGGTGCGGGCGTCCAATGCCGCGGCTTCTTCGCTTCCGTATGTGCTCTATTCGGATCTGTACGAGCATAAGCATTTCATTAGGGCGCTGTGCAATTCTTCGTTCAGCGGGCTTCTATGGTCGCCGGAGGTGCGCCGGGCACGCAGCGCCGAGGACTGGATCAGAAGGATGCAGACCGTCTGCTTCTCTCCCCTGGCGATGCTGAACGCTTGGGGAGACGGGACAAAGCCTTGGTCTTTCCCGGAAGCGGAGCCGGTCATTCGCCGCTACATCAAGCTGCGGATGCGATTGCTGCCCTATCTATACACGGCCTTCGCCCGCTATAGGGAAACGGGGCTTCCTCCCTTCCGGGCAATGCCGTTCGTCGTCTCCCCGGAAGAGCTTGTCCGCGCCGAGGAGCGGCGGTCGGCTGAGATGACGTTGAACACAACGGACGGCGCATATGGTAAGCGGAGCATTCCGCAATGGGACGATCAATTCATGATCGGGGATCAGCTGCTTGTCGCCCCGCTCGTAGAGGGAGAAGAGGAGCGGGAGGTTCTGCTGCCAGCAGGCTCATGGATCGGCTTCGAGACTGGAGAACGGTACGAAGGAGGAGGCATTATACGGGTCCGCGCGGGCATCGAGACGATTCCGGTATTCGTGCGGGATGGAGCGGTCATTCCGATGACGGCCGCATTGCCGCATGCGCTTCGTCCCGGCGAACAGGCTCCTCTCGAATTTGTTCATTTCGGCGCCGCCGCCGGGGAGTGCGAGCTATACGATGACGACGGGGAAACCCTGGATCATGAACGCGGTGCCTGCGGCTGGTGGAAGGCAGTCGTGACGAAATCGGAGGATGGCATCTATAAGGGCGAATTATCAGGTCCGGCGGCGCTTCCGGCTTCTTATAGCAGCGTGAGCTGGATCTTTGCCAGGATGGGGCTTGATCTCCATGGCAAGTAGCCAAGGCGCACCGGAAGGGAGTACGACAAAACTAGAAGCACCAGAAGGGAGAACGACAAAATGAACCGCAGGCTGTGGTATGAAGCGCCCGCAAGCAAATGGGAGGAGGCGCTGCCCATTGGCAACGGCCGTATTGGCGGCATGGTATTCGGCGGCGTGGCGAAGGAGACGATCCACCTGAACGAGGATTCGCTCTGGTACGGCGGTCCAATCCGGGGGGATAATCCGGATGCGCATACATATATCCCGGAAATACGGGGGCTGCTGCAGCAGGGCAGGCAGGCCGAGGCCGAGCATCTGGCAAGGATGGGGCTCATGTCCAGCCCGAAGTACTTTCATCCCTATCAGCCCTTGGGCGAAATGCTGCTGTGGATGCAAAAGCGTGAAAGCCCCGTCGAAGAGTATGAGCGGGAGCTGTGTTTGGAAGAAGCCGTTGCCCGTGTCCGTTATGTCCGGGATCAGACGATGTATGAAAGAGAGTACTTCAGCAGCGCCGCCGATCAGGTTCTGGCGGTCCGTCTGACGGCCGACACGCCCGGAGCAATTACGGTCGGCGTGAACCTGATGCGGCGGCCTTTCGATGAGGGGACAACGGCTGCGGGAGACCGTACGATCATGATGAGTGGACAAAGCGGACCCGGGGGCGTGCGATTCGCCGCCGCTATACAAGCGGTTGCCGAAGGAGGAAGCGTGCGGATTATCGGGGATTTCCTCTCGATCGAAGGAGCCGACGCGGTGACCTTGCTGCTGGCCGCCAATACGTCATTCAGACATTCCGACCCGGAGCAGGCATCCCTGGAGCAGCTGCATGCCGCAAGCCGACTATCCTATGCCTCGCTTCGGGAACGCCATATTAGCGAATATGCGGTTTATTACCGCAGAGTAGATCTGGAGCTTCATGGATCAGGCGGTCTTGCGCAGGAGGCGGAAGCCGTGAAGCTTCCGACCGACGTCCGCTTGCGGAAACTGGAGGAAGGCGCGGAGGACGCGGGGTTATTCTCGCTGTATTATCAATTCGGACGATATTTGCTGCTGTCGTGCTCGCGGCCGGGCACGCTTGCCGCCAACCTGCAGGGTATCTGGAACGCCAGCTTCACGCCTCCATGGGAGTCGAAGTATACGATCAATATCAATACGCAGATGAATTACTGGCCGGCTGAGACAGGAAGCCTGCCGGAATGCCATGAGCCGCTGTTCGGTCTTGTTGAGAGCATGCTTCCCGCAGGCCGCGCAACAGCCCGTCAGGTATACGGCTGCCGCGGATTCGTGGCCCATCACAATACGAATCTCTGGGGCGATACAAACATCGAAGGTATTCTGCTCTCTTCCTCCATATGGCCGATGGGGGCTGCATGGCTGTGCCTGCATCTGTGGGAGCATTACCGGTATAGTCTGGACGAGGAGTTCCTGGAGCGGCGGGCATATCCGATTATGAAGGAGGCGGCCTTGTTTTTACTCGACTACATGACGGAAGACGACTCCGGCCGTTTGATATCCGGACCGTCAATCTCGCCGGAGAATAATTTCGTTCGACCTAACGGCGAAACCGGCACGCTGTGCATGGGGCCGTCGATTGATAGCCAGATTGTTCACGCCCTATGGAGCGCCTGCATCGAGGCGCAGCTGACGTTAGAGCAAGAAGAGGAGTTCCGTCAAGAGCTGGAGAAGGCGCTTGCCAAACTGCCGCGTCCAGAGGTCGGCATGCACGGGCAGATTATGGAGTGGCTGGAGGATTGGGACGAAGCCGATCCCGGTCATCGTCACATCTCGCAGTTGTTCGCTCTGCATCCCGGAGAACGGATACATGCGCGGCGGACACCGGAGCTCGCAGAAGCGGCGAGACGGACGATCGTGCGCAGATTGGAGAACGGGGGAGGGCATACCGGTTGGAGCCGGGCATGGATCATAAACTTCTGGGCACGGCTCGAGGATGGGGATGAAGCCTATTCACATCTTCAGCAGCTGCTTACGCACTCGACCTATCCGAATCTGCTGGACGCGCATCCGCCGTTCCAGATCGACGGCAACTTTGGCGGCGCTGCCGGCATTACCGAAATGCTGCTGCAGTCGCATGGAGGGGAGATCGCCCTGCTTCCGGCGCTGCCTTCCGCCTGGAGCGGAGGGAAGGTGACGGGGCTGCGGGCGAGGGGGGGACTAACCTTCGAGCTCGAGTGGGAGGAGGGTCTGCTGAAGGAGGCGCGCATCACGGCGAAGAAACAAGTCGACTGCCTTCTGAGATGCGGCAATGTCCCGGTCGTTATTTTCGCCGGAGAGGAAAAGATCGCCGAAGCGTCCCGCTCCGAATTGGCGCGATTCCGGCTGGAACCCGGCAAGTCTTACCGCGTTATCGGCTGCGCAGGGCAAAAAGGAGGAGATTCGTATGACGGATTCCGTTAATTTGCAGCAGGAACAATTGACATTATGGCTGAATAAGGCCGTAAGCAAGGTAGACCGGATGATTTATGAGATCGGCGATAAATCGCCGCATGTGTCGGCGGCAGGCATATATGACGATATGCGGGTGGATTGGTGGACATCCGGCTTCTGGCCGGGAATGCTGTGGGTATTGCACGACATAACCGGAAATGACAGGTACCGCCATACGGCTTGGGGATGGGACGCTCGGATTGAGCAATGTTTCGTTGCTGACAATAATCTCCATCATGACGTCGGCTTTCAGTTCCTGCCCACAGCGGTAATCAAGCATAAATTGACCGGAGATGAAGACGCCCGCAGGAGGGCATTGGCCGCTGCCAACTTTCTCGCGGGACGCTTTAATCTGAACGGAAGGTTTCTCCGCGCCTGGAACCAGGAAAAAACCGGTTGGGCCATTATCGATTCGATGATGAATTTATCCCTGCTCTTCTGGGCGTCCGAGGAGATCGCCGATCCCCGGTTCAGACAGATCGCCTGCGCTCACGCGGATACCGTGCTGAAGCATTTCATCCGCGAGGACGGCTCTGTCCATCATATCGTGGCTTTCGATCCGGAGTCCGGTGAGGTAGACGAGTATTTGGGCGGTCAAGGGTATGCGCCGAATTCTTCCTGGAGCAGAGGCCAGGCATGGGCACTATACGGCATGGCCATAGCCTGCCGGTACACGGGCGATATCCGTTATCTTCGCGCCGCACAGCGGGTGGCACATTATTTTCTCAGCTGCTTGCCGGAGGATCATGTACCGCATTGGGACTTCCGCACGCCGGACCCGCAGAGCCAGCCGAGGGATACCTCAGCTGCCAGCTGCGCCGCCTCCGGATTGCTGGAAATCGCCGGCCTACTGTCCGCCGAAGAGGGCAGGATCTACCGCCAAGCGGCTGAAAATATCCTGAAGTCGCTAACGCAGCATTACACATCCTTGGATGAGCCTGTCTATCAGGGGCTGCTGCGCGAAGGCACTGGAAATAAGCCGGCCAATCAGAATGTCAATGTCTCGCTGATTTATGGGGATTATTTTTATGTAGAGACGATCTGCAAACTGCTCGGATGGCGGAATCGGGTATTCTAACCACTGGAATTTTATAATTATTATTACACCCAGAGAACATGCAAACTGACGCCGGCTCATGACCGGCGTCAGTAGTTTGCTGCTGCCTGGGTGTTTTTCCAATGTCCGTTAAAAGGGGGCTGGACAACATTCACCGGGTTCCCTGGGGGTTATCCTATCTTTATTCCAAAGGGGGCACTCCTAACCTTTTTTCGGGGTTTATCCACTCTCTTTTAGCCTGTATTTCTCAAGGCCGGCTCCTATCATCCGCAACTCTGGCTTCTATGGATTCATCCGCTGCTTCTGCTCTATCGGCAGTCTTCGGCGGGGCTGACGAGTCCCGCACGAGCAGCCTTGTCGGCAGCAGCGTCTCCTTACAAAGCTGCTCCGGCTGGGCAATGCGCTTGAATAACTGCTCGACTGCGTATACGCCGAACAGGCGCAGGTCGATATCGACCGTGGTTATTTGCGGGGTTGCCAGACGCGAGAGGTAGCCGTTGTCGAAGCTGACAACCGAGGCGTCGTCCGGCACTTTCAGCCCCAGCTGCTGAAGTGCGGAATTGACCATGAAACCAAGTCCATCATTGACACACAGCCAAGCGGTTGGCTGCTGCTTCAAGCTTGTCATCTTCTCTAGGACAAAGCCGCTTTCCTCCAGAGCATCGGTCAGCATCCATTCGTCTCTTATCTCCAGGCCGAACCGGTGAGCCGCCATCCGGAAGCCTTCCAACCGCTCGTAATAGCTGGGTGAGACATCGATATTTCCGATGAATCCGATGTGAAGATGGCCCAGCTCCGCTAAATGCCGTACCGCTTCATAAGTGGCGAAACGGTTGTTGGTCAATATGCTGTCGGCCTGAATGTCGGGATCGTGGTGATCGATCAGCACTGTAGGGATACCGGTATCTATCACAGCATTTATATAATTTGTCGTGATATGGGAAAGAATAAGAACGCCATCAACCGACGGTTTCTGTAAGAAAGGCGGTAAATAGAGAGCTTGGGCATTCTCCCTGCCAATGGGTTGGATAATCAGCTCGCAGCCGCGGTTCTTTACTTCCTTCTCAATACTCAAATAGATTTCGCCAAAAAAGCTTTTCATCGAGAAGGCATAGTCAGAAGCGATAAGGGCGATGGTGCCGAAGCCTGAGGTTTCGTCAATCCTGGTCCTTCGTCCATTGCCGTATACATAACCCATACGCTCAGCCGTTTCGGCAATCAACCGGCGGGTTTCCTCACTGACGCCATCCTTGCCCGTGAGTGCCTGGGAAACGGAGTTTTTGGATACATTCAGCATGTCGGCGATATCCTGCATCGTCACTTTATTTTTCATAAACATTCAACCTCCGGTCATTGCTTGAAGACGATCAGGCCTATAAATCACCCGAAACATAGGACTGTCTTCATTTTTAATGTTTCCCTTATCATTGTCAAGTAATCCTTGACGGGATAGGGCTTACAACCATCTTTTCTATTATTGTAACGTTACAAACATTATAAACTAATATTTTTGTAATGCAAACCTGGTAGATTGTATTGAATGATCACTTGACAGTAAACAAGAACAAGGAGCATAATGAGGAAGCTAGCGCTTACAAATTATGATTTCGCTTCAAAGTAACGTTACAAAAAGCTATTTGTCGGATTCATTGGGATTACAATACAAGTTGGAGGTCATGCTTATCATGAAGAAAAAGAAAATGATTTCGGTGCTGCTGACAGCTGTCATGGCAGCAGGAGTGCTCTCCGCCTGCTCGACAGGTCAAAGCTCGACGCAAAATGGCAACAATGCCCCGAACGCTGGCGCTGGCGGCGTTACAACAATCGAATTCTGGGCTGCGCCGAATCCGACGCAGCAGGCGTTCTGGCAGACAATGGCCAAGGATTACGAAGCGGTTAATTCGAAGGTTAAGGTTAACGTCAGTGCGATGAAGGAATCACCTACTTCCGAAGCGGGCATCCAGGCAGCGATCGCTGCCAAAAGCGCGCCGACAATGTCGGAGAACATTAACCGGGGCTTTGCGGCGCAGCTGTCAGACAGTAAAGCGCTTGTACCTCTTGATACACTGGACGGCTTTCAGGATATCGTGAAAAGCCGCAGTATGACCAATACGATTGAGCCGTGGAGATTTGCTGACAGCCATCAATATGTGCTGCCCATCTACTCCAATGCGATGCTATTCGGATGGCGTCTGGATACGTTGAAGGAGCTCGGCTACAGCGAACCTCCGAAGACATACAGCGAGATTCTGGAGCTTACCAAGAAGCTGAAAGCTAAATACGGGGACAAGAAGTTTCTGTGGGCGAAGGCCGATCTGGCCGATCCGACGGCCTGGAAACGCTGGTTTGACTTTTATATGCTGTATGACGCCGCCTCAAACGGCAATAAATTCATTGAAGGCGACAAGTTTACAGGCGTTGATAAAGCAGGTCTGGATGTATTGACCTTTGTCGATAGTCTACGCAAAGAGAACGGGCTGCTGGCCCGCCAGGTAACGGATCCGTTCGAAAACGGTGTTGGTACGTTCGTCGATGTGGGACCATGGACCTTCACAACCTGGGCGGAGAAATATCCCGAGCTGAAGTACAATGTCAACTATACGCTGACGATGCCGCCGGTACCGGACGATGTCGACCCGGCGGACAGCAAGACATTTGCCGATACAAAGGGGCTTGTCATCTACGCCTCCGCCACGAAGGAGCAGCAGGCGGCGGCCGTCGATTTTATCAAGTGGGTGTATTCGGATGCGAAGAATGATGCGGCCTGGTTCGAGCAAACGATGCTGCCTCCGGCACGCGACGATCTGACAAGCAACGAGGCCTTCACATCGATTTTGGACCAGCATCCGGAGTTGAAGCCCTATGCTGAAAATGTACCCAACGCGATTCCTCCCATGGACAACGCGAAGTACAATGATCTGCAGACGATTATCGGGGAACAGGCGTTTAACAAGGTGGTCAAAGGGGGCATTACTCCCGACGCAGGATGGGCCAATATGAAAAAGGCTATAGAGAGCGCCCTGAAATAAGGGAGCCATAGCCGGGAAAATCGCAGCAAGGGAGGCTTATCCCCTATGGATCAAAGAAACAACAAGCTGGGCTGGCTGTTCACCAGCCCTTACCTGATTTACTCGCTGATCTTCTTCTTCGGGCCGCTGATCTGGTCGTTCTTCCTGTCCGTAACGGACTGGAATCTGATTGCGCCTACGTTCAACTTTGTCGGATTAGAGAATTTTATGGATGCTATCCGTTCGCCCGGGGTGCATGCGGCATTCTGGGTGACCTACAAATTTATGCTGATCTTCGTACCGCTTGTCACCGTGCTCGCGATAGCGGTAGCCGTGCTGGTGAATGGACTGAAACGCTTCAAGAGTTTGTTTCTGATCGGCTTCTTTCTGCCGTATCTGTCTTCAGGCGTCGTCTCCTCGCTGATCGTGAAGGGGCTACTGTCCTACAACAGTCCGATCAATACTTCCCTGCGGGGAATCGGCATTAACATCGACTGGCTGGGTACGCCATTCTCGGCGCTGTTCATTGTGGGACTGATACTGGCCTGGAAATTTACGGGTTATTATGCGCTTATTCTGACCTCGGGCCTTGCCAGCATAGACAAGGAAGTATATGAAGCCGCGGCCATTGACGGGGTCAAGGATAATCAGCGCTTCTGGCGTATTACACTGCCTCTGTTATATCCGGCGCTTTATACGACGCTTATTCTGGCATTCGGCGTGACGTTCGGCATCTTCACCGAGGTCTACCAGCTGACGGGCGGAGGGCCCCAGAACGCAACGAATACGTGGCAGATGGAGATTTTCAAACAGGCTTTCACCAATCTGCAGGCGGGTTATGCATCCGCGGTAGCGCTGCTGGCATCGGTTGCCACGTTCATCTCCATCTTTATTATTCGAAAACTACTGGAATTGTGGGGGAAGCGCTATGGTTGGGTCTAAACAGAACCGTCGTCTGCGAATTGCGATCCGCTATGTTCTGGCTCTTGCGCTGCTGCTGGTTATGGTTTATCCCTATCTCTACATGGTGCTCAGCTCGTTCGCGGATTGGGCGCAAATTGATAAGAGCCTGTTTCCAACCAAGTTTTCGGCAAAATCTTACCAATGGCTGTTCACAGGAGGCGAAACCGGCGTGACGCGGCCATGGCTGCACGCGTTTATGAACAGCATTATCGTATCGGTGGCTTCTACGGCGCTTATGATGATTTTTGGCATAATGGTGGCTTACGCGCTCTCCAAGCTGAATTTTTTCGGACGCAATGCCATGAATAACTTCGTGCTGTTTCATATGTTTTTTCCCGCGATTATATTGCTGATTCCGACGTTTCTGATCGTTCAGCGGGTGGGACTGTACGATACGTATCTGGGGATGATCATCCCCAAGGCGGTCAGCCTGTGGGCGATCTTCATGTATACGAACTTCTTCAAGGCCGTGCCGTCCGTATTTATCGAAGCGGCGCGGCTGGACGGAGCGAGCGACTTGAAGATCATGTATCGGATTATGCTGCCTATGTCCAGATCGATCACGACAGTCATCTTCCTGTTCCTGCTGATGGAACGGTGGACGGAGCTGCTCTGGGATATGATCGTGGTCAAAAGCGACGGCATGCTTACGCTGAACGTGTTGTTATCGCAAATGTTCGGGCCTTATGGATCATATCCTGGTCCGCTCTATGCGGCCTCGACGATTCTGACGCTGCCGATCATTATCGTGTTCCTGATTTTCAGTAAAAAATTCCAGGAGGGCATGCAGTTCAGCCTGAAATAATGGATAACATCATGTTAAACCTAAACAAGTAAGGAGCTGCTCAGATGAAGATAGACCGATATGAACAGAATCCGCTCATTACACCGGCTGACGTAACGCCGCACCGGGATGGATTTGAAGTCATTGGCGCATTCAATGCCGGCATTGCCGAATACAAAGGCGAGGTCATCATGCTGCTGCGTGTGGCGGAACGCCCCATAAGTCCCGATCCGGACATCGTGCTGGCTCCGGTTTACAACATCGAAAGCGCTGATCTCGATCTGATCGAAATCCGCAGGGATGATGACCGCTACGATCTTTCCGATCCCCGCGTCATTATACGCAAAGAGAACGCGCCGGCATTCGAATACCTGACAAGCCTGTCGTATTTGCGAATCGCGCGCAGCCGGGACGGCCATCATTTTACGGTGGATGAGCAGCCTTTTGTTTATCCGTCACAAAGCCTGGAGACCTTCGGCATCGAAGATCCCCGCATCACGCAGATCGGGGAGACGTATTATATCTATTACTCTGCGGTATCCCCGGTCGGCATCGGGGAATCGCTGGTATCGACGAAAGATTTCAGAAGCATTACGCATCATGGCATGATTTTTGGTCCCGACAACAAGGACGTGCTTATTTTCCCGGAAAAAATAGACGGCAAATATTATGCGCTGCACCGCCCGACAACAAAAAGCTGCGGCCGTCCCGAAGTCTGGTTGGCCGAGTCGGACAATCTGTTGTACTGGGGAAACCACAAGCATCTGATGGGATTGCGCCCAGATATGTGGGACAGTGGGAGAATCGGCGGCGGGGCCGTGCCGATCAAGACCGAACGCGGCTGGCTGGAGCTCTACCACGGGGCGACGAAAGACCACCGCTACTGCATGGGAGCGGTGCTGCTGGATCTGCACGATCCTTCGAAGGTTATTGCCCGATCCGGCCAGCCGGTTCTCGAACCGGAGGCGGAATACGAAAAGAAGGGATTCTTCGGCGAGGTTGTATTCTCCTGCGGCGCCCTCGTGCGCGGAGATACGATAGCCATGTATTACGGCGTGTCCGATACGTCCATGGCCTGTGCTGAGCTTAGCCTGCAGGACATTCTCGACAGCCTGGAGCCGGTATGATCTGTCTATGCAGCGGATTGCCGGCAGTCCTGAGGCAACAATAAGGGTTTCGTCAGAAACCTCTAACGGAGGCATATTATGCTATTAGATCGAACTCATATCCAAACTTCTTCGGAATTATTGCAGCAATTTGATAGTCAGAACCTTCAAACTGGTCAGCGTATCCGGTTTGAAGGGACGAACGGCAGAGACGTTTATAATATTACGGCTCCTTTCATGGACCGGGGCGAACTCATTATTGCCGGACGCGTGGAAGTCCGCCATACTGAATTTTCGCAAGTCATGTTTTTCCGTCAGGAAGATGACGTGTGGGTTCCTCATCCCGAATATCAGGTATATGATATGCAGGATCCATTCTTTACATGGATCAATGGAGAGCTTATTTTTGGAGGAGTACGGGTTATTCCCGATCCTCTCTATCCGGAGAATATCGTGTCGTGGGTTACCCAGCTCTATCGCGGCAAGGATATTGCCAGTCTGGAGTTATTTCTCATGGGACCCTATCATATGAAGGATTTGCGGCTGATAGAATTGGCAAGCGGCGAGATTGGCGTGCTAACACGGCCGCAAGGATTTATAGGCGGAAGGGGCCAGATCGGATTTTATAAAGTCAGCTCCCTGGAAGAGATTAATGTGAAAGATATCGCGTTTGCTCCGCTATTTCCGGACATGTTCATCAAAGAGGAGTGGGGAGGGGCCAACGAGCCGCATTTGCTTGCCAACGGTCTTGTCGGCGTACTCGGCCATATTGCTTCTTTCGATGAGAACGGGCTGCGTCACTATCATGCCATGGGATTTGCCTTCAATCCGGATACCATGGAGAGGACGCCGGTGAAAATCATTGCGCGGCGCAGTAATTTCCCCGAGGGAGCCAGCAAGAGGATCGATTTGACGGATGTGATCTTTAGCGGGGGACTTATCCGCAAAGCCAATGATTTGGCCGACTTCTATGCCGGGGCAAGCGATGCCGAGGCCTATCAGATCGAGATTCCTGATCCTTTTCTGGAATATGAGCAGCTTGACCGCAGTAGATGATCCCAAAATAACCCTATGATACAGTGGGGATAATCAAAACAGACGCCGGCTCAGTACGAGGCGTCTGTTTTTCCTGTTACAGTATGTTGTTCCGTAGTTGTAATTTAATGGACTTTAAGAATTCGTCCGGAAATAATGCCATTTATCGATCGCATATAGGGGAAGTATAGCTCGTAAGCCGGCAGCGACTCAACCGGGACGGCGGGACTAATGCAGTTGATCAGATCTAGCTGTTGTTACGAGGGAGGCATTCCTTCCACTATTGGAATGTTAGCAATCGGGAAGAAACGACAGCATCCTCTGTGTGTTAAATTAAAATGGACCACAGAAAGTCAAGAGGAGCTGTTTAAGTATGTTGAATGGAACAAATTTCAGTGTTGTGGAGGCGGGGTCTTTTGGCGGTCTTCTGAGTGTGACGGAGGGTCCTGCCGCAGGCAAGTACTTCCTGAAAGACAGTCTTGGGCTGACTGGCATGGAAGTTTCTCTTAACCAAATGCCGGAGGGAGGGGCGGTTCCGTTCCTCCACACACATCGCGAGAATGAGGAGCTGTACCTTTTCATTGGCGGCAGCGGTCAGTTTCAAGTGGATGGGCAGATTTTTGAAGTCAAGGAAGGATCAGCAATTCGCGTAGGACCAGAAGGCGAACGCACGCTCCGCAATAACGGCACCGGGGATTTGTATTTCATCGTTATTCAAGTCCAGGCGGACAGTCTCCGCCAATGGGTGATGACTGATGGTGTCATTCTGGATAAACCGATAAACTGGTCGAAATAGGCATTATATGTTCTTTGCCAATTTGTCATCATTCATCCGTTAATGAACGAGAACTTTGTACCCTTTAAAGCCGCTTGCATAGCGGCTTTTTTCATTTTTATGGGATCAAGGGACAAAAGCATGGTCTATTCCCGATGTAAGAATTGGACGGAACGGCTGGATAATTTGACGGGTTTATATAGGATCATAATTGATCTTATCGCACAAAATGCATCCGTCAGCACATAAATGTGCGTACTGTTCAGAACAATCAGGAATTGCTAGTCTATATAAGAAGAAAGTGAGGTGCAATGAATATGTCGGCATACAAGTATTTTAAGACTGGTATCCGGTCCGGGTAACGACAAAAACGAAATTCAGGAAAATTATCGGCGCTTATATTTTCGAATCCTGTTCTTCTGGTTGGAACTGCTCCACATAGGTCGCGCCAAAATCATAGAGCATCTTCAATATGGGAATCGTTTCATTCCCCAAATCAGAAAGGTAATACTCTACCTTGGGAGGCGCAACCGGATAGACTTTACGGATGATCAGACCATCGCGTTCGAGATCTCTTAAATGCATGGTCAGCATTCTTTGGGTGGCTTCGGGCAGCTGTCTTTGCAGCTCATTAAACCGCAAGGTGCCGCTCGATAACAGATTAAGGATCGGTATCTTCCATTTCCCGCTAATCAAGTGCAGGAAAATTTCAGAGGTGCAGCGGTAAGTGTTATTGTTAAAATGTATCATTTAAACGCCTCGCTTTTCAGAAGTCATTACTAATGGCTGCAACAATAAATGGATTATAACAAATGAACAAGGTCCACTCAATAATGTGGGATGTTTGTAAAGATGACACAAACGGTCTTATCTATATGGCTGTCGGTTTGTTGATGTTTCTTCTTCTCATTATGTCGGAAGACAAGAACATATATCCTTAAAGGGCTTAAAAGTTAACGACTTGTTCAGGCTAACAATTAAACAATCACAACTATGACGGAGGTTCATCATGAATACGAACAACCATGCAACGCCACAAAAACCTATTTTGTCCGGTTTCGGACCGCGTACAACAGCTCAGGAGGTATTGGTCGGTCAAAATTTGACCGGGAAAATTGCCATCATCACAGGCGGATACTCCGGACTCGGCCTGGAAGCGACGAGGGTACTGGCCGCTGCAGGAGCAACGGTCATTGTGCCTGTTCGGACAGCGGAGAAAGCCCAAGCTGCACTAAGTGAAATTCCAGGTGTCGAGCTTGAAAGGATGGATCTCATGGATCCTGCGTCGATCGACGCCTTCGCCGAGAAGTTCCTTGCGTCGAATCGGCCCTTGCATATGCTGATTAACGCTGCCGGTATTATGGCGAACCCGCTCGTCCGAGACCACCGCGGTTACGAATCCCAACTGGCGACAAATCATCTGGGGCATTTTCAGTTGACCGCCAGACTGTGGCCAGCGCTTGAGAAGGCAAAAGGGGCAAGGATCGTTTCGGTATCATCGCGCGCTCACCAAATGAGCGGTATCGATTTCGAAGATCTCAACTTCAATAACCATCCCTATGACAAATTTGTCGCTTATGGGCAATCTAAGACAGCCAACGTCTTATTCGCTGTCGAGATGGACAAGCGCGGCCAAGCGTATGGCGTACGTGCGTTCTCGGTTCATCCGGGATCGATCTTGACGGATTTGTCGCGTTATCTGACCGATGATGATAAGCGCGCCATGGGTGTGCTCAACGAGCATGGGGAACTTGTTTTTCCCGAATTCAACGATGAGTTTAAAACCATTCCGGAAGGAGCAGCTACGATCGTATGGTGCGCAACCAGCCCTCAGCTGAAAGACAAAGGCGGCGTTTATTGCGAGAATGGGGATATCGCGGACTTGACGGATACGAGGTTTGCGCCAGGCGTGTTTGAGTGGGCCGTTAATTCCGGGCAGGCTCACCGTTTGTGGCAGGCAACCGAGCAGCTGGTCGGACTGAAATTTTCGATTTAATATGCGCATCATCGGACGATCATCCGATGGAAAACATTTTGTCAGCAATACTATTATGAATACAGGAAGAAGGCATACCATTGAACGAGAAATCCTCCAAGCTTCCAAGCGCTGACACTGTCGGTCCGATTGCGCCCGGCGCACATGAAATGACGATCGACGGTGTTCGGCAGATTTATCACGTTGCCGGCAGCGGACCGATTTGCCTTATTCATCCCGGAGGCCCGGGGTTTCACTGGGAATATTTGCGCATGCCGTTGTTGGAAAAGTTCATGACTGCTGTCTATCTGGAACCAGTTGGCACAGGCCAATCGGGGATGCTGCCCGATGGAGATTATAGCGTCTCGCGGTATGCGGGCTTTGCCCGAAAGGTGCTTCAGCACATTGGAGCCGAGCACCCTTATTTTCTGGGACACTCGCACGGCGCCTTCGTTGGACTTCAGTATGCCTTGGATTACCCCGATGAACTTGGAGGACTGATCGTCTATGACGGCGCGCCATGCACAGGACCCGATCATGGGATGGAAGCAACACGGGGCATAGAGCGATTCACACAGCGCTGGCCTGAACGGCCGGAAGCTCAGGAAGCCGGACAAGCCTGGATGGATGTGGCGACGGGAGCCGTCTCACTTCGGGATAGAGAATCGTTTCTTGGCGTCCTGAAGCGGTTGCTGCCTGCTTATTTCGGGGACTATAAGAATCTTCCGGCGGAATTCGAGGTCTGGCAAGCCAATTTGGACGCAACCATCGATCCACACCGAAAGCCCGAGTTGTGGGATATTCGGAATGTTATGAATTCCATCGGCATTCCGACGCTGGTCCTTGTCGGCGAGTACGATTTTATCTGCGGTCCGAGATGGGCAGAGGAAATGCGGGCAGCGATTCCTGGATCGCGGCTTGTAGTCTTCGAACAAAGCGGACATATGAGCCATGTCGAGAAACCGAATGAATTTGTAATATCCGTTAGAGATTTCATCTCCTGATGGTACCTTTGAATCCCGGCAATTGATTTCTTAAGTAGATAGGAGGCGTAAATAACCATGAAAAGAATGATCGATCATGTGGGAATCATGGTGAATGATATGGACACATCCATCCGCTTCTACACAGAGGTAGCTGGACTCGTGGTGAAAAATCGAAACATGCATGACAATGGACTTGAAGTGGCTTTTCTGGGCTACGGCCTTGAGGGCGAGACGGAAATCGAATTGATAAACGGCTTCAAGAATCAATTGCCAGCCGAAGGTAAAGTGCATCACGTTGCGCTCTCCGTAACTGATATTCAAGCAGAATGGGACCGGCTCAAGCAAAAAGGTGTCGAGTTCATCGATCAAGAGATCGCAACCATGCCGAACGGAATTCGCTACTTTTTCATTTACGGACCTGAGAAGGAATGGATCGAGTTCTTCCAAAGAGTATAATTCGGAATCACAGCTAGATCGTAGGTATTGTGATGGAAATTGTTATGCCATTTGAAAAAAGAAAGGGATTGATATTCTTGGAAATTCAGAAGCTTCCTTGGGCCGGCATTCGAGTCGAATTAGAAAGTTCCGCTATTGTCATCGATCCTCTTTATCATTTCCCTGCCAAATTAGGTGAGCCTAATGAGCCTTTCTTTCCTTTAGAATCGTACGGGCCTGTCGCAGCCGTGCTGATCACGCACCAACATGCGGACCATTATGACCCGCAAGCGATCATTTCGGCTTACGGCTCTGACGTTCCGGTATTCGTCCCCGAGGAAATCGTTGATCTGGCGGCTTCCAACGGATTAAGCCGCGTAACCGGAGCTGCGGTTGGCAGCACCTTCACCATCGGCCCATTCACGATTATTGCGGCACAATCGGTGGACGGCTCGGGTGACCCGCAAGTATCCTGGATCGTACGCGGTGGCGGCAAGCAGATGATTCACGCCGGAGATACGTTGTGGCATGGGTATTGGTGGAAGCTGGTTAAAGCCTTCGGCACGTTTGATGCCGCCTGTCTGCCTGTAAATGGTGCCGTAACGCAATTTCCGGGAGTTTCGCCGCACAGCGACCAGCCCATTTGTCTTACGCCTGAACAGGCGGTTACGGCGGCCGAGATCCTTGGGGCCAAGACGCTTATCCCAATCCATTATAAGGCAGCGCATCAGCCGCCTATCTATACGCAGACGCCAGAGATGATGAATCGGTTAACCCATAGCGCCGGGAATCGTGTTAACTTGAACATTTTACAAACAAGAGAAATATTCACGATTTAAGGGGGTAATCCTGGATCGTTTAGACCGATCGGAAATGAGAAAGGAGCATCCAAACATGCTAAAACAATTGGAAGGTAAAATCGCCGTTATTACTGGGGGGAGTTCGGGCATCGGCCTGGCAACCGCCAAGAAATTTGTCGCTGAGGGTGCGTTTGTTTATATCACCGGTCGGCGAAAGGCTGAGCTCGATCAGGCGATATCCGAGATTGGCAAGAACGTTATTGCAGTCCAGGGTGACGTTACGAACCTTGCCGATCTGGACCGGCTCTATTCCGTGGTGAAGCAGGAAAAAGGCAAACTTGATATTCTCTTTGCGAACGCCGCCATCGCAGAAGGAACTCCGCTGGAGGCAATCACGGAAGCTCACTTCGATCGCCATTTTGACATTAATGTGAAGGGGATGGTGTTTACCGTCCAGAAGGCTTTGCCTCTGATGGGTGAGGGATCGACCATTATCCTCACGGCCTCTGTATCCGGGATCAAGGGAACGGCAGGTCTAAGCATTTACTCCGCCACGAAAGCGGCTATCCGTAATTTGGCAAGAAGCTGGGTGCTTGATCTCAAGGGCAGGAAGATTCGGGTGAATGCGATCAGCCCCGGATCTACCGAAACACCGGGCCTTGCCACCCTGGCGGGCTCTGACGCAGACGTCAGCGGGTTTTACGAATTCCTCGGCAGTCAGATTCCCCTCGGCAGGAACGGCCAACCGGCCGAAATCGCCGCGGTGGTCGCCTTCCTGGCTTCAGATGCAGCCAGCTTCATCAATGGTGCCGACATTCAGGTAGACGGCGGTTCCGCTCAAATTTGACGCTTCCACATCTGTGACTGTTGGCAAAGAGATCTTGATATTTAAATGTTAACCACATGAGAGTAAAACCACTCCATGTGGTTTTTTTTTGGTTGTTATTGCCCCTCGCAACTTAACCCATCAACCCCTGCATCACAAAATTTGAGTTTTGGCCGTTCCTGGAAGATAATTAACCCAATATAAACCTTGGAGGCGCTCATGAAATTTAAAAATCTCTTCTTTCATATACACTACTGCAACTTCAGGCTGTCCAACAAAACGGAAATCCTTCCGATCAAAATCAAGAGAACCCTTCAGCATCATGAGCTTATTTTTATTGCCCATGCAAAGGGCAGTTTTACAATGGATAAAAAGAAATATGAGCTGAAGGATGGCATGCTGCTCTACATTGGGCCTGACATGCTGCATGAAATCGAAACGGATCCTGAGGTTCCCGTTAGCTGCTTTACCGTCCATTTCAGCTATGCGCGTGTGAATATAGAGGAAGGCCAATGGAATATTAAAGAGGAACGGCAAATTCTCCCCCTCCAGGCTGCGCAAGGATTAAAGGATTATTATCAAATTGAGGATGTGTTCAAAAAACTGGCGGAGAGCTGGGATGCAAAATTGCCGGGCTATGAGTTTATGTCCAAAACCTTGTTCCAGCAACTGCTCATTGCCATTGCCCAAAACATAAAAAAAGAAAACCAAAATTTCTCAATTTCACTGAAAGTAGAGAAAATTATTCAATATATGCATGAACATGTACATGATAAGATCACCCTGACGAAATTGTCTGACCTTGTGCAGTTGTCACCAGCTTATTTATCCAGAGCATTTAAAGAAATTACCGGTTATTCCATTATCGAGTTCTTTAATAAGATGAAGACGGACAAAGCCAAAGAGATGATTCTGGAAGGGAACAGGAAAATCAAAGAAGTTGCAGGAGCTCTTGGATTTACGGATGAATTTTATTTTAGCCGCATATTCAAGAAAACGGAGGGACTCAGCCCCTCGGAATTCTACAGCAAAAATGTCCATGGAGATTAATATGTTCCATGGTATATAGCCTTTCCGGCAGCTATGATGAGGATGTTATTGTGAAGTGCTTTTGTACAAACACAGTAATGGAACCATGACAGAAGGAAGGCTATTTTTATGCCCATGTGGAAACGGAATTTGTTCTTTTGCTGGTTTGGAATGTTCGTCACCGGTATTGGGATGAGCCAGATCGCCCCGATCCTGCCGCTTTACATCAAGCAGCTTGGCGTGCACGATTCCGGATCTATTGCCCAATTTGCAGGGCTTGCATTCGGGATTACCTTTATCGTTTCAGCTATCTTCTCACCGATATGGGGGATCGCCGCAGATAAATATGGACGCAAACCGATGCTGCTCAGGGCGAGCCTGGGAATGGCGGTCGTTGTAGGCTGTATGGGTTTTGCGCACAATGTTTACGTATTGATCGGCCTTCGGCTGCTGCAGGGGGTAATCACGGGCTACAGCACCGCTTGTACGACCTTGATTGCAACCCAGACAGATAAGGAGCATTCGGGTTGGGCGCTGGGAACCCTTTCGACCGCCAATATTTCGGGTTCTTTAATCGGGCCAACGATCGGCGGTTTCATAGCCGAAAATTTCGGATTGCAGAATTCATTTTTTTTAACCGGCGGGCTTATGCTGATTGCCTTTGTTACAACGGCCCTGTTTGTCAAAGAATCATTCACCCGTCAAGATAAAAAAGTACTCCGTATGAAAGAGATCTGGGCCAGCGTACCTGAAAAAAGTTTGACGATCACCCTTTTCATCACCTTTTTTGTCCTGACTGTGGCGTTGTATTCCGTTGAACCGATCATCACTGTCTATGTGACCCAGCTGTCCAGGACCACCAGCCACGTGGCTCTCATCGCCGGGATCGCATTCTCCGCCTCGGGTCTGGCCAATATTCTCGCCGCTCCCGGACTTGGAAAACTGTCAGATAAAGTGGGGGCTCACAAGGTCGTACTGGTCGCACTCATCGTGGCGGGCATCGTATTTATTCCCCAAGCTTTCGTTACTAATCCCTGGCAGCTGACAGGACTGCGTTTCCTGTTTGGACTTGCGGCGGCCGGGCTTAGCCCGTCGATCAACATCCTGCTTAAGAAAATCACCCCGGATTCCCTAACGGGACGGGTGTTCGGGTTTAACATATCAGCCTTATATTTAGGTGCCTTTGGAGGCTCGGTGTTTGGAGGACAAGTCGCTGCTTGGCTCGGAATCCGGTATGTATTTTTTACTACGAGCGCCCTGTTATTGCTCAATGCGGTGTGGGTTTATTTCAAGGTGTATAAGAAACTTAACATAACCATGGACTTATACAAAAATTAAGCAGAATGGGAGAGAAAAACATGACAGACGTAAAAACAGCGGAAACTGAAGTGCTGGATGCGGAGAAAACAGCGCTGGTCGTTATAGACCTGCAAAATGGAATTGCAGCCCCGGGTCGCCAGTGCGCTCCCAACTCGGTTGAGCAGGTGATTGGACAGGCAAGTAAGCTGGTTGAAGCTTTCACGGAAAAAGGCGCTTTCGTTGTGCTCGTCAGAGTCTCCACCTTGGACGGCAAAGATATGCTAATGCCAAAAACGGACGCCAAACCGAATGCCATGCAGTGGCCGGAAGGCTGGGACAATCTGATCCCTGAACTGTCGGATTTTAAAAATGCCCATGTGGTGACGAAACGGCAGTGGGGAGCTTTCTTCGGTACGGACCTGGATCTGCAGCTGCGCCGCCGCGGTATCGACACCGTCGTGTTATGCGGAATTTCCACTTCCATCGGTGTGGATACAACAGCAAGAGAAGCTTTTCAACATGGATATAACCAAGTTTTTGTGGAAGAAGCCATGACAGCTACGGCACAAGAGGAACACGATTATGTAGTCAAGACCATTTTCCCCAGAATGGGCAAGATCCGGACAACGGAGGAAGTGGTTTTGGCGATGAAATAAAAGAATGGTGTGCTGATCATTTAACATTTGACCAGGCACTGTGAGGCCGCAGGCTGCATAACGCGATAAAAGTGGGGAAAGCCTACCTAAGGGAGACAGAGCCGAAGGAGGATTGAAGCGCGAATGGAATCGACGAATGAATTCGTGAACAAGGTCAAGGATACGCAGTCCAAGCAGCAGAAGAACAAGGAACACAATGGTAAAGGCAAGCCTTCACAGAAGCTGCAGAACGTGCAGCATACAAACAATCCGTAGCAGGAAAAGGGCCGTTATTCTGCCAGGCTGCAGAATAACCGGCCCTTTTTGCTGCCGCTTTGGAGTAACTCGCCCGATCGGCACTTCCGGAATACAGGCGGATTAATGGAAACATCGCCCCAACCCTTCCGTAGTGCCCAACAAAAGTCATGGAGTTGACGCCAGCTACTCCTGTTCAGCCCTCTTATCCGCTTCTGCCGCACGCTGCTGGGCTTCCTTGTCGTTCTCGTCTGCAAGTGTCTCGGAGAACTCGACATCCTCATTCTTGCCAATCGGCAGCTTGCCGGGCGCTTGAGACTGCTTGCGTGAATAGTTATCATTTGAACCATGTTCGTTCATGCCTGTACCTCCTTTGCGGTCCGGCAGCTTATCTGTCCATGCGTTGGAACCCGCCAAATGACCCTATTTTCCTTGGATTCCCAAAATCCCTGTACAACTTCCTTCCTCATGTATTATGAAACAGGCAAGTTTTTCTTATTCATTTCAAGGGCTTTTTTTACATAATGAATCCGTCCAAGGCAATACTAGGTCAGTCAATCGATACCGACCGTTTGAAGTGCGAGTATCTGCTTTGTCGGTATGACGACTGGTCTAGCGGCCCGCCATTCCGTAGTAGCTTTGGCCGAACTGAAACCGCCAGTCGCTGTTAATGGATTGCTATTTGGCAACGATAAAGGGAGAGATAACGATGTATTATTACAAGGAAGAACTGATTAACATTATCGAACCGGATCAACCCGATCCAGCTGCCGCAAAGGTGCTGCAGGAAACGTTGGGCGGACAATTCGGCGAGATGCGGACCATGATGCAGTATTTTTTCCAAAGCTCCAATTTTCGAGGCAATGAGAAGCAATTCCGCGATTTGCTGCGTGGCGTGTTCCTTGAGGAAATCGCTCATGTCGAGCTTGTCCAAACGACGATTAATCAACTGCTGAATGGGGCGGGAGAATCGATGCCAGGCAGTTCAGGCATGGATAATGCGCCGATTGACGAGGCTGTCAAGCACGCGAACCCCCATCATTTTATAATGGGTGCTCAAAGCGCTCTACCGGTCGATGCCGGAGGAAACCCATGGAATGGTTCTTGGGTATACAGTCATGGTAATTTAATCAGCGATATGCTGAACAATGTTGTACTCGAATCGACCGGTGTTCTTCAAAAAACAAGAATTTACGAAATGAGCTCCAATAAAACATTCCGGGAAACCCTTGGCTTTTTGATCGTACGCGACAACGCCCATCAAAATGCCTTCGCCAAGGCTCTTGAAGTTTTGGGAGTCAATTGGGGAAAGCTCTTCCCCGTACCGAATTATGATATCAACAAATATCCGGAATGCCGTAAATATGTAGATATGGGATATCATAATATGCAGTTCAATTTCAGGCTGGACAATACCCGGATTGGCGAGATATTTCAAGGGAAATCTCCGAGCCGAAACGGTGGGGACTTGACTGTTGCACAGCCTCCTATGGGATTCCCGGTACCGCAGTTTCCGGAAATGCCGAATGAGCATAGTCCGGGATTAGTCGATATGAGCAAATAGAAGGCGGCATTATATCGCATTTTCCACCACATCACAAAGGAGAGTTCAACATGCGCAAAATAAAAGAAATCATGTCATCCAGCTGTATAACTGTTTCCAAGGATAATACGATTTATGAAGCAGCCGGGTTAATGAATCAACATAATATCGGCTTCTTACCGGTCGTTGATCAAAATAAACTGATCGGGGTCATTACGGACCGGGACCTGGTAATCCGCGGCTATGCAGCCAAAAAAGACGGTACCATCCCGGTTACAGAAGTGTTAACGAAAGACTTTGTAACGGTTAAACCCGACGCAACTGTCGATGAAGCAGCCGAGATTATGGCTGCTGAGCAAATTCGCCGGCTGCCGGTCGTTTCCAATGGAGATTTATTGGGTGTCATTTCATTGGGAGACATGGCCATACGCGAAATATTCGTAAACGAAGCCGGAGAGGCATTAAGCAATATATCTGAGCATAACCATACTGCCTCCAGTCAAATTCAACATTAATTGATACCTGACTTCTGAATGACAGCATGTCTTGGCCATCGGTGAAGCTATGGCCGATAACAAGCCTCAGCCTGATGCTGCCTGCAAGAACCGAGGATATCTTCGTCTTATGGCATACAGGGTAGGACTCAGACTCCGCAGAAGCCGAAAGCCGCATACCTTCTGCGGCTTTTTTATTTTCCGTAACCAGATGCCGTTGCCTCAATTATAAATTCGTTAACCCGTTAGACGGAGGCTGATTCTGATAATGGCAGGATTCGCTGTTTGTTGTATACCATTGAAGTCCTTTCGTAAATTTTGCCGCAATTAACTTTAGTTAATTTATCGCTCTGCACCGGTTTGGTAAGATGCAGGTGAGATCGGCAATACGGAAGGAAGTGTACGATGAAACGGAGAGTCAGCCTATTGCTCGTGTTGCTGCTGCTATCGGGCGCTTTCGAGTATTACGGCGAAAAAGCGGTCGCAGCGGAAGCGGGGACTGTCATTCCCCAACTGGCGGCAGGGGATTATTTCAGCGCAGGAATCGCCAGCGATGGAACGGTGTGGTCCTGGGGCAGGGGCGCCGATGGCCAGCTCGGCAATGGAGAGGCCCGAAACAATGCCTCTCCCGTACAGGTCGCCGGCATATCCGGCGCCAAATCGATCGGCTCCACGTACGACAGCTCGTATGCGGTCATGAGCGACGGAACGGTGCGCGCCTGGGGAATGGGCGACACCGGCCAGATGGGCGACGGCACAACCAATAACCGCCTTGTGCCGGTTACGGTGCCTGGACTGCAAAATATCAGGGCGGTGGCAGGAGGCCCGGGTCTTCATGGGCTTGCCGTCGGTACCGACGGCAGCGTATGGGCCTGGGGCGCGAACGACGGCGGTCAGCTGGGTGACGGTACGACCGACCAGCGCAATACGCCGGTTCAGGTTTCCGGCTTAAGCGGCATTAAAGCCGCTGCGACGGGCGGCTCCTTCAGCCTGGCATTGACCGAGGATGGCAAAGTATGGTCATGGGGCTGGAACAAGCAGGGCCAGCTGGGCGATGGGACATCCGACCAGCAGCGGGAGACTCCTGCGCCGGTCCCGGGCTTGAGCGGCATCGTGGCGATTTCCGCCGGATACAACCATGCGCTTGCGCTCGATGCCGACGGCTTCGTGTGGGCCTGGGGACAGAACACGAACGGTGCGATCGGGGACGGCACCTATACGGAACGGAGAAGTCCGGTGAAAATCGCCGGAGTCGACGGCGTCGTCTCCATCTCCGCCGGTTTCTTTCACAACCTTGTGCTGAAAGCGGACGGCACGGTGTGGGGCTGGGGGCTGAACAATTACTATCAGCTTGGCCTTGGCGGCGGAGATAATGTCAAGCGCAATGCCCCGATCCAGATACCCGGGTTAAGCAGCATAGCGGCGGTAGCAGCGGGGCAATTTCACAGCATCGCCATGGACAGCGGCGGATCGGGATGGGCCTGGGGTTACAACGACGGCGGCATGCTTGGCGACGGAACCTCTGCGCCCAAAACCTATCCCGTCAAGAACAAGGCCAATTTTGACCTAACGGCGCCGGCTCCCTCGGACGGCATGCTTGCCGCGACCGGAGTTACGACGTCCGGAGTGACGCTGAGCTGGACGAAAGCCGCCGATAATATGACGAAGCAGATCGGCATCCGTTATATCCCTTACATCTCCTCCAGCGGCAACATCGACACCGCAAGCCATGCCCAGAGCAACGGAAAAGCGGCCGGATCCTATCTGGTAGACAGCGGCTCCTTCAAGATGGCGGGTCTGCAGCCGGATACGGCCTATTATTTCAATGTCATTGCCGAGGATCTTGCAGGGAACAAAAGCGCCTATAAGATGCTGCGAGTGAAAACCGCTTCTATTCCGGCCTATACGCTGACGTATGATGGCAACGGGAATACCGGGGGCGCCGCTCCTTCGGACGGAAGCAGCTATGAGCAGGGCATGTCGACAACCATACAGGGAAACATGGGACTGCTGTTCCGGAGCGGGTATATGTTTGCCGGCTGGAATACAGCAGCGGACGGCAGCGGCACGCCCTATATGCCAGGCGCCCAGCTGACGTTCGATGCCGCTGATATTACCCTGTACGCGCAGTGGGTGCCGAATTCTGCGGCCGACACGGAGCCGCCGAAGGTGATCTCTACGGTGCCTGGCAGCAGTGCTGAAGGAGTGAGCGTCGGGACAAAGCTGTCGCTGACATTCGACGAGCCGATCTCCGCAGTGGCGGGCAGGACGATTGTCGTCAGCCGAGCAGAGGATGACAGTCCAGTGGAAGCCGTTGACGCCTCCAACCCGGACCGGGTAACAATAACCGGTCTAACGGCAACGATACGGCTCTCTTCCGGGCTCTCCTACGGAACGGCGTATAACGTTAAGGTGGCTCCCGGGTCATTCAAGGACGCGGCGGGCAACGATTATGCCGGCATTACCGGCCCGAGGGCGTGGACGTTCACGACAGCCCGGGAAGCCATTGACCCGGTCCCGGGCGCCGACGCCACGCTCAAGGGGCTGAATGTTTACGCGGGAGCAGAACTTCTGCCGATCAGCCCGGCGTTTGGGCGAAATACGACGGATTATACAATTTCCCTGCCGAATTCCGTCGCCGGATTGACGGTTACGGCATCGGTGTATGAGAGTCGTGCAGGCATGACCGTCAGTATGTATGACGATTCCAGGAGACTTGTCAGCGGTCCGTTCCCGCTGGCCGACGGGCAGGCAAGCGGAACGCTGCCGGTCGATCTCGGCCGCAGCCGGATCGAGCTGAATGTCTTGGCTGAGGACGGTACGTCGCAAGCGTACAATATTACGGTGACAAGAGCATCTGTGTACGATGTTCCACCGGCAGAGCAGCCGCCTGAAGATGATAGCCCGGATACCGCAGGCGAAGGAGATGAGAGCAGGGACTGGGACAATTCCGCTGACTTCTCGTATCTGAGCGTGAACGGCCGGCCAAGCGGCGCGGCGACTATAACGAACAAGGATTCGGAAGGCCGCGCGATCATCACCGTGAAGCTGGACACGGCCAAGCTCATCGCCGATTTGGCGAAAGAAACGGCTGCGAATCCGCTCGTGGCCGTCGAGTTGGATTCGGCAGCGGATCAAGCGTCCTTGCAGCTGTCGGGAGAAGCGCTTAAGGCGTTGGAGGACAAAGCAGCCGTCCTTGAACTGCGGGCACAGGAAGGCAGCTATCGGCTGCCGGCGACGCAGCTGTCATTCAAGCGGCTGACCGCTCTGCTCGGGGGAACGCCGCCGCCGGAGGAATTCACCCTGCAGCTCGATATTGTCAGGAGCAGCGCGGATAAAATCGCGGCGTTGAATGCTGCGGGCGGGGAAGCGAACTTTATGACGATCGCCCAGCCGCTTGATTTCCGTGTCACCGCCTCCTACGGCGGCATGACGGTCGATGCGGACAGCTTTGACGCTTATGTAGAGCGGGAAATCGCCCTGCCGGGTTGGATGAATCCAAGCCTGCTGTCGACGGCTGTCGTACTGGATGCGGACGGCTCCGTCCATCCTGCGCCAACGCGCAAGATCATCCGCAATGGGCATACCTTCGCCGTAATAAGCAGCATGACGGGCAGCACGTATTCGTTGATTCATCATGATGCCGCATTCCCCGATATGGCGGGGCATTGGGCCGAATCGGCCGTCAGCGATCTAGGCTCGCGTCTGGTCGTAAACGGAATGTCGGATGGACTGTTTCATCCCGAAGCCGCCGTAACCCGCGTCCAGTATGCGGAGATGCTTGTCCGGGCGCTCGGGCTGACCGGGCAGACCGGCGCGCCTGGCTTCAAGGACGTACAAGTGAGCGACTGGTTCGCGGAAGCGGTCAGTCTGGCGCGGCAGTACGGCCTCATGGAGGGTGGCATGGACGGATTGTTTCGGCCGGAAGAGACGATAACGCGAGAGGAAGCCGTTACAGTGCTGGCCAGAGCGATGAAGCTCACTGGCCTGGAGACGGACTCAGCCGGGGCAGACAGGGATTTTGCGCTTGTAGACTTAGGGGACAGCGCGCAGATCAGCGGCTGGGCCAGACAAGCGGTCGCCACCGTCGTCCTCAGGGGACTTGCAGAAGGTGCAGATGGCATGTTCAGGCCGCAGAGCGACTTGAAGAGAGCGGAAGCCGCGACTCTCGTGCAGCAGCTGCTGCAGCAAAGCGTCCTGATCGACCGCCGGTAATGCGGAAGGCATGCCAGGTAGAAAACTTTTCATGAACCGGCCTGAATGGGCCGTTTTTTTTATTTGCCTCATCGAAACAACATTCCCCAGTGTGAATCTAATAGCCATTCTTGACAACTGATTTAATGGGTCATATAATTGAGTATGTTCTCACTCAATAATTTAATGAAGGAGGTCAAACCATGGCCCGCCCCCTTAGCGAAGAGAAACGAAAGGCTTTACTAACAGCTGCGACGAATGAGGTAGCATCGGCAGGCGTTGCTGCATCCACAATCAGGATCGCCAAGAATGCAGGTGTTGCGGAGGGGACTCTGTTTGTCTACTTCCCGACCAAAGACGATCTGCTTAACCAGCTTTATCTGGAATTGAAGTCTGATCTTATGGGCTTTCTCGCCGCTGACTATCCGGCTGATGCAAGCATCCGGGAGCAGATCGGCCATCTCTGGAGCAGCTTCATCGACTGGGGAGCGAACAACCCGGACAAGCGGAAGGCGCTGCGGCAGCTTAGCGTCTCGGAGAGAATCACCGAGGCAAGCCAGAGTGAAAGCGAAGAGATGTTCTACAACCTCGAGACGGTAGTGGAGGATGGCTTCAAGGCGGGTATTCTCCGGAAACAGCCTATCTCCTTTTTAGGCGGGGTCATCAATGCTTTGGCCGACATGGTTCTGCAGAAGGCTTCGGAGGATTCTGTCAAACTCGATCAATACAAGTCAATGGGTTGGGAGGCATTGTGGGGGGCCATCGCACGCCGGTAACGCGTGCATTCTTTTCAGCTTTTAAATGAGTGAGAACACACTCAAAAACAAAGGAGTTAGATGTATATGGAAAAGATATGGTTGGTAACGGGCAGTAGTCGCGGATTAGGACGTTCCATTGCGGAAGCTGTACTCAAGAATGGAGATCGCTTGGTAGCAACTGCGAGGAATATCGAAAGTCTAGCCGACCTTAAGGAAAGCTATGGAAACCGCGTCAAGCTGGCAACACTTGATGTTTCTGAGCCAAAAGCAGCGCAGGATGCCGTACAGCTTGCGGTCGAAGTCTTTGGCGGTCTGGACGTATTGGTTAACAATGCGGGTTTTAGTTACGTTGCTCCTTTTGAACAGGTATCTGAAAAGAAATTCAGGTCGTTGATCGACACGAACTTTTACGGCGTCGTCAATCTGATGCGGGCCGCGATCCCCGTCATGCGTGAGCAGCGGTCCGGCCACATCATCAACATCTCATCTGTAGGCGGCCGGATCGGCGGTCCCGGCCAGGCTGCCTATAACGCCGCGAAGTTCGCGGTTAGTGGATTCACGGAGTCTATTGCAGCCGAGGTCGCCGCCTTTGGCGTCAAGGCTATTTCGGTAGAACCCGGCGGGATGCGGACAGATTGTGCCGAGACCGCCATGAGCAACACGCCCAGTCTGATACCGGACTATGATGCCAGTGTCGGCGCAATGCTGACTATGCTGGGAAATTACCGGGGGAATGAAATCGGCGACCCGGTTAAGATCGCCAAGGTCATCTTTGACCTGTCTCGCCGTGACGAACTTCCAAGCCATCTCATTCTTGGGAGCGACGCGCTCTTTGGCTTCGAGATGGGGATGCAATCGCACGCGAAGGCTGCCGCCGAGTGGGAAGAAGTCAGCAGGTCGACAGACTTCGAGGGCAGCGATCTATCGCTGCTGGCGGGTTTATCTCTCAAGTAAACGAGGCTGCTTAGCCGACCGGAACTTCGCGCGGCGTCTCGCATTTTCGCCGCGGCAATGCTCTGGACAGGAGAAAAAAGGTTGCTCCTGTTTCCTCCCAGGCACAGGATAAACAGCCTTCATCCAAATATGGGAATGGAGCGAGCAGGAGGTAGGACAAAGATGAAAAAAGCAATTATTTTCGGGGCAACCGGTTTCGTAGGATCATACCTTCTTGATGAGCTGTTGAATAATGATGATTATGAACAAGTAACCGCTGTTGTTCGTAGAAACTTGAATATCAATCATCCCAAATTAAAGAGATTGATCGGTGATTACTATTCTTTGCCTGGCTTGAAAGAACATATGGAAGCAGATGAAATATTCATTACACTTGGCGAAACGCACGATTATCCGGTTTTAGCGGCACAGATCGCCAAAGAAAAAGGAGCAAGATCTGTTTTCGTGGTTACAGCGGTCGGGGCAAATGTCAATTCACGGATTTCTTATGTAAAAACCAAAGGCGAAATCGAACGGGATATTAGAGCGCTGGATTTTGATCATACGCACTTTTTTCGTCCCTCGATGATTATGGGTAAACGAAAGGAAAATCGCCCGTTAGAAAGACTCATAATGAGAATATGGACGATAATTGACCCGTTTTTCTTTGGGAAACTGAATCATTATAAAGGTACCGAAGGAAAAAACATTGCCAAAGCAATGAATAATGCCGCAAAAAATCAACTGGAGAAAGTTAAGGTTTATAATTGGAGGAATATGAAATATTTGTTGTAATGCTCAAAGCGCTCTATGTAATAAAGCTGAACCCTATAATTGGATTCAGCTTTATTCTTGTAAATGCTTATGGGACATTGCGTTTGAACCGGGTGATGGCCCGAATCATCTAAGAGACATCTTTCAAGTGTTTGGCTGTTCAAGGCTTTGCTTGCCAAGACTGTTGCGCCACGCTGTCTGGCCCATCAGGTCACGCATGACTGTCATGTAATTTTCTTCAGACGTCGACCATCTCAGCCTCGCCATCTCTTCTGCATCGGGGCCTGAGACATACCGGAGCCGGACAGACTCGTCGCCTGCTGCTTCATAGACAATAGCCGCAACATGTTCCTCATTCGCATCTTCGAACGGATAATTCATCATTGCATTCATCATCCGGTCAACATACACCTTATATTCAGGAGGAGTGGGAGCATCCTGGGAGGCAGACAGGGTGCTTGGCGTAAAGTTTGTGGTTCTAATGGCTCCCGGCTCAACAAGTTTTACCGTGATGTTTTGCGATTCAAGCTCGTAGGACAGCGATTCCGACAACCCCTCGATCGCATGCTTGCTCGCCGTATAGACCGTCAGCAGCGGGCTCGACGCGTAGCCCACACCCGAGCTGATATTGACGACAGCTCCGCCGCCATGCTCGCGAAAATGCGGTATGATCGCCTGAATCACGTTCATGACGCCGAATACGTTGGTTTCGAAAATGTCGCGCACCATCTTCATAGGTGTCGCCTCAAAAATCGAAACAACGCTGATACCGGCGTTGTTCACAACGGCGTCTATCCGCCCAAACCGGGCGACTCCCGCCGCAATTGCCGTCTCAATGCTGGCAGGATCGGTTACATCCAGCGCTGTTACGAAAATCCGATCGGGATTTTCTGCCGCAATACTTTCGTCCGGCTTACGCATTGTCGCAATTACATTCCATCCCTCGGAAGCAAACTTTCTGGCTGTTGTTTTTCCCAATCCAGTCGAGCAGCCCGTGATTAATACAGTTTTTGTCATTGAAGCATCTCCTTGTCAAGAACAGTATAATATCGTTATGATGTGACGAAACAATAGAAAAATCTGAAATGCGAATGCAACGACAGAATGACGGCTTCGCCCTTCCATTCCCATGAAGGAAGTGTCAATTGAAAACTAAAATCACCCCGTTTTGTTAAAACGCTGCAGCGTTTGTCTTAACTCTATATAAGCTTACTAGGTAGAAGTGACTCTAAGTCAACCTTTTTTTTGAACCTATAAATTACAGGTATTTAGTTGAAAAAACGACCTTCATAATGTAAAATACATTAAAGTAACTCTAATGTGGATGGTGAAAATATTGTATGCTCTATACAGTTAAAGAGGTATCAGAAAAAACGGGCATCACTCCGCATACCTTGCGTTTTTATGAGAAAGAAGGCGTGCTGCCCCATGTTGACCGGGATGTGAATGGGGGGCGGGTATATAATGACTCGAACATCGATTGGATCGAAACGGTGCAAGCCCTGCGTTCAACAGGTTTGCCTTTAGCGGAAATCAAACAATATAACGAGCTTTATAGGGCTGGGGACAGTACGCTGCAGCAAAGGAAAGGCATGCTGGCCCACCAGAAATACAAGGTAGAAGAACAAATACAAAAGTTAATGAAAACATTAGAAAAGCTGAACTATAAAATGGCGTTGATTGACGCCCAGGAAAATAGATTTGAGAAGCTGCCATAGCAGAATCAAAGGGAAACTGACGGATACCCGAATAAGACACAATCTCATTATATGAGAAAGTGTCTTATTGTCCGTTCTCTGGATCAGGGAGCATGTACTTTTATTTCAATAATGACATTCCGATGCCGGATTACGGGAGCTTCTTTTCAGGATATGATAATAACCAACTGAACGGAAACAGGATAAGGAGTACAATCAGGTTTGCCGAAAGTGTAAAAAACACATCCCAAGACTTAATATGTAAAATGCCCAACGAAATCAATATTAAAGAATTAAGGCCAGTTATCAGGAAGAGGAGGGCTATTTTAACGGATAGATGCAGTTTAAGCTTAAATAGGATAACGATTAAAATACAAATTAAAAAACTCTGGACAGCAGCGAATACGGTATTATCGCGATACGGGTCCTCAAACCATCCGATTAAAAAAAGGTGACTCTTTATGATTGCGTAGATTACATAATCCATGGATACGCGAATGCCGAAAATAATGAAGCATAGCGTTGCAAAGTATAAAGGAGTGTGGAGGAACTTTTCTATTTTACGAAACCAAATTTTTGCGAATCCGAAATAAAACGGGAGGGCAATAAGTGTATATATAGATTTCCACCAGTGATGCTCATAAATACCCAGCTTGAGGAACAGACACTCTATTCCGAAAAATATTCCGGAGAACAGTAGAATCCATCCAAAGTTTAAATATAAACCGGCTATTACAATCGAAGCAGAAGGCAAAGAAAACGCATTGGATACAATTGCGCCAAGAATGTTATCGTCATAAGAATTATCAAGAATATCGGGGATATAACGATAACTGTCAAAAAGTATACAGATAAAAAATTCGATGGAATAACCGACTCCAATCATCCCGAAAAGTAAACTGATTAATTGGATTTTCTTTGTTTTTATCACCATAAATACGTCTATGATGATGCTTATAACGACGAGAGAGAGGTACCAAACATAATTTGGCATTGACATCTTCCTTCTTCCAAATGAATGAGTAACCCAAACTAATTATTCCCTGTTTGATCGGATTGGATTCGGATTCCTAAACCAACATTCAGTTATATTTGTCAGCAATAGGGACAATGGATTGCATATGCAAATACAATGGCTTTCCGAACGCAACCGGTGTTGCTTCACTATAGCTTTGCAGTATGTGAATATGATAAACTTGATGAAAGCCTTCAAAATAAGGAAGTGTTAAACAATGAATTTTGAAATGGTTATGCAGGAGCTAGAAGCTCTCAGCAAGGAACGAACCAAGAAAATATACGTATCCAATGGCGCGCACGAACCGCTTTTTGGTGTGGCTACAGGCGAAATGAAGCCCATCGCCAAGAAAATCAAAAAAAATCAGCCTTTGGCTGAGCAGCTTTACGCCACGGGAAATTATGACGCCATGTACTTTGCCGGCGTAATTTCCGATCCAAAAGAAATGACTGAAGCTGACTTTGAGCGTTGGATAGATGCGGCATATTTTTTTATGCTTTCCGATTATGTGGTGGCAGTTACCTTGGCAGAAACAGATATTGCACAAGAAGTTGCCGATAAATGGATTGCAAGCGGCGAAGAGCTGAGAATGTCAGCGGGCTGGAGCTGTTACTGCTGGCTTTTGGGAAATCGACCCGATGGTGAATTTTCCGAGAGCAAACTTGCCAATATGCTTGAAATCGCGCAAACTACGATTCAAGATTCTCCCGAACGAACAAAATATGCTATGAATAATTTTATTTATACAGTCGGGGTATCCTATTTGCCTCTTCATGATAAGGCGTTCGACACCGCAAAGGCAGTAGGTCCGGTAGAAGTCAAACGGGACAAGACCAAAAGCAAGTTTCTGCTCGCTTCCGAAAATATTCAAAAGGCAGTTGATAAAGGACAGCTTGGCTTCAAACGCAAATATGTAAGATGTTAAATCGCTTCGCCGCAAGTAAAAAGAACATTATCTTATCAATTGCCGCGTAAATCGCGGCTTTTTCATTTTTAAGGGCAAAACTAATGAACTACCTAAAGGAGGCCCGCATATATGAAGTCTCATACCTCTGACCGTATTAAATTCCCGCCGGGATTTTGGGCAGGGTTATGTCAATTAGGGATTTCCGCGCACGACGTAGCTCGCAAAGCACGACTGCCGCTCACTATTATTAGTGAACCACTGGTCACCACCGCCCAATATTTCGCGATCTGGCAGGCATATTCCGATCTCATCGGCGACACTGCCAAAGGAATCATCAAGCTTGCGACTGTCTTTGAAACAGCAAAGTACCCTCCGTCCGTCTTGGCTACTTACCATGCTCGTGACTATCGCGACGCTCTAAACCGAATGGCCCGGTACAAACAACTATGTCCCCCCGAAAGCTTGCGTATCACCGAGGAGGGCGAGCATTGTACAATCGAACTGGAATGGCTGCATACCGGGCAACCCGGCCCGCCGATGCTGATTGGTATCACGCTGGCATATCTTCTGGAGCTTGGGCGCCGGGGCACAGGTCAGCCTTTGACGGCTCAGTCCGTCGAATTTTCGCACTCCATGGGCGATGTGCAGGCTCTTGAAGCTTACTTCGGCTGCCGTATCCGGATTGGTGCAAAATGTAACCGGTTGACGCTGCATCGAAGAGATCTGGACCTCCCCTTTGTCTCGTACAACGAAGAGCTGCTGGAGATCCTGACTCCCGTTCTGGACCGGTCGCTCAATGAACAGCAGCACAGACGTTCAATTTCCGAGATGGTCAAATGGATCATGAAACGCAGCCTCACAGGAGGGCGCCCCGACATTCAGGCTGTTGCGAAGGAGCTCAATATGAGCGATCGTACCTTGCAGCGCCGGCTTGCTGACGAAAACACGAGCTTCAAGCAGCTGTTGACAGAAGCCAGACATGAGCAGGCACGAGAGTACTTGGCAGACCCCTCGCTCGATATTAAAGAAGTGGCTTTCTTGATTGGATATGAAGACCAGAACTCGTTCTACCGCGCCTTCCGCCTTTGGGAAGGTGACACTCCTTCAAATTATCGTACTGAACATTCAGGTACAAACTCAATATCAGAAGGACGGCAAGGAATGCCGCCCATTCATTAATATAGAATTCACAACCTAACCAAAACGGCAGAGAACCCGTATTTACTGAGTTTTATCATTTGGCGTGTCAAACAAGAACTTTGGCGCAGTATGCTAGTTACTGAACAATCCGGAGAAGGTAATATAATCACTGTTCAACGTAAATTTATTAACCCTATATCAAAACAGGGTAATAAAGTAATAAATGACAACTAAAGGAGAAATCTATTATGGAAATGGGATTAACCAATAAAACAGCTTTAGTTACAGGATCAACAAAAGGTATAGGTAAAGCAATTGCCATTGAACTAGCCAAAGAAGGTGTTAATGTACTAATTAATGGACGAAATTATGAAGAGGCAGAACGAATTGTACATGAAATGAAGTCAGATTTTCCGACTACCTCTCCTCAAAATGCCGCAGCCGATATTGTGGATATTGGGCAAAGAGAAGCATTATTTGAAAAATACCCCAATATCGATATTTTAGTTAATAATATGGGGATTTATGAAATGATGAAATATGAGGACGTTGACGATGAGGTATGGGAAAAATACTTCCGTACCAATGTTCTTGCTGCAAATGGATTATCAAAATTTTATTTGCCTAAAATGTTGAAAAATGATTATGGCCGCATTATCTTTATTGCGAGTGAAGAAGCAGTTATGCCTTCAGGTCAAATGCCTCAGTATGGTATGACAAAATCAATGCTGTTATCATTGTCAAAAAGCTTGTCCAAATTAACAATAGGAACAGAGGTTACAGTCAATACGATCATGCCGGGACCAACACTCTCTGAAAATGTGCATCAAATAATCGAGGGTATATACCCTGATGAAGATATGACTTTTTCAGAAAAAGAAAAACAATTTATGGCTGCAAACCTGCCTCAATCTGAAATACAGCGATTTATCAAGCCTGTTGAAGTAGGCAGACTGGCTGCTTTTGTATGTAGTCCATATGCATCCGCGTTCAAGGGTTCTCCAATCCGTATGGATGGGGGGATGGTACCGACTATTTTTTAATATTATTTCAGCCAGGCAGCGGCGTTAAGCCAATTGAATTGGTATACTTGAACAATCCGCACACAGGAGGGGAAGCAGATGAAACGAAATCGCTTGGGAAGGTCGGATCTGTACGTTAGTGAGATCGGTCTCGGGTGCATGTCGCTGGGTTCGGACGAGGCCAAGGCCGTCTCCATTATCCATGAAGCATTGGAGCATGGCGTGAATTTCCTCGACACCGCCGACCTCTATAATGAGGGGCGCAATGAGGAAATTGTTGGCAGGGCGATCCGGCACCGCCGCGCCGATGTCATCGTGGCAACCAAAGTCGGCAACCGGCGGGAGCCGGGCAAAGAGGGCTGGTCCTGGGACCCTTCCAAAGCTTACATTCAATCAGCAGTCAAAGAGAGCCTAAGAAGGCTTGGGACTGATTATATCGATCTGTACCAGCTGCACGGAGGAACGATTGGGGATCCGATCGGGGAAACGATCGAAGCGTTTGAGGAGCTTAAACGGGACGGGCTGATCCGCCACTACGGGATATCATCCATACGTCCGAATGTAATCAGGGAATACGTCCGGCGCAGCGGCATCGCAAGCGTAATGAACCAGTACAGCATTCTTGACAGGCGTGCCGAGGAGGAAGTTCTTCCATTGCTTGCAGAACACGAGATCGGCTTGATCGCACGCGGACCACTCGCTGGCGGCATCCTCGCAGAGGGCGGGGAGGGCAAGGCGGACCGGGACTATCTCGATTACAGCCGTGAGGAATTGCCCGCCCTGCGCCGGAGTCTCCTTGGGCTCGCTGGCGATACGCGAACGCTGGCGCAGACCGCCATTCGGTATGTGCTGAGCGATCCAACGGTGAGTGTGGTAATTCCCGGCGCAAGTAGCCTGGAGCAGCTGCGACACAATGTATCGGCCGCTGCTGTACCGCTGTCCGTCGAGGAACTAGAAGCAATACGGGCTGCGACCAGACCGAACCTTTACAAGGATCACCGGTAGCGCCTCATTCCTGTATGTCTGTCTTTCAAATTAACCAGACGTACGTATTGAACGATGTCTTTTTTTTTTAATTAAATTTTATACTCTTACAAAATTCCGGGTGGTTTGAGAGGGATTATATGAATAATATAAACGTCGATTTGGTTGTGAAATTAATTAATGAACAATTTCCAGAATGGTCTGATCTGGATATCAGGCCTGTAAAAGTTAGCGGGAATGATAATAGAACTTTTCATTTAGGCGAACATATGAGTGTAAGGTTACCAAGTGCAGCATCCTATGTTCCTCAAGTGGAGAAAGAACAAATATGGCTGCCAATATTATCTGGAAAACTCTCTTTACCCATTCCTACACCTTTAGCTAAAGGTAATCCAAGCGAAGAATATCCATACCCTTGGTCTATCAACAAGTGGTTGGAGGGAGAGACAGCAGCTCAAAAGAATATTAATGATTTAAATCAATTTGCCAGTGACTTAGGGACATTTTTAATGGAATTACAATCTATTGATGCTAGTGGAGGTCCATTAGCCGGGCAGCATAATTTTTATAGAGGTGGAGCTATAGCTGTATACGATGAAGAGTCTGGAAATGCAATTGAGAATAATAGAGATACTTTTGATGAACATGTATTGAACGAAATATGGCAACTGGCATTAGATTCTAAATGGGAATCAGCTCCAGTTTGGGTTCATGGCGATATAGCACCAGGAAATCTGCTGGTTAAGGATGGGAAACTTTGTGCAGTTATTGATTTCGGAATATTGGGTGCAGGAGACCCTGCTTGCGATGCGGCAATGGCATGGACATTTTTTGACGCTAATAGTAGAAGGATATTCAAGAATGTATTAAATATGGATGAAGAAACCTGGAACAGAGCAAGAGGATGGGCTTTATGGAAGGCTTTAATAACCTACAATGGTAATAAAAATACAAGTAAGGCAATAGCAGAAGAATCATATAAAATAATTAATATAATAGTAGATGATTACGAATCAGCGAAAATACAGGAATAATTTGCCGTAAGACTCAGGAATGCAACACGAACGAGCACGATAGCTTGCTAAAAGATATTTGACGAAGGAGCTGCTGCGGCAGCTCCTTTTACTTCTTCGGACGACAAAGGATTCGTGAATCGAACGACGTTTCGATATACCAGTCTGCAAAGGATTTCACATTCCTGAATTCTTCTCACTTATCTTCCGCATCTTTGGGAAGCCGTAGTGCCGCGAGAGGTAACGTAGCGAAAGGCTTATGCGGCTCCGTCTGATACCAGTAAGCCGTGCTGGAATAATCATGGGAAAGCTTGTTGGCATGTCCATGCTCTATGGTGACGCGAATGGATGAGGAGAAGCGGATGGGATCTTTGATATGAAACCGGTACATGGCGTTTTTTCCTCTCCAGCGCCATTTGGCATCGCCCTGGTTTACCGTGATGCCATGCCAGGGAGCGTTATATTCCTCGCTGGGACCGAATGCCGTATTGAAATAGTCTTCCGTCCCTGTGCCGACAATAGTGGGATACGAATCGCCGTCGATAAAGATCATGTCGTCCCCTTCACCGTACCAGTCATTAGCCTGCATTTCGGTACAGTCTATATTCAAATTGCAGCCGACATAATGGCCTCTACCCACCGCTTCCAGGATGACGTAATTGTCCTTGCCGTCCAGATTCGGCGTCAGCCACGCCTCGGGGAACCAGTCCGGATAACCGGGCTTGTTCGCTTTCCGGGTAAGAATATTGACGCCGGGATCAGCCCAGCCCTGCGTGTCCCGCTCTCTACGCCACTGGGCATGGAAGTAGCCCACATCTCCGCTCAGGTCGTCGTAAGTTTCGTAATCCACATAGAAGTAGAGGCTAATAGCGGATTTGCATTCGTTCGTCAATTCCAGCCGCGCGGATGTTTTAAACGGCATCGGGAAAAAGCAATTAAATCCTTTACCTCCTTGGGGGCTCATCATCAGCGGCTCGGAGACGAAATTTTTAATCAGACCGTGACCGATTCCAAAGAAATCACCCAAGGGAGCCTCAACACTGGGAGCGGTTTCATCATCCCAATACATTCGCAAAACCGTTTTCCGTGCATACAGCGGATCACTCGTTCCTACTGTGCACCATAGATGACGAATGATGGCCGTCTCATCAATTTCGGCGAAGATTCGCGTTTCACCTAGAGCGATATCGATCCAGTCCTTGTTTCCACCCAGTTTGTCATGGCTTGAAATTCTTTTGCTCTTGCAATCTTTCAATTGGAATAGCGTGTCCAGTGAGTTTCCTGCCAATAGAGGGTTCATAATGATCCATTCCTTTCGTATTCGGATTAAGATTGGTTTTCTTTCGTGCCGGGCTTGCGGTATCTCTCTAGAAATGGACATATTTCGGAATGCGAATGACAGCCTTTGTGCCGTATGGCTTCAAGCTATGGAACGTCAGACCGTACTGCCGGTCAAAAAATAGTTTCAACCGATGATCGACATTTTGGAGGCCGTACCCCTTTTTGCCGTTCACCAGCACGTCACTCACGGTTTCGTCACTCATGCCGCTGCCGTTATCGATCACCTCGAGCAAAATATCGTTTCCCTGCTCGTAAATGTTGATAAGGATAGCGCCCCGAACACCCTTGCTGATCCTGGATGCTAGACCGTGCTCGATGGCATTCTCGACGATGGGCTGCAGGATAATGCTGGGCATGTGATATTCCAGAATCTTGTCTTCGATGGTGTAAGCTACATCGAAAGAATGGTGAGACGAACTTAACTGGATATCGAGATAAGCCCGGACATGGGCCAGCTCGTTCTCGACCGTTGTCACCATGTGCCCACGGTTTAACGTCGAACGGTAAAAGGCCGAGAGCGAGACGGCTATTTTGGAAATATCCTCGTTCCCGCTTTGTATCGCCTTCCAATTGATTGTTGACAACGTATTATATAAAAAATGAGGATTGATCTGTGATTGCAGCGCTTTGATTTCGGCTTCCCGCTGCTGCGCATGGCTGACGTGCAATTCGTCAATCAATTGTCTCGTCTGCTTCACCATCGCGCCGATATTATTGGTCATCTCCCCGATCTCATCCCGGTAGCCGGAAGCGATACTCGCTTCGAATCCGCCCGATACGACTCCGGCAAGCAGACGGTTGAGCCGCGCGATGCGCCTGACGAACGTATGGGAGAACAGCATGATGACGATAAAGATCAGCGTAACGACAACAATTGTAATAGATAGGGTGGAGCGGAAGGCGCTGCCGAAGGAGATCATCGACGAGCGGGTATCGGTGTACATATACAATTCCCAGCCTTCCGGATATACCTTTTCATGAAAGAGAAGGAAATCATCATTGCGTTGGCTCATTTTCTCTAATTCTGCAACCGTGGCATTGCCGTTTGCGACGGGATGCTCCAGACGGTCTTCCCGATAGACGACGTCATTGTCGCTATCCATAATCAGCAAACCGTAATTTTTCAGCTCGGAAGAAACATTGTTGCTGAGTATATAGTTCGCATCGATGTCCAGAGAGACGATGGCAGATTGGCCCGGCTCGTCCAGCGACAGCACCTGCTGCGCCACGCTCAGATGACCGTCCTTGAAAATCCAGACGGCATCAATCGTATCGACGACGGACAAAAATTCGAATTCATCGATAGATTCCTCCAGATCAATAAAGTTTTCCCTGGCATTTTTAATGTCGCCGTTAGTAAAAATGCTGATTTGCAAGATCTCGCTGTTCATCATTTTCAAGGCGTTGACCATCGGATCGAATTTAAAGGTGATATCATAATATTTATCGTAATTACTGGCGTATTTCCCGTTGATGATTCTCATCATCGTCGTGTCCGACGTCATCAGTTCGAAGGCGTTTTCAATTTTTTTCAGCTTTTGCTCCAAATTACTTCGGGTCGTGACCGAAATATTCTGGAAGGTTGTTTCTGACTGATCGATAATAAATCGATTCGTCTGGATAAACGAATAGATGACCCAGGTCACGACCGGAATGAGCACAACGACGAGGTAGGACAGCAGCAATTTGTTTTTGAAGCGGAGATTAAGGAAGAAACGAACAAACGGATTCATGCCCGTTCCCCTTTTTCTCTCATATGATTGGGCGTAACACCAAAATATTTGCGAAAGATCAGCGTAAAATAGGAGGGGTTGTTATAGCCGACTTTCTGGCACACATCGACAATCTTCATATTCGTTTCCAGAAGCAGCTTCTTCGCGTTCTCCATGCGGCAAAGTGTGATGTATTGGATAATGCTTTTGCCGGTTTCCTTCTTAAACAGACCGCTTAAATAGCCGGGGGAGAGGTAAATTCGCCCAGCAACCCATTCCAGGCCGATTTCTTCGCAATAGTGACTTTCGATTAAGGCAACAGCTTGGGAAATCGCTTTTTTCTCGCTTTTTCCTGTATCGGAATCATTGAATGGCTGCGAAGGGGGGATATTGTCTAGCAGCTGCAGCATCAGCTTCTCTTTTATGAAGAAGGATGCGCCGTTATAATCTTCGAACAGCTTGCGCCGATTTTCGCGCTCCCGGCTCCGTTCGTCCAGCTTCGAGCGTACACGGGAAATGATGGGTACAAATTGATTGACGTCAACTGGCTTCAAAATATAATCCTCAACCTTCACCTTGATCGCTCTGTGCATATATTCGAATTCGTCGTAAGCGCTGGAGATCAGGATAATCATTTGCGGGTACAATTCCTTTATTCTCTCCGACAGCTCCAGCCCATTCATCAGCGGCATTTGAATGTCCGTAATGAGGACATCCGCCGGCCACCGCTGCAGCAGCTCAAACGCTTCCTGCCCGTTGCACGCCTTGTCTATCTCGAAGCAAAGCTCCTGCTGCTTAATCAGAAATGCCAGTCCTTCCCGTTCCGTCCATTCATCGTCCACAACCAGAACACGATACATAGACATCCTCCCTTGTGAAAATAGTTTAACTTCATAATCAAAAATGAAGTCGCTTTCATACAGCGGGAGAAAATGACGAAATCCGCTCAAGACCAGCGTACTGCAATTTCGCAGCAGTTGCATTTTTTTTGTAGCTAAAGGTTGTTGTAAAAATGAAACAGATAGCGGGCAGCGTCCAACGTCGCGTCGTGCTTTCCCGGCTCCAGCCGGCATTGCGCAAACCGCAAGCGGTGGGGTGCTGGACCGGCGGGTCGGACGGGGAACGCTACCCTTTTACAGCACCCATTACAAGGCCTGTAACAAAATATTTTTGCAGGAACGGATAGACGAGCAGGATCGGGATTATGGACACGAACACCTTGGCCGCATTAAACGTTTTGTTGGAAATTTCGTTCATGCGCTGCAGCTCTTCCATCGACAGCATGCTCGTTTCCCTGAGCTCGACAACGAGCTGCTGCATATACGACTGGAGTGGCAAATTGGCCGACGTGTTGATATAAATGATCCCATCGAAAAAGGCGTTCCAATGCCCCACGATGGAAAACAGCGTAATTGTGGCGATCGAAGGCGCGGCCAACGGAACGAAAATCTTCATCATCATGTTCCACGGGCCGGCGCCATCGATGCGGCCCGCTTCTTCCAGCTCGCCGGGCAATCCTTTGAAGAAATTCATCAGGATAATGACGCTGAACACCGGCACGGCGCCCGGCAGAACGAGCGCCCAGATCGTGTCCAGCATATTCAGCTTGTCGATGAGCAAATAATTCGGAATGATGCCGCCATTAAAAAGCATGACAAACACCAGAAACCAGATATAAAGGTTGCGCTGCGGAAAATACCGCTTGCTTCTGGATAATGGATAAGCCATCAGTATGCTCAGGATGAGATTGATGCTTCCTCCAAGCAAAACCCGGAAGATTGAGACGCCAAACGAGCGAAAGAACTGCTCGTCCTCCAGGATGGCATGATAGGAGGCAGTCGTAAACCGGACCGGCCAGACCGTAACCATGCCTGCAACGGCCGCCGCTTTGTCCGAGAACGAAACGGCTATCGTATGAACGATCGGGAAGAGGCAAGCCATCGTTACAATCGTCAGCACGATATAGACGACGGCGTTCATCAGCTTCTCTGACAGCGATTCCGAATGCACCATTGAACGGCCCCCTTGTCCTCAGAAGATTTTATAGCCAGCGAATCTGTTTGCCAGAAAATAGGATACGGAGATCAGTACGAAGCTGACGACCGACTTCATTAAACCGACGGCCGTACCGAGGCTGAACTGCATATCGACCAGTCCCATCCGGTAGACGTACGTGTCGATAATATCACTGGTCTCATAGACGAGCGGGTTGTACATATTAAATACCTGGTCGAAGCCGGCATTCAATATGTTCCCTAGACTGAGTGCCGACATCAGAATAACGGTGGGAACAAGCGCGGGCAGCGTAATATGCATTAGCTGCCTGAACCGCGAGGCGCCATCCATGGCGGCAGCCTCGTACAGGTTCGCATCGACGGCGGTCAGGGCCGCCAGATAAATAATCGCGCCGTAGCCGAATTCCTTCCAGACGTCCGTCGCCACAAGAATGGGGCGGAACCAGAAGTTGCTGGCCATGAACATAACTGGCTCGGCGCCGAATGCGGCAACAGCCGAATTGATGACGCCGTCCATCGAAAACATCGAGACGAAGATACTCCCCACAATGACCCAAGACAGAAAATGCGGCATATAGACAATAGTTTGAATCGTTTTCTTATATGTGCGGTTCCGCACCTCGTTAAGCAGCAGCGCGAAGCCCACGGGAACGATAATGCCAGCTGCGATTTTCGCCGCGGCGATAATACTGGTATTGCTCAATACGCGGATGCCGTCGGGAATTTGAAACATGTACCGGATATTGTCCAGACCGACCCACTTCGAACCGAGTATGCCCTTGGCGGGAATATAATTTTGAAAGGCGATAACAAGCCCGAACAAGGGAATGACGCTGAAGATGATCAGCAGGACGACTCCGGGAAGCACCATCAAATGGTAGCTGAGCACCTCTGTATTTCTTGCTTTTCGATTCGGTCTCGTCATAACGGTCCTCCTTCGGTCCTTCCCTATGGCTTCATCTCGGCGGCGACCTCGTTTGTAATTTCCTGCCCGCCCGCTGCGTACCATTGATCGACAAAGCTGTCAAAATCTTCGACCGGCCGCTCGCCCATAATAATTTTGATCAGCATTTCAGTTTCCATCTTCTGTAGGTTGGACCATTTGGTTGCCATTGTCGCCGTTTGGCCGAAAAATGCCGCTGGTATAACTTCCAGGTTACCGTCAACCGCAGCCGTCGTGCCGAAGATGCGCGCCTGCTCTTCCATATAGGCGTTAATATCCTTCTTCGGATGTTCCCTATTTGCCTTGATCCGTTCGAAGGCGCCCTCGAAGCCTTTGAGCGAAATGAGGCTGGGATCATCCGCTTTAAGCGCTTTGTTCAAATCGGCCAGCAATATACCGATGGAATTATGATAATCAATAGCAATCGGAATCAACATCGTGCCCCAGCCCATGCCAGGAGAATGCTCGTTCCATTGCTTATAGGATGCAGCGCCAGCCTCACCGTTGCCGCGTAGACTGTCGTAGCCGGCGTTAAGCGCCTTCACGATCGCTTCCGGATGAGCGAACTTCTTGCTTACGACAACTATGCCAGCCAGCGGATCGTTCTCGATTGTCGTCAGCTTCCCTTCGTTATTGACGGGGGCGGAGACCGCAATCCAGTCCGCGTCAGGATTGTTCTTGACCGCATCGGTCTGCCCGCCCGCCGGCCACCAGACACCGAAATACATGCCAAGCTGTCCGGAAGCGAGCAGGGCGTCGCGGTCGCTGTCTTTGCGGATAGCGAATTCTTTGTCCAGAATGCCTTGCGCATACAGATCGCGCATCAGCGACAGGGCCGGCTTCATGCCGTCCATCACCGAGCCGTAAACCGGCTTGCCGTCCACGTTCACCCAGGAACCGGGATAAGCGCCGAATACGGAGAAGATCGTATCAAGGCCGAATCTTGAATTGTAGCCACTGTAAACGTTGCCGGCCGCGGACAGGCCGATCGTTTTGCCCGGCCCGTTGCCCCCGGGATCATGCTCTACGAACTGTTTGGCAACATTGATGACGTCGTCCAGCGTCCTGGGAGCGTCGAGATGCAATTTGTCCAGCCAGTCCTTGCGGATCCAGAGCACATTTTGACAATAGCCGATATTCGTCGCCGGTATGCCCATCAGCTTGCCGTCTACCGTCACTTCATCGAACAGACGGTCGCCGTAGGTATCGTATTGCTCCTTCAGAAATGGAGAAATGCTGGTGTTGTACGCTTTCGTCATATCCCAAATCAGGTCGTTGTCGATGAGCTGCTTGAATATTTTTCGATCCACCACCATCATGTCGGGAATGTTCTGCGAGGCAATCGAAAGTGCGATCTTCTGAGCGTAATTGTTTGCATCCACTTCCCAGGCGATCTTCGTTTCAATGTTCATCTGATCTTTGACGTAACGGGTGAAGTCATTGTTGGCGAAATCGTCGCCTTCCGGGAAGTTTTCCGAGCCTTTGATGACCCCCTTCGTAAAGGAAACGGTTTCTTTATAAGGGGTGTAGGGATCCCAGGCCGTGTTGTCCGCGTCCACCGCCGAGCCGTCCGATGTCGCTGAAGGCTGGTCTACCGGCTTGTTGCCACTTTTGCTGCAAGCCGCCAGAGCCAATGTCATAGCAATTGTTACGATCAATAGTGATAACGTTTTCAAAAATACCGCCCTCCTTGTCAATTGGAAACATACAACGTTGTATTAAATTCATTATATTTTGTTCGGAGATGCCTCTCTATAACAATTGTTTCAGAAATCTATCAATTATTTCATGATTAATGTTCTGTGAAAATACAATCGATCCTTGCATATGTTCAAAAGGCAGCAGAAATTGATAGATCTAAAGAAAAATAAAACCGACTTGAGCATATATTTACAAAATCTACAAATTGAGTTGAAATTGTACAAATAAAAAGACGTTATTATTAAGCCGACTCAGGAAAGAATAGCCATATTACCCAGATGGAAGGAGGGAGGCGTCTGTTTTGTACTCGCCTTGATTTTTTTATGACCAAAATAATTGAAAGGGAGGAATTGATAACTTAATCGGAATAGGCGAGGAACCCATAAAATGGCATATTCTATTCTTTTGTCCTGGGAGTCTGTTGAAAATACGATGAACAGGAAGTGTTGAGAACAAATGAAAAATGATAGAGAAGTACAGGAAGAGAAAAAGCAAAAGCTTGAAAATGTCTTTGTCTTTGATCAAGAAATAGATCGCCGTACCTTTTTGCAAAAGACAACCAAGCTGGCTGGAGCTGCTTTCGCTTTATCCATGTTGAACCCGATTGGAAGTGTATTGGCAGCTTCAGACGATCCCGATCATTCCAATACTCTCTCCCAAAAGAAGTTTATTTTTCAGTTTGGTCTCGTGGCAGACGCTCAATATGCCGATATCGATACGCCGTCCGGTTCAACACGTTATTACCGGGCTTCTCTTGGCAAGCTTGCGGAAGCGGTTAGAACCTTCAACGAAAACGATGTCACTTTCACCATCCATCTTGGCGACATCATTGACCAAAACGCTTCCAGTTTTTCAAAAATTCTACCTGTCTACAATCAGGTTAAAGGGCCAAAGTACCATTTGCTTGGAAATCATGACTATGCTATGGATGCCAAAAAGGTGGCCGACCTGCTAGGCATGCCTAATTTTTATTATGATTTCAGCTATGAGGGTTGGCGATTTGTGGTGCTTGACACAAATGACCTCAGCTTATACGCAAATCCTGTAAATTCTGAGAAACACCAACAGGCCAAGACGGTGTTAGATGTATTGACCTGGAGTGGGGCGGACAACGCCCAGACTTGGAACGGTGGTGTAGATTCGGTTCAAATGACTTGGCTGCAGGATATACTTGCAAAGTCTGTCAAGGCTGGAGAAAAGGTAATCGTTATCGGTCATCACCCGATCGCTCCACTGAATGTTCACAACGCCTGGAATTACGAAGCTCTGGTCAAGGTGCTGGGGTCCTCCGGAAATGTAGTTGCCTACTTCAATGGTCATAATCATGAAGGGAACTATGCGGAGCAGAACGGAATCTATTTCGTAAACTTCAAAGGTATGGTAGAAACCGCCAACACTAATGCGTATTCACTAGTCAGGGTGTATTCTGACAGATTAGAGATTAAAGGATATGGACGGGAGCCGAACCGTGTACTAAAGATTGGCAAAATACGTCATGCAGAAACCGCCAAAGAGGTTCAACACGCGTGACCTTTACATCTGAAACAGACAATTGAAATCATAAACGTTATTAATTCAAGGAGTCGATGAAGTGGACAAGGGAAGAAGATTGAATACAAATGAAAAGGGGTCGATGTAATGAGCAAGGAAAAATTATTCAAGGATCTGGAACAACGCTTTCGGGAAGGCAAGATGGATCGCCGCGATTTTCTCCAGGCAACAGGAAAGGTCGCAATCGCATCGCTTGGTTTGACAATCGCCGCTTCACTTCAAGGGGGTTTTGTCGATGCAGCCCCGAAATTTTCAGCATACCCATTTACTTTAGGGGTGGCGTCCGGTGACCCTTGGCAGGATAGCGTTGTGCTGTGGACCCGGCTTGCACCAGACCCGCTGAATGGCGGAGGCATGACAGGCAGCGACGTTCCTGTCAAATGGGAAGTGGCCATCGACGATAAATTCCGCAAGGTCGTGCGTGAAGGAGCAGGCTTTGCCAGAGCCCAGCTCGGGCATTCTGTGCATGTCGAGGTGGATGGACTGAAACCGAACCAAGTCTATTACTACCGCTTTCAAGCCGGAAAGGAAATCAGTCCCACAGGCCGGACGAAAACGCTGCCGGCATACGGATCTCACGTTTCGAAAATGACATTTGCTTTTGCTTCCTGCCAAAACTACCCAACGGGATACTTTACCCCTTACCGGCATATGGCTGCGGATGAATTGGACCTCGTCTTTCATCTGGGCGATTACATTTATGAGGGTCCCGGCCCCAACCAGAATACTCCAAGCCCACGGTACCATAACGGTCCTGAAATCATTACACTTAACGATTACCGCAACCGCTACGCGTTGTACAAAAGTGATAGCGACCTGCAGGCCGCACATGCCAAGTTCCCATGGGTAGTTGCGATGGACGACCATGAAGTCGAGAACAACCACGCCGGTCTGATCCCTGAGGCCAATCAGCCGATCGAACCTTTCCTGGCCCGCAAGGCTGCGGCATTCCAGGCCTATTATGAAAATATGCCTTTAAGAAGCGCTTCCCTGCCAAGCGGTTTCACCATGCAGTTGTACAGACATTTCAATTACGGTGACCTGGCTAATGTTCATGTACTGGACACCCGCCAATTCCGTGATGATCAGGCGAGTGGCGACGGACTCAAACCCCCAACACCCGAATCCACGAGTTTGGAACGCTCGATTATGGGCGAAGAGCAGGAGCAATGGCTGCTTTCAGGGCTCAATCAATCGCAAGCGCAGTGGAACATTATTCCGCAGCAGGTGTTTTTCTGTAAGAGGGACTATCTGATAGGAGAGGGGGAAGAGTTCAGCATGGATGGATGGGATGGCTATTCCGCCAATCGTGACCGGATTCTAAGCTTCGCCAAACAGAAGAACCTTTCCAATCTTGTTGTCCTGACCGGGGATGTTCACTCAAACTGGGCTTGCGATATCAAGGCGGATTTCAACAATCCGGATTCCGGGATCCTTGGAGCTGAATTTGTCGGCACTTCCATAACCTCCGGAGGAGACGGCGTCGATATTACCGATGCCCAAAAAGCCATCCTTGCGGAAAATCCGCATATCAAGTTCTATAATAACCAGCGTGGTTATGTGCGCTGCACCGCTACGCATGAAAGTTTTCAGGCTGATTACCAGATTGTTCCGTTTGTTACCCGTCCCGGCGCCGGGATTTTCACCCGTGCTTCCTTCCTGATGGAAAAGGGCAAACCGGGATTGCAGAAAATTTACGATGCTGCGGTCACAGTATAGAGAACGCACTGGATTTAAGCCCGATTAGAAAACCGTCAGCCACAGCATCCAAAAAAAGCTGTGGCTGACCTATAATAGTCTGAGGAGATGAATGGTTATGCCGTTTGGAAACATTGGAATTGGCGGTCTTGTCTTGATATTGGTTATAGCGCTTATTATATTCGGGCCATCCAAACTTCCTGAGCTTGGACGAGCTGTCGGCAGAACGCTAAACGAGTTTAAAGGTGCTACGCGCGGACTCGTTAATGGCGATTCTGCTGATGAAGGAAAGAGCGATACTGAGTCTTCGAAGTCATCTATTGAGGTTGGCAAGTAGCATGGGTACGGACAGCAATAAACAGATGAATGTAATGGAACACCTTGAAGAGATGCGGAAGAGGCTTATTCGAACCTTGCTTGCGTTTCTGGTCGCAATGGTTGCCTCTTTCCTCTATGTGCGGGATATCTATCAATGGCTCGTGCGCGGAATGGATAAGAAGCTGGTTATTCTTGGACCGTCTGATGTGATGTGGGTCTATTTTATGATAGCGGGCGTGTTTGCACTGGCAGTAACCATCCCGATAGCCGCTTATCAAATCTGGAAGTTTGTGAAGCCGGCTCTTTCCGAGCAAGCTCGGCGAGCAACTCTCTTGTTCATTCCAGGATTGACAATATTGTTCATCATTGGAATCAGCTTCGGTTATCTTATTTTATTTCCAATGGTGCTCTCCTTCATGAATCAGATGGCAGCGGCTGATTTCAATGCGATGTATACAGCGGATAAGTACTTTACGTTCATGATTCATATGACCGTGCCGTTCGGGTTGCTGTTTGAAATGCCTGCGGTCGTTATGTTTCTGACCCGTCTTGGCATTCTGAATCCGCATCGCCTTGCTAAAGCGCGTAAACTCGCTTATTTCTTGCTCCTAATCGTCGCTGTTGCGATTACGCCTCCGGATATTTTATCCGATCTGGTTGTAACGGTACCATTGTTCCTGCTGTACGAAATCAGCATCGCGATTTCCAAGGTCGTGTACCGGAAACAGCTGAATCTTCAGAGCGAGTAATGACCCGGACTGAATATAATGCCGGTAATAAAAGGACGCTAACGAAATTGCAGGCATACTTTTTTCAAACAAGTAAAAGTCAATCAGTTTCTGCTTGTCAGGCTGTCGAGAAAGACTCGACAGCCGTTTCTATGTCCATCTAATTTAACACTTCCCAGCGTTAATATGATATAGTATACCTCTCTTGGACAGTTACAGGACAGCTAAAAGATACGTTAGTGAGGAGCTTGCCGCGCGCAGCTACTTTTTCAGAAAAACACTGTTACTGCCAAATGGCGTTTACCTTGTTTTTTAATTTCAACTATAGAATTACTTGAAAGGGATAATCGGACAGTACGTTGAAGCTGGAAATCGTTCGAATCTGCCTAATCGGAAAATCAAGTTGTAGCTGGTATCTTCGGATAGCGTCTTTTTCGTGTTTGATTTGTTGCCCCTTATATGGGGTATACAAAAAAAATATTTTTCAGTATTTATAAACTATTACAAGTAGTGTATCGTCTTGCTTACCAATGTAGTCAAAAAGAACTGCCGGCCAACGCGTTTTCGCGTTGGGGGCAAAAGAGAGAGCATAGGAGACATAGCATGAAATTGTCAAAATGGTTGTTGGTCGTATCGTTCTTATTGTTACCTTTTATTTCAGCGGTATCGAATATCGCTTCGGCGGAGGGTCTCGAGCCCATGGAACCGGCGTCCGCTCTTATGTATTTCGCTGCCGTTTCGCTCATTTTCGACAAAATAAAAGAATCTTTTGTAGGATTAACAAGTTCTCGGTGGTATTGCATACTTGGTTAGGAACTGGAACTGGCCAGTTCGAATCCAACATATAAGAATGGCGGGTGGAGTGAATGTTGTTGACGAAGAAGAAATTTTTGGTGGCCGTCTTGACGATTTCATTACTCGTCACATCAAGCCTTGCTTTCGGTGAAGGCACGGATAATCGAACGCTGGAGCAGCGAGTGGCAGATTTGGAGAAGCAGGTCGATGATCTCAGCAGTCCGTATTATCTAGATGTGGTTCAAGATAAGGCCCCTGAATTGACGCTGGCGGGCAACACCCGCATGTACTTAAGAATTATTCCATACGCAAGAATACCGCAGCTTTACCCAAATATATATTTCCCTTTACAAGAATCAAGAGTGCCAACACAAATTGAAGTAGACAATCAGAATACGTTTTGGAACAGTGTGACGGTGAGCATAGACGGAAAAGCGCTTGTGAACACGTCTGTCATCGACAGAAGCAATGTGATCGGTCAGAAGGAGCCATCCGATCTGGCGGGGGCATTTAGGGTTTATCCGAAATACTATAACAATTTCAGCCTGTACTTGACGACGGCTACCCCAATTCCCCAAGGGGCCCATATCGATATTAAATTCACCATATCAACCAATGTCGACCTGACGTTGGAAAAAATGTACATTCAGCCGTAAAGGCTGGTGCGAGCTATGGGGTAGTGAATTATGCTCCCATTGTAGGTCGAAATTACTTCTATAATCTCTGGTGCGGCGCTTGAGCAGCATGTAGGGCTAACGGGCAAGCGGAGTAGCATACCACAGGCAGCTGTTAGACTTATTCAAGCAAGTTCTTGTCCGTTAATCAACTATGTTTTGTCGCTACATAGTTATTAGGGCCTCGCTTATGCGGGGCTTTTTCTATTTTTATTTCGATATCCATAGAAATAGTTAGCATTAATGGCTACCCATAAAAAGCAATGTACAGCACACTGGTCGCGGGCATCCGTCTATTGGACTACCCCGAAACTTACTCTTGGCACAAACCCAAAAATGGCAGCACGAAGCTAAGCCCAGCTTTGATGGTTTTTAAAAGCTGAGCTTCTTAGGAATGTATGAAACATTAGGAAGTTAAGAGGCCTCCGAATTAGAAAGAGCGACTTGAAGACCAAGATTCTCGAGCTTTCGTAAGGCTTGTCTAACAATCGCATCTTGCTGTCGCTGTTCCTCTTTGCGCGCAAGGAGATGGTAAGCAATGATCATGATCGAGTGCGCAACAGCTACTGCTGCTCGGTGTCTCCCTTTTCGGCGGCGATGCGGCGGTACGGGGCTCCCAGGTAGTTGTCGGATCTGCATACGGAGTGGGCGACTTCGATCCGTACCGCTCGGAGATATTTGTTGCCTTTGCGAGTTTTCGAGGATTTAAGTTTTCCGGCACTTTCATTTTGCCCTGGAACGAGGCCAGCCCATGAACAGAGATGAGCGGCAGATGGGAAGCGTGAAGCGACGTCAGTCCCAACTTCGGCTAAGAATTGTTCGGCGGTACGCCGGCCGATCCCTGGAATCGTTTCCAGCCGTTCCATGTCTTGCTGAAAAGGGTCGAGCCGTTTGGCTACCTCCGTATCCAGTTCGAGAATCTGCTCATTCAAAAAATCGACGTGAGTGAGCATGGTTTTCAGCATGATCCGCTGGTGGGCACTCCTGTTGCCGCGAGAGGGGCATGGTTGGCTAACGGGGCAGGATTCTACGGCGCTTGGCATATTCGAGGTGAAGTAGCTTCTCTGTGCACACCGGTGTCGGGCAGAATACGTCTTCCAGCATCCAGATAAAGGATGCCAGCGCAACTTATCCCATCGAATCACGTCATAAGAATACAAATCCTAATTCCGATTGGAGAGTGATCATCGTGAACAATTGGGTCAAAACAACGGCGAGCGCCGTGCTGGCAAGCTGCATCCTGTTGGCCGGGACTTCTGCATACGCAGCATTGCCCGTCTACGTTAATGGCTATTATCAGCAGAGCATCAGGATCACGATAACACAATTCCGAAGGGTAGCCGCGTGGCTGCCCATCGCTACGATAACGAAAAGAAGAGTGCGGAAGGAATCCATTGTATTTCCATGATAAATTTTTTTAGAAGGTCATTATCTCGTACTTGAAAACGAAAGGGGACTAGATGATCACAATAGTTGGAATCGGGAGGAAGATTATAGCTAGTTTAATAAGTTCAGTGATTCTTTCATTATTTCTAACATTTACTGCTTATGATTACCCTGAGGTTTCAAACTTTATTCCCATTTTTACGGTCTCTGCAGGCTACTCGCTAATAATTGGTGTACCTTGCTCAATTGTTACCGACCTGGTGATTAACAAAATGAAGAGGACAATTATTTATTATGTCACGGGTCTGATTTTACACCTTATTTTTGCAGGAGTTGTTGCATATTTGTTTATTACTGCTGATGATACTCTTAAATACGGCTTTTTTGTATTCGGGGTTTTTGCGGCAGCAGTAGGTTTATGGCTTGTGGACAATGTCTTAAAAAATTTGAAGAAATTATTTAAGCTCAGCCCCTAGTTTTTTGGTACATAAGTAATGTACCGAAAAGAGCATACCGCTAACGGGTACGATAGTTAAATCCCGGATGGGCTGCCGCGCCGCGGCCCATCCGCCACGCGAACGGGAGATAGTGTGATATGAAGAGGGAGCATTTTAAAGAAATGTTTCATTTCGAATAAGAGGTGCAGTGTAAAGAAGGCCATGCTGTTGTCCGACAAAGGACGGCTGCATGACCTTCTTTATATGACCGATGGCCTTCTTCTGATAATTACAAATGATCCTTGTCGTAAATAACCACTGTGGCTTCGGCCGGCGAGCCCAAGGAAGCGTCGAATGACGGATACGAGAGCTCGACCTTGAACGTTTCGCGATATTCGATATAACGATCGTCCACAATCGGCACGGTAATCTTCTTGCTCGTTTCACCGTCCGCGAAAGTAAGCGTTCCAGAGGTAGCGGCATAATCGCCATTCCAGCTGGCGGAAACGTTTGCCGTTTCGTAGCGAACCGAGACGTTCCCTCTGCTGTTTCCGGTGCGAATGACTTCGATCGTAGCGACTTTGGACTCTTCAATCGTATAGAAGACGGGCTGCTTGAACTGCAGCTTCGGCCTCGTGTCGGCATCGTTATTGTTGCCGATGATATCGATTTGGATATCAGAAGGCGGCCTGATTTCGGATGGACTTCCCGTCGTGTTTATGAGAATGACCCTAAAGCTCTCGCGCCCCTCCGAAATCGCGTCGTCCACGATCGGGATCTGAATCGTCTGCAGCGTTTCACCTTCTACAAAATATACCGAGCCGGTTGCAGCCGCATTATAATCGTCGCCGCGCGTTGTCGTAACATCGACGATCGCGTATGTTACCGTTACGGAGCCTTCTGGGAACTCGCGCTGCACGTCCAATGAGACGGTACCTGCGTTTTCTGCGATTTCCTGGTAGGGGGGGGTGGAAAACGAAATATAGTTCCTCTCCAATTCCGGATTGTAGGGGTCATTCTCATAGATATTTACGGGAATATCGGACATCTCCCCTAACGTCGCACCGACGGGATTGCTGAGAATCACGTGGAAAACAGGGGACACTTTCGCGACATAACCGTTCTCGACGATCGGCACCTCAATCGTCTTCGATGTTTCGCCGTCCGCAAATACGAGCGTTCCTTTTACGCCGATATAATGGATATATTCTTTGGCGTCATCGTTCGGATAGGTAGCGGTCTTGAAATCGATTTCCGCTTCTCCGCTCGTTCCTCCGAGTCGCTGGACGGTCACCGTAACATTCCCTTCACCTTCAGTCACGTCTACGTAAGGAAACTGAAATTGGAAATAGCCGGGACTCTCGGAACTACCAGCCCCGTTCTCTTCAGCACTTACGATGCTAATCCAGGAAAAACTAAGTACGATCACTAGTAGAACGAAAGTTATCTTTTTCACTAAGCGAATCCCTCCTTATTTTTGTTTAGAACGCGAATTCTCTATCCTCCTTTCCTTTTGATAACTGGATATTTCTCGACATAAAGCTATATCGAGAGGGGCCATAAACAGGAGAAAACTTGGCGCAAAGGCATATGCTGGACATGATATAATGACTTAGAGAATTTCGGAGGTATACGCATCTGGTTGGATAAATAAGAGTCGAGATGAGTGAATTTGGGAGTATAATCTAAATTCATTATTCGACCCTCACTTGATAATCCCTTCTCGTATTTACCATTGCTGCACATTGGGGGAGAAGAGGCATACCAGGACAACGAGGGCAAAATAGAACCATTGTTCCAAGGTGAGATATTTGGAATGAAGGGGCAAGACCTCAGCAAAATTCTGAAATCAAAAGATTATTATATAATATTTGAGAATTTAAGGCGTATCTACAAGGTGAGAGTATAGAAGATGTAGTCACCTATGAAGAATTCTTAAAAAGCCGCAAGTGCCAGTTGGTTGTGCTAGTCAAGAAGGTACTTATATTGAAATGGAAAGCCTTGAATTGACCAAAGAGCATATGATTGAAATAGCCAAGTCGGTAAAATGACAAAGGCTCCATCATTCAGCTGACGGATCACAATAGCGAGCATTCGTGAGAAAACTTAATCGTACCGAGGGAGCTAAATGATGACATAACGGCAGCCGTCCAGAAGGACCGGCTGCCGTTTCTCAAATAATGGGCAGAAAATTTCTCATTAATTCATCAAAAGAATAAGTTGACTTTGACACAGTGTCAATCTTTTAAGATAAGGGGGAAAGAAGATGAGATATCAGAATGAAAGAGATTGAACAAAGTGAGATTAAGGAAAGCTATGATTCGAACACAGCGATAGTTAACCTCCAGCCAGTGAGCGTCATCGGATTAGGCATGATGGGCTCGGCTCTTGCCCAAACGTTCCTTAAGGAAGGACATCAGACGACCGTCTGGAATCGTACGCCAGGCAAAGCTGATGCACTTATGATGCAGGGGGCGAAGCTCGCTAGCACAGTGAACGAAGTGATTGCAGCAAGCCCGATTGTGGTGATTTGTGTGCTGGATTACGGGGCCGTAGATGAAATCCTTGAGGAGGCAGGCGAGATATTGGCCGGTCGGGCGATCGTAAACCTTACAAACGGAACTCCGGCACAGGGCCGTCGAACAGCCGATTGGGTGATCGATCGGGGGGCCGATTATCTGGACGGCGGAATCATGGCTGTACCCCAGATGATTGGCACCTCTGGTGCACTTGTGCTGTACAGCGGATCAGAAAAGGTTTTCCAAGCCTACCAACCGACGCTAAAGGGGCTCGGGGCAATGAATTATCTTGGTGAAGACCCCGGCTTGGCGCCTCTTTATGACTTGGCGCTCCTAAGTGCCATGTACGGGATGTTCGGTGGTTTCTTCCATGCTACGGCCATGATCCGTTCGGAACAGATCCAAGCGGAAGCTTTTACAGAGCTTGCGGTTCCTTGGCTCCAGGCCATGTCGGCCTCGTTGCCCTTGATGGCACAGGCGGTAGATGCAGGCGAACATCGAACGAACGTGTCCAGTCTTTACATCAACCAGACGGGATTTGTTAATTTCATCGAAGTGTGCCAAGAGCAGGGCATCAGTACTGAGTTAATGACGCCGATTCAAGGATTGATCAATCGTGGTGTCGCGGAAGGCTACGGTACCGATGGACTTTCAAGGTTAGTTGAGCTTATCCGCAATCCAGTCTCGGTTTAACCGATTACCAACATCTTGTCTGAATTTTACGAAAAAGAACAGGTCCACAAAATGGACCTGATCTTTTTCGTAACCTTTTTCGCTTATTTAGTTTTGCTTAATTGTTCGGCGGAACCGATCGCCGTGCTTATCATCGTTCTCTTTACTCTCATTTGTTCAATGCGTTGTTCCAGTTTTCTTTGTACAGTAGTCATCGTTTGAATTTGATGGACGATTTCTGCATGTTTTTCCTCATAGGCTCCGAGCATTTCCTCACAGAACTCATCGCTAGGGTAAGCATCGTAATTATCATGGCACTTCAAAATTTCAAGAATTTCCTTCGTTGACATACCGAGCTCTAAACAAATTTGTATCATTTTGATTCGTTTGACGTCAACCTCGTCGAATTCTCGATAATCATTATCTAAACGCCTTGCAGTCAGCAACTTTTTCTTTTCGTAATATCGGATAGATCGGGCGCTGACACCGGTCTCTTTCGAAAGCTGGCTTATTTTCATTGGATAGCCCCTTCCATTATGATGTTACCAATCTTATTATATAGAAGTTCTTGTCGTCCGACAGCGGGCAACACTCGCGAAGAAGGCGACGCTCGCCGTTTTATATAAGTCGGGTTCAGCTTGTGGCCTCCCGTATAGCCGGGACGACCGAAACGATGCACGGCATTTCCTCGAACGGAGATACCATACACCAAAAGCAGCCGCCGGCAAAAATCGCGCGTTCCTGCTCGAGGTTAAAATATGTCGCTCAACGCGGTCGCCAAACGCTTCCAGGGCGATGTTGGCGTCTTGTTCTTCTTTATTTCGTATCCAAGGCGTTCATCGACGCCTTCGTCATCGTCGGCAAAACGTTCCATTACACGGAACGCGGGCCGGTCGGCCTGCTGCGCGACAAAAAAGCGCTGCACATCCAGTCTAGCGGCGGGATTTACTCCGCAGGGCCGGCAGCGGCCATGGATCACAGCCATCCCTATCTGCGCCTGGTGCTCGGCATCGTCGGGATTCGCGACATACAAGCGCTGTACGTGGAAGGCCATGATTTTCAACCTGAGCGCGCGAAAGAGATCGTCCGGGCAGCAATGGAACAGGCCGTCAAGCTTGCCAAGGCCTGGTAACGCGCCGGAAGCGAAAAATCCTCCCTCGAGGGGATTTTTTGTCCTTTGGCGTCACATCGAGCCCAGCTATCTCGTCTTGTTTGCAAAGAAGCAGAAAAGAGGTAATAGCTTCTTTACCTTCTCAATAAAAGATCCCCATTCCCTGAATTCGAAAACCCAATCCCCATTCTACATCTCGTAGTGCCTTTCTTAATTGAATAAGTTTATCGATTTCGGTCTGTTTAAGATTGTTTAGCGGTTTGGTCATATCATCATGTGGATAATCATTTAGGATGTCTTAAGACACTCGCAATCGCCTTGGTGCCCTCTAAAATGTTGATTTCTTCGACATTGCCAAATCCCATAATAAGTCGATCTTCGTACCTTCCTTTAACGATGGTGTATTTTTCTGCTGGATATACTTTAATATGAAGTTCCTCAAGTTGAGCGACTACTTGGGAGTCGCATAGGCTTCCGGACATTTCCGCAACCAAATGCAGGCCTGCGGCATCCCCGGATATTTTCACTCTGCTGCCGAAAATGTTGGACAAACCGGCGATGAGACATTTTCGTCTTTTGCTGTAAATGCGCTTCATATGGGCGATGTGGTGTTCCAGGTGGCGTTCGGTGATAAATCTCGCCAAAGTGATTTGCGGCAAGATCGGACAGTGCATGTCTGTCAGCTGCTTTAAACGAAGAAGCGGAGTTAGCAGCTCATGCGGAACTACCATATAACCAATACGCAACGCAGGAAACAAGTTTTTACTGAAAGTCCCGACATAGACGATACGTTCCGAGTCGAGCTCTCGTAGGGCATGTACCGGCATTCCTGTATAACGGAATTCGCTGTCGTAATCATCTTCGATAATATAACATCCGGTTTGTCGGGCGTAATCTATAAGCTGAATGCGCCGCCCAATGGAAAGAATGCTGCCTAAAGGAAATTGATGTGAAGGAGTGACGAACACGCATTTGGGGTGCCGATGAGTCGGCATGTCGTCAACGCGCAGGCCATGCTCATCTACGGGAACCGGTATAATATCAGCACCTGTCGATGCAAAAATATTTTGAATGAAGGTGGCGCTAGGATCTTCTATGACTACTGCGTCCCCCGGTTTCAATAAAAGCCGGGTCAGAATGGATATGGCTTGAGTCGCTCCGGCGGTTATGATCACCTGTGAAGGCAGACACCGAATCCCCTTGGTATGCAGCAAAAGCCGACAAATATTCGTGCGAAGCTGCCAATGGCCTGCAGGATCATCGTCATAGCCAAATTCTCCTGAATGAGTATTTGCATATGCGGCAATGGCGGTTTCTTTCCATCTCTTGAAAGGGATGTGCTCCAAAGCCGGAAAACTTGGACGAAAATCAATGCCTTGGAAGCGAGCCGGTGGTTCCGCAACAGTTCCTTCACCGGAAGAATCGATTTCTTGGAGCTGAGAAGGGAATTGTCGTTTACTTCCGCCCAAATCAACGACATAGCTGCCAGAACCTTGACGGCCCTCCAAGTATCCTTCGGCGATTAGCTGTTCAAACACGTCCACGATGAGTGCCCGCGATACTCCGAATTCGTTTGCCAAATCCCGCGTCGATGGGAGCTTAACACCGGCTGCATAGATACCTTGAAATATCTGTTCGCGCAGTAAGGAATAGATTTGTTTGGTTTTCGATTCACTTGTAGCAGAAAACGTGCGTCGGGGCATAAAGCGAGCCTCCTTCATTTCAAATAAGTGGTATGCTGATTTTCAAATAAAAGTGGATCTGATGGAATCCAATTTTACATGCTAAGATGGATATTGCCAATACAAAGTTTCAAAAAGAAGACGAAATCGATGAACCTTCGAACCTTGTTTATTCGGACCCGTGAACGGAATGTTCGAAACAGTGAAGCAAATTTTCGCCGCTATCCATTCGACTTGGCAAACATATTGGCTTTGAACGGGGGATTGCCTGTTCACTGGTTATGATAACGGGAGGCACGCTTTTGCGTATGGTCGCGCATTCTGCTTCTTACCGCCGTTTTGACAGGTGTTGGCGTAGCTGTGATGGGGCCACTAATATCCGGATTTATCAAAAAGGCACTTTTTCCGCAACATTCCAATGATGATCGCCTAATACTCTATGGCCTTGTTGCTGGGGGCCAGCTCTTGGGGCCAGCTTGTCCGCTCCTATTCAAATGAAATTACACTCATGGGCAAACGGCGTTTGCTTTTTGGGCGCTGCTCGCGGTCGCGGCTGTTCCGGTGTGGTATGCAGTAGTTAAATAGCAAGTCTATTCTCCAATCGTGGAGGCTGTGGAACCGTCTCAAACGTCGGCGTTGCCGTGAGGAATAAAAAGGCATGGCTGTTAACCTTCCATTTTGGACTTATGGCTTTGGTTTTTTATTCCTTGATGGAATGGTTGCCGTATGATGGAAAGTGCGGGGTACTCACGCTTTTACGCGGGAATGCTACTGACGATGTTTGCCTTGATTCAAATACCGGGCGGGCTGGTGGTTCAGATGCTGCTGAAACGCTTACCTTCCCGCTTGGTCTGGCTTCTTTCAGCCTCATTTTTGCAGCTAATCGGGCTGATCATAACTTATCCCCTTATGCCATGCCTTATACATGGAAGCTGTCGAATAGCAGAGCGGCGTCTACCGGGTTTGCGTTTTCGAATATTCGGAAGTCGATTGCCGGTATGGTCCAGGAAAGCATGGCGCGACTGGGCATTGGAATAAACGGCTGCAACATTTAAATATTTACGAAACAACCTACGGGAGAAGCATGGCAACTTATCAAGAATCCGTATCCGTTGGCTAACACCATTTGGAGGCTCGATATTCAATGAACAAGCTCTGGTATTTATCGCAAATCAGCATTTTTGAAGAAATGTCGCAAGAAGAGATGAGAGAGATTGATCAGTTAGATACCATCCATCATTTCAATTGGATCACAAAAAAAACATTGGTCCAAACCCCGGAGTCCACCCGCGAGGGACTCTATTTCGTCAAGGAGGGTAAGCTTAGACTCTATAAACTGAACGACAGCGGAAAACAGTTCACGCTTGGCATACTCACAAAAGGAAATATATTCGGAGAGTTAAATTCATTCTCGTTCGGAACCAGCCGGGTTTATATTGAAACACTGGAATCGTCACTTCTTTGCACCATGTTCGAGCCTCAGTTCGAACGGCTGATGATCAATCGGCCTCAGCTCGCGCTCAAATTTCTTAAAGCACTCAGTGACCGGTTAAAGGAGCGGGATGATCAATTGGAACAGCTTGCGCTTCATGGTCTTAGAAAACGCGTGATCCATCTCCTTTCCACACTGAGCGAAAAATTCGGCGTCATTCAAGACGGATATGCGCTGATCGATCTGCCTCTTTCCCATCAAGAGATTGCCAATATGCTCGGTGCTAGCCGCGAAGCGGTCAGTGGCGTGATGAGCGAGCTTGCCAAGGAGGGCGTCGTTAAGACTTCACGCCTGTCTGTTCAACTTGCTGTTACAATACTTGAAGAAAATATTCCTCAAAACTCTACACATTGACATGCAAAGACCACCGATGGTCTTTGCTTTGTCGTAAATGTTCCCATGTCCGAAGCCGGAAATGAACGGGGCGTCGCGGCTGACGATGATCCACGAGGCCTGGTCACTGTCCCTGAGCCCTTACGGACGAACGCGGATGATCGTTTTTCCCTTGGATCCGCTCATTCGGGTTGAAAGCAGCGACGGCATCGTCGAGGGTCGCGATTTGGCCGATGTTTGTCCGCAGCCGACCATCCCGGACCCGCTGGACGATATCACCCACTTGCGCGCGATCGGCCTCGACGACGAAATCAACCGCCAAGCACTCGGCCGGCTGTGCCTCGGGCAGGCCGGCGATGGTCACCAGCATTCCGCCGGGGTAAACCAGACCCGCGGACCTCTTCCCGATTTCGCCACCAGATCACGTCGATTACCAGATCGACGCCGCCGACGTCTTCCAGCGATGCTTGCCGACGGTTTAGATTAACGGCGTGGATTATACGATCTCATTTACGAAGGAGATGATCCGGTTTGAAAAATAATATCATCGAATACTGTCTTAACAAAAAAGGTGCGATTAAGGATTATCCCTTGGGGGGACCCGATCCATTCGCGATAAAAATTGCAGGTAAAATATTCGCTCTTTTTTATGAGGAAAAAGGGTACTTGAACCTAAAATGCGACCCGGTGATTGCGGAAAACTTGAGAGAGCAGCATGAGGATGTTCGACCGGCGTATCATATGAACAAACAGCACTGGAATACGATTATTCTCGAGGGTTCTTTGTCAGAGTCGGATATCTTTGCAATGATTGACCAATCTTACGATTTGGTTGTTAAAAGCCTTCCTAAGAGCATCCGGGAGTCTATTTAGTTTTACAATTGTTGGATATCTATCATACAAATGTGTTTCCTCATTTTTACATGACTGGGCTGCGCTCCCGTATCTCAAGGCAGGAAGGGGCAGATCCGCGTAAACCGCGGATTTCTTCATTTTCACGATACAAGTTTTTGTCCAATGCGCTCGACAAGAACTTGCATATCGTTAGCCGAAAGGACAAAAACTGCGCCGAAACGAAAGATTTTTATATTTATCCACGTCGCAGTATAGCGTGACTTACTTTCCCTCTCCTCTCCCTGCGCTCCTGGCAGGGAGAGGAGAGACACCTAACAATAACTAAAAAATTTATCATAAAAATGAACCTCCATTGCCTTGGTCAATTCCTTGCCTGTGTCCCAATCCACAAACTCCCCTGTACGGAATGGATTACAGTAGCCTTTACGATGACCATCGAAGTTTTGCTGTTCGTTCGAAATCCCGGATAGCGTTCCCCTAACGACTGCATAGACAGCCTTTCGTGTTCAGTGAAAATAAAGTATTAGACTGGGAAAATAAAGTTGTAGACTGAAAAATAAAGTATTAGACTCAAGGGACGGCGCTCAACTAACGGGCAGCATTCGTTAAACCTTATTGGACAAAAGCCTCCATTAGTTGAAAAAGACGATATAATAACTTTTAAAGTATAGAGTAATATTTGTATTCGCAAGAGGAGGTTCGTTCTCATGAATATTTTAATTTTAGGTGCAACTGGACGAGTCGGAGGTCAAATAGTTACTTATGCCCTTCATGACAGACATCATGTTACTGTATTAGTTCGTACTCCAGAGAAGATTCAAATAAATAATGGAAATTTAACGATTATTCAAGGTAATGTTTTAAATAAAGATGATATCATACGTGCAACACATGGGATTGATGTAGTTATTAGTGCACTAAATACTGATGGGACAACTACTCTATCAGAAAGTATGCCTCTAATTATCGAAGCAATGCAAAACGAAGGTATACAACGAATTATAACTATAGGAACTGCTGGTATCCTGCAAAGTAGAACCACCCCAGATTCACTGCGTTATCAGTCAAGTGAATCAAAGCGGAAGTCAGTCCGTGCAGCAAAAGAACATCATAAAGTTTACGATATGCTAAAACAATCAACACTCGAATGGACTATTGTCTGTCCTACGTATTTGCCGGATGGAGAAAGTGTAGGTAAATATCGTGTAGACCTTAATTTTTTGCCGGAAGGTGGTGTTGAAATATCCGTGTCGGATACAGCAGAATTTACATATAGCCAGATAAAAAGTAGCGATTTTGTAAAATCACGTGTGGGTATCGCCTACTAATACTATAAAAGAAAGACTTTCTTTGGTGGAGTGATCAAGGGAGGGTATGTACTACAGAAGGTTATAAGAGAAGATTACTTAATGAAAAACAGGCCAAATTTGATTACGCTAACAGGTACGATAGCTCAATACAAATCACGTTGAGGTAGTCGAAATAACCGGCTTCCTATTCCGTGCAAATAGGCAGGTTAACTTCATACAATCATCCGATTATTAATGAAATTCAATGAAGCAAACGGAATTTGTTTTTGGAAAATGCAACAATTTAGGAGCATAGGAACGTCAATTTTATTGAAGTATCTATATAACCAAATAACCACAAATTGGAGGATGAATTTTGAAATCAAAATTATTTATCAAAATTTTTGTTATTACGGCGGCTGTTGCATGTTTTTCAATTTCTATCGCTAATGCAGCAACACCTCCTGTTAACGGTTCCGTTATATTAGATGGTCAACCCCTTAGCTTTGATGCAAAACCGATTGTGATAAATGGAAATACGATGGTGCCATTCCGTCAGCTATTTGAAACTTTAAAGATGAATGTTAATTGGGATTCCAAAACAAAGAATATCACAGCAAGAGAAGATGATTTAACAATTGAAATGACTCTGGGGAGCTTTAAAGCAACTGTCAATGAAAAGGAATATACTTTAACTCAAGGTCCGTTTGACTCTCCTGAAGGAACTGTTTATGTGAATCTTAGATTCATAAGTGAAGCTGTAGGGGCAACAGTTAGTTGGGATAATGAAAAGAAGATAGCAACGATTAATACGAAATAAAAAACCAATAGACTAAGTGCCAACATTAAAGCGACTTCGTTAAGTTAACGGGTACGTTAGTTCAACGAATCATGGGTCAGTTTGCCGGCGGCAGCTGCCTTAAGCTAAAGGGCAGATAAGTGCAATAAGAAAAAAGGGGGTATTTTTTGTTAAAGATATTACGTTATGTTTTATCACCAGTTATTATTATAATTGCTGCTTATGGACTCATTACAAAGAATTTTGAGTTTCAAACACTTATGATATTACTTTTGAGTTTAATGATGTTGGTGATGGGGTTAGAGGAATTTCAAAAAGAGCGAAAAACATATGGTTGGCTTCTGGTTGTTGTCTTCCTTTTTTCATTATTTGTATCAGTACAGGGCTTTTTGTTGAACTAACGGATTACGATAGTGGAGGAGTTTGCTTAGGGCAGCTCCTCTTTTTAGTTCGTTGAAGTAACGGGCAGGATATCGTGGGAAGTTTCAGTTATAATAGTATTAGTAAGAGTACCAAAGGGAACCTCGGAAACCTAATGTTTTTCCCTTTACTGTTTACACTAAGCTTAAAGGTACGCGGCTAGCCCCATTAAAAAAACCTCATATACATCACCATACTTCCTTGAAGGGGGACATCTGTTTTGGATTCGCAGTTTCTAGATTTATTGGCCCAGAAATATGATACGGAAGAAAAAGTTGTAACTGAAATCATCAACCTTGAAGCGGTCTCCAATCTTCCCAAGGGAACTGAGCATTTTGTCAGTGATTTGCATGGGGAGTTCCAGGCTTTTCAGCATGTACTAAGAAACGGTTCGGGTACCGTAAAAGAGAAAATCAAAGCCTTGTTCCGTGAGGTTTGGACGGATCATGAAATCAATGATTTTACTGCGTTAGTTTATTATCCGAAAGAAAAAATACAGCTGGTTAAAGGAGACCTGTGCAATAAACAAGCCTTAAACCGATGGTACAGAGAAACGATTGAACAAATGCTTAAGCTCATTTCTTATGCCTCTTCCAAATATACGCGCGCGAAATTGCGTAAAGCTCTGCCGGAGCAGTTTGTATATATTGTAGAAGAGCTTCTATACAAGACGGATTCGACCAACAATAAGGACCCTTATTATGAGGAGATATACCGGCAGATTATTTCCTTGGGCCAGGCGGACAAGCTCATTATCGGCCTTGCTTATACGACCCAGCGCCTGGTGGTTGACCATCTTCATGTGGTCGGAGATATCTATGACCGCGGGCCGGACCCCGATAAAATTATGGACACGCTGATCAATTACCATTCTGTAGACATTCAGTGGGGGAACCATGATGTCCTGTGGATAGGCGCCTATGCGGGTTCCCTGGTCTGCCTTGCGAATATTATCCGGATCTGCGCCAGATACGACAATATGGACATCATCGAAGACGTATATGGAATCAATCTTCGCCCACTGCTAAACTTGGCGGAGAAATACTATGATGACAATCCGGCCTTTAGACCGAAGCTGCAGACCGACCATAACGGTTCGGAGCAGGAAATCCTGCAGATTACCAAAATTCATCAAGCCATTGCCATGATCCAGTTTAAGCTTGAAATCCCGATTATCAAGAGACGCCCATACTTTAATATGTCTAAAAGGCTTTTGCTTGAGGAGATCGATTACGACAAAACTGAAATCAAGATCGGCGGAAAAACTTACCCGCTGGAAAACACCTGTTTCGCAACCGTAAATCCGCAGCAGCCTGAGCAATTGCTGGAGGAAGAACAGCAGGTGATGGAAAAACTGCTGTTCTCCGTTCAGCATTCCGAAAAGCTGGCCAGACATATGAATTTTCTTATGAAAAAGGGCAGTCTTTATTTAAAATACAACGGGAATTTGTTATTTCACGGCTGTATTCCTTTGGATGAAGAAGGAAACATGGAAGAAATGCAGATTGAAGACAAGACGTATTCGGGCCGTCAGCTGCTCGATGTTTTTGAATATTATTTACGTTACGCCTTTGCGCATCCGGAAGAGACGGATGATCTGGCTACGGATATGGTATGGTACATCTGGACAGGGGAATGTTCCTCGCTCTTTGGAAAGAGAGAAATGACCACCTTTGAACGGTACTTTATCCAAGATAAAGAAACCTACAAAGAAAGAAAGAACCCTTATTACCATTTGCGTGAAAATGAGGAGATCTGCCGGAAAATCATGCTGGAGTTTGATATGAATCCGAATCATGGACATATCATTAACGGCCACACGCCAGTTAAAGAAATTCGTGGAGAGAACCCCGTTAAAGCTAACGGGAAAATGGTTGTCATTGACGGCGGTTTTTCCAAAGCCTATCAATCCACAACGGGCATCGCCGGATATACCTTGTTGTATAATTCCTTTGGCATGCAGCTCGTTGCCCATCAGAAATTTAATTCAAAAGAAGATGTATTATGTAACGGAACGGACGTATTGTCTGTAAAAAGGCTGGTGGACAAAGAACTGGAGCGGAAGCTGGTGAGGGAAACCAATGTAGGGGAGAAGCTGCTGCAGAAAATCTCAAATTTGAAGAATCTCCTGGAATATCGCTACATGAAATGAAACAACTTCCAAATGAAACAACTGGTACCGCCGCGTTGTGATATGCTCCCCATACGGTAGACAGGTGAAATAATAAAACCTGCTATGGGGGGCTTTTTCATACGCAAAAAACAATATTCAGCGTCAGAGAAACTCGTTATTCTTAGTGAAATGGAACGTGGCAATGTGCGTTTAATGAGGTTCCTCTAGTGTTATTAATTATCAGTCATCTTAGTTGTACCAATTCCAATGATATGAAAGGTAAATTCCTCATGTCATAATAAAGTGTACGTAGTAATAAATCCAGATAAAGGAGGTTATGTTTTGGAAAAAGAAATCGTCGATAAAAACCTGTTTATGATGTGCAAAGCACTGAATCCCAGTGCCCTTACTGAATTGTCAAATGAGTATCATGTAAGAACATGTAGAAGAAACGAGATAAATATTTGGAAAGAGATGCCTTTTGATGACGCGAAGTCCGCCAAAGAATATTATGGCTTTATGAAAAGTTATTTTAATGATGTCTATGCAGATAGAGAAAGCTTATTTTTCCAGAAGTGTTTATTTGTCTGTGATAAAAACGATACTCCTATCGCAACATGCTTTGGATGGAAATCGTACGAGAAAATCACTACGATACATTGGTTTAAGGTTCTGAAAAAAGACGAGGGATTAGGCATAGGCAGAGCGTTGCTTTCTATTGTCATGAACAGTTTTGCAGTGAATGACTATCCCGTCTATCTTCATACTCAGCCACCCAGCTTTCGAGCAATAAAACTATATTCAGATTTTGGCTTTGCTTTTTTGACAGATCAAGTAATCGGGTACAGACCAAATGACTTGGAAGAAAGCTTGCCTTTTCTAAAAGCAAATATGTTTCAAAAGGATTTTGAAAAGTTACAATTTGCAAAAGCACCGGAGGATTTTTTGAAAGCAGTAAAATCATCGAACATAAATCAATTTTAACAGCAGTCTGTTGAGTGGATGGTAGCTGATTAGATTCGATTAATTTAAAGGTTCTCATCACCCTCATTCTTCAATACCAAGAGTATCGAGTCTAATAAAAAAAGAAACACGCCTCTCGTTTGAGGCGTGTTCGAACAGCTTACTTTGTTGTTTTTAAATGGTCTTGATCGTAAATGACAACCTCTGTTTCCGCAATGGCTCCCACGTTCGCATTGTCATTAGGACCCTGGTTGCTCAGTTTAACCCCGAATGTTTCCCGGTACTCCACCAAAGAATCGTCCACGATAGGAATACGAATGATCTTGCTGGTTTCACCATCTGCGAACGTCACTGTACCATACGAATCAATAAAGTCGCTGCCTTTCATTGCCGTCTTGGACTGGGTGGAATAGGATACGGTAACCGCTCCTTTGCTTGTGCCCGCCCGGACCAGCTTGACGTTGACAACTTTGGATTCTTCCAATTCATAGGTGACAGCCGATACGAATTGGACGCTCGCGTCTTTGTTAATAGTAACTTCTAATCTGGATGGTTCTGTTGTAGCTTCCTTTATATCGATTTTAACTAAAACGGCAGTTTTGTCTGTATCATAGTTGTATTGTGATAGAATTGTACCACCTTCTACAGAATATTCGCCTCTGGGCATAAGGAAACGCACCCTGCCGTCATAGAAGTTTTGTTTTATATTATTGGTTACGACCACGCTGTTTTGGTTTTTTGTTCCGTCATTTGCGTTGGCAAAGGACTCTGTAACAGCAAATTCGGTAGGCTCATAGGTCGTTGGAACGGAGGTATCTGCAGTTTCGCTCATATTGTACATCCTGAACCTGTCAACACCCATAACCATTGATGATTGGCTTGCCTGAGGGGATACCCAGGACCCGTCGGTCTGCTTTTTGAAATTGTAAAAACCATGCTCTTCGTAATTTTGTCCGGCGCTTGCAGAAAATACGGGGAAGGGAGTTGTTTGCAATTTTTTTGCAGTGTGGTTATGACCTACAAGTGCAAGATCACTTGGTTTGTCTGCCGTAGGGATCGTATATTTATAGTCAAGGGTTTGACTGCCTTCATTACCATAGAAGTGGGAGGCCCATAGACGATATTTTATGGTTGGATCGTTAAAGCTGTTGTTGAATGTATCTTTTGAATATTGTAAATGGCCATCCCAGGTCCACTCACTTGCTAACAGATAGAATGATCCCATACGTATTGAAAACGCAGTCGCACCTACAATGCTTTCATAAATGTCGTACCATCTCGCGGAATCCTTATAGTCACTGTAGCCTGTATCATGGTTTCCGCCGACCATAACTGTGGGCACAGTATAATTTGATTTGGCTTGCATATAGCCGCTGAGCATTTGAGGACCGGTAAGGTCTCCTGCCCAGGTAGGTGCGTCTATTCCGTTATGAAGATTCGCTTCATGATAAAACTGGATATTGTCACCGGTGTGGAGGACCATACGGGGATTAATGATATTGATAACTGAAGCAGCCCAGTTTATCTGATCAAAGCTTCCGTTGCCGCCGGTAGCATGAGACTTTCCGCTTGACTTTACTGCATCTACCCTCATAACGTGCTCGTCAGATGTATGTAAAATATAAAAGTCCTGCTCTAAATTCTGCTCTACCTTTATGGAACGACTGGAGGTAAGAGTATCATTGCTGCTGTTTTTAAGTACTAGAGAGAAAAGCTCAGGAGAAATATCCTCAGGAACGGTAACCGTAAAAATATAGCCATCCTCACCGCCGTAGTAAACTTTCCCTGTTTTGACAGTAACCGTAGCGTTCCATGATCTCAGGTCATTCTGCAATTCAGCTGTCCATCCGGTAGTGGATAAAGCTGCTGTAGATCGAACCTCAACATCGAAAGACTGACCGGGCTGAGCAAAGGCTGGGTTGCTTGCCCTTGGCGACCAGATATTGGCTGTTTTCGTATTTCCATAAGGATTGGTGATTTCGTAGCTTTGTTCGTACTGTGCGGGCTGCTGTACGTTCGCAGCAGATGCCGGCAAACCGAATGCGCCTAACATAAACGATCCTGACAAAAGAAGTGCTGCGATTTTTACGCGATTCGTGTGAGTTTTCATAAAAAACCTCCTCATTTTGATTTTGAACATTTTTCTGTTCGTATTTGCATTACAATAACATAGCACTGTAAATGGAAAATCATAGAATGGTAAAGTTTTTGTAAGAATAAGAAGTGTAGGGAAATTTGTTAACCATACCCAAACCGATATGGAAAGCTAAATGAGGGGGCTGTCAACACAGCGTAAAGCAAAGAGGTCAACCAGTAAAAACTGGCTGACCTCATAATACGACGGGTACTATAGCTTGATAAAGACATTTGACGAAGGAGCTGTCGCGGCAGCTCCTTCTTTTGTTTCTTCGCAAAATCGCTTATTTAATGGTGACAAGAACATGATCTGATTTCCGACGAAGACAATTGCTCGACGGATGGCGCCGTTGCCTGAGGCAAACTGAGCAAAATGGAGTGATTTTGGTTATTGGATATGTTTGTAATTTGACAGTAAGTTTAAGCAATCATTATAATGATGTTAGTTATCGATAACATACATGCAAAGGAGAGGTGCAAATGAATTTGCAAGGAAAAGTGGCTATTGTAACTGGAGGAGCGCGCGGTATTGGAAGTGCAACATCAAAATTACTAGCACAACGCGGAGCAAAAGTCGTAGTGAATTATGTTCGTAATCATGATGCTGCACATGCAGTGGTTGATGCTATTCGAACAGATGGAGGTGAGGCCATAGCTGTTCAGGCAGATATTCGTGATGAGAACCAAGTTGCTGAGCTTATAAAGAAAACGAAAGAAGCTTTTGGTGTACGAATTGATATTTTAGTGAATAATGCAAACATGTCTTTTGTAACAAAGCCATTTGCTGAAATGGTATGGGGTGAGTTTTCCCAAAAGTTAAATGATGAACTAAAATCAGTATTTGTCATGACGCAGGCTGTTATTCCCTTTATGGTCGAACAAAAATATGGGCGCATTATTTATATCTCCTCTGGCTCAGGCAAGCATATTGCCCCCAACATGATTGCTCACGGTACAGCTAAAGGCGGCCTTGATACTTTCGCTATGTATATCGCCAGTGAATTCGGACCCTATGGGATCACTTCTAATGTGGTTGCTCCAGGGGTGGTTGAAACAGATGCTACTGCGTTTATGTCCGAAGAAATGAAGCAAACGATAAGCAATTTCACTCCACTTCGTCGCTTGGCTCAGCCCAATGATGTGGCAAGGGTCATTTCTTTCCTGGCAAGCGATGACAGTCAATTCACTACAGGTACGTATACGCCAGTAAATGGAGGAAGTTATATGGAATAGGAGTAGTGTAAAGAGAATTGTTATAAAGAATGGGGGCGCGCCTTTATGCATGAAAAAGAGATAGGTACTTCTGATCGAATTCTTGATGCTGCTCTTCAATTAATGCAAGCAAAGGGATTCAAATCAGTAACAATAAAGGATATTGCCATCGCCTCGGAAGTAAGCGAGATGACGGTATTTCGCCATTTTAAGACCAAAAAAGGGGTGCTCGAAGCAGCCGTTAAAAAATATTCATATGCCCCTAGTTTAAAAAAAATATTTGAACAAAAAGTCGTACACGAGTTGGAACAAGACCTAAAACTTATTGCAAAGTCGTATCTTGACTTAATGGAGAATAACAGGGAAATTTTTTTAATTGCCATTCAAGAACGAACGACTATGCCCGAATTAATCAACCTTATTGCTGAAAATACAAAGCAATTGCAAAGATTATTAACAGATTACTTTTTGGTAATGCAGGATCAGAACAAAATGGTCATTACTGATGCTTCTAAACAAGCCATGGTGTTGTTGACCATGTATTACGGTTATTTTTCTTCTCATGCATTATGGAATACTCAATTTATCAGTGACACCAAAGAGGAATTTATAGAAAACAGCGTGAATACTTTTTGTGATGGTTTATCAAAGTAATACTGTTCTAAGGAGAGATATCGATGCAAAAAGCGGGCTTTTCCGCAACACGTCTTCGCCGACTAAGCGGCGCCTTGCAGGGTTATGTGGATCGCGGAGAGATCGCCGGGGCGGTCGCCATTGTTCACCGCAAAGGCGAGGAAGCCTATACCGATGCGATCGGCTGGCAGGACAAAGAGGCACGCATTCCCGTTCGACGGGATACGCTCTTCCGAATCATGTCGATGACAAAGCCTATCACGGCTGCAGCCGCATTGATGCTGGTCGAAGAAGGAAAGATTCGTCTCTATGATCCGGTGAATGAATGGCTTCCGGAGCTTTCCAACCGGGTTGTTCTGCGCGATCCGAACGGAAGGTTGGACGACGTCTTGCCATCGTCCCGCCCTATCACGCTTCACGACTTGCTTACTTCACGTATCGGTATCGGCTGGGGGGATCACCAGCTGCAGTCCGAGGTGATGAAGCTGCTTCCCGCTCCATTGGCAAAGCCGCTGGGGGTCCAGAATGCAGAGGAGCATCTCAATCCTGATTCCTGGATGAAACGGCTGGCCGAGCTGCCGCTCCTTTATCAGCCGGGCACCCGCTTCCTCTACCACATTGCACACGAAGTTCTTGGCGTATTAATTGCCCGGGTAACGGGTCAAACGCTGGATGAGTTTTTCCATGAACGGATTTTTGAGCCCCTAGGGATGAGAGACACAAGTTTCACGATGTCGCAGGAAAAACGAGGCCTGCTGTCAGTCGCATACGCGCCGAAGGAGGGGAGAGGCCTCCTCGCACTGGACCGTCCGGAATCGACTGGTTGGGCGGAAGCTCCTCTCTTCCTATCCGGGGGAGCCGGCCTTCTCTCCACGGCGGATGATTACCAGCGTTTCGGACGAATGCTGCTTGGCCATGGGGAGCTGGACAGGGTACGCATTCTGTCACGCAAATCTGTGGAGGCGATGATAACCGACTATCTCACTCCCGAACAGCATACGCATCCCTTCTTCGATGAGACCGATTACGACGGGTCGATGATGTGGACGAACAAAGGATACGGGTACGGCGTCTCAGTCAGGACCAGGCAAATCGGAATCGGTCCTAGCGAAGGCTCGTTTTTCTGGCCGGGGGCTCTGGGATCGACTTGGATCGCAGATCCGCGTGAGGAGCTAATGGCGACGCTAATGATTCAGCTCAGAGGGGCGCAGCTTCCTAAGAACAGCCTGATCGCTCATGATTTCTGGACAATGATCTATCAGGCAGTGATCGACTGAAGCGCATGAATACGCCATTAAGTAACGTTATAAATAAAGGCCCGTACCAATAAGGTACGGCCTTTTTCAAATGCGAGTCAAAGATGGATAAACGCATTCCAAAGTTCTTGATCGAAGAGGATGTGATTCAATTAAAAATCTCTTGTCTTTCCCTTCGAGAACGAGCTTTGCTTGAATTCCTATATAGTACTTAACTGGGAGCTCAGCGATTGTAAACGGCAAGGTGCGAAACAAAGGGAAGTTTACTTTACACCGAATGCAAGGTCTGGTTGAGAAAATACCTGATAAGTTGTGAGAATTCCGACGATAAGGTGGGCATTAAAGCGGCTAGCAAACCGAGGAGAAGTTCAAACCATTTCGTAACAGGATTTGCAAAGTTAGTAAATTATTTACATCTTTTTAAATAAGGAAAAATCTAATAAGAAGAAGCAGAGGTCGAAAACCTCTGCTTTGATTTGAACCCATTCATTTGTACAACTGCTTCATTACACAGAAACCGCCGCTTATGAATTCCCTCGAAGAGTATGGCGGAATCCTTCGCGCCATGAAGCGAACCTCGGCTTCCAGCCGTGCTGAAGTGCTTTTGCATTCAGTGCTCCGCGTTCGCCTCTTGCACTTCCCGGCTCTATCCTTGGCTCCGGAGCACCAAGGCAGTCCGAGTAGACGCGCAACCATTTAGTGCCGGCTGCCGGATCGCTGTCCACAATGTTGTACGCTCCCGACGGCCAGCCCAGTGCTAGCCCAGCGGCTGCTGCGGCATCTTCCGTATAAACGAAGGAACTGACGCCGTTTGTAGCGGCAAGTCCCCCCCGGCGCACCTGCTCCGCGATCAAACCATTCGGAGCATACCAGGTTCCGTCACCGTATAGCAATCCGTACCGAAGTATAACATGCTCCGGCATCTCCGCCACGGTGGTCTCCAGTGCATGAGCACCTCGTACAGTTGATATGCGTGGCGCGGGCGCCTCAAGATCAAGTGGACAATCCTCCGTCGCCGGCCCCTCCCCAGGTGCATATGTCCAAGAGACGCTTTGTGCAATCATTCGGCGAACGCGAGCTGCGAGCGAAGCGTCCACGAGGTTTCTCGTTCCCTCCTTGCGGATTCGTGCATTGTCCTCCAAATTCATGGCCTGCAATGCGGTTAATTGGTGAATGACCACCTCCGGAGATGCCCCGGCAAGTGCTCCGAACAGGGCATCGCGATCATATACATCTGCAAGAATAAATGAAGCCCCAGCTTCCTTCATTCTTGCAGCATGTTCCGGATTGCGTATTAATCCGGTCACTTCATGTCCCGCTTGTACCAGCATCGGAATGAGCGATTTCCCGATGACCCCGCTTGCTCCCGCCACTAAAATTTTCACTTGAATCTACCTCCGTTTTTTTGATTTTTTGCAAGCTATGAACCCCGAATACTTCTCCAATGATGAGTGCCCTCAATAGCTGATAAAGTTCCAACCGATCATGGAGGAAGACCACTCTGTCCAGAATGGAGTTAACACCTGGAATGATTCCATTTCTAGACAGCGGATAATCGGACAAAATGCCATCAAACCGGCAATCCCAGCGCCAATAACAATGACAAACCAGTTTGCTTGCCTTATCAGACCTATCCTTTAATCACCATCTCCTGTTGAATTGATGAATATAGAACGATGTAGCCGCCTTATATGTGACAATGCTGCGCCAGCGGACGTTCCCTTGCCGCAATGCCGCTGGTCTGTGTTCCGGATGCCGTCTAATTCGATTTGGAAATGATGCGACATGTCACAGACATCGGCCCTATTTCGTTTAAGATGACGAAAAACCGGGAAAGAGCGGCTGCCTCCCGGAAATTCAAATTTAAATAAAATTCTGAGGAGTGAAGAGGATGAGATTGAATTACAAGGTCAATCGGCATACGCCGCAATGATGTTGGCTGTAGCGTAAAAATGTCCAGAAGAAATGGGAGATGGAGAAAAATGCCGCTTATAGTAAAGACCCGTCCGATGATACCGCTAAGTTCAGTCTGAATGTGTTGTATCATTTTTTGAAAATATTCATGCGTTATGGCACGGGTCGGCCAAGGGTGCTGCAGCAGTTTAAGCGGGCCAAAAAGTACATCTTTGTCTTTATGATGCCGCTGCATAACTTCTATATACCCTTGAAGGATATAGATTATGCGCCGTACTCCCTTCTCCTTCATCAAACTGTATTGGTACAGTTCGCGATATTCGCGATGGTCCGTCTCCTACGTACTCATTATGCTTAAGGTATGGAACGAAAATCGCATTCATTGATCGGAGGACTACCTATGAACGGGATTAATTTGTTATTTCGCGAAAGAATCGGACTGCCGGCGGACGAAGTGCTCGATTTCGATGGACTGGATTGCCTTCTGGAGAAAACGGCAATAACGTTTCCCTTTGAAAATTTGCGTGTGCTGAACGGCCGGGCATTTCCGATTACGGAGCCATATTTGATTAACAAGCTGCTGCTTGAGAAAGAAGGGGGACTTTGCTACGAGCTGAATTCGCTCTTATATCTGTTCCTTGTCGAAAACGGATTTAACGTGGTGCTGACAAGAGGGATCATCTATGACCGGGAAGCACAAAACTATTTGTCATGGGGAAGGAGTCATATCGCCGTTCTTCTAGCCCACTTAGGACGGCTTTATCTCGTCGATACAGGATTTGGGGCGAATTTGCCGCTGAAGCCCGTTCCGTTATCCGGGGAAGACGTCATTTCCGGTAACGGTTCGTTTCGGATCCGGCCGGAGGACGGCAGTCTTGGAGATTACAAACTCGAAGTGAAGATAATGCATAAGGATTCGGATTGGCATATCGGATACGCCTTTGATTCCGGGAAGCCGATCACCGACCTATCGGAAAGCGAAGACATTCGGAAGATAGTTGCGGAGTATCCCGGATCGAAGTTCAACAAACGTCCGCTCGCCACGAAATTGACGGCCGGTGGTAACGTTACGTTAACGGAAGATTCATTTACGGAATGGAAGGACGGAACCGTGACGAAGGAGCACATTGACGGCTTGCGCTATAAGGAGCTGCTCCGTTCGCGCTTCGGACTGTAAAACTGTAGAACGAAGGAAATGGCCGCTTCCCCTCCTCACGGTTAAAAATGACGGAAACTGCCCTTGCCGCATAGGGGCGAGCCGTCAGGAACCGTAGGAGATATTATCCGCCGCCTCTCCGGCCCGTCAAATATCAGGTAGCTATAGCATTTGCAGGCCATCTTCAATTTACCTGGGCCTTGAAACACAAAATCCTGCGGGGCCAGTGCACGGCCTTGTTAAGCCGAGATGAAGGGTTGGCTCGCGCTAGTCGGGATCGAGGAAGCGGCCGCACATTACTTTACTTTTCATTGGAAAAACTAAACCTTGTCGATTAACGTCGGCGTACGATAAGCATAGGAGGAAACAACATGGCACAATTATTATATATTACCGCGAATCCCAAGTCTCCGGAACATTCAGTCGGACTTCAAGTAGGCCAGTCTTTTCTTCAAGCCTATCGGGAAGCTCACCCGGACGATGAAGTGAAAGAATTCGATATCTATAAAGAATCGTTTCAGACGATCGACGGCGATGTCATAATGGCATGGGGGAAAATTCGAAAGTTGAATATGGACTTCTCCGAGCTGAGTCCCGTCGAACAGCAAAAACTTCACGCCCTGAACGAAGTAACCGAAATGGTGACGCGTGCCGATAAATATGTGGTTGTCTCTCCCATGTGGAATTGGGGAGTCCCGCCACGTCTCAAGGCATTTATCGATTCCTTTGTCATTGTTGGAAAAACGTTCCATTACACGGAAAGCGGTCCCGTCGGACACTTAAAAGGCAAAAAAGCGATTCATATTCAAGCGAGCGGCGGCATTTTCTCCGAAGGGCCTTTTACGGCGATGGATCATAGCCATCCTTATTTAAAAATGGTTTTGGGTATTGTTGGGGTAAGCGATGTAGAAGCTCTGTTTGTGGAAGGGCATGAAAATAAACCGGAGAATGCGAAAGAAATCGTCCGTACGGCCATAGCGAAAGCTTACAAGCTTGCCGCTGCCTGGTGATGCGAATAATCCCCCTATGCCAGGCGTATACAGTATCGGTGACTGCGCCTAATCGCAGACCCGGTCAACGGGTATGTCGACGGCATGACGCGCAAGGAAGCGATTCCTCAAGCTGCAAAACGTGCCAAAATTTTGCTGGCCGATCTTGAAGGACGCCAGGCGCCGGTGCATAAAAGCTATATGAAATCTTTCAGCATCGGGCTCGGTCCCGACAAAGGATTAACCTGGGTGAACAAATGGGGACTCGATATCGTCATCAAGGGTAAGTTGGGCTGGAAGATCAAAAAATATACATGGGACACGGCAAGCTTGCTGACGAAATGAAAGACAGGTTAAAACGTGAAAAGGAGACGGTACACCGATGGAGGAGTTGTACATGCATTATAAGGGACTGTTGCTCACGCTTGCTTATCAGATGACAGGTACGTGGTCTGATGCAGAAGACGTAGTGCAGGACGTGTTCTTGAAGGTGTGTGACGTACATCCGTCTGGTCTCGCCGAAGAACCTAAGGCGTATTTGTGCAAAATGGTCGTCAATCGCTGCCGCGATTTATACAAATCGGCTTGCAAACGGCGGGAGCGGTATTTCGGAGAATGGCTTCCCGAGCCAATCCCGACCTCGGAAGACGAAACGCTCGATTTTATAGTACAAGACGAGCTGCTGTCTTATGCAACACTGGTACTGCTGGAAAAACTGTCCCCAGCAGAACGGGCGGTGTTCGTCTTGCGTGAGGCGCTCGGCTTCGATTATGCCGGTATAGCCGAGATCATCGGTAAAAGCGAGGTCAATTGCCGCAAGCTTTTCAGCCGCGCGAAAGGAAAGATGGAAATCGGCGAAGGGGAACCGGTCCATGCCGAGACCGATAGAGAAGCATGGATCCGCCGATTCGTTGCCGCGCTTGAGCAGGATAACACAGAGCAGGTCGTTTCCATGCTTGCGGACGATGTCGCGCTCATCTCAGACGGGGGAGGGAAAGTGTTCGCCGCGGTTCGCCCGATCGAATACCGCGAGGCCGTCTCCAAATTCCTTTTCGGTTTTTTCCGCAAGTCGCTCCATTACGAGGGTGGCATTCAATTGGAGGTAAGTAGGATTAACGGCCAGACCGGGGTCGTTGTCCGTGTAAGAGAGCAAGCCGAATCTGTCGTGATGATTCATGCCGAAGGACATACGATTCACAACATTTATATTATCCGGAACCCGGATAAGCTGAGTTTATTTCGCTCCGGATACCAGTTATCGAAATTAGGGAATTGAGTAATGGCAAGAACTCTTACTACTGACGTAATCTGCATTCACTGTCGTGATCTTCAATCTTTTTTTTACTTACCACGGCAGCAGCCGCATCGGTTTAACATGGCAATGCTTGTGTACTCATCTCCTTATCAATAAATTTTTCCTTTCAGAATTTAAAATAAAGCTTACACGCGCAGGGTTTCCCCTGCGTTTTTTTTCAGTCTGGACCCTATTGGATTCATATCGCCTATATTTTGTGTGAATGCCCTATTGTTGGGCAATCCTCGGGAGGTTTACGATAATCTTGGTTGATACATCGAATCGAAAGGGGGTGCAGGGTGATGATCTCTTTTGCAAGCGCTGTCAATCGGTTGCGGTTACCCAACATATAACAGCTGCACTCGAACCATACGTTCTTTTCATCGCAAGGATCTGCAAGTCTATTAAAATGGATGCGGAGGTACCAATTCGTGAAAAAGTTTATCAGCACGGCACTCATTCTCTTGATTGCGCTGGGAACGCTCTCCGGATGCTTCGAAAGCGCGAATAACAGTCCCAATATTTCAGAAAAAGAAAAGACACCGCCTGGCGAAGAAACGCCTGCACCGCCGGACAACGAGTTATTGATCTATACGGGCGACCAGCTGTTCAACAAACGCTATGTTGACGAAGACAACTTCGAGCAGCTTATCGGCCAGTTTGTCAGGAAAAAATTTCCGGATATCAAAATCCGGCATGTGCAGTGGGACGACGGCACGCGCTACGAGGATATGATTGCGAAAGGGGACTTCCCTGATATCGTTCTGGAGGATGTGAGGCGCAATTCATACCGGTACGTTCGCAGATTCAATCTTGAATACGATATGTCGGATCTGATCAAAAAGTACAATTTCGATACGAGCAGGCTGAGTCCGGCCTACATGCAGGAATCCATTAACGCTTCGGACGGAAAACTGTTTTCGCTTCCGTTCGAATCCAGCGACTATGTACTATATTACAACAAGGATCTGTTTGATAAATTCGGCGTTGATTATCCACAGCCGGGCATGACGTACGATCAAATCTACGAATTGGCCAAAAAGCTGACCCGCCAGGAGGGTGACCTCACCTATAAAGGCTATCAGCAGCATCCCGAATATTATATGATGCTGAACCAGCTCGGGGAGCCTGCGCTCAGCCCGACCGAAGACAAAGCATCCATGCTGTCGCAAAACTGGCTGAAAATCGTAAACAACCTGAGGCGATTCTACGAAATTCCCGGCAATCAGTTCACAACGGTGAAGGATTTTCCCAAAGGCCAAATCGCCATGGCGGTCGATGTGGACGAAATGATCGTCGATTATGGGATAAATTACAAGGACCTGAATTTCGACGTATCGTCCGTACCCGTCTTCGAGGGAACCGGGACCGAATATCAGCCCTACTCGTTCGGAGCGTTCATCACGAATCAATCCAACAATAAAGATCTGGCCTTTCAGGTGCTCGCTTATCTGCTGTCCGACGAGGTCCAGATCGAACGGGCCAAGCTGGGCGTCAGATCTCCCGTCATAAGCGATGCCGTTCAGCAGGCGTTTGGTCAAGGAGTGGCGGAGCTGCGGGGCAAGAACCTCCAATCTGTTTATGCGCTGAAGAGCGCGATTCCGGCAGCCCGCAAGCCGGGCCTGACGTTTATCGATCCGAAGGTTCGCTATGTGTTCCAGCCCAATATCTTTGAGGAATCGAAAGACAGTCAGACGGCGCTGAGGCTGGTCAACGAAGATATGGACAAAGCGATCGAAGAGACGATTGCGATCGAACAATCCGGCGACTTCAGCCCCCATTTGTAAAATAAATAAACAGATCGTTGCGGCCACCGTGAACTCATTCACGGTGGGTTCTTGCTGCCGGGACAATTCTTCCGATTATTGGATCTCAAGAGGGCCTGGTACGTGTCATTGATGCGGGAAGTACGTTAATTACGTAACAATGCGGGATAAGCGATATGTAGACCGAGATTCTGGTACATTGCCTTTTGGCTTTAATACGAATAAGGCAGATGATCCGAGACAAATGGCAGCTCGGATCGCAGCGACTGGATCCACCGAAGAAGGCTGTGAAAACCTTCCTCATCATTGGAGAAGGATAGGGGATTACCAAGCGCGATCTCTCGAAAGTTAACGGCACGTGCGACATATGTTTGCTGGGCAATGTCGATCCCAATGACTAGATGTTGGGCCGTAATTTTTTCAATGAGTTGATTTTGTTTGTCCTGCGATTTAAACTTCAAAGTAGAGCGTCCTCCTAAACAGAATGGAGAGAATTATAAATGAACCGACTAGTAATCATGACAGTAGGAAAGACTCATAGTGGAAAAACTACTTTCGCAAAAGAATTAGAATCAGTATTACAACAAGCTGTTGTCATTGACCAGGACAACCACGCAGAGTTTATAAATAACCATTATAAGAAACTACGCCCCATTGAAGGACCAAATACAATTAAATTCTCTCTTACAAATACGATTGTTGAGTATGCTACGGAGCAAAGCAATTTACACATAATCCTAAGCAATTCCAATCTGCATGAACCAGCACGAACGAATGTACTTCGTTATTTTCATGAAAAAGAATTTGTAAGCATTATAGTTTACTTTGATTTACCTGTTGAATTACTGAAAGAGCGTATAGAACAAACACAGAGAACTAAAGCGATCTTTCGAAGTGCTTCGAGCTTTCTAGAAGTGCTAGAGCGACAAGAAATCTCGAAACAGGTACAACCGAGAGAAGATGAAGCTAATTATATATTTGTCATTAAGGATCCAACTAAGCTAATGGAAATAATTCAACAAATTAAAACAATCAGTGAATCAAGTGAATTATAATATTTTACATTAGCTGATTTAAATTTGTTTCGGGGCTTTCGGCTCTGGTAATTCAAATTTTCATTACGCTACCCCGAAAATTACTCTTAGCACAAACCCAAAAATGGCAGCACGAAGCTAATCCCAGCTTTGATGGTTTTTAAAAGTTGTGCTTCTTAGGAATTTATGAAACATGAGGAAGTTAAGAGGCCTCCGAATTAGAAAGAGCGACTTGAAAACCAAGATTCTCGAGCTTTCGTACGGCTTGTCTAACAATCGCATCCTGCTCCCAGGTAGTTGTCAGATCTGCATACGGAGTGGGCGACTTCGATCAGTGCCGCTCGGAGATATTTGTTGCCTTTGCGAGTTTTCGAGGATTTACGTTTTCCGGCACTTTCATTTTGCCCTGGAACGAGACCAGCCCATGAACAGAGATGAGCGGCAGATGGGAAGTGTGAAGCGACATGAGTCCCAACTTCGGCTAAGATTTGTTCGGCGGTACGCCGGCCGATCCCTGTAGTGGTATCTAGACGTTCAATGTCTCGCTGAAAAGGGTCGAGCCGTACGGACTGGCGCTCGTTCAGGGCAATTGGATTTTGATCGGACGCTGCGACCTGCGGAAGGATATCCGCCATTTCCGCTTGTCGCGAATGACTGAGCTAGTCGTGTTGGATAAGTATTTTGTTATGCCGTATGGCTTTAACTTGAGCCATTACCGTCCGCCTGATGGAGTATGATTATTACATCTCAATTCCTTTTGGTTTTGTCAATTGGCTTCCCCATTCGCCAACTGGCTCTAACCAGCTTAAAGGTCTGTCAAGGATGAATTCAGAAGCGGCTTTAATTAGCTCATCGCGGTACTCTCTAGTTTCAATAACGGTTTCGAAATACTCTCTTGAGCAGTTCCATACTTCATAAAAAATGACATCATCGGGTTCATCAGGATCTTCATGCACAATCGTGCTTACAAAGCTTGGCTCTTGGGACATTCTATCGCATAATGTCCCCACTACTTTGAGAAATTCATTCTTTGTTCCAGGTTTCAATTTAAATCGAGCGAGTAAAAGCGTTTGTTCTGTATTTGACATGTGATGTAATCTCCTTTTATTTAACAGCTACAGAGTTATCGTCGCTGCCATACATCGAATTGTGTAAAGGAAAATAATTACATAATTGGTGCACTTCCAATAGTTTCAACGGACTTCTCCGCTAACATCATGTCAGGTCAGTCTATGCGATGTCCCACAAGATAAGAATTGTCGTTAGTATGCGCAGTTATTTCAACTAATCACTTTTTTTCTTAGTTTTCGTTTTCCGCGTTTTGTTGACGGTACCCGAGGTAACCCCTATATGATAATAAAGACCAACTGAACGGAAACAGGATAAGGAATGCAATCAGGTTTGCCGAAAATGTAAAAAACACATCCCAAGACTTCATATGTAAAATACCCAATGAAACCAATATTAAAGAATCAAGCCCAGATATCAGGAAGACGAGGACTATTTTAACGGATAGGCGCAGTTTAAGCTTAAATAGGATAACGATTAAAATACTAATTAAAAAACATTGAACATGAGAGAATACGGTATTATCCCGAGACGGGTCCTCAAACCATCCGATTAAAAAAAGGTGACTCTTTATGATTGCGTAGAGTACATAATCCATGGATACGCGAATGCTGAAAATAATGAAGCATAGCGTTGCAAAGTATAGAGAAGGGTGAAGGATCGTTTCCATTTTTCGAAACCAGATTTTTGCGAACCCGAAATAAAACGGAAGGGCAACAAATGTATATATAGATTTCCACCAATTGTGCTCATAAATACCCAGCTTGAGGAAAAGACACTCTATTCCGAAAAATATTCCGGAGAATAACACAATCCATCCAATGTTTAAATAAAAACCGGCTATTGCAAAGAAAACGCATTGGATGCAATTGCGCCAAGAATGTTATCGTCATAAGAATTATCAAGAATATCGGGGATATAACGATAGCTGTCAAAAAGTTTACAGATAAAAAATTCGACGGAATACCCGACTCCAATCATCCCAAAAAGTAAACTGATTAATTTGATTTTCTTTGTTTTTATAACTGTAAATACGTCAATGATGATGCTTATAATGCCAAGGCAGAGGTATCAAACATAATGTTGCATTGGAAACTCCCCTTCTTTCCAATTAAATTGTTTTTTCCAGGTGACAGACCATTTCTAGGGTACAAAGGGTTACTTTCCATTGATAAGCAATTGTTACCCAAATTAATATTCCCAACTTGATTGAATTGGATACGGATTCCTTGACCCCAACTTTGAGTTACATCTGCCAGCATCCTGAGGGTAAAGGGACTGTTCTGGAGCAGCAGCCCTGACTATGTTAGTACCGCAAAAAAAAAGAGAACGCTACTTTACGCGTCCTCTTCAAATATTATTCTTTAATTGATCTCTTGGTCTTTTATGGTGACATCAGGAACAAATAATTCACCAGTAAAGGTGTTAATAGATTCTCCAGAATTAGCCTTAACAATCCAATTATGGTTCACAAGAGCTGCTTTACCAAGGGATATCAAGTCTCCATCGTGAGCAAGAGCCTTCTCAGCATCATCGGGTTGATCAAGATTGCCATTAATAATTACGGTTGTCTTTTTAAGGACCTAATCAAAGAGATTCAGAAAGGCAACTTCGATCATTTGAAGAAGAAGCCTGTAAGTGATGTGGAAACACAAGAAGTCGCCGCGGGTACATCTCAAGAATAAATGTATATAGGGAGATAAAGTAGCCACGTGTGTGTCCGATGAAAATAAAGTCTTAGACTGGAATCGTTGATTTAACGCGGTATTTTGGATTAGAAGGTCGGCAGCTTTTAAGATATAAGTATTAGACTACACTTCACAATAACGAAAGGCAGGTTTAAGACTTGGGAAAATAAAGTCGTAGACTGCCTCTTGTTATTGAGCTATCGTTCCCGTTAGCGCAATGAAATAATTTATTCAGTTCCTCTTAAGAACCGTCTTTTGGTTAACCTTACTCCGACCTGTGCAGCGCGCCGACCAGCTCTACAAAATGATGCCCGAGCTCTTCAAAGTTGCGGTATTGGTCAAACGCAGTGCAGGCAGGGCTCAGCAGTATAATGTCACCCGGTGTAGCCAGCTCGTGCGCCTGCGCCACTGCCTCGGCCATGCCTTCGCAGTGGACATTAGGCGGGCATGCCGCCACTTTGCGCGCCGCATCCTTCCAGGCGGTCAAATTAACCGACGATCCTCGTAAACGGCAGGAACTGGTTCGCGTCTTTGAAAAATGCCTTAAGCCCATACCGGAGCCTGCTCAGGAGCAAGTCCAATGGCGAACACCAGAACGTCAATGAAATTGAGGGATGTACTAAAAATCACCGAAGGATTGCCTTCGATCAAGTCTGGCCTTGAGGTGCATGATCTTAATCGGTATGTCGAGCGATTTCATTTCGAGAACGACACAAAAACGCTTCACGTAAAAATGCGGGGAGAAGAGTCGGCTCGAGGTATTCCAATGGACAAGCATCCGTACCTATCAGTTGCACGGAAAAATGAAATGCTCGATATGGCTGCTGCATCTCCGGTGCGAAATATGCAGATCAATAAAGCCATGGAGCTTGGAGGGTAATGACATGAGCGTGGATGTAGCGAGAAGCACGCGAATAAATGTAAAGTAAACGCGCAATTTTTTTAGGAATTAGGGAGAGAGAGGGGAGAACAGCTTGATCCTAACTGTAGAACAACGTGACAAAATTTTAGCTACATTAAATGATGGACAGCAACGATTCCTTTGAGAACAAATGGTCTGAGGCCGGCGTACGGTTTTTGCAAATGCAATGGCGAAAGAAAAAGGTGCTCATGTTCCTACGGATGCCGATCCGGAAGATATTGAAGCGCTACTTAATGAATGGGTCTACACCGGGTACATTGATGCAGGCAAGGTCAGCTCAGATTTGAAGTGCGAATGCGGCAGATCCTTACGTTACCAGCATCATGTTCAGCATAAAGCAACCGGACAGGTCATGAAATTCGGTATCGAGCATTTGAAGGAGCACTTAAAAATTGATGCAGCTGTGGTTTCAATCATTAAAAAGGGCTTTGATGCGGTTGACTACGAACTGGATGAACTGCTTCTCAAAATTCAAAACAACTGGCAGATCGATCCGGACTTGATTCAGGGCAATATCCCGGCGGAGATTATGGAGCATCTTTCGCTCGGACTTCCGCTGCTCGAAAAGCAGATCAGGAAACTGAAGCAGCTGGTTACTCCGTAACCCCGGCCGGCGGTTTTTGATCGGCCAATCGCCAGTACGATGCCGGTTAAGAATGAATCCCATGATTTATTCTCGTGGGAGGAAAACGTAGTTGCTGCAGCACAAAAGGTCCCGGAGTTTGAACTGCCGATTGACTTACAGGAACCAACGCGAAAGATTCTTGAAAGTGGAGTGAAAAGTGCGCGTGTCATCAGTGAGCTCCTTATCGAAAAACACCGCGCTCTGTCAGCTCGTTACATAACCGAAAAACCGAAAATATTTGTCGCCGTCTGCGTGTACATCGAAGGGCTGAATGGAATACAGACTCTTTCAGTTAGCTCGGAAGATCGACATTATTCATTCTAATGTCAAGGGCCATCCTTTGGGATGGCTCTTTTTTCGCAATTTACTTTTTTCGTGCGCCGGCAATTTGCGAGGAAAGCGGCGTTGTCCTCCTGACATTGGATGCTTGGGCGGATGTTCATCCATCCTTAGTGACCATTCCGTGCGACTGGACTTCACGCTGCCCTATGGTTTGCTATACCCCTTACATCCGTCCAAAGATGTCAACCAGTTTATAGAAATCATCCAAGACATGCGATCTAAGCAGTTTTAACCGATCGATTTGCTTTTATCACATAGATAAAGACCATTAACATTGCCATAGCCGCTAAAATAGCCCCCAACCACATAGCACCAGTTACGTTAACCGCATTTACGACAACACCGCCAATCAGCGACCCAATGCATATTGATAATTGAAATGTGCCCGTAAATATCGCTTGCGCTGCATCGGGCTTATTGGAATCTTGAAAGATCCAAAGCTGCGATCCAAGGGGAACCATGCCCCACGCAACGGCCCAGATAATGAGTGCAATTGTAGCCATAATCCAATGATGACCCAATACTGCGATTCCTATAAAAGAAACAAGATAGATGATGGCGATAACACCATTCATTCGAGGAAGGCCCAACTTAACAAGAAACTCTCCTAAGAAATTACCGACAATAACAACGCCGCCATAGACAAGAAGCAATATGCTCAATACGTTATCCGACACGCCTGTGACTTGCTGCAAAAATGGCGTTACATACGTATAAGCCCCGTATTGACCTGCGACGATAAAAACAGTGAAAATCAGAATCATTTGGATTTTTCTCGAACGGAGTAAATTGATGTAGTCATGAACTGTAATGCCTTGTTCCATCGGCATTTTAGGAAGCAGAATGAGTTGAAGGATAATAACGACAACCCCAAACACACCGGCATCCATAAATGCTGATTTCCAATCCGAATGGGCCGCAATAAATGCTCCTGCCGGCACGCTGATTATGGTTCCGATCGATATGCCAGAGAACACAATGGCACTAGCTCGAGCCACCTTATCTCTAGGCACTAGCTTACTTGCGGTTGCCACGGAGATTCCCCAGAAACCGCCAACTCCGATTCCAAGAATGATACGAGCTATAATGAACACGATAAAATTAGGTGCGGCAAATGACATAAAGCTGGATAGGATAAGCAAAAACGTTAAGGCTAATAATACAATTCGTCGATCTAATTCTTTAATTACGAGCGTCGTAAGCGGTGCAGCAATCGCGCCTAATAGCGCGGTAAAGGTGATGGTTAATCCGGCAGTTCCTTCTAATATATCGAATTCTCGAGCGATTTCAGGAAGTATACCGACTGGTAAAAATTCGGTAATGACAAGGGCCAATGCACCTAGAGCGATGGCAATAACCGATAACCATGGATTTCGTAATCGGGTTTGGTTTGAAATTTCACTAGTCATGGATGGATTCTCCTGTCATAATTATGAGAATGATCGTTCCCAATTGTCCAAAAAAAATGATCTTTCTCGGCGCCTACGGCAAAGAACTGGCAAGTGATCTAGCCAGTTCTTCTGGCTGTCTTATTCGTTGTTGCTCATTTCGAGCTGAGATTTTTGATTATTTCATTCCAAAAGCTTGTGCAATGAGTCGATAAGATCGAAGTCTGGCTTCGAAGTCATGAATGGGCGATACCAGGAGCAATTCGTTGGTCTGATATTCTTCAGCCAGCTGGGAGAGTCCGCGCTTTACTTGCTCGGGATTGCCGACCACTCGTTTTGCACGTCCGGCCTTAAGTTTTTCCAGTTCTTCATCGGTGTATGGGTATTGCTCAGTCGTTTCGACTGTAGGGAAGAATGGTATTTCCTTACCCTTTGCCAATTCTTGATAATAAAAACCTACACTGGAATCTAGTTTCCGTGCTTCCTGCTCTGTGTCGGCGCAAATGACAATGACAGCAGCCAAAGACTGTGGCTTGCTCTTCATTCCAGTAGGCTTAAATCGCTCGCGATACAACGCTGCAGCTTCAGGGCCGCCAGAAGCAAAGATAATAAAATGGGCAAACGCATAAGAAGCACCTGCCTCAGCAGCAAGTTCGGCTGTTTTACCGCTTGAACCAAGCAACCATAGCTCTGGCACAGTTGGCACGGAAGGAGACGCAATAATATCAGGAAATCGATGATATGCCGGTACAGCATCATGCAGATACACAACGAGATCAACAACCTGCTGCGAATAGTTCTTTTCTAGTTGGTGCCCTTCTTGAAGAACGCTTGTCGCCAAGGGAAGACTACCGGTAGCATGGCCAATACCTAGATCAATTCGGCCGGGGTACAGAGCTTCCAACAGCTTAAAGTTCTCGGCAACCTTATATGCACTGTAATGGGGCATCATAATACCGCCAGAGCCAATGCGAATCCGCTTGGTATGCGAAGCCAGGTATCCAATGAGGACCTCGGGGCTGGAGTGAGCGAGTCCTTTGGAGCCATGATGCTCAGATACCCAATAACGGGAATAACCCATTTTATCAGCTTCAATGGCCAAGCGGGTCGTTGTTGCAAGGGTCTCGATAGCAGTGTGGCCCTCTCCGACAAGAGATTGATCTAATATTCCAAGTTTTAACATGATGTTCACCTCAAGGTCATAGTAGCCGAAATTTTCGACTTAAAAACTGCAGTTATCCAAATCCATCTATTTCCTTTTAACAGGGCGCCCTGAAAAACGCATATTCATGTCTTGTTGCACAACTGTGTATCATTATAACCTGAATCGGAATCGCTTCAATGACCAAATGACGACGATGGGTGCATTAGTGCACAGATTGCTTGACATTTGTGCAAGTATTGAGGAAGTTTGGAGGATACATGACGCGGTACAGCATGAACCCAGCCCTGACTGGAAAACACCTTCAAACATTATTCCATTCTTACATGGACCGAGCTTCAACCCGGTGTAAGATAACCCAAGGTGCCGTGATTTATTAATTGATTTCTTGGTCTTTAATGGTGACATCAGGAATAAAAATTTCACCAGTAAAGGTGTTAATAGCTTCTCCAGAATTAGCCTTAACAATCCAATTATGGTTTACAAGAGCTGCTTTACCAAGGGATATCAAGTCTCCGTGAGCAAGAGCCTTCTCAGCATCATCGGGTTGATCAAGATTGCCATTAATTATTACGGTTGTCTTTCCATATTTTTTTGCCAGTTGAGAAAGTGTTAATTCACTTTCACTAAACGCAGGGTTGAGTGCTTGATAATCTGTAGTATGAATATAATCGGGATTTTCTGCTCCTATGTTCTCGAAAATTACTCTGGCATCCTCTGCACCATTTGACCATTTGTGCGTAAAATCATTCACTTTTGCAAGCGATATACGAACGCCGACTATAAAATTTTCACTGACATTCTTCTTGATCGATTTAATAACTTCCCTAATCAGTCGGACACGATTTTCTGAAGTAGTGCCATATGCATCGTTTCGTTCGTTGGTGTAATCTGTTAGAAACTGATCTAACAGATATCCGTTTGCTGCATGAATCTCAATGCCGTCAAAACCGGCCTTTTGAGCATTTAAAGCAGCGTTTGAAAAGCCTTCGATGATTAATTGAATTTCATCAATTGATAATTCTCGTGGCACCATAAATTCTCCGCTACCGCCGAATAAAGCAAGTTTTTCACCCATAGGCTTGACTGCGGAAGGAGCAACCGTTTCATTTGCGAATTGAGAAAGAGCACCAGCATGCATCAACTGAGCAATTATTTTGCTGCCTTTTGCATGAACAGCATCTGTGACTAATTTCCATGAATGTACATGTGATTCGTTTACTAGTCCAGGCTGATTTGAATATCCTTGACTGTGTAATTCATCCGTATATACACCTTCGGTAATAATAAGACCGAACCCATTTTCGGCAAACTTTGAATAATAGCGAACCATCTTTGCAGATGCTCTCCCATCGAGTTCGGCAGACATGCGAGTCATGGGAGAAAGTACGACACGATTTTTTAATTCAACATTATTAATTGCGTATGGTGAAACAACAAATTTAACTGTTGACATTATTCTCAACCCCTTGTGGTTTTTAGCCTATGCATCATAAAGCGATAAAAAAAGCAGCGAGCTTTTAAACCTTATTTCATTCAAGTTAACATCATTTTTTCGCTTTAATCAGGCGAGCGCTCTCCCGTAATATTGGGAAAGCGCTCGCCGCATTAACACGTTTTACTAGTAACTACCTTATTACCAAGGCAGCTCTGTGTCCATATGATAGAACTTGCCAGTCGGTCCGTCCGAAGGCAACGTGGCAAGCATCACGCTTGTCTTACCGCCATCTTCAAGATCCATATCCGCGTATTTACCGCCCAGTGGAGTCTTTACCCAACCCGGGTAAGCAGAATTCACTTTGATTGGTGTATCCTTAAGCTCGTGTGCAAGATGAGTCGTAAAGGTATTCATTGCCGCCTTCGAGGCATCGTAAGCAAGAAGCTTGACATCGTAAATTTGAGCAGCGGGATTGGAATGCAGGGTATTCGATCCAAGCGCACTGGATACATTAACAATTCTTCCGGCAGGCGCTTTGCGAATCAACGGCAGCAGCAGCTGAGTTAATTCAACCATGCTGAAGAAATTGGCATCGAAGGTTTCACGCATAACGGCCGGCGAAACGGTACTTGTTTCATTAATGGGCGCAAGATCTTCAATCTCTATCTGTATCCCCGCATTATTAATCAACATATCAAGCTTACCGTACCGCTGTTCAAAGAAATTGTAGGCAGCTTGAAGGTCTTCGGCGAGCTTGACGTCCAATTTGATACTCTCCGCTTGGATTCCCTCTGAACGGAGTGTATCCGCAGCAACCTTCCCTTTCTCCAAATCGCGTGACCCAATAACGACAGTGGCGCCAAGCTTACCTAATTGACGTGCCGTTTCCAATCCAATACCACGATTTCCTCCAGTTATAAAAGCAACCTTGCCGTCCATATTGTTTGCGTTTGTAGTCATTTTTTTAAATTCTCCTTTAAGATTTATTTTAATACAGCCCTTTGACCTAGCCTTGATGATTATTAGGATTGGCATCACACCTTAAATTAATGCCGCTTTCGATTTGTATCGAGAACGATCATTCTAGTTATGTTAAAAAAAATTTATTCCAGGACTGCTAAGGTTGTATTAATAATGCTTTCCAGCTTCTCTTTGTCTTCTGTCGTTTTAATCATTACACGCAATCCCACCCAAGCATTATGCAGATAGAGGGAAAGGTTTACAGCATCATAATGTTCGGGAATTTCTCCCGTTTGCTGACCGCCCACCAGCAAGTCATGAAACAACTGCTCTGAAGCAAAAAATTGCTCATGAATTTTAGCTGCTACTTCCGGATCGAACAGTGACAGCTCAACGGCCGTATTTACCATTAAACAGCCCTTGGGTTGATTCTCTTCAAAACTGGTTATCATTTCAAACAACTGCCTGATGGCCTCTTTGGCAGAATTTGACCGATGAATGCGATTCTTAATATTTGAATTCGAAATCGAATTATATCGGTCCAAGACATCCATAAATAACTGATGCTTGTCTCCGAACGTATCATACAAGCTTCTTCTGTGAATACCCATGCCGTCGACAAGCTCCTGTATGGAGGTTTTTTCGTAGCCTTGCCGCCAGAATAAGTCCATTGCCTTGTCTAATACCACGTTGATTTCATACTCTTTGCTTCTCGCCATGATCATTCTCACGCCCTTTTACTGCCCTGGCTCCTGTCCGCAAACCCATATTATCATATCGGGAACGATCAGTAAAGAATAATTTTGAGTTAAGCTGCAGCCCGCAGCAATGGGGTTTATCGGTACGTTACGGATTGAACCGCGAAGTAAATGAATTCCAACAATGGACAACATTAAAGCAATTCAGGAGGACCAATATCTCGTAGTTATTTTCTGCGGCATCATTAAGCAAACTGGACACGAAAGTTCGAAAGTTCAACTCCGGAGGGCTTGACGGGAAGCGGCCTTTATATTCCCCTGATGACAAGACGCAAATAAAAAAATTTTAAAGAATATGGTAAACAATCAAGCGGTACTTGCTCGTCACTATACTATGAAACGAGATTTTTCACAGCGGATGTACTCATTGGAATACCAGAATCTGTAAAGTAGTTTGTATGCTGAATAAAAGGGAAGTTCTATTAAGAAACCACTCCATGCCAGGAGTGGTTTTGTCTTGGTAGCGGCATTCAACTAACGGGTTCGATAGTTCAATGCAAAAGGGCTGCCAAGCGGCAGCCCTTTGCTATAAAAATGGAGCTTAACGGGTACAAGAGCTAATGAGGCTGCCGCGGGATCGAGCGGCGGTCTCACCCAGCTAGCGGAGGAGTACGCAACAGTTGTGAATTGAGTTAAGCGAGATGAGAGAGAGGCTAAACACCGTTATTCGATCCCCTGTTCAATACCAACAACACGTTCTTTTCGCCCGTTTAAAAACACTTTGATATGAGTCGGATCCAAACTGTCATCACGGAAACTGACCAACACATTTTCTTTTTGTGAAGAAGAGCTTTCTATATAATTAACCTCTACATTGTTACCTTTATACCCGAGAGTAATCGTTGAAGGAAGCCTCCAGCCACGGATTTGAATGGTATGCACCTTTCCATTCATATGTGTTTCGATAGAGTTAATTGCTGTACCTTTTTCAAAAGCGATTCCACCGTAACGCCCCCCGCCAACTAGTATTGTGTAGGGAACTTCTTTGTCGCCCGACGAGGCGCCTCTGAACTCTGTAATAATACGAAGGCTGTTCATGGCATTTGTAAATTTCTCCTCCAGCTTTTCAGGCTTATTTATGTCACCTGAGCCCCAATATATAATCAGAACATTGCGTTTTTCATAAATTCGTGGGTGAAGCATGTCATATGTTTCAATCTGTATGTGGAAGTCCGCTATTCCTTCTTCGCGGTGCAGCTCGGAATCAAAAATATAAATCGAAGCTTCCTCCTCAGGATCGGTTTGATCACGCGTGCTGACAACAGCATATCCATGGGGCTTCACGCCTGCCAGGACCCAATCTTGCTGGGAAGGTTGGGATAAGAATTTTATTCCCTTGACTTCCATGGCATCCTCTACACTTGCTACATCGTAATTCAGCTTTACTCTTGTGTTTAAGCCATTTGCGGCAACAGGAGCGTTATTCGAATTAGTTGCACATGCAAATGTGACAGAAAACATTATTATAGCAAGGAGTGCTTTTACGATCTTCATGCCGAGGCCCCCTTAATTTTTTTAAGATACATTCTAAACGCAATAAATAAATCGAGGGTTGCATTTTATTATGAAATGATCCAAGTATAAAAAAACAATTTTAAATACGCCTATTTCGCTATCCCGGTGAAATAAATTGTGCGTGTGGCAATGCTTGAAGGAGAATTAATAGATGTGCGACGGATGAACAGGTGGGCTATTTGACGCTTACAAATGATCCGGTAACGTGTTATAGTAAACTGGAATTTTGGAGTTGAAAAGGGAGATTGGTCGATTCGAGCCGCAATTTGCAGGACGACATTGACAAAATACGTCACAATTGGGTTTCAACAGCTTGTGGAATATGCCTAATGTGACTTGCGACAGCCTAACCAAAACCAATTCGAAAGGAAGTATGAAACATGGCTAAATTAACAGTCGGAACAGAAAACGGTCAACCCATTGAATTGTATTTTGAGGATCTTGGCGCAGGCAAACCTGTAGTTTTGATCCATGGCTGGCCGCTGAGCGGGCGCTCGTGGGAGAGTCAAGTTCCAGCGCTCATTGATGCGGGTTACCGCGTGATTACATATGACCGCCGCGGATTCGGACAATCCTCCCAACCGTGGAACGGTTACGACTATGATACGTTTGCGACGGATCTCCATAAGGTGATCGAACATCTGGACCTTAAGGACGTGACACTGGTCGGATTTTCGATGGGCGGCGGAGAGGTTGCCCGTTACATTGGCACATACGGTACAAGCCGTGTCAAAAAAGCCGTGTTGGCTGCTGCGGTTCCGCCGTTCTTCTACAAATCCGCCGAGCATCCGGAAGGCGGTCTGGATGAAGCCACCATTCAGGGCTTCCAAGAAGGTTTGAAAAAAGACCGCATCGCCTTCCTTGACGGCTTCACTCAAAATTTCTTTAAAGCCGGGGATAGAACCGACCTTGTCAGCGAGTCCTTCCGTGTTTACAACCTTGATATTGCTTCTTACGCTTCGCCAAAGGGGACGCTGGATTGCATTGATGCCTTCGGCCGGACGGATTTTCGTGGCGATTTGGCGAAATTTGATATCCCATTGCTGGTTATCCATGGCGATTCCGATGCGATTGTGCCGCTTGAGGTAAGCGGTCAACTTTCCCACGAAGCTGTTGCAGACAGTCAACTCGTCGTAATTGAAGGTGGACCGCATGGTTTGAACGCGACTCACCCTGAACAATTCAATACCGCTTTAATTAACTTCCTTAAAAACTAAATTATTATCAGAAACTTGCGCAGGAAGAATAGCTACTGCAGAACTGACCGACAAGATTGACAAAGATGAACGAGGAATCTTGATACTGTAGCACAAAACCGCCAGTCCCCTCTGGCGGTTTTTATTTTGCCATCGTATTTAGGGCAAAGAAGAGTAACTAGGAGAAGGGAGAAATAACGTTGACACTCATTTCTTACTCATCTGCGACGGTTTTTGGACATCGCTGCCGAAAACGACTTCTTACGGACGTGACAAGCTGCCGAGACGCTGCGAAAACGCTCCAAAATTACCACTTGACTTAAACGTTAACGTGAATGATTTAATGTTGGTAAATCTTATGAATGAGTGGAGGAGTGATGTGGGTTGTCATAATCGGATTAATCTGGCTTGATAGTGTAAGTATTGCGTCGCTTATACAGCCCGGACTTTATGACCGCCGAAGCGGTGAATGTATTTTTGGCAAATAGGAGATGAGGCTCTATCTACTTGATTGGGGATATTCTTAACAAAGTAAAAGTCAGTCGAAGAACGCTGCATTATTATGACCAAATCGATTTACTGAAGCCGACCGTCTCCAAAGAGAATGGCTACCGTTATTACGATGATAAAGCATTATTAAAACTGCAAACGATTCTTTCCTTAAAGTCCATGGATTATTCTCTAGAGCAAATAAAAGATTTCTTTGACACGAAAGTACCGTCGAATATAGCACAGGAAGATCCATGGATCCCGCTGTTACAGGAGCAAATCAACTATGCCGCATTGAAAATCGAGAACTTAAGAAGAAAACAATTTATTTTGAGGAGTGTGCTTCATACGATCGGGCTGTCGGGCAAGCGAAATGAAGAGCATGTACTTCAATTGATCGAAAGAATGGAAAGCCAGGATTTTCAGGACGGAGAGATACCGGCGTCGTTCCCATCTGAATACTTCAATGAGGGGGAAATGGAAGTTCTTAAGCAGCTGCCTTTGCTCGGAAGTGAAGACTCCCGGATTGAGCAGGCTCTTATGCTCCTAAAGAAAACCCGAGCCATTATGAGTTCTGCTTTCGATGAGTCTGCTGAGCGGGAGATCGTTGAAAGGTGGAGAGACTGCATAGCCGGCTGGTTCAAGGGGGATATCGAACTTCAGGAAAAATATTTTGCGTTTATCGATTCGACGAACATGCAGAAACCGCCAATTTGGGGATTGGATGAAAAGCTAATTCGGTATATCGACTCCTTAATAGAGAAGTATTTAAAAGAGGGGGCGGCAATGAATGAACTTTAAAAAGATAGGCGCGAGATAGGATAAGACCTGACATTTTGAGGAACGCTCAGCTCGTCTTTGTATTTTTTCAACCACAGGAGCGTGAATGAATGGATTCCCATCAATTTGCACCTCATCCGAAATGGAGCCGGATCATAGGAATCACTAGTTTCATTATCATCATTACTGCTGCATCTTGGCTGCTGTGGAGTGGACACTCCGATATTCGATATACAGCCGATCACAATGGTACAATCCCGATTTGGAACAAATGGGCGCCTGCTCTGGTTAGTATATTACTCATTCGTCTCATTCCTTTTCGTCTGGTTGGCTTTAATCCACTTTTTGGTCTGTCTCAGCGACTCATTATTATCCAATCATGGGTCTTTATTCTGGGAGCAGTCTTCTTCACAACTACTCTTCTTCTTGTTATGAATAAAGGACTTGAATTTCAACTGTGGTTTATTGGACTCAAACTTGGTTTTTTACTATTCATTCCCTGGATGCTATTGCGTATCATTCCATCTCACCAAACAAAAGGTTCTACACCTGCGCCATCTCATTTATTTACACGATGGAATTGGCTTGGTCCACTCATTATCATGAGTGTTTGGGTCTATCTGAACTATTTTTCTGTATTTGCTTCAACGAATTTTCCAAGTAATATCACAGATCCAGCTACAATGATTGTTACTTTACTATTCGGTTTTCTCATCAATAGTTTACTGGAAGAAATTTTTTACAGAGTTTGGTTACAAACCCGTTTGGAAATGTTGCTTGGCACATGGCCAGCTATTCTTCTTACTTCCATCCTTTGGGCTAGCTGGCATATTGCGATACAGAGCACTGGACGATTGAATGTTGATATCGCGACAGTGATAGCTAACCAAGGTGTAACCGGTTTATTCCTCGGCTATCTTTGGGCTCGATATCGTAACGTGTGGAGTCTAATAATTATACATGGCTTAATAAATGCTTCTCCCTACCTGCTTTATGAATTGTTGAATATCAAATACTCCACACCTTGAGATCAGATGCGGGCAACTAACCTGGAGCTAGGACCTAAACATACGACAAGAGATCAGTAGCGAATCCGAACACGGCATAAACGGCTCCAGCGGAACGGATCATGGACATCCGGGAGCTGCTCGAACAAGTAGCACAGATAGCGTAACAGGTCCAACCCATTTTCCTTGGCCGTCTCAATGATACTATAGATCGTCGCACTCGGCTGTGCACCTTACGGTGTATTGCGAACAGCCAATTCCAGAGGAAACTATTAAGCTACCGGGTACGATAATTATTATAGTTCAATACCGAAAGGGCTGCCACGCAGCAGCCCTTTGTTCCGGCTGTATCAACTCATTTTACTCTAAATGTGCGTTCGCCAAATTTGTGAACAAGAATCAGCGCAGCAACCAAGTAAACAAGGGTTAGAATCAATAAGATTAACGTGAAAATAAAGCCTGGCGCTTTTACGATAATACAGAGTCCGCAGGCGGATGACACAGCGATGTTTACAAAATAGAAGAACGGGTTTTTCACATTCAATTCGGTAGAATAAGGCTGGAAAATATAGTACATTAACAGGTGATGAACTGAGAAAAAGACAGATAGTGTCGGCACGCATACCCACATCAGAAGCAGCTCACGGACAGGAGCCCCGCCTGCAGCCAGGACGATTATCGTGAACGCTGTTCCGAACGCAGCGGCGATCGTCAGATTAAGTCCTGTGATTCGGTATAGCCGGATGCGAAAGTGGCTACTCGCTGCGTTTCGATAAAAGCTGTAGCGCAGCAGGCTGAGATCGCAGTTGTAGAAGATGGCGCGGCACGTTGTTTCTCCTATAGACAGAAAGCTCAGAGTCAATGCCAAAAAGGGTAGGGTTCCCTCCGGATTTGAAGTCACAAAAGAGATCCATTGGCTCTCCGTAATGGCAAGAACCAAGCCAACAGCGCCTACAACACCGATGATCATCAATCTTTTGTACACTGGTTGTATGATCAGACTGCGATGTCTTGCGAAAAAAAGTGCATTCAAATAAGAATAGCCTTCCTTGTTTTTAAACTTGCCGGTTTGTTGCGCTGTTAATGCAGAGTCGCTGGCTTTGGACCGAACAGAGGTTTGCTTGGCTTCTGACACCATGCGTCCGAGATCAAGCAGCGGATCATCCCGTTTCGTAGCTGCGTCGACCACTGTTCGGTAATCAGGATATCGATACAGCTGTATGGCTGCATAAATGCCCAATACTGCAATGACGAGTACAATGGGCAAACGAAGCAACAGCGTCCCGCTTGCGGGGATCCAATTCAGAAAAAGCGGAGCATAGGCGACCGAGTAGCCGAGTCCAATCGTCAACCAGACAATCAAGTTCTGCTTGATTAGAACTATACCGGTTTTCTCAAACCATTTCAGATGCAGATATTCGCAAAATATTCGCCACAGCGTGACCGAAACTGCAATTGACAGCGCTTGAAAGAAGGTGGCTCCCAGCCATGAAGTGAAGATCAGCAGGGCAGGGATGTAATAGACCAAATAAGTGGAGTAGCGGTAGCTGAGAGAAGCGCGCATATATCTGGTCGGCTGCAGCCTCATCAGTTTTACAGCAATGTACTTTTCCCGTTTCGGTTCCAATATGGTACCAACGGTAACACCCCCCACCACAAAGCTAAGCAACAGAAATAGATGCAAAAAGAGCTGAAGTTGTTCTTCCTGGTTCGTCCCATCACTTAATGCAACGGTTGGAAAGTAAACGAGCAGTCCCGTGTAAGCCAGCTTGGAAACCAGTCCCCACAGCACATTCAGTATCAGCGCTATGAGGGAAATGACTCTTTTGCCACCACGTTTGGCATAGGTAGTGTCTTTTATTCGCTTTCCAATCAACGGCAGCCTCTGGGCAAAATAGATGAAGCGGTTGGCAGTGGAGAACATACGGACTTTAAGTACGATACTAAGAGTTCTCATGCTGGTCTTCATCCTTTAGCAAGTGGATAATGCTCTGTTCAAATTCCGGACTGTGCAGCAGCTCGGAAGGCACGCCGGACAGATGCCCGTTGTTCAGCACGACAAGCTCATCGCACAAGTCGGCAGCCAGCTGTAAAATATGGGTGGAAAAAATAAGGATATGATCATGCTTCATTTCACGCAGCAGATTCTTCATCTCATGCGCCACTATGACGTCGAAGGACGTGAGCGGCTCGTCAAGCAAAATGATCGGCGGTTTCGTAATTAGAAACAGCAGCATCTGAATCTTGTTTTTCATCCCATGGGAATAGTTTTTGATTAGCCGGTGTCGGTCTTCCTCCGACATGCTCATCATATCAAAATAGTTATCAATGCTTTGGCTAGACACAATTTTGTCGCGATTAATATCCATGTGAAATTTTACAAATTCATAGCCGGTCAGGAACTCAGGCAAGATAGGTAGCGAGTAGACAAACCCGACATCTTCTTCGAGTAGTTCTCTAACGGCCCCGTTTTCCTCAATCAGAACTTCTCCGTCGTCCATCTTTGTTTCACCGCTCAAGCAATTAAACAACGTCGTTTTTCCTGCTCCGTTACGTCCAAGCAATCCATAGATCTTGCCTTTCTGAAAGGTGTATTCGGCGCTTTGAAGCACCTTTTTATCATCAAATTTCTTAATGATGTTGTTAAGGCTCAGCTGCAAGTGTTCTCCTCCATTTCATTAATAAAAATGTGGCAAATATTCTCTTAATACGCTGTTTATGGTCAGATGGTCGCACTGTATTCCTTTGGGTGCTCCAATATGGCTGTCATGTTAATTGCGAAACTTGCTAAAGATAACAGAATCATTACTTAAAGAAGATAAAGCAACTAATAGCTTTGAAAATGCACGTTTCTCCTTGGAAGTGTTACAGCAACAAGGAACTCACCCAAAAAAGGTTGTTTTCGTTCATTCAGTTGATTAAACTAACGGATAACAGTAGGTTCAAGTAATGGATGAGACGAAGAGGGGGAAACCGAAATGAAGACAATCAAGCGCATAATGGACCACCTGTACTGGGCGGACGGACGCATATTGGACGCGCTCGAGGAGAGTGAGACGAACAACAAGGACCTTCTGAGGCTGGTTCGGCACGTCGCGGTCGCGGAACGAGTCTGGCTATCCCGATTGCAGGGCAAGGGCAGCGCGCAATATTCGTTGTGGGAGGAAGCGGAAGACCTGATGCCTATCCGGACGATGTTCGAAGAAAACGTCGAGCAATATCGCGTCTATATCGAAGGGCTCGAGGAATCCGAGTTGGACGAGATGGTCGACTATGCGAACCAGAGCGGGGTTCCGTTCCGAACGTCCGTCCGGGACATCCTGTCGCAGGTCCTCTTACATGGGCAATATCACCGGGGACAGATCAACCGGGCACTTCGGATCGAATCGGCAGAGCCTGTCCAAGTCGATTACATCACGTTCGCGAGGCTCTAACAGGGCTTAATAATCACCATCACTCGGAATGGGATTGGCATTGACCTGACGGGTACGATAGTTCAATAAAACAGCAAAAGTCTAGGACTTTTTTAAGGTCAATTTAATCTTTTATTTTCTCATGGCAGTAAAGTGTAAAGTAGTGATGAACGATATCCTTGTTAAAAGGCAAAAGACAAAAAAGGATGTTGCCTATGGGCTGCATCCTTTTTTTGTCTTTGGTCCAATAAGCTGTACGAAGAAAATAAAGTTTTAGACTGGAAGTTCTATTAGACTGACCCCATGATTAACAAAGCGTTATAATATAAAACGAGATAATAAAGTATTAGACTAGGAAAATAAAGTTGTGGACTGGCGCGGCGGCAGCCGGTTCGAGCAACTGCGGCTCTCGCTTCGGGTGCTTCCGGGTGGGGGCCGACTTTGCGCATCTTGTATAAGTCATTCAATTGTTAGCGATTTATTTGTAATTGAACGCATCCATGGTATCGTGCGTAACATGACCCAACTCATGAGCGGGTTCTTGATTGAGAATCGTTTCATCATCTTTTTTGATGCTTCAACCTCACGAAAGGCATACTTGCTCATACCCTCTTGATAGGAAAGGATTGCCCTCTCAAGCGTTTCGCCTTGTATCGCCATGGCTTCCAGTTTATCCGCGAGAAGTGCCGCATCACGCAATGCTGTGTTACCTCCATGAGCTCCGGTAGGGGGCATGACGTGGACCGCATCTCCCATAAATACAACTCGGGAGACTGGCCACATATCCGGTTTTTTGGCCACTCTAAATCTTACCGGTATGGTATAGTCGACATCAGCCTGCTCTACACAACGTTGGACAACCGGATGAAAGTCGCGTACGGCCTCTTGTGCAAGGCGTTGCAGCGCCATGGCGTCAAGTTTCTCTTGATGTTCCGGAAACTGCTCTTTCGGCAGCAGAATTCCCCACATCACGTAATCATCATTGATTGGCGGTGCTTGGTTCACGCCAAGACGTGCAAAAGCCTTCTGCGGTGCCTCACCGAAGCGCATTGCGGTAAAGAAGAATCCACGGCCGGCTGGACCCATAGCGAATACTCCGCTGGTTTCAAGAGGACGAGGAATGAGCGAGCGGCCTTTATGAAAAAGGAGCGAGCGGCCATAAATCCCCCAGCTGCTGGTATCATCCGGCTCACAGTCGGGCAAAAGCTGCTTCCGAAGGGCCGAGTTAACACCATCCGCACCAACTACGAGTGAAGCACGGATACAACTTCCATCCGAGAAGTAAAGTGTTGCTCCATTCGATGTTGTCTCAGCACGCAGCGCCTCCTTGCCGTAATGCACCCTATCCTGAAGTCCCTCGAGCATAATGGTGCGGAGTGTTTGGCGATCCACCTGCCGTGGCGTTCGCAAGTCAGCACCACTCGGATCGCCTTTAAAAGTGAGTCTGAATACCTCGCCAAGCTCCTGGTTAGTTACGCGGAAGTAGCTCTCTTTGTCCGTAGGAGAAGCAGTGGCAAGAAACAACTTAAATAATTGAGGCGGCAGGCATCGCTGAAGAGCTGCGATACCGTGCTCGTCAACACTGATTCGATAACCTTGGCGACGGATATACGGCGCAGGATCGCGTTCATAAATTTGCACATCGAACCCAGCGCGAAGCAACGAATGTGCCAGGCACAAGCCACTTAACCCAGCACCGGCTATGGCAACTGAAATTTCGGACATATTACAGCTATCCCCTTTTAAGTTTGATTGTCAATCGATTAATTGGTAAAATGAGAGTTGACCTTAATTAATTTATCTCATGAGATAAGATAATATTAAACGGAGGATGACCTAAATGTCAAGAAATCAAATCATAGACACCCTTGCGGAAGAATTACGAAATAACAGTACGGTGACGATCATGTTTCACCAAGCAATCGGTACAAAACTGGGATTAAATGCGACGGATCACAAATGTTTAGACGTCATATTGAACAATCAACCCATTACTGCCGGTCGTCTTTCCGATTTAACCGGGTTAACAACGGGTGCGATCACGGGTGTATTAGACAGGCTGGAGAAAGTGGGATATGTTTTCCGAGTCAAAGATCCGAAAGACAAACGGTCGGTTTTGATCTCTGTCGATAGGGAAAAGGCGGAAAAGGATATTTTGCCTCTCTTTCATTCATTCGGTCAACAACTGAATCAACTGTTATCGAGCTATAATGATAACGAACTTCAAAAGGTACTCGATTTTATAAGACAATGTAATTGCTTGTTAAAGGATTTTACAGAAAAAATGATTAAATGATCTCCAGAAAAAAGCTCCTCCGCCTTCAGGAACGCATCATGATCCGAGATTATATCTTATTGCCGCATATGGATAAGATGATTCAGAAAAGCATATCCGATATCGAGAATTCATCTAATGTTTTGAAACGACTCTACCTGGCCGCTGGGCAGAAAGTCTTAACTACGGTAGCCGAAGACTATTACCGATTACGAAGCGAGTTGAAGAAACGGAATATTCGCGTCATCCCTGAGGAACAAGAGGACATGGTCATTTATCATAAGTGTTTTTATCGGGGTTACGAAGAACGATTCGGAATGACACGTGATGTCATGCGATCGGAGATGGGAGTTCGATTAACGAAGTATACGACGGAGTTTATAGCGCGGCTGAAGGCAAAAGTGTGAGTTGGCCGCAACAGCGACGCTGGCTCCGGATACCAGCTACACGGACGGCGGCAATAACATCGATCACGCGATCCGTCTGTGCGAAGCTTACCGTGACGCAGGCGTGGATGTATTCCATCTCAATGCAGACCAACATTCCGAAACAATACGAACAAACGTATCTGTAATTGAGTGAATGATGTTGGACGACAAGAATATTGGCACATTAAAAGTCACGTAGATCGTGGCTTTTTTGTTGTCTGGAGACAAGATCATATCCATTAACCCATTGTAAAACAAAGCCTCCAGCTGATCTGGAAAATTAGGGAATTGGAAGAAAAATCAGCAGGTATAACGCAATGATATCGCGAATTGTAGGATGAAAGCGCACTCAATGAATAATCGATAGGGGGGAGTTTCTACTATGATTGCAACGATTCGAAACAATTGGTTTTATCGGCAATTATTTACTTATATTCCCATTTTTATGATTATGTCGTCGACGCTTATCTTTTTTATTTTTTTGTCTACCAGTCAAATTATTAAGGGCGATGTTACGAAAGCGGACAACGTCTATCTCCAGCACGCTATTCAATCGATCGATTACGCACTGGAAAATATCGATCAGCAGATGGTCAAAGAAATTTTGATGAATATGAATTTGCAAAATTTTGCAAGTGGTTCCGCCCTTGAAAATTCTCCGCTCATCGATTACGAGTTATCTGGCGATTTGCGCGAACTTATGCTGGTCAACCCGTTAATCGACTCTGTCTATTTTTACCGTCAAACGGACCGGACCATCTTAACGACCAACCAATTGATATCGATCGACCATTTTACCGACCGGGACTTTCTTCTTCAACTCAAGGGCGATCCCCAGCAGTATTTATGGTCTGGCATCAGGAGCTACCGTGAGTTTCAAAACAAGCCGGAGTCCGTGCGGGTCGTTTCCTTGGTAAGAAAGCTCCTTTCGGGGGAGCAGGGCTATCTGGTCGTCAACGTAAAGACGGATTCGATTAAAAACAACATTGATAATATGTCGACATCAAAGGTCACGTTTATCGATATTTTCGATCAAACCGGCAGGTTGCTGTGGGGCAATCCGGACGAGCAGGGCGGCCTCCATGAGCAAACGACGGGAACGGAGCTGCAGCGGTCCAAATCGAACTATACCCACTGGACCTATCACAGCGGACTGAAGGGTGACAATGCGTACGGGGTAGCATCATCGGTGATATCGTATTTCTGGATTGCCGGTGGCCTGTTTATTGCGCTGCTTGGAGGTTTGTTGATTTTTTATGTCATTCGTTGGAACTACAAGCCGATTGAAACGATTCTGGCGCGTGCCCGCTCGTATTCGGCGCCTGGAAGTGTCGGGGCCGTGGCGAAGGCGGATAATAACGATGTCCGATTTATTGGAGTGGTGTTTGACGATCTCGTCAAACAGTCCACCAGCTTTTTAAAGCGGCATGAAGAAAATCTAATTTATCGGAAAACGCATTTTTTTCGCAAATTGATGAGCGAGCATCAAAAAATAAATGTGGCCGAATGGGACTTTGAAGTGGGAACCTTGGGACTCAACAATGAATTCGAGCAATTGAATGTCGTTGTCATCGAGATTGATCAATATTTTGCTTTCAAAAACAAGTATTCGAACAAAGACCATTCTTTGTTGAAATTTATACTCGTCAATGTCGTCATGGAAATAGCCCAGGATCACTCGGTCAATATTTGGTCCGAGTGGCTGGAAAAGCATCAGCTCAGTGTGCTGTTTCAAATTACCGAGAAAAATGTGAACACACAGGAAATCGTTTTTGACATCTGCGAGCAAATGCGGTCATGGGTCGGGCAAAATCTGAAATTCACAGTAACGATCGGGATTGGCAGCTCGACTAATCAAATATCGATGATTCCGCATTCGTATCAGGAATCGCTGGACAGCATCAAATACAAGACAGCTCTCGGCAGCAACCGGATTATCGGGTATTGGGAAATTGTGGCGAAGGAGTACGGGGAAAGCTTTCGTCATTTGCATTTCATTCGTTCCATGTCGCAGCATCTCCGCCTGGGTGAGCAGGAATGGGAGGTTCAATTCCGGCAGTTCATGGATGAGCTCAGGAAAGGTTTTTTTTCAAGAGACGAAATCCTCTCCCAACTGAACTATTTAATTTATTATTTGTACAAGGATCTGATGGAGCTGCCTGCTGAATTTCAAGATATATGGAAGCATACGGCATTGCCGCAGCTGAATAAGCTGATCGACCGCTTTGATACGGTTGATGAGGTAGAGGACGAGTTTTTTGACATCCTGGCGGAGGCTAGGGAGCGGATGAATGTGCTGCGCGAGGTGAAGCATAATCATTCCCAGATGCAGGAAGTGAAGATGTATATCGAGCGGCATTTTGCCAATCAGGACATTTCGCTGAATAGCTTGAGCGATGAGTTCGGAATCGGTCCGAAGTATCTCAGCAAATTGTTCAAGGATGAATTTGGGGTGAAATTCGTCGATTATTTGGTGTCCATTCGCATGGAGAATGCGAAACGAATGTTAAGCGAAACGACTCAATCCATCCACGAGATCGCAGCGAGGGTAGGCTATACGCATTCGCTTTCCTTCATTCGCGTATTTAAAAAAATTGTTGGGCTTACGCCGGGCGATTACCGCAAGGTTACGGTTAATTAAATGGCCGGTGAATAAAGAGCAGAGCGAATAGAATCGACTTGGAGAAGCTCCAAGCTTTCTGACAACAGCGATTGGAAAGAGGATCTGTTCGCGCAGCGGGCTGCCCATAAATGGGCGGCTTTTTATATGGATTTGTACCAATAGTATACGTTGAGAATCATGTATATTGACCCGAACAGCGTCCGGATTTACTCTGAGAGTAACAATTGAAGGGAAAGGAGGCCGAATATGCCAACTCAAACGCAATCCAGATCCGCATGGATGCAGGGACGCAAAAAATTGAGGCAAAACCTGGCGCTGCTTCTTCTGTTCCTACCACCTGCGTTGTACTTCATTATTTTCAAATATACGCCTATGGTCGGATTGATCATCGCGTTTAAGGAGTACAACTTTGTGGACGGGATATTCGGGAGCCCTTGGGTGGGCTTAAGCAACTTTAAAACCTTGTTCAGCTCGGTCCAAACATTGGATATTATTCGCAACACCTTGATACTGAGCGTTTTAAGTGTATTCGTCGGCTTTCCGTTTCCCATTGTACTGGCGATTTTATTAAGTGAAGCCCGCATGCTTTGGTTCCGGAAATCGGTGCAAACCCTGGTATTTTTGCCGCATTTTATTTCATGGGTCGTGATTGGAGGGATGATCTTAAGCATTTTTTCGCAGGAATCCGGCATTGTGAATTATTGGATCAATCATTGGACCGGAAGCGCCTATCCGTTTCTTTACAAGGAATATCCGTGGATCGCGATATTTGTCGGTTCCGGCATATGGAAAACGGCAGGGTGGACGGCGATCATTTATATGGCGGCGCTTACAACGATCGATCCTAGCTTATACGAATCGGCCAGTCTGGATGGAGCGGGCAAACTGAGAAAAATATGGCATATTACGCTGCCGGGAATCGGCCCGACGATTGTGCTTATGTTTATTCTTTCCATGGGACAGATCATGGAGGTCGGTTTTGACCAAATATTCGTGCTGCAAAATTCAGTCGTCTCCAATATTTCAGAGGTGATCAGCACGTATGTTTATAAGATTGGTCTACTCGGCATGCAGTTCAGTCTGACCACGGCCATTGGACTATTTGAAGCGGTCATCAGCTTAATTATGGTGTTAACGGCAAATCAAATAGCCAGAAAATTCGGCAGGGGACTATGGTAAATTCAATCGGAGGTGAGAGACATTGAGAGAAAGCGCAGGCGAAAAATGGTTTTATGCCGTTAATTATACGCTGCTGGGTCTCGCCGGATTAAGCTGCATCCTTCCGTTTTTACATTTGTTCGCATTATCCTTCAGCGACGCCACGGCTATAGCGTCAGGTTATGTCATCTTTTGGCCCATCGATTGGACGACTGCGGGCTATGCCACCTTGATTGACGGAACCAGCATTGTAAAAGCTTTTCTGAACAGTGTGACCATTACGGTTATAGGCGTCCTGTTAAGCATGGTATTTACCATTATGGCTGCTTATCCGCTGTCCCGGCCGAATTTCTATTACCGGCGGTTCTTCACACTGGCGATTGTCTTTACGATGATTTTTACAGGCGGCCTGGTGCCCACCTTTCTCGTCATTAAAAGCCTGGGGCTGGTCAATTCTTACGGCGCGATCTGGGCTTCCGGCCTGATCAGCGGGTTTAATATGCTGGTGATGAAAAGCTTTTTTGAAAGCATCCCGGTCGAGATGGAAGAGGCCGCCCGGATCGACGGCTGCAACGAAATGTGGCTGCTCTTAAAAGTGATCCTGCCGTTATCAGTTCCAGTATTGGCTGCATTGACTCTATTTTATGGAGTTAGCTATTGGAATGCGTTCATGAGCGTCCTGATTTATATTAACGACACCTTGAAATTGAATTTGACGGTCATGGTGCAGCAAATGGTTCGCAGTCAATCGTTGATGCAGGAGTTGAACATGCTGCAGCCGGAAGATATGAAGGCGATGACGCCGGACTCGATCAAAGCGGCCGCCGTTTTGATCATGGTTGCCCCGATGCTGATCGTCTATCCGTTTATTCAAAAATATTTCATCAAAGGCATTATGCTCGGCGCGATTAAAGGATAAGACCGACTGTTCAAAGGAGGTGATCACACATGTAAAACGGGGATGCCCGAACGGAGGCACAAACTGCTCAGCAGGCAAGTACATCCTTTATTGGAGGGGATTTTCAATGAACAAGCTGTTTTCATTACAACGGCTGCATATCGTTGCGCTTGGCATTTTGGCTGGCATGCTCGTCGTTTCGGGATGCTCCCTGGGAGGCGGCGCGGCATCCGACGCCACGGATAAGACGGAAAAAGCGGACGCGCAGCCCCAGAAGAAGCCGAAAATAACGGTCGGCGTATACGACCGGGGAGCTGTCCCAGCAGCGGAAGGAACCTTGGAAAACAATCGCTGGACCAAATGGATTAACGAAAACGGTCCTGTCGAGGTCACGTTCGTTCCTATTCCCCGCTGGGAATCCGTGCAAAAATTCAATACGCTGTTTGCAGCCGGAAACGCGCCAGATCTGATTATGGAATATTTGGCCGATTATAAAAACGAATTGTATTCCAAAAAGCTGGTTATGCCTCTTGACGATCTAATCGAAAAGCATAGCACCATATATAAGGATTTACTGAAAAAATACCCGACGCTCGATAAATTGGGAAGAAAGCCGGACGGCAAGATTTATGAGGTCGGTACGGTATCGACTCAGGTGACGCCGAATCACGCCTATTATATACGGGTCGACTGGCTGAAGAAGCTGAATCTGGAAGTTCCGAAAACGACGGAGGAGCTGTATAAAGTCGCCAAAGCCTTCACCGACCTGGACCCGGACGGCAATGGAAAGAACGACACGTACGGCATGAGCTTAAGCTTCGTCAGTGGGCAGGTTCTTGACAACATGTTTCAAAATGTCGGATGGGTCGTTGAAAACGGGCAGCTGATCCGGGATTGGGACAGACTCAAAGCGGCAACGGAATTTAAAAAGCGGCTTTACGATGAAGGCATCGTTGATAAAGATTTCCTGGTAGATACGGCCGGCGCCAAAGGAGAGCAGGACTGGGTAACGGGGAAATTGGGCATTTGGGGAGCCAATAACGGGACCACGAAGCTGGGCTATCAGTCGTATGTGACGCTGAAGAAAAATAATCCCAATGCGGAAATTACTCCGATCGAGCTGCCAAAGAGTCCGTTCGGCCAGTTCAGCTCCTGGATCGGCGTTCCCGCCCGGACGCTCGGGATGATCAACGCGTCGGCCAAGGACCCGGTTGCGGTCATGAAATTTATCGATTTTATGAACTCCGAGCCTTATATCCATGCGCTTAACTACGGGCTTGAAGGCGTCCAGTCCAAGACAGGGCCTGACGGCTGCCCGAAATTCATCAGCGACGACCTTGCCAAGCAGGTCACGTATGCCTCGGATTTTAATATGATCAGTTCTTCCAGTCTTTATTTTGACAAATGCATCGATTTTAAAAATTCACTGGATCCGAGTAAGCCGATCGATAAAGATTTTATCAACTTTATCGATATTGCCCAGAAAGAATATGTATCGAAGGACCGGCCCGAGCCCGGCTTTACGCATCGCTCGACCCTGCCGGCCACGCCTACGGATATCCAATTGATTGAAACGAATACAGGCAAGGAAATCTCGGATATTTTGGCCAAAGCGATCGTGTCGGGACCTTCGTTTACCGTTGACGATGCGATTGAGAAAGCAAAGGCTGCTTGGAAAAATGCGGGCGGCGAAAAGGCCGAGAAGTGGTATAAGGACTGGTATGCAGCCAACAAGGATACGGCATTTTTAACCAAAGATCTTTACCAATAAATTGAACATAGAGAAGGAGAATGAAACATGTATATCAAAGAAGTGGCATCGAGCTTGTATCCGTGGGATTTGGCGGATGAAGGCGTCGAAACCTGCGTTGACAATGTGATGGAGCACAGCCTGGTAAACAGCGTCTATTTGGTGGGAATCATGCATAAGGAAAAAAGGCCCTTAACCAGCCTGTTTTACACCCACAACCCGAAGCGGAAGTTTTATTTGCCTGAAGACAGCCGAGTCTACTATAGAATGGATGAGAGCAATTTTAAAAACACACCGCTTAAACCACTGTATTCGACAAGAGATTTTCTGAAGGATAAGGATTGGCTCGACGAGTTAACCGTATACGGAAGAAAAAAGAATCTGAAAACCGGAGCGGAAATTTCCCACAGCTTTTTTGATTGCGAGGTAGCAAAGGCCGAGTTCCCGGATGTGCTGCAAAAAAATATACACGGCAATATCATTGAAGATCATTTTTGCTGCAATAACGATCATGTCAGAGAATATATGAAAGCCATTTACTACGATACCGTAAAAAATCATGACATCGACTTTATTCAAACCTGCATGAGGCTGTTTGCGACCGGCGAACCCGTAAAAGCGCCGTGGTTTATGGAGAATGATCCCGAGAACAAGGTCGGAGCCCTGCTCGGCGTAGTGAAAGGCGGATGCTTCTGCAGCCATTGCAGAGAAAAAGCGATCTCGATGGGCTATGACTGGGACAAAATCATTAACGATCTTCAATATTTGGAGCATCTGGTTCATGCCTCGGCTTCAAGAAATCTGGAGACGGTCATGGATAATCATGTACTGATGGGAAGCGATTTGCTTGAAACGGGGCTGCTGCTGGAATATCCGTCCTTGTATCAGTTCTTGGAATTCAGGATGAAATCAGTGACCAGCCTGCTCAAGGATGTTCATGCGTCCATTAAGGCTGCCAATCCGAATACCGATTTCCGCTACAACAATTACGTGAAATATCCCGAGCTGGTCGGCCTGGATTATATAGCGGTGAAGGATTATCTGGATTCGGTCAGAGATTCGGATTATACCGAGCAGTTAGGCGCTCCCGACCGATTTAAACGAAAAAAAAATACGATCCTGAAAATACGCCGGGGAATCGGATACGACAAGGACCTGATCGCAGCTTTTGCCCCAAGACCTAACGCAACGCCGGAACTGGTGCGCGAAAGCATCAAAATCTTAAGCACATTGGGTGTTGACGGCTTGTCGCTGGGGCATTACGACGGGGCGACCTTCGCACTTCTGGATGCGGTTAAGCAGGGGATACAGGAAGCCGGAATCGAAATCAGAAGATAGGAGGGGCTTGAATGCGAGTACAACTATCCGAACTGGAACGGGTGATCAGCCAATTGCTGCAGGCGGCTGGTTTAAATCCGGACAATGCGGCTGTGGCTACCGGGGTCTTCATGCGGGCAACGCTGCGAGGCGTGGGCCACCACGACGTGTACGATCTTCCCGGCAGAATCGAGAGCCTGACCACGGGGAAGATCAAAGCGAATCCCGATACCGCATTGATCCACAAATTCGCCGCATTGGAAAATTATGAAGGTGATAACGGCTTAGGAGAAATAGGCGGGATGTTTATCATGAACCGGGCCCGGCAGTTGGCGGACGAGCATGGGATAGGACTTTGCGCCATCCGCAATTCCAACCATCTGCTGTCCTCGGCGCCTTACTTGGAGCAAGCTGCTGCGGACGGGTATATCAGCTATATTATTACTCGCGGGGCGCCGACGATGGGCGCTCCCGCCCGAAAGGAAAAGGTCATCGGCACAAGTCCGATGGGCTACGCCGTTCCGACCAACCGCGAATATCCGATCATGTTCGACGCTTGCCTGGCCTATGCCTCCAACGGGGTATTGGCGGAGAAAGCGAAAGCAGGGGAGGAGGTGCCCGACTATTGGGGGCTCGATGCCGACGGCAAGCCAACTAAGGATCCCGCCGCCATTTCCAAGGGCACCCGGTTGCCGATGGGCAGCCATAAAGGCTTCGGGTTAACGTTATTTGGCGAAATTATTTCCGGCTTATTGTCAGAAGGTCAAATTATCGACGAGCCTCAGCCGGGCACAGGTTTGGTGGGCATGCCGTCCCATACCGCCATTTGCATTAACGCAGGCGGCTTGCTCGGACAGCAGCCGTTTCGAGACAAAACGACCGAGATGCTGGACCGAATGGAAGCGAGAGCCGCGAACCTGCAAATTCCGGGCCAGCAGTCTTACCAAAGAAAAGCCCGGCTGTTGAGTGAAGAGGCCATTGAGCTGAAAAGTAGTTTAGTAGACAAACTGAACGAATGGTCACGGAAATTCGGCCTTAAGATTTTGGAGTAACGGTAAAAAGTCAATTTTGGCAGTTTGCCCCCCTCAGGACAGGAATGTGCTAGCGCAAAGAAAAAGGAACTTCGATTTGTTCAATTGATTAAAATAAAATGACATGCCAAGAAAAGGTGGCATGTCATTTTAATTTATCCGAGTGGATGTCCTTAAATTTGTGTCGTTTATGTCTGCACATTTAATCATTACATCATTCCGATCAGCAGCCAACATCAAGTTCTATTCAACCGACAACAAAACCTTTGATACACAAGGATACAGACGCAATCTGGACAGGACTATTTTAAGGTAAGAACAAGGCTCAGTCTGCAGGCCAGGAAACGCACTTTTAAATCGTTTTTTTTGAAGTTGTACTTAAATCGGAAAAATCATAATAAGATTCGTACTAGATAACTTTGTTAGTCATTTTAACTATCAAAGGGGGTGAACAGGGTGCTTGGTCGCAGTCAAACAGGAAACAGCAAGTATATGAAACAAATCAATCGGCAAGAGATTCTGCGTAAGCTCCGGGAGAATAAACGGGCTTCCAGAGCGGATTTGTCTAAGCTTACAGAACTAAGCCGGCCATGCGTATCTTCATTGGTCGATGAAATGATAAAGGAAGGACTTATTTATGAGGTCGGTATAGGTGAGTCCAAGGGCGGTAGAAAGCCGATCCTGCTCGAATATAATTTTCAGGCCTACGGTGTTGTCGGGGCTATTTTTGAGGGCAGTACATTGTATATGTCCATCGCTGATCTAAGTGGAGATTTGTTGGTTGATTACAGCTTTCGATTGCCGCAGCCTACAAACGGGGAAATGGCCATTCGTTATCTGGAATTAGGTCTCTCAACCTTGCTTGGTAAAAGTGGGTTTGAAAAATCCCGATTGCTTGGAATAGGCTTAGGTTTGCCCGGGATTACACAGCGTAACAATGGAACAGTGAGTTATGCGCCAAGCACAGGGTGGATGGGTTTGCCGGTTAAGCAGGAGATAGAAGAACGGTTAGGCATACCGGTTATGATCGATAATGACGTAAATTTGATGGCTTTAGGGGAGTTTCATAAGGGCGTCGGGAATGGCATTCTGAATCAAATTTATATGTATGTGGGCACGGGGATTGGCGCAGGCATTATTATAGATGGCCAATTATACAGGGGTTCCCGAGAAGCATCCGGCGAGATCGGTTATATGATGGTGGGGCAGGTTGAGAAGCTTCGCCGGGGTGAATATGGGGTTTTCGAAAGAAATTACTCTGCACCCGTCATTTATGAAAAGGCAAAAAAAGTTTTGCCTTCTCTCGAAGTGGAGTCTGGCGTGATTCAGCAGCTGATACAGCATGCTGAAGATGGCCATGAAGCGGCAAGCCGATTATTACATGATATTTACAGGCATTGGGCTTACGGAATCGCAAATATGGTGAGCATACTGGACCCGGAATTGTTGATTTTAAGCGGGGAGATGATTGAGATCGGAGATAGCGGTTTAGAGAAAATCCAAAACATGTTGACGGAGTGGGTTCCCTATGTGCCTCAAATCAAGCTGGCGACTCTTGATACCAGAGCGGGTATTATAGGGGCGATTCACAGTGTTTTGGAAGCTTTCCCTGTAGTGAAATCCAACAAAATACACCCTTCGGGAGGTTATACATATGACAACAAATAAAGGAAATGTATACAGATTGCTCTTGGGTATTTTTGTCGGCGCTATGATGGCCGTGGTTGCAGCTTGCGGAGGCTCCACGCCGAGCGGCGTAAATAATAGCGAGCCGCCCCCCTCGGCGCCCTCTGACATTCCGGCTGCTGCGGAGGCGCCTAAATCGGCAGAGAAGCAAAAGCTGGTCATCTATACGGCGAGAGATAAAAGTGTCGTCGATGAAATCATTCCAAAATTTAATGCGGAGCATCCGGAAGTAGAAGTCGAGGTATTAACGATGGGAGCGCAGCAAATTCTAGAGCGCGTCCGGGGAGAGAAAGCCAATCCTCAAGCCGATTTCTGGTGGGGCGGAACGCAATCCGCTTTGATGACTGCTGCCGATGAAGATCTCCTGGAAAGCTTCAAGCCCAGCTTCGCAGACAGCATACCGGCTTTGTACAAAGATGAAAAGGATCGCTGGTATGGCGAAATGCTGCTGCCAGAGGTGATCATGTATAATTCCAAAGCGCTTAAACCAGAAGACGCTCCCAAGGATTGGGATGATCTGCTTGATCCGAAATACAAAGACAAAGTCATCATCCGGGGTGTTCTTGCATCTGGAACGATGCGAACCATCTATTCCGCCATGATTTTTAAGGAAGGTGCTGCTGAACCTGAAAAAGGCTATGAATGGCTCAAGAAGCTGGATGCGAATACGAAAGAATATGCGCAGGATCCAACTAACCTTTACTTGAAATTAGCCCGAGAAGAAGGAACGTTATCGTTGTGGAACTTACAGGACATTATGATTCTGAAGAATTTGAAGAATCAGCCGTTTGATTTTATTTATCCGGCAAGCGGAGCTCCTATTCTTGTAGACGGAGTTGGCATGGTGAAGAATGCCAAAAACAAAGAGGCCGCTGAGAAATTTTATGAGTTCTTATTCGACTCCAAACTTCGAGTTGAATTGGCTGAAACATTATTCCAGATTCCTACTCGCACAGATATTAGCAAAGATACGCTTCCAGCTTGGCTAAACGGTATCGAGTTGAAGCCAATGAATATTGATTGGAAGGTAATGGCTGATAAAGAAATGGAATGGATGCAGTATTGGGATGAAAACATTAAAGGAAAAGGATCAAAGTGATTCCGCTTAGTGGCGGGATGCGCAGGTCCTCTTCCTGAACTTTGTAAGGGAGGCACCGTACGTGATCGAAGTCGCTCTGGAACATGTAACCAAGCAGTTTGGAAAAGTGTCGGGCGTTCAGAACGTGAACATTCGAATTCAGCCCGGCGAGTTCTTCACGTTCCTTGGTCCAAGCGGATGCGGTAAGACGACAACGCTCAGAATGATCGCAGGCTTTTACTATCCAACCTCCGGCCGCATTATATTCGGCAATGAGGATGTAACGACTTTGCCGCCCCATAAACGAAATACCGGGATGGTGTTTCAGAATTATGCCTTATTTCCTCATATGACGGTATTTGAGAATGTAGCCTTTGGCCTCCAGGTTAGAAAGCGGCCGAAAGACGAACGGCTCCAAAGAGTAGAACGCGCCTTACGGCAGGTACACTTGCAGGGATACGGCAATCGCCGTATTGATCAATTATCCGGTGGTCAACAACAGCGTGTTGCTCTTGCAAGAGCGCTGGTAATTGAGCCGAATATTTTGCTCCTGGATGAGCCCTTATCGAATTTGGATGCCAAATTGAGAGAAGAGACGCGTTTGGAGATAAAAAGACTGCAGCTTGAATCCGGTATTACAACCATTTATGTGACGCATGATCAAGCTGAGGCAATGGCGATGTCAGATCGGATTATGGTCATGCAAGGCGGCGTTGTGCAGCAGGTTGGAAAGCCGGATGAAATCTACAACCGGCCGCTCAACCGATTTGTCGCTTCCTTTATAGGTGAGTCTAACCTGTGGGAAGGAGTCGTGGAGCGAATCGAGGGTGACCAGTTCTATGTCCGGGTTTCGCCTGATCTGGTCCTGTGCGGGTTCATAAAGAATAGTGACTCTCGTAGCCATCTTGCAGTGGGAGCACAAGCCACCATTTCTATTCGTCCTGAGGCTATCCGAGAGGCTCAGCCAGAGTCTTATCACTCGGAGAACACATTCTTGGCAAAAGTAGTCATTTCCGAATTCACCGGTGTGAATGTCCATTACTTGACGGAGGCCGCGGATAGGACGTTTAAAGCGATGTTCGTCAACCAGGGACACCAGGTTCGTCAGCGTGATGATATGCTTGCGATACACATTCCCAAAGAAAGTATTTATCTCTTAGAATAGGTGGAGGATGAAACCATGTTGTTCAAAAATACAAGATCTCCTCAGCCTGACAACAGACATCGTTCCCTCACTGCATCCCCTTACTTCGTGTATATATTAATCGCTCCCTTGTTTCTGGTGCTGCTTGCCTATGTGCTTTTCCCGCTGTATCAGACTTTTATTCAGAGTATCCGCATGGAAAGCAGTCTTTCTTTGAAAAACTATGCGCGGTTTTTCAGCCTAGAGCATACCGCCAATTTGGAGGCGCTCTGGACGAGTGTTTATATTTCCGTTCTAAGTGTAATAACCTGCGCGATAGTAGGAGTAGCCATGGCCTTTCTATTGGAACGCTATGAGTTTCCCGGCAGGAAGGTGCTGATGATTCTCGCCATGGTGCCGATGGCACTGCCTCCGCTTGTAGGCGTGCTCTCGTTCACTTTTCTATATGGAGAAAGCGGTATTATTCCCCGGACTCTCAAGCTGTGGTTAGAGATGGACCACGTACCATTTTCACTAAAAGGCGTTTGGGGCGTTCTCGTGGTTCACACTTTTACGATGTACACCTATTTCTATATGACCGCTTCAGCCGCGATCAAAGGGCTGGATCCGTCATTGGAGGAAGCGGCCGCAAGTCTTGGAGCAGGACGAATCTACATATGGCGGCGCATCATACTGCCTATGCTCACTCCAGCTATCGTCGCATCCTCCTTGCTTGTATTTATGATTGCCATGGCCTCCTATACGGCACCACTCATCTTTGGAATCGATAGAACGATGACGATGCAAATTTATTTGTCGCGCACCAACGGAAATTTGGATATGGCGGCTACACAGTCTACCTTATTATCCATTGTTTCCGTCCTGTTTCTCGTTATCATGCGCTGGTATCAAGGCTTACGTAGCTACCAGAATTCGAGTAAAGGTGTCAGTGTACACCGGACAGAGGTCAAGAGTGCATGGGGAAAATACATAGCCATGTTACTCTCTGTGATAGGTGTCATCATTCTGCTCCTGCCCATACTGGTGCTGATTCTCATCTCCTTTTCTACCGATGGTACCTGGACGACACAAATACTGCCGCCTGAGTACACCTTCAGGCATTATGTGGAATTGTTCACTGACGGAAAAACATGGCGTCCTATTGCAAATAGTTTCAAAATGAGTTTTATTGCTACGGTTGGCAATGTGATATTCGGGGTTGCTGCCGCCTATGCGATGGTTCGTCTCAAATTTAAAGGAAAAACATTGCTGGATGTATTCATCATGCTCCCGTGGGCTTTACCCGGGACGGTTGTAGGGATTAATCTGATTACGGCTTTCAGCACACCGTCAGCATTTAGTTTTGGGCAAGTTTTAGTGGGGACGTTCTGGATTCTGCCATTAGCCTACTTTGTTCGTCATTTACCGCTTGTATTCCGTTCAACGTCAGCTACGCTTATGCAGATGGATCCTTCCATCGAAGAGGCTGCCCGTAACTTGGGAGCGTCATGGTGGTATAGCTTCCGCCGTATCGTATTTCCCCTGTCACTTAGCGGAATTCTGGCGGGTACCTTATTAGCCTTCGTTACAGGCATCGGTGAATTCGTCTCGTCAATTCTCTTGTTTACATCAAGTACAGCTCCGATATCAGTGGAAATTTTCCAAAGAATGTATTCCTTTGAATTTGGAACCGCCTGCGCTTATGGCGTGCTGCAAATCATCCTCATCATTATCGTTCTCTTTCTCTCTAAAAAATTGACCGGCGACAAAGCGGGGACAGCTGTATAAAAGGTTGATCATTCCGCGGGGATCTTAAGGCTCACAACCGCTGCATGATAGAACAAGCCGGAAATTCACGATTTCCGGCTCAGCACTCAGAGGAGAAACAAGGAGGAGACAAAGTGATGAAGCGTACATGGTTGAAGGTGTTCACCAGTATTACTAGTGTTGCTGTATTAGGAAGCATGCTGCTTCCTGGTATGGCGCAGCCTGCCAGCGCCGATAGAGGTGTTGTTGATCTCTGGAAATCCATTAAACCTCTTACCACGATTGCCAGCGCCATGAATACGGGAGCCCACCCGGACGACGAGCATAGTGCAATGCTTGCCTATCTATCATTGGGAAGAGGCGTCAATACGTTAAGTGTTATTGCCAACCGCGGAGAAGGGGGCCAGAATGAGATTGGCAGTGAGCTCGGCAACGCACTGGGCATTATTCGTACACGCGAGCTGCAGGAAGCTTCCAAAATCACAAATGTCACCTTGGGCATATTAAGCGAGCAGATCAATGACCCTATATTTGACTTCGGATTTTCCAAAAGTCCGGATGAGACGCTGCAAAAGTGGGGAGATTCCGTTGTCTATGAAAGACTTATTCGGAAAATAAGGGAGCTGCGTCCCGATGTTGTCATTCCCTCTTTTCTCAATGAAGAATCTACACACGGCCATCACCGCGCCATTAACGTAATAACGGTTCGTGCCTTTCAGGACGCTGCTAACCCTGAGGTGTTCCCGGAACATTTGAAAAAAGGGCTCCAGCCTTGGCAGATCAAGAAGTTGTATCTACCCGCAGATGAGAAGGACTATAATGTTGCCGTTCCTGTGGGGGATTATGACGAAATCTACGGCGCATCTTATGTTCAATTAGGCGAAGAATCCCGCTTCATGCATAAAAGTCAGGGGATGGGTAGACATGTAGAAGAAGGACCGGGCTACAACTATTATAAGTTAAATTCATCACCTAATTCGGGGAAAGAGCAGGATTTCTTTGACGGTATTGCCTTCTCCTTCGAGGATTTGGCAAATGAGGTGGAAGCAAAGGGCAAAGATCAGAAAGTGATCAAGGATTTACGCGCACTAAACGAGGATGCGGACGAAGTTATAAAAGCATATCCTGTTTTCACTGACGTAGCACGGGAAGTTCAGGAAATGAGAGCGGATGTCGAAACTGCCATTATGGATATTAAGGCTTCGACGCTGGACGCAAGCGTCAAGACGGATCTGCTGTATCGTCTTCAGGTGAAAGAAGATCAATTGAACAAAGCAGGTATGGAAGCAACGTCAATGGTGGTGAAGGTAAACCCGGAAACTAGTGAAATCGTTGCAGGCCAAACCGTTAAGATGACGGTTACTGCATACAATGGTGGCAGAAGCGACCTGGGTAATATTAAGCTGCAGCTGAATGTGCCAAAGGGCTGGACAACAAAAGCAGTTGGAACCACGAAGTTTGACCAATTAAACTACAATCAGACGGTAACCGCTACTTATGAAGTTCAAGTTCCGCTGAATGCAGCAGAATTTCAAGTCTATCAGCCCTCTGTCGTAAGTGCTGATGTCAGGTATCAGTTAGATGGCGTTTCGGGGAAAATACATGTTGCCCCATCCACGCAAGTGGCGGTACTGCCGGCATTTGCCCTGTCGTTAAGTCCTAGCGCAACGGTGCTAAACACGTTGAAGATTGAAGAGTCTCTCCCGGTCAAGGTTACCGTTCACAATTACTCGCCAGGCGCAGCCAATACTGCCGTTGCCTTGAACGTGCCTAAGGGCTGGACGGTAACACCTGCATCCCAGGAAGTGAGCTTCGCAGCCAAAGGTGAGACGAAGCCTCTAACGTTCCAGATCAAAGCGCCAGCAGGAACGGCCGTTGGCAAATATACCGTAACCGCGACGGCAACAAGTGGAAAGGTCACAAGCAAGGAGAACGTACAGGTAATCGAGTATTCTCATATTGGCAGAAATTACTTGATCCAGCCAGCCGAATTGAAGATTCAGGCTTTTGATTTGAAAGTGCCGGCAGATCTGAAAGTTGGATATGTATCCAGCGGGTTCGACAATATCGATCAATACTTAACGCAATTTGGTGTGAACGTTACACAGCTCGATGAGAAAGCGATCCAATCGGCTGACCTGTCTCAATACGATACGATTGTATTGGGTATTCGCGCATATGGTTTCCGTCCAGAGCTGCTGTCAAGCAATCAGAGATTGCTCTCTTATGTGGAGCATGGAGGAAATTTGGTCGTTCAATATCATAAGCCGGAGGATAACTGGAAGCCTGACCTTGCCCCTTATCCAATTCAAATCGGCGAGCCATTAATTAAATGGCGCGTAACGGATGAAAACTCCAAGGTAACAATGCTAGCGCCTGAGCATCCGATCTTTACTACTCCTAATAAAATTACACAAGAGGATTGGAGCAATTGGGTTCAAGACCGTTCGGCCTATAATCCTTCCGAGTGGGGCAAAGAGTACACGCAGCTGATCTCGAACGGAGACCCGGGAGAGAAGGAATTCACCGGAACATTCTTAACTGCCAAATACGGAAAAGGAACCTACACCTATAGTTCACTTGTATGGTACCGTGAAATTCCTGAACTGGTTCCTGGCACGATTCGCCTCTTTGTGAACATGATCAGCTTGAAACAATAGCCTTAAGGACAGAGGGAGGCCCTGGAATGGGCCTCCTTCACCAAACGGGGGAAGGATTAATAATGGATATTATCGATGTGCATGGTCGGGATATAGAGTCCATTCTTAAAGAGATTCATTTTGCGGTGGTACCGCTCGGATCTATCGAATATCACGGGCCTCATTCTCCACTGGGTACGGATGTCATCCTGGCGAATGAATTCGCCAAGGGTCTCCATCCTTCTTTAAAACCGCTCATTTATCCTGTTGTTTCTTACACTTCGTGTCCTGGCAAAACCCATCGTTTTCCGGGGACGATCTCAATTAGTCCCTCTGTCATAACCAATTATCTATATGAAATTATTGACTCGATCTGCCAACTGGGCATCCGGAATATATTGTTGTTAAATGCACATGACGGGAATATGGGTGTGTCGAGAACGGCAGCCGAAGCGATAACGGCTACCTATAAGGACGCGAATATTCTATTGGTCAACTGGTGGCAAATGGTGCCGGCACAAAGTGCGGAAGAAGCCGGAATTTTCACGGGCACACAGGGTAGAGGACATGGAGGTCCATATGAAATGTCAGTTGTCAAAGCATTTCGGCAGGATTTGGTCCACGTAAGGGATTGCGATGAGCAATTAACGGCAATTCCTTCAATATCGGATCTGCCTTATATATTGGTGGAAGGCAGTCCCGATGGGTGGGATGGATATACGGGGCACATTCAACAGATATCCATACAAGCCGGAAATTGGATCATAGAGAAGGCATTCGCCAATTTACATCAATTAATCGAAAATTGGCTGCACAAGCCGGTGAAAAATGACGGAGGTGAGTAACAATATGGGAAATCGTGAGGACATTCTGACAAAAGAAGGTCAAGTATTCCCGGGCAAAACATATACCGAAGCCGTACTTGAACCATCTTATAATGAAGCCAAGCAGCATCTGTTGGAGGCCATGATGGCTGTCAATAAGGCTCATTTGATCATGCTGAAGGAGCAGCAACTAATAACACAAGAAGAGGCTTGCGAGATTGCGAAGTCTATCGTAAATCTTGATCTTGATGGTCTCCGCCATTCCAGTTATTCGGGCCAGTATGAGGACTTATTCTTTCAGGTGGAAAGTCAGCTTCATCAGCTTGCAGGCGATGTTGCGGGAAATTTGCATCTGGCCAAGAGCCGTAACGATATGGGCGTCACCATCTATCGCATAGTACTTCGGGAAAAGCTGCTCATCACGATGCAATCCGCGTTACAGTTGCGCGAGCAGCTTCTTCACTTCGCAGAAGAGCATGTCCAAACCGTGATGATTGGCTACACACACACCCAGCACGCGCAGCCTACGACTATGGCGCACTATATCATGGCTGTTGTGGACTCGCTTACTAGAGACCTACGGCGGTTGACGGCCGCTTTTAATAATTGTAACCACAGCAGCATGGGAGCGGCTGCACTCACAACGACGGGCTTTTCTATCGATCGGCACCGTGTGAAAGAGCTTCTTGCTTTTGACGATCTGGTAGAAAATTCCTATGATGCTATTGGCGGGGCGGATTATCTGGGTGAGGTGGCAAACGCAATAAAACTTGCAGCTGTCAACCTGGGGAGGGTAGTTCAGGATTTACTGCTCTGGTGCACACAGGAATTTGCTGTTATCAAAGTAGCCGCTCCTTATGTGCAGATCAGTTCCATTATGCCTCAGAAACGGAATCCTGTTTCTCTGGAACATATGCGTGCCTTACTTTCCAGCTGTGTGGGCAATGCGGACTCCGTCCTTACGATGATGCATAATACGCCATTCGGCGATATTGTCGATACCGAAGACGACATGCAGCCATATGCATGGAAGTCTCTTGAACTTATGGACAAGATCTATCGATTGCTAGCCGTTGTAGTGGGGACTATGGACGTCAATAAAGAAGTCCTCCGCAAACGGACAACAAGCAGTTTCGCTACCGTTACAGAGCTGGCGGATACCTTGGTTCGAACGGACAATCTCTCCTTTCGAACCTCTCACCATATCGTTAGTTCATTGGTAAAAAGAGCGATGTCGGAAGGTTTATCTCCTAAAGAAATGACACTGGAATTAGTTAATGAAGTAGCTGGTGAAATCATAGGACGTGATCTAACAATCGATACAAACACCTTGAAGCAGTCCTTGGATCCAATGAATTTTATTCACATACGCTCTTTGCCAGGAGGACCAAATCCTCAAGAAATGAACCGCATGATTCAAGATCGTGGCCATCAGCAGCTGGCTCTCGCTAAATGGCTTACCAAGTCCAATCATAAAAGTCAAACCGCCCTGCAGTTTCTAGATGAAGTTATGATGGAGTGGGGTAACCCATAATGTCTTCACATCAAATTCCCCTCCTTGCCTTAGATGGAGGCGGTACAAAAAGCCTATGCAACTTCTTCGATGAGTATGGCCAAATTCTAGGTCAGGGCAGGTCTGGTTCCTGTAATTATCAGGGAGTCGGAAAGGAAGCTGCCGTGAGAGAGCTCATCCTTGCCATTCGCAATGCCTTGGAGGATTGCAAGTTCATGGGAGAATGGGTGATTGGTGAAGATGAATTTGTAACGGATTGTGCTGCGCTCGGGTTAGCCGGCTTGGATACGGATTATGACCGCAGGATCATCGAAGAGATTGTCAAAGATGCCCTCCAGCATTTACGCATTAGTGCAAAACATTTGATCATCGAAAACGATGGCTTCGCTACGCTAATGGGAGCCACCAATGGTCAACCCGGAGTTCTTATGATTGCCGGAACTGGATCAATTGTCTATGGCATGAATGATCAAGGAGTGGTTGTCAGAGCAGGAGGGTGGGGTCATCGGGTTGGGGATGAGGGGAGCGGGTATTGGATCGGTAAACAAGCCATTATTCACATTTTGAGAACAAGGGATGGAAGGATGGCTCCGAACAAGTTGGCCCACTATATTTTTCCTTATTTGGGGCTCAAGGATCACGAAGAATTGTTTAATTGGATTTATAGTACCAGCTTTTCGGTGGAAAAAGTAGGTGAGCTGTCCAGGATTGTCTCACAAGCGCATATGCAAGGCGATCCATTGGCTTTTTCCATCATGAAGCAAGCTGCAAAGGAGTTATTTGCATGTGCTATGGCAGTCATCGATCAAATAAATTTATATACAAAGCCGTTTCAAATCATATTGCAAGGCGGGGTCTTACACAATAATGAGTTTGTGAGGGAATATGTAACAAATCAATTCATGAAACATACACCCTTTGGTCAAATAGAAAGCGGGGCGAAGGAGCCTATTTATGGAATGATGGTTTTGGCCTTAGATCACTACTATCAAAGAAAGAATAAGAATTCATGAATAAATGATGGACCATGAATCTCTGGGAGGAGTTAGATGAAAAAAAGGCTGTTGTTCGTTTTTGCCCATCCCGACGATGAGTCATTCGCTTGCGCGGGAACAATGGCGAAATATCGAGAAGCCGGTCATGATATCTATCTGATATGCGCAACTTCCGGTTGTGGGGGAAAGTCCGGTGAGTACCTTGTAACCTGTAAGCAGGAACTTGCCTCAGTCCGGGAGCGGGAGCTGACTCACGCTTGCGACATTTTAGGCGTATCGAATTTGCATCTGCTCCGTTATCAGGATGGAAGTTTAGCCAATCAAGACATAGTCGAGGTAGCCGCAAAGATCGAATCCTATATCCTGCAGCTGAAGCCGCATGTTATCGTAACGTTTCCTCCCAACGGAGTTACCGGACATCAGGATCACATTGCAATATCTCAGGCTACGGTACAAGCAATTCTTCAGTCCGAGAAGAAACTGGATCCAACCCAGTTGTGTTCCTTTTACTTTACATCGATTCCCCATTATTACGACTATTGTTCAGACTCAGCACCATCCAGCGCAGTTCCTATAACCGGGAAAGTGAACATTATTCAACATCGTGAAGCAAAGGGGAGGGCGCTTCAATCGCATAGAAGCCAAATTTACTCTGTAAATCGAGTTTATCCAGGCGTCATGCAAGGCGTCTTTCGTGTTATCGGTCAGTTTGAATATTATACGAAGGTAAGGGCAGACGGGAAGTTTACATATATACAAGAATCCTTCATAGGAATTCCGGAGGTAGAGCTTTGTTATTGAACATGTAAACATTATACGATGGGTATCACGCGCAAATGGATCATGTTCAAAGTTGGAGGCAAATGCTATTGTAGCTCAGTCATCTCGAGCAGTGAAAATCACGTAAAATCCCTATACGGCCGGCTGCTGAAATTTCGGCTGCCGGTTTTATTTATTCTCGTAACTCATCGAAAGCGACTGGTCAGGTAAGCATCTTGTCTGTTCCTTAACGAATTTTTATGCGTGAGTCTAAGCATATGCGGGTTTTTATATAATAATTATGAGAGTAGTGAAAAAGAGAGTACTAGAGGGTGAAATGCGAGAATGAAGATGGATCGCCTTATTAGACAGATAAAGATTCAAAACAGACTGGTCGTCTCCTTCGCTGTTCTATCATTGGTTCCATTACTAATCACCGGACTTTTTACGTACTATAAATCAAGTGAAGCCATGAAGACCAAGATAAGCACTTATTCGATCCAGGTGATGAATCAGGTGAGTGAAAATATTCAAAATGAACTTGTCCGAATTGAAAATGACAGCATTGATATTGCCTTCCTGGATATCGTTCAAAATACGCTGCTTTCCTTTCATAAGCTCAACGAATGGGAAAAAAATGATATTGAGTTAAAAATGCATGATGTTCTGGTCAAAAGATTTACCTTTTATCGCAGCATTTCGGATGTGCTCCTGTATACAAGGAACAAAGAGAAAATCATTGCTTTTGGGGACTTTAATTTTAAATTTAAACTGCAGCCTGACTATTTAAACCGTATTTTTGAGGAGACGCTGTTCAATAACGGTATTCCCATATGGACAATTGAGGATAGGAGTAATGAAGAAGTTTCTTGGAATTCGGACTATAGAATAAATAATTACGGTAAGTACGGTATCCTGCTATCGAGAAGCCTTAAGTCACTGCGGCAGGGAATACCCCTTGGGTATATTATGATCAGAGTGAATGAGAAATATATTTTAAAAAAGTATCAGGATATAGACATTGGAGACGGTGCCGATGTTTTTATATTGGATGGAAAAGGTACGGTTATTTCCAGCCGGAGCCCTGAAATGCAAGTTGCCAAGACGTATCTTGACAGCTCTCTCATTGAGAAGATTAAACAAAATAAAGAAAAAGATATATATTCATTTAATAGTACAGTCTCGGGAAAACGGAATTTAATTGCCTATAACTATATACCAAGCGCCGACTGGTATGTAGTTAGTACGATACCGTTTTCCTATCTGAACGAGGAGTCCATTCGCATAGGTATTTATATTACTATTTTGGGAATTGTATGTTTTCTACTTGCGCTCCTTCTTTCCCTTATCGTATCCAAAAGTATCTCAATGCCTTTAAAACAGCTGGTCGATTCCATGAATAACGTAAAAACAGGCGAATTTTTAGTTCAGATTGAGGACAATAGCCGTGATGAGCTAGGGGTAGTAACGACCAAATTCAATACTATGGTGAGGGAACTTCAATTCCTTATTGATGAAGTCAAAAGAAAAGAAAATTTGAAAAGGCTTGCAGAGCTGAAAACCCTTCAGGCGCAAATAAACCCGCATTTTCTTTCTAATACTCTGAATACCATAAGGTGGCTTGCTAATAAACAGAAGGCGGACAATATAGCAAGCATTATTACCTCACTTATCGAACTGCTGCACGCAAGCATGGGAAAAGGAAGTGAACTAATCAGCTTAAGGGAAGAGATCGAATATGTAAAAAGCTACTTAAATATAATGACATACAGATATTATGATAAGTTCAAGGTTCATTTTGAGATGGAGGAAGGCGTTCTAGACTGCCAAATATTAAAATTTATATTGCAGCCGATCGTGGAAAATTCACTGCTGCACGGGCTTGAGCCTGCGGAGGGGCAGGGCTTGATCATCATCAAAGGCTACAGGGTGGAGAACGAATTGAAAATATCTATCACCGATAACGGGGTCGGGGTGGCTAGCGAGGTTATGAACCATTTATTGCGGGGGAACCTGCCAATTAAGGAAAGAAGCCTGAGCGGTATTGGCATTCGTAATGTTGATGAAAGAATCAAGCTGTATTTCGGGGAGCAATACGGGATTTCCATCCAAAGCGCTTCGAACCTGTTTACTACTGTAGAGATTACGATTCCTGCCGCAGGAGAGAAGGAGGTCGACCAATATGCTGAAGGTACTTATAGTGGATGATAATGCCTTTTCACGGACAGACTTGAAAACTATGATCGACTGGGAATGCAATGGATTTTATATTTCGGGGGAAGCCAATAACGGAACAAACGCAATTCATTTACTACAGCATGAACTGCCTGATATCGTTATCACCGACATGAACATGCCTGTAGTGAATGGCATAGAACTGATCGAACATATAGAAAAACACTGTCCGCAAGTCAGGATTATTGCTATAAGCGCATTCGACGATTTCGATTATGTTAGGCAGAGTATGAAAAAGGGGGCCATCGACTATGTGCTGAAGCACCGGCTGGATGCTGTCGTTTTGCTGGATATACTTGAGGCAGCCCGAGGCTCCATAATGCATTATAAAAATGAACGCGACAGACAGAGTGAGTTTAACAAAGAGCTTTTAAATGGGAGGGTGGTTCTGCGTCATGAGTTTTTTCACAAGCTCATAGAGGGAAGCCTGTCAGATATCCATGAGATTAAGAACAAATTAGACTCCCTTGAGATAAAAATCGATACGCAGAGCTTGGCTGTAACTGTTATTGAGATTGATGACTTTCGCTTAATTGAAGAAAAGTTCTCCCCCAAAGAAATAGATATTTTGTTGAAAACCTGTATGGATATATCTAAGGAGATACTCGCCGATTGGGAGAAATCAGTCATTTTCCAGGATATAAAAGGGAGATTTATTGTGATTTTTTCTTTAGGCAAGAACATCAGCATGATGTATATATATAATAAACTTTATACTATTTTAAACAGAATAAGGTCGGAGATTACCAGATATTTGAACATAACGGCATGTTTTGGTGTAAGTAATGATTGCAAGGGAATACTCGATCTATATCAAGCGTATAGCGAAGCAAATTCCAGATTGAAGGACAAGTTTTATAAGGGGAAAAACGAAATTTTTTTCGAAAATGCAAGCGAAAAGCATGAGGAGGGCTTCTTTTGCCTGGATATCAAGGATGAAAAAGCTATATATACGGCTCTTAGAAATTTGGAATACGAGAGCACGGAGAGACTGATTGAGAAAACCTTTAATAAAATCGTAACTTTACGATTAAGCAGTAAATCAACTCAAATAATATGTGTGGAATTAATCAATATTGTCAATAAAGTTTCCAAAGATACCGGTATTGAGATGTCTAAGCTTTATGCCAGTGAGGATAATCCCTACAATATGATCCAGAAATATGAGACCCTCGAGGAAATTAAGAACTGGGTTCTGAGCCTTAACCGTAAATTGATTGCTATGCTGGAGCGGATAAAAATAGACAACCGACTAAGCAGAATTACTAAGAAGGCTGTCGAATTTATTCATCGTAATTTCGGAAAGGATCTTTCTTTAATCGATGCGGCCGACTTCGCTGGGGTAAGCAGCTCTTATCTCAGCAGGCTTTTTAAAGAGGAGTGCCGGATGGGCTTTGCCGAATACTTGAACCATGTCAGGGTCGAAAATGCCAAACTACATATAGAAAATGGTGAACTAAAGCTAAAAGAAATTGTAAGTCAGGTGGGTTTTAACAATTATAACTACTTTTTTAAGGTATTTAAAGAGGTATCGGGCATGACGCCCCTTGAATATGAGCTTGCCTACCGCAGGTAAACAGAGACATCCCAATGCCATGCCACATCAAAAAGTTAGAGTAGAGTACAAATAATTGGAGTTCGAAATAGGTGGATGGGTTTTTATAATTAGATATAGGCGGGTAGCCATATTCGCTACATTCATTTATATGAGGGGGAAGCATATGAAAAGGGTTTCCATTATTGCCGTATCTATTCTGTTCTTACTTTCATCCATTTTATCAGCGTGCAGCGACAGCGGCGGGGAGGAACAATCATCCCAAAGTGGGACTAATCAATCTCAGAAACCGACTAAGTTGTCATTGTGGACATTTCAGGAGCAGCACAAAAGATACTATGAAAAGACGGTTGAACTTTGGAATAAAAGCAATCCCAACGAGCCTGTTGAATTATCCATTGATACTTACCCCAACGCAGAAATGCATAACAAGCTTTTGATTGCCTTGCAATCGGGAGTTGGCGCACCGGATATTGCCGATATAAACATCAATTTCTTCCAAAACTTTCTGAAAGGTGATATTCAATTATTAGAATTGAATAACATCATCGAACCCGAGTTAGATAAGTTCATTCAATCCCGATTCGATATTTACAGTAAAGATGGAAAATATTACGGTATTGACTTCCACGTAGGTGCTACAGTGGTTTATTACAACAAGGAAATTTTGGATAAAGCCGGTGTGAGTGCGGATAACATTAAGACCTGGAGTGACTATATCGAAGCGGGGAAAAAGGTTTTGGCAGCCACAGGTAAGCCCATGACGGCTTTCGAGGTTACCGACCAGAGGCCGTTCTGGCCAATGATTGTTCAGCAGGACTCTGACTATCTTGATAAAGACGGCGGGGTTATTCTTGACAACGCAATCAATATAAAGACTCTGCAATCTATGCAGGATATGATCTATAAGGATAAAATTGCCATTCCCATGCCAGGAGGCGCTACAGGCTCCGAGGAATTTTTTACCTATATGAATAAAGGCGGAATGGCTTCACTGATTATGCCAATGTGGTACATGAGCAGGTTTTTAGACTATATGCCGGATTTAAAAGGTAAAATTGTTGTCCGTCCGATGCCAATCTGGGAGGAAGGCAACGCGAGGTCTGCCGGAATGGGGGGGACGGGTACAGCTGTTACCAAGCAGAGCAAGAATCAGGAAATTGCCGTTAAATTCCTCGCTTATGCCAAACTCTCCAAAGAGTCGAATATAAGGATATGGCAGGAACTGAAGTTTGACCCAATAAGATGGGACGTATGGGATTCTCCAGAGCTTCAGAATCCTGATGCGTACTTCAGTAATGAAAAAGTATTCAATGTGCTTATTAACATGAAAGAAGAGATTAAATCCCCTAATATGGGAGAATTGAGCTCCGCTTCCCAGGACATTGTAAAGTCGAATGTCTTGTTCAAGTCGCTGAAAGAACAGAGCCAAACCCCGGAACAGGCATTAAAGACTGCTGCCGATGAGCTGCGCAAGCAGTAAAAATAATGAAACCGGTTAAATGCATGTGAAGCTAAAAGTTTCTATTTGCAGCTGAGCTACAGAAAGGAGGTGGAAGTTTGTTAAGAGGTATGAACAATTCCGGTTTCAGCCAAAGAATGATGAAGAAACGGTTCAATTTTAGAAGCATTTTTTATTCGGGAAAATGGACACCGTACATCTTTGTCTCACCTTTTATTCTGTCTTTTCTCATATTTTTTTTATATCCTACGATTTCAACCTTCAAGATGAGCTTTCAGGAGGTGTTGGGGCTCAATAATGCAAGGTTTATAGGATTTGATAACTATTCGAGACTGTTCAATGAGCATTTTTATAACGCCTTGCTAACGACTACTATTTATACAATTTTATCGATTATAGTGTTGATTCCGATCCCCATCGTATTTGCCGTGCTGCTGAATTCACAGCTGACAAAGGGCAAAACGTTGTTCAAATCGGTTATCTTTTTGCCGGCTTTGACTTCGGTTATTGTTGCAGGCGTTTCCTTCAGGTTAATGTTTGGCGAGCTTGATACTGCCTTAATTAACTCTCTGTTGATCAAATTGGGGTTTTCTCCACAAAAATGGATGTTGAACTATAGTACCGGGATGATGCTGATGGTGATCTTGACCGTTTGGCGACATGCAGGGATCAATATGGTGTACTATCTTGCCGGCCTTCAGAGCATCCCGAAGGAATTGTACGAGTCTGCAGAAATAGACGGAGCCAGTGCATTTACCAGGTTATATACAATCACTTTACCGCTTTTAAAACCTATTATCATCTATACTTTGACAATTGGTATTTTTGAAGGATACAGGATGTTCGGGGAAAGCTTTGTATTCTGGAATGAAGGAATGCCGGGGGATATTGGACTTACCATTGTAAGGTATATTTACCAGCAGGCATTCCAGCGCAATGATATGGGTATGGGATCGGCTATAGGAATTACACTGCTTATGATTGTGCTTACCATTAACCTGGTGCAGTTGAAGTGGTTCGGACTCTTCAAAAAGGATGGCGACTGAGTGTGAATATTAAACTTAGAAGGAAGTGCATGACCTTATTGAATACTGTTTTCTTCATGATCGTCTGCTTTATCATCTTGTTTCCGCTATATTACATGCTTATGGCTTCGTTCAAGAGTTCCACGGAGCTGTTCAGAAACGGGATGGATTTCAGAATTATACCGAGCTTGATGAGTCTTGATAACTATAAGCTGCTTTTCACCGGCAAAGGCGATACTTATTTATACTGGTACAGGAACAGCCTTCTTATTACCGCCTTTCATACCGTGAGCTCACTGTTTCTTTCTTCATTAGTGGGCTATGGTCTAGGAGCCTATTACTTTAAGGGAAGGAACATTATTTTTACCTTGGTGCTGTTTGTCATGATGGTACCGCTTGAAATTCTTATTCTTCCTTTATACAAGCTGATTGTCGGTATGGGCATCATCAATACGTATTATGGAGTGATTCTTCCCTTTATGGTGTCGCCCATGGCGATATTTTTCTTCCGACAGTATGTGGGGGGGATTTCCAAGGATTTTATGGATGCCGGGAGGGTGGATGGCTGCACCGAGTTTGGTATATTTTTTAGAATTATGGCGCCTCTAATGCAGCCAGCCTTTGGAGCTATGGGGATACTACTTGCCATGCAGAACTGGAACAGTTTCATATGGCCTTTGATCGTGCTGCGCACAAATACCATGTTTACGATCCCGATAGGTCTTGCCTCCCTAATGTCGCCTTACGGGAACAATTACGACATGTTGATATCAGGAGCTGTCCTGGCCATTATACCAATTATTATCTTATTTCTGTTGAATCAAAAGGCTTTTATTTCAGGATTGGCAGCTGGTGGAGTTAAAGGTTAAGACGTATACTTGATTATTTTAATCTTGAAATTTAGAACTCAGGAGGCTGATAAAATGAATACGTTAAAAATCAACACGAACACAGGAGTCCACAAGGTCGACAGGAACATTTACGGACATTTTGTCGAACATTTGGGACGATGTATTTATGAGGGTGTTTGGGTAGGAGAGGATTCCGATATTCCCAATATTCGAGGAATGAGAAGTGATGTTGTTCATGCATTGAAAGAAATGAATATTCCTATCCTGCGATGGCCGGGAGGATGCTTCGCCGATGAATACCATTGGAAGGATGGCATAGGGCCCAAGGAAGAAAGAGCGCATATGATTAATACGCATTGGGGTGGCGTGGTAGAGAATAATCATTTTGGAACCCATGAATTCTATGATTTGTGCGAATTGCTGGATACCGAACCTTACATTTGCGGAAATGTAGGAAGTGGAACGGTTCATGAGATGCAACAATGGGTCGAATATATGACCTTTGAAGGTGAATCGCCTATGGCAGACCTGCGGAAAGCTAATGGTAGAAAGAAGCCGTGGAAGCTAACCTATTTTGGAGTAGGAAATGAAAACTGGGGCTGCGGTGGTAGAATGCGAGCGGAGTATTATGCTGATCTATACAGACAATACAGCTTATATGTTCGGGATTATGGAGACAATTCCATCTATAAAATCGCTGCCGGTCCCCGTGGGGACAATTATCACTGGACAGAAGTTCTGATGAGGGAAGCGGGCCTCTTTATGGATGGGCTGGCGCTCCACTATTATACGAGAGTAAGAGACCACAGCATCGTCATAGAGGGGGAGGACGGAAACAAGATTTACGTAAAAGACTCTAAGGCGGTGCGAGGCCAGGCGGTTGACTTCGATGAGAGCGAATGGTTTGGCATTATGAAAGCCGCTTACTACACGGAAGAGCTTGTTGAGAAACACTCGGCGATTATGGACAAATATGACCCCGACAAGAAGGTAGCATTGATCGTTGATGAATGGGGAACCTGGTTTGATGTCGAACCGGGTACCAATCCGGGCTTTCTGTTTCAGCAAAATACATTGAGGGATGCTGTTTCTGCAGGGATCAGCCTGAATATATTCAACAACCACTGCGACCGTGTAAGAATGGCTAACATTGCACAAACGATTAATGTCTTGCAAGCCGTTATTTTGACGGAAGGCGATCAGATGATACTTACACCAACTTATCATGTTTTCGAAATGTTCAAGGTGCACCAGGATGCCATATTGCAGCCGATTGAGCTTAATTCAAGTAGATACAATTTTGGAGAGGAGGATGTTCCTCAGCTTAGTGTATCGGCTTCTATCGATACTGTCGGCAGGCTGAATATCACCCTGTGCAATACAGACCCTCATAATAACGCTCAAGTGGAATGCGATACCGGAGGATTTGCAGCCAAGCAAGTATCTGGCAGGATATTAACGTCGTCCTCAATGAACAGTCATAATACGTTCGATCAACCGGAACAGGTCAAGCCCGCGGTGTTTAACAAAATGCAGCTGAATGAGGGAGGGTTGAGTGCTGATATTCCGCCTATGTCCGTTGTTGTACTGACGTTGGTTTGACTGGAGGGGACAAAATGACAACACAAAATCCATGCAGAAACTGCTCCGAAAATATTGAAGTAACTCAGGATAAAATAGAGGAAATGCTGCGGCAATTGGTACAAGCGAGACATATTCTGTTTGTGGATGAGGAAACGAGTAATAGAAGGCTTTCTCTATGTATGAGCTGCACTGCTTATGCACACGGAGGCACTTGTAAATATTGTGGTTGTCTCGTGCAAATCAGAACGAAAATTGATGGGAGACACTGCCCCTATCCTTTGCAGCCCAAATGGTAAATTAACACCAATCAACCATAGGGGGGTGCATCCTGCAAGGGAATTGATCCGTATAACCAGGCTCTACGACGATAAGGCAGATTATGGTGAACTGCACCGCAGCTAAAAAGCTGCTCATTGAACATATATCCCATAGTGGAGGAGCTTGCTTCGGGCAGCTCCTCTTTCGGTTTTATTGTAGAATAAAGCGGGACTGGATGGCGTGGAGGCAAACAGCCAATCTCTCTACTAGGGGATTTTGTCAGGTCCTATCATAAAGTGCTTCTCGTACTATTGCTCAATATCGGACTTCTTGCTATTGTTTGTTTATTGAATCAGGTAAACTAAATATAATACAAAAATTGGAGATGATACGGATGGACTATCGCACAATCGGCAAAACAGGAATTCAAGTTTCAAGTTTGTGTTTCGGAACCATGTCTTTCGGGGGGAATGCAGATGAGGAAACATCCAAAAAAATGTTTAACCGCTGCCGTGAGGCAGGCATTAACTTTTTCGATACCGCAAATGCCTACGGCATTGGTGCTTCAGAGAAAATATTAGGTTCTTGTATAAAAGATTGCCGTGATGAAATAGTACTGACAACAAAAGTGTTTAACCCCATGGGAAAAGATATTAATGCAAAAGGACTCTCCCGTCGTCATATTATGCTAGAGGTCGAAAATAGTTTAAAACGTTTGGAAACAGACCGTATTGACTTTTATTTTGTTCATCAATTCGATCATTTAACACCGATGGAAGAAACGCTTCGTGCCCTTGATGACTTGCAGGATCAAGGAAAAATCTTATATCCTGCTGTCAGCAACTGGGCTGCATGGCAAATCACCAAGGCATTGGGCATTTCGGCAAGGGAACAACTCGCACGTTTTGAATTAATCCAACCTATGTACAACTTGGTGAAACGTCAATCCGAGGTGGAAATACTGCCTCTTGCTGAGTCTGAACAAATCGGGGTCATTTCCTATAGCCCTCTGGGCGGCGGGCTTTTAACGGGTAAGTACGGGGTCAATCGCAAACCAGAGCAAGGACGTTTAATCGAGCAAAAAATGTATACAGCCCGGTATGCCGATCAGATGAACTTTGAAGTGGCAGACCGTTTCAGCGCCTATGCCAAAGAACAAGGGATTCATCCTGCGACTCTCGCTGTTTCATGGGTTATGTCACACCCGGCGATTACGGCACCGATTATCGGGGCAAGAAACTTGGAACAGCTGGAATACTCTCTCTCAGCACTTGAAATTAACATGACTCCGGAGTGGAGAAATGAAATATCGGCCATTTCCATCACTCCTCCGCCGGCAACCGATCGTTCGGAAGAAGTCATGTAGTAAAAGTGCCTAAAGATTTATTACGCCTGCTCAGCTTTGGCTTGATGATCGGGGCAATCCCAACTATATGTGATGTTCATTACAATGTTGTAAACGGTCTTAAGATTGCTGCATAATTGCATAATAGAATAACATCCGTCAATGCGATAAAGTGAAAAGAGGGCCGATTGCGGCTCTCTTTTCACTTTTGCTCTCATAAACGGATAAAAGCAAGCTTACCATGAACGAGTGGCGCGGCGGATATTCAGACCATTGCGCATGATAAGGGAAATGCCCTGTACCCCGGTCGTTTTGCCATCTGGCAAGTTGAAGTTTGGATGAATAGGGGTATTCCAAAGTATTCTTGATAAAAAGATACCCACATGCTAAGATAATGGACATATGGTTAAAAGATGAACATATGTTTAGAAAGGTAATGGATTGGGGCAGATATGGTAAAAACATTTAATAATGAACAAATATCGAAAGACAGCTTTCTCGAACGTGTTGCGCGGATGTATTATATGCTTAACATGAATCAGCAGGAAATATCGGATCAGTTAGGAATTGGGCGATCTTCAGTAGCCCGGTTTCTTAGTGAAGCCCGGGATCGGGGCATCATTCAATTTCATATTCGTTCGGATTTGGAAAATTCACGATGCACCGCACTTGAACAACGGATCTCGGGCAAATATAACTTAAAGGATTGCGTCGTGTTCCGAAAGGAAGAGTCGGCTAATTCTTACGAAACGCTGGCCAGCCAATATCTCAACTCCGTGCTTCCAACACATGGGACCATAGGATTAGGCTGGGGAAGGACGTTATATGAGATCGGAACCCAAATGCATTTATGCGACTCCCGTCCCGATTTGAAAATCGTGCAGCTCTCGGGAGGTTCCGGTGCCAAAGAAGAGCTGATTCCGGCAGCGTCGGTCATTCAATTGTGGGCACAGGCTTTGCGGGGCAGGCCGCTTTTGTTTCCTGCGCCGGCGGTGGCAGCGAGTGAGGAAAGCAAGAATAATTTTCTCACGGATCCAAGCATTCAGGATATTGTACAGGAGATCAGCAATGTATCCGCTGCGGTAGTGGGCATAGGCGGCACTGGAGAAGATGCGACCATTATATCTTCGGGTCTGGTTCGCGGCTTGGATAGCGGTATGCTGTCCTCTGCAAGTGTCGGCGATGTTATTTTTCATTTTTTCAACGAGGAAGGCAAGTTTTCGAATAAAGATCTCAGTGACAGAATTGTCGGTGCTTCACCGGAGGATTTCCTGCGAATAGGGATGCGTATTGGTACTGCCCACGGAGTCGGTAAGACGAAGTCCATTCTCGGTGCTTTGAATGGTGGACTTGTTCACGTGCTGATCACGTCAGAAGAAACAGCGGAATCACTGCTGGAACATACTTAATCGTGCGGCAAATGGGCAAACATACAGCGTTCAAGCCAGTAATCACCTTAAAAGTGATTGCTGGCTTACTTTTGTTTGGTTGGAAATCAGGATTAATTTATACAGGGAGAAATCCGTTTACAGAAAAAAAGAAAAATGGTAGTATGAATAAATCGGACAAATTAGTCAAACTTGGACAAATGTTCATTAACCAAGGAAGACTTATGAAAGGAGGGATTCTAATGAATATTTTAGTGACGGCCCCTTATACACCGGAGGCGTTGGAAGAAGTAGGGCGTTATGGAAACGTGCACTTCAGACCATGGAAGGATCATGGCAGAGCCTTTCATGCCGATGAATTGCTTCAACTGCTGAAAGAAACGAATGCGGATGCCTTGATTACGGAACATGATCATGTGGATGATGCGGTGATCAGCTCCACCAACTTGATATTTATCGGTGTATGCCGGGGAACACCTTCAAACGTAAACGTTGAAAGCGCAACAAAAAAGGGGATTCCGGTATTTCATACCCCCGCACGAAACGGACAGGCAGTGGCTGAACTAGTGGCAGCGGGATTAATTGTATTTTTAAGGAAAATGCGTGAAGGAGAGCAGTGGCTGAAATCCAGGGAGTGGAAGGGAGATGCGCATGAATCATATCTCCAGTTCCGTGGGCACGAGCTCTGCGGCAAGACGGTGGGCATTGTCGGATTTGGGGGAGTTGGGCAAAGAGTTGCGGCGGTTCTTAAAGGCTTCTCATGTAAGATCCAATACTTTGATCCCTATATAAAGCAATTACCAAAGACGGATTATTCATCATGCGGGTTAGAACAATTATTCTCAACAAGTGATATTGTGTCCATTCACTTGCCGGTAACCGATGAAACGATTGGATTAATTGATGAATCCTTGTTTAAGCTGATGAAGCCAAATGCTCTGTTTGTTAACAGTGCACGTGCAGCAGTCGTTAACCGGGAAGCTTTGTTCAAAACATTGAAGGAGAAGCGCATCGCAGGTGCTGTAATGGATGTGTACTACCACGAACCTCCGGACGAGTCGGATTACGAACTGATAAATCTTCCCAATGTCTATGCGACCCCGCACATTGCAGGTGCTTCTTACGAGGTTGATGGATATAGCGTCGCCATTATGAATGATGCGCTGGAAAAGTGGTTTTCACAAAATAACACTGAAATCCGGCAGCTGTTTAATCGGTCTGTCCTTATAAGCGAGCGTGGGAGCTCTTGACCCGAATCTATTTGATGAGACATGGAGAAACCCAATGGAACCGTGATCATAATCGTTATTGCGGCCTATCTGATATTGCGTTATCCCCCCGTGGAGTGGAGCAAGCAGATCTTGCTTCTACCTTCATGAAGTCCGTTCCCATCGATCTGGTGTATGCTTCCAATCTGCAAAGAGCGGTGCATACAGCTATCCCATTCGCAGAGCAGAGGCAGTTGACCGTCATTCAGGACCGACGGCTGACAGAGATTGATTTTGGTCTTTGGGATGGGTTGAAGGCTCGTGAAATCGTGGAGCAATATCCGGATATCTGGAGGAATTGGTGTAATAATCCAGTGGTGGTGGGAGCCGGAGATACAGGAGAGACGGCAGCTTCGGTATATAAACGCATGTTTGAATTTATGACGGATCAATATGCTAAGCAGCCCGATAAACGGATTCTCGTAGTCAGTCATAGTACAGCTATAAGGATTCTGGTGGCAGGTATATTAGGAATGGCGCTTGGAGGTTACAGAAAGCTGAACATCCATAATGCGAGTGTTTCTGTACTGGAGGTTCACGAAGAGGAAATGCGCATCCTGCTGCTGAACAGCAGATACGACAGCTTTGGGTAACGACCTGATAAGTTGGCTAAGTAGCCTGGGAGGGACTAAGAATGACTGTAAGAGGCATAGCGCACAGAGGTTATCCGGTCAAATATCATGAGAACACATTGCCATCCTTTCAATCGGCGTGCGAGTTGTCTTTCAGCCATTTGGAACTGGATGTGCATCTTAGTAAAGACGGAGTACCTGTAGTCATACACGACAAGACACTTGAGAGAATGACAGATGGATCCGGATATGTGAAGGACTATACAGCTGCTGAGCTCCGTCAGTTTAGGATTGGTGAGACGGAAGTGATTCCTACTTTGGAGGAAGCGCTTCTTTTGTTGAAGGATCGGATCATTGTCAGTATCGAGATGAAGCAGGAAGGGGACCTGTATCCGGGTCTTGAACAAGCGGTGCTTGATGTGGTTCTCAAGGTGGGAATGATCGAACAGGTATATGTCATTTCGTTTGATCATTTTTCTTTGGCCCGCCTGCGCGAATTGAATAGGGATATTCCAATCGGGTTGGTCTTTCATGGCAGCTTGCCCTACGTGTTTCCTTTTGTTAAGGAAATTCAGGCCAGTTATTTGGCGGTAAGGCTCTCTTTCCTGACGGAGCAATATGCCAGGATGATTGAGGAAAAAGGGCTTCAACTGATTGCATGGCCTGTTGATAGTTATGTGGAGATGGAACTTGTGATGAGCAGATACCCGTCTGCTTTGATTTGCACCAATCAATTGGAACGATGGAAATCATTTCTGGAGTCCCGCTAAAGCGGGGAGAATATCCATTCGAGGCATTATATCAGTGTGCTGATATAATGCTTCTTTGTATGTGCGGCTCGAATTTAGGCTCAACCAATTCTTTACAATCAGATTGTTGACGACTCATTTGAGGGTATGCTAAGATCATGGCGTGGTCAAATAATCCAAAACTGAGCAAATGTCCAAAGTTAATAATGGTCACTCGAACCATAAGCATTTGCAAGGAGGTGGGCTTACATAGTTGAGAGATCGTCTATTCGTTCTGGGCCGTTGGTATCCAAATGTGTATTCGGCTGAGAGAACGATTGTAAATTGAAAGCGTTTACTTTTATGAAAATATGAGAATCAAATGGAGGAATTATAGTGAATCAGAATCGATTCTACTTTACCGCAACATCAATTATTCTGGCTATTACACTTTTGTTATCCGCCTGCTCAAGCAATACCAATGGAAAAGTAAATGCGCCTGTACAAGAACAGGAAAACGTCGGTCAAGCAGGAAACGAAGAGCAGCCAAACGCCAGTGGCAAATACGATCCACCAATCACCGTTTCGATGGTACGCGAAATGCCGGGTGCACTTACCTTCCCGGAAGGTGACTCGCTGGACAATAATGTTTTTTCAAGGCTGCTGGAGGAAACGTATGGGGTCAAAATTGATAATAAATGGGTGACAGATGGAACGGCTTATTATGAAAAACTGAATGTTTCGATTGCATCAGGCGATTTGCCGGATATCTTCCGGGTACAGCCGGCTCAGCTCAAGCAGCTGGTCGATGCCGGAGTGGCTGCCGATCTGACCGACGTATATAAAAATAATATCTCGCAGCTTGCCGATGAGAAGCTCCGTAGTGATGGGGGCGTAGGTATGGAATCGGCTGCAATTGACGGGAAGCTGATGGCCATTCCATATGTCAGTTCGCCAAGCGAAGGGGCTCAGATGCTCTGGATACGCAAAGATTGGCTGGATAACCTGGGCTTGCAGCCACCGAAGACCATGGACGATGTATTGGCCATATCTAAAGCATTTAAAAATGACGATCCGGACAAAGATGGCAAGAGCGATACGTTCGGGATTGGCTTCTACCAGAATATTTTCGGCGGGTTCGGCGGCATGACAGGATTCTTCAACAGTTATCACGCGAATAAGAACATGTGGGTGAAGGATTCCGGCGGCAACGCACTTGTTATGAGTAATCTTCAACCAGAAATGAAACAGGCGCTCGGCAAGCTTCAGGAGCTCATAAAAACAGGCGAAATCGACAAGGAATTCACAGTGAAAACAGCCGAACTGCTGCTCCAGGATATCGTTGCCGGCAAGATCGGCATGTTTTACGGTGGCTTCTCTGAGCCGTTGAATAAATTGAACAGAGCCGTGGAGAACGATCCAGGCATGGTCTGGGAGATGTATCCTCTCACCTCTGTCGACGATAAGCCGGCTATGCCACAGGTGTCCGCAATGCCTGGCGCATATTGGGTCGTAAATAAAGACTGTAAAAATCCGGAAGCCATTATTAAAATGATGAATCTGTACGTAGAGAAGATGTTCGGGGAAACAGCGGACTTCAAATACATGTACGATGGGGACTATGCCGTCTACTTGTACCAGGAGGTAAGAACATTCGGTGCCACGAAGAACCTTGAACACCATCTTGCAATTAAAGCGGCATTGAATGGGGACGAAAGCAAGCTGAATCCCGAAGGCAGAGGCTATTACGAACAGGTGAAGCAGTATCAGGCTGGCGACAAGTCCATGTGGCGTTATGCGAAAATATTCGGTCCTGATGGAGCGGAGACGGTTATCGACAAATATATGAATGAAAACCTGTTCAACTATGATGAGTATTACGGGCTTCCTTCAGATATGATGGCGGACAGGAGCAGTACCCTGAACGACTTGACGAGTCAAGTATTCAATAAAATTTTGCTCGGAGGCTCGCTCGATTTGTTTGACAAGTACGTCGAGGACTGGAATAAACTCGGTGGTAAAGAAATCACGGATGAAGTAAACGAATGGTATGCCCAGCAGAAAAAATAGGATGGAAGGTAAGGAGTGATGAAGAGTGGGGGATTTACGGACAATCAGGTCTTCACGATTGCCGCTGCATTTGATGATTTTACCCGGATTTGCTTTACTCATTGTGTACCATTACATTCCTATGTTCGGCATCACGCTCGCCTTTCAGAATTTCAAGCCTACACATGGATTGTTCGGGTCGAAATGGGTTGGTTTGGATAATTTCAAATACATGATGGCGCTGCCTAATATATATCAGGTCATATGGAATACCATATACATTGCGGTGATGAAGGTAATCGCGGGGCTTGTATTTCCGATTCTGATAGCTCTACTGCTCAATGAAATCCGTATCCGGTTTATCAAACGAAGTATACAGACTCTTATTTATTTGCCGCATTTCCTGTCATGGATTATATTGGGCGGTATTCTCATCGATATATTGTCTCCGTCTACGGGAATTGTTAATTTATCACTGCAATGGCTGGGATTTCAACCTGTATTTTTCCTCGGTGACCCCAAAATATTTCCATATACTCTTGTAGGTACCGATCTATGGAAGGATTTCGGTTTCAGCACAATTGTCTATTTAGCGGCAATCAGCAGTATTAACCCGAATTTATACGAAGCTGCCGTTGTCGATGGAGCCAATCGATGGAAACAGATTTGGCATATTACCCTGCCGGGTATGATGCCTGTAATCATCCTTCTTGCTACGCTAAGTCTTGGTCAAATTCTGAATGCGGGATTCGATCAGGTATTCAATCTGTATAACAGTGCGGTTTATGAAAGTGGAGATATCATCGACACGCTTGTATATCGGATGGGTATTCAGAAGGCTCAATATTCATTGGCGACTGCGGTGGGTCTTTTCAAATCGGTTGTTTCTTTTATTCTCATATCGGTTTCGTATCTTTTAGCCTACCGCTTTGCGAATTACCGCATTTTCTAGGGCTGCGGCCTTCTTGAGCAATCTGCTGGTCCGGACGGAGCGGGACGTTGAAGCACTCTTCTGTGGCTCTTCAACGTCCCTCTCTCCGCTCTCCGTATTTAAACAGATATTCGTGTGTAACCATTTAGTCCTGAGGAGGAAGGCTGTTGGTTCAGAATGCTGCATTCACATCCAAATTGTTCATGTTTTGCAACCATACGTTTCTTGTCTTGCTTTCGCTCTCCTGCATATTTCCGGTGCTGCATATATTTGCTGTCTCTCTCAGCTCCGACGTAGCGGTTGCGGGTGGATATGTTAAATTGTGGCCGGTGCAATTCACAACTAATGCTTATGAGCTTGTTCTTACTAAAATTGAGTTTCTTCGTTCAATTGGAGTAACGCTGCAGCGTGTGCTGCTTGGAGTAGCCATTAACATGATATTAGTTGTTCTGCTGGCTTATCCGTTATCAAAGGAAGAGAAGGTGTTTCCACAGCGTACGCTGTATGCCTGGCTGCTGGTATTCACGATGCTCTTCCATGGCGGATTGATTCCCACCTTCATGACTGTCCGCGCAACTGGAATTCTCGATACGATATGGGCGCTTATCCTTCCTGGTGCTGTTCCCGTGTTTCATGTTTTGCTGCTGCTGAACTTTTTTCGGGGGTTGCCCAAGGAATTGAATGAAGCTGCGATGATGGATGGTGCGGGGCATATGACAACGCTGGTCAAAGTGTATCTGCCGTTATCGATGCCTGCACTGGCAACGATCGGCTTATTCAGTATCGTCGGCCATTGGAATGCGTGGTTCGACGGTATGATTTATATGAATACACCGACCCATTATCCGCTGCAAACCTATCTTCGGACTATCGTAATCGACCTGGACCTGAGCTCGCTAAGCGGAACGGGAGATACGCTGAAGGAGTACGATAAAATTTCTACGAGAACTGTACGGGCTGCACAAATATTCCTGGGTGCCTTACCCATTCTTATGGTTTATCCCTTTCTGCAGCGCTATTTTACCAAAGGAATTGTACTTGGCAGCGTTAAGGAATAAAACAAGTTCAATGAACAATGGACAACCTGATTAAGCAAGGGGGAAGAGGGAGTGCAGCAGCAAATCCATCCTGTATTTATCGGAGCGGATATAGGCACGCAAGGCGTGCGGGTAATGGCCGTCGACGGCCATGGTGATGTTTTATCGTCACGGTCGCAGCGATTTGAATGGGTGAGTTCAAGAGAGGAGCAATCTCCGCAGGAGTGGTGGTCTACTCTCTTACAATGTTTGAAACAGACAGCTGCTGACCTGAAACAGCTGGATATGACGGACGCTATTCAAGCGATCTCCGTTACTGCGACATCAGGAACAATGATAGCATTGGATAGCAGCTTCCATCCATTAAGCGCAGCCTTGATGTACAGTGATCCGCGATCACATTTGGAAGCACGAGCGTGTAATGAAGCAGAGTTGGCTGGAGAAAGTCAGGGCTATCATACGTTCACCAGCTCGTCCGGGTTACCCAAAATAATCTGGTATACACGCAGCTTCCCAGAACAATCAAGCAAGATCAGACTGTGGGCACACGCGGCCGATTATATCATCGGGAAATTAAGCGGGGTCTGGGGAGTGACCGATTATTCCAATTCCCTGAAATCAGGCTACAGTCTTGAAGCCTCGCGCTGGCCATCCTATATAGCGGATACCTTTCATTTGCCAGCGTCCTGGTTTCCAAAAGTCTCACCGCCAGGTACGGTCATCGGTCGCCTTGATCTGCAGGTAGCAAAGCAAACGGGATTCCCGGGTACGGTTAAGGTCGTGCTCGGAATGACGGATGGCTGTGCTTCTCAAATCGCATCCGGCGCGGTCAAGCCAGGGGACTGGAATACCACAATTGGCACCACAATGGTTATCAAGGGCGTTACGCGAAACAGGCTTGTTGATCCGCATGGCCGTCTATACAACCACAAACATCCGCAAGGCTATTGGATGCCTGGAGGCGCAAGCAATACAGGGGGCGATTGGATTGCCGCAGAATATGGAGATGAGGAATTGGAAGCACTAAACCATCATGCCGAATCACTAGTCCCTACGCCATGGATCTCGTATCCGCTGCAGCAGGCGGGCGAGCGGTTTCCCTTTATTTCCGACAAAGCCAGAGGGTTTGATTCGCCGGGTTTGAATAAAATTCAAAGGTTTGCTTCCCGAATGGAAGGCGTTGCTTATCTGGAGAAGTTGTCATATGAAATCATAGAACAATTATCGGGCGAAACGATATCCAAGATATTTACAGCGGGTGGAGCAAGCAACAGCCGGACCTGGCTGCGTATAAGAAGTTGTGTCATGCAGAAGCCGATATACAAAATGAAGCATGCTGAAGCGGCCGTTGGCGCAGCGATTCTTGCGGCTTCCGGCACATACTTCTCTCATTTGGAGGAAGCAAACCGAAATATGACTCAATTGGAGCATGCCACAAAGCCGCTAAGCGATCAGCGCTTTGAACGGTATGTGGCGAATTATGACCGCTTTAAAGAACAACTGCAGGAAAACGGCTATCTTTGAACCCCCAGGAAACGAAGTGTGTGTCCCGAGATTGATTTGGTCAGCCAATGAGTAGGAGAGTTATTGCCGCTGCCAGTATGGACGCTAATCCCTTCAAGACTGTGCTCAAATCGGAAGGGTTCAGGAACAAGATTAATCAAGCAGTCCTGTCGCCCACCAAAACGGAGTCATGATCAAAAAGTTTCGGCATTATCGCGCCGAGGCTTTTTAACATTTAGACAAAGAGCCAAATGGCATAAAATGTTGTCATATATGGACTGCTAATGAATTAACAGCACAGTATCAAATGGGCGGCACAGCGGTATCCAAACATTTGACAATCCTTAAAGAGGCCGGAATGGTACTTGACCGAAAAGTAGGTATTTCCATAATATTTGCGTACAACAGAACAAGGCAATGCTGCCCCCGGGTGTACAACTGGTGTGGTACTTGGCGGACACATACCCATTTACATCCTAGAAGATGACTGATGGCTGTTGTCAGTCCGTTTCCCGATCTGGCGAGCAGGCTCGTTACAATCTTTCCAAACTAACGGTTGACACAATAGCAAGTCCAATGGTATTTTTACATTAACGTTAATGTTATCATTAATATTACGTCGACCATACGGAAAGGAGGATCGGTTTTTATAATCATTCATTATTGGTAAGCGTTTTCTTTCTAATAAGTTCAAAAGGGGTGTATGCATTGTCAAATTTTCAAACAACAAGGGCTAAAAAGCTGCCGACTACTTTTCAGTATCAACGAGTAAAAAATCTCCCTGTCAGCGCTGTGCGAATCAACGATACATTTTGGGCGCCTAAATTGAATGTCATTCGGGAAGTAACCGTTCACGATGTGTTAAACAAGTTCGAAAGCGACGGAGCGATGAGAAATTTCGATTATGTGAGCGAGGGGAATAACGGCTATCACTCAGGTGAACCGTGGTTTGATGGACTTATCTACGAGACGATAAGAGGCATATCGGATATTTTGGCCGTACATTACGATGAAGCTTTGGACAAAAGAGTCGATGGGATCATCGAAAAGATAGCCCGGGCGCAAAGGAAAGTAGGAGATGGCTATATTAACACGTATACGCTTCTTGATCGTCCGAACCAGCGATGGGGCGACAACGGAGGCAATTTGCGTTGGCAGCACGATGTCTATAATGCCGGTTGTTTGGTAGAAGCAGCCGTCCATCATTACAAAGCGACCGGGAAAACGAAGCTGCTTGAAGTTGGCGTGAAGTTCGCGAACCATATGAGCGATCTTATGGGTCCACCGCCGAAACGAAATATCGTACCCGCGCATTCGCTTCCGGAAGAGGCTCTCTTAAAGCTCTACCAGTTAGCCGTCGACGAGCCGGTACTCGCCAAGGCATTGAACGCTCCCTTCGAGGCATCCAACTATTTGGATCTGGTAACGTTTTGGATAGGAAACCGGGGCAACTGCGAAGATCGACCTTCCTGGGGAGAGTACGCACAGGATCACAAGCCGGTATTGGAACAGGACGAGGCAGCCGGCCATGCCGTTCGAGCAACGCTTCTGTACACAGGTCTGACTGCTCTCCATTTATCAACGGGGGAGCCGAATTATTTAGAAACAGCCAAGAAGCTTTGGAACAATATCGCACTCCAAAAATCTCATATCAGCGGTGGGGTAGGCGCCGTGCATAATGAAGAAAAATTCGGACATAACTACGAGCTTCCCGACGATGGTTATTTGGAAACTTGCGCTGGCGTGGGGATGGGGTATTTTAGCTGGAATCTGTTTTTGGCGACGGGCGAATGCCAGTATATCGATACGCTGGAAACGGTTCTTTATAATATTTTGCTGGCCGGCCGTTCCATGAATGGCCATAAATACTTCTATGAAAACCCGCTTGTCAGCAATGGCGGACATAACAGATGGGAATGGCACAACTGCCCTTGCTGTCCGCCGATGATCGTTAAGATGCTGCCTGAATTGCCGTCATTTATATACGCATACGATGAGGATGGGGCATTCGTAAACCTTTATGTGGAAGGCGAAGCCGAAATGAAGATCCGGAATATGGACATCAAGCTGACCCAGCACACCGCTTATCCTTGGGACGGTTCGGTTGACATCACGGTATTGCCTGAGCGAGAGGTTCATTTTCAAGTTCGTCTGAGAATTCCGGGGTGGTGCGAGAACTACTCCATTCGCATTAACAACGAGCCGGCAGCATATAGCGTCAAGAACGGATATGCCGTGATCGACAGGGAGTGGGGACTCAAGGATGTCATCCGTCTCGAGCTGGATATGCCCGTCGTTCTGATTGAAGCCCATCCTTATGTGACGACGCATGCGAATAAGGCGGCAATCAGGCGTGGTCCGATGCTCTATTGTCTTGAATCGATGGACAATGAAAGGTATGTGATAAAACGCGGCATGGCTCAGTATACGCGTGAATCGTTGGACAAAGGAATGGGCTTGAAACGCCAACTTCCGCATAGGCCCATTTTTGAGGTGGAGTACGTGAAGGACTTCTTTGACGGCGCCGTTATCGTTCACACGAAAGATGCGGAGAATAATGACCTTACCGCGATTCCATATCCTTATTGGAATAATCGATCGCGCGGGGCGATGAACATATGGCTGCAATATGAGAAGCAAAATGGGATGGACGGATGGGAAAACCGGCTATATCGGACGATTACTGCAAGTTCGAACGGCTGGCAAGATGAAAATGTGTGAACCCGCTTAGATAAAGTGCTTTCTTTCATAGAAGCACTTTTCATAATCGCTTTTACATTAACGTTAATGTAAAAAAGAAAGGGGTTAATTGAGATGAAGATGATAAAACCCTATTTTATTTGGACGGTCATTATTCTAGTTCTTGCTGCTTGCAGCAGTAACGAAACGAACAGCGGCCAGTCAGGTGCTGCAGCTGAACAATCTACGAATCAAGCCGGCAGCGGTAAGCAAGAGCGTGTAACCATGAAGTACACTTTCTGGGGAAGCCCGAATGAGAAGAAGGTCCAGGAGGCAGCCATTAAAGGATTTATGAAGAAATACCCATGGATTACGGTCAAAGCGCAGCATATCCCCGAGGAATACACGACTAAACTCCAAACGATGGCCGCAAGCGGCGAGACGCCCGACATTGGACTCTTGTACGGTGAGGATACGATGAAATGGGCAGAGGAAGGCAGATTGTATAATATTAAGGATTTTTTTGACACCGATTCGGAAATTCAGTTATCGGATGTTTTGGAAAACACCCAGTACTGGTGGGATGAAGGCAAGCTAGCTGGCATAAATGGAGCGCTCGAGGTGTTCGGACTCTTTTATAACAAGACGATGTTCGAAGAGCTTGGCGTAGATCCGCTCCCGACTAAAGCGGAGGACGCGCTAACTTGGGAAGAGTTTGTTGATGTTGCACAAAGACTGACGATCGACAGCAATGGACGAAATGCGCTTGACCCGGCATTCAATCCGCAAAAGATTAAACAATTTGGGGTAAGCTTGCCGACTTGGGCTTATATGAATGCCGTTGCGAGTAATGGCGGGAAGTTCGTGAACGAAGACGGCACGAAGCTCATGCTCTCAGAACCGGAGGCTATCGAGGGCATTCAGCTCTGGCAGGACTTGATTTACAAATACCATGTGGCGCCGACGCCGACCCAATCCTCTTCCTTCCCTGGCGGGGCAGTAGGGCTTCAGAGCAAAAAATTCGCAATATCGATGGATGGACAGTGGACTTTGGTTGATTTAGGCGTGTCAGGGCTGGATTTCGGAATCGGGGTGCTCCCGGTCATGAAGCAAATGAAAACGATGAACCTGGGCGAACCGATCGTCATCTTTAAAGACACGAAGCATCCTCAAGAGGCCTGGCTTCTGCTGAAATGGATGATGAACCCCGAGAATACGCTGGAGCTTCAGGCAAGCGGATTATGGATGCCCGTTCTCAAAAAGTGGTATGAAGACCCGGAATTGATCGCGAAATGGGCGCATGGAAATCCGGCTCACCCTGAAGGATATGTGGACGCGATTTTGGATAATGGATTTAAGAACGGGTTTCAAAATACGGTGTATTTCGTAAGAAATGTTCCGGAAATAAATTCGGTATTGCAACCTGCATTTGATCTGATATGGCAAGGAAAGCAGTCGGCTCAGGAAGCGCTGAGCGATGTAAAGCCAAAGGTCGAGGCCGTACTGAAAGGCGTTTATGCCAAGTAGGTAGATTTGGGAGCGGTTAGTCGTGACGATTGGCCGCTCCAACGAGACGAAGAAAGTAGGTGGCGTCTTTGACCGAAGTTGCAGCCTGGATTGCAAATCCGGTATCGTCGTTCAAGAAGAGAAGAAAGAAAGAGGCTTTGTACGGATATCTATTCGCATCACCTGTCATTCTGGGCTTTCTTATTTTTGTGCTGGGCCCGATGATCGCAAGCTTTGTCTTCAGCTTTACCGATTATAACGTGATCAGCAAAATGAATTTTGTCGGACTGAGCAACTATCAGCATTTGTTCGACGGCACGGATCCCTTTTTTTATAAGTCTTTGGGGGTTACCGCTTATTATGTGCTTCTTAGCGTTCCGCTGCAAATCGTTTGCTCATTTTTTCTGGCATTGTTATTGAATCAAAACGTAAAGGGAAGATCGATTTTCAGAACGATTTTTTATCTTCCGACGATCGTACCGGTCGTTGCTTCCTCCGTGCTGTTTTTATGGCTGTTCAATCCCGATATCGGCTTATTTAATCAACTATTAGAGCTTTTGGGGCTCCCGACATCGCAATGGATCTATTCGGAACGAATGGCGGTTCCCTCTCTTGTATTCATGAGCTTATGGACAATCGGCGGCATAACGGTTATATTCTTAGCCGGGCTGCAGGGGGTTCCCCGGCATTTATATGAAGCGGTAGAGGTTGATGGAGGGAAGGCCTGGCATAGGCTGCTGTACGTCACGATTCCGCTGATGACGCCTACCATTTTCTTTAATACGGTCATGGGTTTGATAGGAGGCTTTCAGATCTTTGGCCAGGCCTATATTATGACGCAAGGTGGGCCCAATAATGCCACGCTCTTTTATTCCTTCTATTTATATAGGGAAGCGTTTGACAATTTTCGAATGGGAAGCGCTTCAGCCATTGCATGGGTATTGTTTGTCATTATTTTAGCCTTAACGCTGCTGGTGTTTAAAACTTCGAATCTATGGGTGTTTAACGAAAATGAGGAGGGGAAACGATGATCCGCTCGAAAAAAACTAATTTTGGGTTGTATGCGGTTTTATTTTTGCTTTCATGCGTTTGCATCTTCCCCTTCTTTTGGCTGATCAGAAGCTCTCTGATGCAGATGTCTCAAATTTATGAAACCCCGCCGACCTGGATACCATCGCCCTTTCAGTTCAGCAATTATTCGGAAGCGTTGACGATCTTGCCGTTCGGGCAATATTTTTCGAACACGCTCCTCATCGTTGTCTTGGAGGTTAGCGGCGTTGTTTTGACAAGCTCAATATGCGCCTATGCGTTTGCCCGCTTGCGATGGCCAGGAAGAAATATCGTATTTATGATGGTTTTGACAAGCATGATGCTGCCAGGAGCCGTAACGCTGATACCGGTATTTCTGGGATGGTCGGCGCTTGGTGCAATCAATACGATTATTCCGCTGACCGTACCGGCCTGGTTCGGGGGAGGAGCGTTTAATGTATTTTTGATCCGGCAATTTTTACTTACCATACCGAAGGATCTGGATGAAGCGGCGCTGGTCGACGGGGCCGGATACTTTCGGATATTTACCCAAATCATGTTCCCGCTCGCGAAGCCGGCTTTGATCGTTGTTGGCCTCTTTGCCTTTCTAAACGGCTGGAACGATTTCCTCGGACCGCTTATCTATTTAAATGACGAGGCGAAATTCACGCTTGCTTTAGGCTTGCAGTTGTTCAAAGGCATGTACAACGCGCAGTGGCATTTAATGATGGCAGCCACAACAATGGTCGTTCTACCGGCCGTTCTTGTCTTCTTTCTCGGGCAGAAATATTTCGTTGAGGGCATTGTGATGTCCGGGGTGAAAGGGTAGGGATATGATAAAATTATTTGCGAGCGATATCGACGGAACGCTGATGAACAGACGCAAAGAGATCCATGAGCGGGACATCAAAGCCTTGCGGGAGGCAGCAAAGAAGGGAATGACCATTTGCCTGGCCTCCGGGAGAATGTACAGCGAAATAAAATTAGTGATGGAGCAGCTTTTGCTGCCTTGCTATGCGATTTGTCAGAACGGCGCATCCGTATACGATGATACGGGGGAGTTGTTAAATGCTTACCACTTTGATAGCGAGCTGGCGGCGGCTTTGTTTGAATTTGTTAATGCTCCCGGATTGGTCCCCGTCGTTTGTGCTACATATGGGAATTACGTCGTCGAATGGAATGCATCCGTGCAGCGAGTAGGCAAACGCTTCCTGAATCCTCTTATGGAGAAACGGGATTTAATCGAATCGGTCAGAAGCCGGGATTTTCGGGTGACGAAGTTATCGATTTACGGAGAAGTCCGAGTTCTCGGGCGTTTGCTTGATGATCTCGCGAACGCCTTCGGGGAGAACGTTACCGCGTCTTTCTCAGATCCGGACGGGATCGATATTATGCCGGCAGGGGTAGATAAGGGAAATGCCCTGCTTTCGTTAATGAGACACCTGAATATCGAAGCGCATGAGGTGGCTTGCATCGGGGACTCGTACAATGATCTCGCCATGTTTCGAGAAACGCCTCACAGCTGGGCAATGGCGGGCGCCGACGAAGCGGTAAGGCGGGCAGCCGCTCATTTGGCAAGCTGCGTCGCTGAAGCATTGAAAGCAACAGCGGATGGTGATGTTTCCGGCAATTGACCATGATTGACGGAAATGGAGTAACATGTTATGCTTCCTGCATTAACGATAATGTCAGCGTATGGCATCGATCTTTGTCAAGGAGAAGAGAAGAAATGGATGGAAAGAAAATAACGCTAAAAGACATTGCTCAAGCCACCGGTTTGTCTATGAATACGATCTCGAGAGCTTTAAAAGATAAAGAGGACATTGCCGAAGCGACGCGCAAAATGATCCAAGGCGTTGCGAAGGAAATGGGGTATGTCCGTAATTCCCTGGCCGGTTCCCTTCGGTCGGGTCTTACGCGAACAATCGCTGTCATCGTCGGCGACGTTGCTAACCCCCACTTTGCGATCATGGTCAAAGATATCGAGAAGGCCGCAAGGAAGCATAACTATACAATTATCGTCCTGAATACGGAAGAAGATAATGAATTGGAAGAGCGGGCCGTTTATACCGCGATTAGCAAAAATGTGGATGGCATTATTATATGTCCGGCTCAACACAGCCCTGATAATATTCGTTTCATTCAAAAAAACGGCGTTCCCTTTGTATTGCTGGGTCGGCATTTCGCGGATGAGAAGGATTTCGATTATGTAATTTGCGATGATTTTAACGGCGGTTATCTGGCGACTCGCCATCTTCTAGAGAACGGACACCAAAAAATTCTGCTGCTGAACGGGCCATCCCGCATCTCAAGCGCCAGGGAACGGTTAGAAGGATACAAACAGGCTCTGAAGGAATACGGAATGCCAATAGACAGCAAGCTTATTACAGAGAACGGGGTTTTGACGGGAGATGCGAGAAAAACGGTGAAGGAGCTTGTAACCGTTGGAGCCGACTTTACCGCTATTTTTGCGTTCAATGACGTCTTCGCTTGGGAAGCCATCTATATGATTCGAAAAATGGGATTCCGCGTGCCTGAAGATTTTGCCGTAATCGGCTTCGACAACATTCAATCAAGGAACTTTCTTCCTTTCTCATTGTCCTCGATCAGCAATTCCAAGAGTAAAATGTCGCGCCGAGCCTTGGATATTTTGTTGAATAAGATTAATAAACCCAAGATCCAGAACCATTACCATGAAACCGTCGAAACCAGGCTAATACTAAGGGAAAGCACGCAGCGCAACTCCTAGAGACCTTTCTTTCAAAAAATCGATTGACAGCTAACTAAGGGTGATGTTAATTTAACATTAACGATAATGTTATCATTAATGTTATCGAAGAGGAAAGAAGGAGGAAGCAAACGAATGACAGCAGTAAAATATGTGCCGCAATCGATGACATCGCCGCTTTTCGTAGGACAGGGGAAGATAGAGTACGGGGAAAAACAAGTGCCTGCGCCCGGACCGGGTCAATTATTATTAGAGGTAAAGGCGAATGCGCTGTGCGGTTCCGACCGGAGTCAGTTTTTTGAAGGCTCGCAGGCGACACCGGGGCACGAAGCAGCCGGGATCGTTGCGGCGGCAGGGCCGGATACGATGGCGGCGGTAGGTACGCCGGGCGTCGTATTCTTAATGGACTATTGCGGTGAATGCAGCAGCTGCAAGCTGGACTTCACGAATCAATGCCTCGGCAAGCGGGCGGATTACGGGTTCACGCATGATGGCGGCTACGGGCCGTATATGCTTATCAACGAAAACGTGTTTTTTGCGATCGATCCGTCCATTCCGCTTACGGAAGCGACCATGCTCCTCGATATTATGGGAACGGGCGGACATGCGATCAAACGCGCTCAGCTTGTTCAGCCGGAGATCGGTTCGGTCCTGGTAGCAGGAGCGGGGCCAATCGGGTTAGGCGTTCTGGCTATGGCCAAGCTGCTGCTTGGCGCAGAGACACCGGTCTTTATTATGGATTTTGTGCAGTACCGCCTGGACCTCGCCGAGAAGATGGGCGCGATTCCCATCCAACTCGCTAGCGGAACAGTGAAGGATGCAATCCATCAGGCCGGTCTTAGCGGCGCTGATCTTGCAATCGATACGAGCGGCAAGACGGCGGGACGTCAGACGGCATTGGACGCATTAAATCAGCGGGGTGTGCTTGTCTGCGTCGGGCATGGGCAGGAACTGAACCTGCAGGTATCGAGTGACCTCATTGCGACGGAACGGGCCGTGCTCGGCAGCGAATATTTTAAATATAGCGAATTAGAGGAAAATCACAGCCTGATTCAACGAAATCTGCCGTATCTGAGTCAGATTATTACGCATCGCCTCGGCGCGGACAAAATTCAAGAAGCGTATGAGTTGTTTTTCAAAGGCGATACGGGTAAGGTGGTTATCGAGCAATGAATGAGCCAAGCAAAGTAAAGGTCGCGCTCGTCGGAGCAGGCGGCACGGCGAGTCGCCTCGGATTGTCGGCAGGCTTCAATAGTGCGGGGAGCTGGGGGTTGCAGCATGCGCGCATTTTCGCCACGAGACCGGACGTTGATTTCTGCGCAATTGTGGGAAGAGACCCGGATAAGACCCAGATGAAGGCTCGGGAATATGGGGCGAAGGCGTACAATAGTATTGAAGAGATGTTAACGAAAGCATCGCCGGATCTGGTCAGTATGTGTCTGCCGAATCAAGGGCATTTTGAAGCAACCCTTCAAGTCATACAGGCGGGGGTTCCCTTATTCGTCGAAAAACCGCTCGTCTTTGACTTGAGAGAAGCTGATGTGCTTCTGAACGAAGCAGCGAAACGCAATGTCTTCTTTGCCATTAATTTTAATCATCGCTTCTCGAAGCCTGTACAGCTCGCCCATGAAGCGATTCGCACTGGCCGGTTAGGCGATCTGACCTTCGCTTCCTGGAGATTTGGCGGAGAAGGCTCAAGCGACCACCCGCATGCGAATCTTATCGAGACACAGTGCCACGGATTCGATATGCTGGAGCACCTATGCGGTCCGATTGAGTCGGTTATGGCGGAGATGACAGATAAAACAGGCAAAGGGTACCGAACGCTGTCGATTGCATTACGGTTCGCAAGCGGCGCAGTGGGCAGCTTGATCGGCACTTATGATTCCTCTTATGCCTATCCAGACACGCATCGTGTTGAATTAGACGGTACGAAAGGACGTTCCGTCATCCATGATACGGTGAAGCGTTACACTTTTCACTCGGTTGGCAATGAAATCGGGGAAAGCTGGGAAGCGGGATATTTCAACGATGTGGATCGCGAATTCCACCGGACCTTCGATAAACACGTAGATGCCTTGCTTCATAGCCTCAGGGAGAAGCAGCGGCCGCCTGTAGACGCTAAAGCGGGCTACCGGGCGTTATTAATTGCGGAAGCGGCTGTTCAATCTTTCGAAAGCGGTAGACGGGTTAATATTCAGACGTATATGTAAGGCATCGAGAAGCTTAAGAAGCCGCATATCTATATCAGCAATCGCCTTCTACTTGGCCTTCTGGGCAAGATGGAGGGCGATCTTCTTTATTCGATTTATTAACATATTATGTCCAGATGTCCGGCCAACTTTTTCCTTTAATTTGCATATAAATTATTTGCATGCTTAACTTTGCTTATGAGTTATTATTTTGTAGGTGTTAATTTCAAACAGGCACTACAGATTGTATCCCTTATTACAATTGTACATATTTTAATCCTTTTTATTATAGATACTACAAGAGGTTAATCAAGGCATTTGACGAAGGAGCTGCCGCGGCAGCTCCTTTTTTGCTTCTTCGCAAAATCTCGGTTTTACGAACAATGAGGAGGATAACAGATTAGATTACAGCATATAGATCAAAGTACCGCCAAACCTTGTGATCCAAAATAAGGGGAATAACTTGAAGCAACAACCTGTAATCTAACTAAACGACTGCCCTCGTCATTGATTTGAAATACCGATACTGTACCCTGATTTCCGTTAAGCGTATAGAGATATCGTCCATCTTGACTGACTTCAATATTCATAGGAAAACCGGTTGGTATTCCTGCCGGCGTACTGGTAACATGCCCGGCTACCGTTAAGGCACCGCTGCTGCTAATTAGAAAGATGGTTATTGTACCGTTTAAGGTGTTGGTCGCATATGCAAAACGTTCATTTTTCGATGCCGCCACCCAACAAGTGGCCTTTTGTCCCGTCGGTACAGAGCCACTTATCACTTGAAGTATGCCGTTATCGCTTAAGGAATAGGAAGAAAGCGCATTAGAACCTACTTCCGTAACTAAAAGCAGCCCGGAGGAAAGGAAATAAGAGCCAAACGGCATGTTACCATTGGATTCATTAATCATTGGTCCTGTTACCGTGCCATTTTGATTAACGTTAAAGACGCTGAGACGGTTTGTGGTAAGTTCAGGTATAACTATTTTGCTTCCGTCAGGAGTGAACAGGACTTGTGCGGGTTGAGCATTAATGGTGCTTAGAGAGCGAATAGATCCTGGAATAGGAATAAGACGCCCGTTATCATCTACGTAAAAACCCGAAATATTCGATTGATTGGCGGCATCTCCTACATTGGAGACATAGAGAAGGTTTCCGAAGACACCGATACTATTGGGTTGGGCACCTCCTGATGGTTTTATGTCCGAGAAGATAAGATGCCCATTTTTAGTTACCATAAAGCTGCTGATACTATGACTACCTGCATTAACCGCAAAAAGGAAACGACCATCACGGGACAAAGTTAAAGAGCCTTGAGAATGAAGAGGATCGATTCCATCGTTCGGCGTTGCGGTTGAGACTTCCTTTGTCCCCGTACCTTTTCCGTAGGTCGGATAGGAAGCCATAAAGGTGAGCAATCCATTCATGTCCCGGTAAAATGCCACGACCTGATTCATATCGTTCGTATTGGTCATCATGTATACCATACTGGGCATTTTGTGATTCCCTCCTGCATATAATAACCGAATTATAATGGGTCAAGTTACGAACAATTGGTTCAACAATGATATGTTCTATATTATTCTTCGGAATAATCTTTGAGACCTAAAACCAAGCTCTAACAGATAAGATACAGACCAAGCGATTACAATGAAGAGCAAATCACGTAAGAATAAAAAAAATTGCCTTCAGAGGCGGTGTATTTTGTGTATCAAATCTTAGATTATGGTAAATAAACCAAATTTTTATTTGTTGTATATTTCCGATAATTTATTTAAATAAGCATTCATTACATCCGGTAGAAAGACCAAACTCATATATTTACCCTCACGAATATTTTGAATAAGCCCAGCAATTTCAAGTTCCTTTAAATGATGGGAGATCGATGGCTTCTTGCATCATGATTGAGAAATTGCTTTATAACACGTGTTAAGAAGGGGGGCGATCAGCTTGCCGCATATCAGTAGTAATTCACATGCAAAGAAAAAAGATAACTAAGTCTATAAAACGAGGTCTAAATATTGAAAATAAACACGAACCTCTCGAAATTGTGGCTAGGAATACGTCGATGTAAAAAAGTTCCCAGTAGCGTTGCGATAACAATTGCTGGCAGAGATAATCCGAAAAGGGTAAACAAATCTTTTGTCCATAACCCACCTAGTGCTTGACCGGCAACCACAAATATACCAGAAATAAGGAAATGAGCTTGTAAGGTTCCTCGGAAGCGATCTGGGCTCCAACGACTTTATGGTACCGTAGACGACGATAGGTACCCCATTAAAATTAAAGGCGCTACTAAGCATCCCAGCAGCAAAGCCAAATGGCAATGCCCAAGCGGGATTATTCAATAAAGGAGGACGTTGTGATGTCTTAATTAACATAGGCTTCGTTAGGTCCCCGCATCGACAAATACCTTGGTTCTTCCGAGACATATCTGGGTGCGTAGCCTCCTGTCGATTACATCATCGTACCGCTCACTTTCTAACAACCTAACCAGGAAAAACCACCGGTATGCTTTTGTGGGGAGATGGCGAATGCAAATTGTTTCTCGCCGCACGAGAAAATATGGAGAAATAATGAAATAGATGATATATTCAAAATTCTAGTAGACAATATAAACATATTATGGCAAAAATAGGATTAGATAAAATTACGCACCCAAATTAATATTGACAACAAGTTCACCGTCGTAAAGAAGGGCGCCAAACACTCAGAAGCAGTGATACTTCTGGCCAATCAATCGGTAAAAAATTAGTTCAGCGAAACGGCTGATGCCGGCAAATTCCACAGTCAGGAGGGAATCGAGTTCTTTCTGAAATGCCATAATTTTATCGTATTAGCCTTTATTCTCGCCGTCCAGCGTGAAAAACCTTCCGAATGCAGACTGGAAAGCGTTTCCGATTCCGTACGACGCCACTTGGGAGACGGCTGGAACTGGCGCAAATCTCCAATATTGAAAGACACGAAGCAGTCGTCGAAATTTTGAAGTCGCAGGATCCTTCCAAGCTACGGCGATCGCGAGGCATGGGTTTATCTGCGCGTATTCGGTGAAGGCGGCTCTCAGGAATTGCTAAAGCAGTACTCCGATTTGAGATAAATCATGTAGCTTTGTTACAAATACATTATACTAGGAGGGTATGTATGAAAGCACATAAGAAATGGATCGCCATTATGCTGTCCATTTGCATGTTGATGGGGACGTCTGTAAGTTTGTCAGCGGCGCCTGTCACGGAGGCTCCCGTGTCTAGCGAGGGGGTAGGAAACGCCGTTACTCTCACCCTCGACCCCGGCGTCACGTACCAAGTCATGGAGGGATTCGGCTTCTTCGGCGCTATGAGAAACTGGAGTAATAGCGTCATCAACCCGAATCTATACTATTCAGAAGCTTGGATTGACGAGATTTTGCTTGACCTTGGCCTTACTATGTGGCGCAACGAGGTATATCCCTTTATACCTCCGGACACGGGGCATACTACCTACGACAGCCCCACGTATGGCACTCAGGATACTGACTGGGCAAGGCAAAAGCCTATGGTAAAAGCCCTGAACGACAGGGCTAAGGAATTGGATATCCCCCTGAAGATTATCCTTACCGCCTGGACGCCGCCGCCGCAATGGAAAAGCAACCAGCATTCAAAGAGCATATCCGGCGGAGACGGCAGTCAGGAGACTTTGATAGCTATCGGCGGGCATACGGGATACCTTCTACCCGAGCATTTTGAGGATTATGGCCGCTGGTGGGTGGAAGTCCTTGATATGTACAAGGCCGAAGGAGTGGACGTATACGGCATAAGCCTGCAAAACGAGCCTTTCTTCCCTCAGACCTGGAATTCCGCCTATATCATCCCCACCCAGTACGTGGCCATGTTAAAAGCCGCCGTGCCTGTTATCAAAGAGGCGTATCCCGACATAATTATATACGGAGCGGAGCATATGCTGGAGCATGAGAACCGGGGTTGGAACCCATACCATCCGGTGATTATGGCCGACGCCGCAGCAAGAGAGAACCTTGACGCTTTCGCTGTGCACGGCTACTCAGATGGCACCCAGGCCACCGATATCAGTATGCATAAAGGGTTTTGGGAGGCTGAAAAAGCTACAACCGCGCCTTCCGGCAACCCCAGATGGATGACCGAAACATCCGGCTACGGCAATAACTGGCTTAATCGGGAGAGCAACGGGAACAGCACGCTTACCTTAGCCATGGCTATACAATCCGCCTTGCTATACGGCGATGTTTCCGCATGGACATTCTGGCAGGGCTATGTGTCGAGTACCAATCCAAACCAATATGAGCTGACGAGTCAGAGTTTAGGCCGAAACAGCAAAAAGTATGCCGCTTCAAAGCACTTCTACAAATATATCAGGCCTGGTGCCGTCAGGATTGACAGCCAAGTGACAGGTGTGCCGGAAAGCGACCTGCTTGTTACAGCCTTTACCCATCACGAAGACCAAACCCTGGTTATAACCTTGGTAAACTCAAGCCTAAACAACCAGGTGCTAAACATCGAAGGCGTAAGTGCGTTGGAATACGATATGTATGTAACTAACGCGACTGACAATTTCACATCCAAAGGAAAAGTATCAGGCGACATCACTATCCCGGAACGTTCCGCCGTGACTTTGGTAGCCGATACCAGCGGCACAAACGTAATACCGAGCCAATATACTGTTACCTTTGACGACGAAGGTGCGAAAACCCCCACCAAGGTTGATGTTGGCCAAACTGCAACGGAACCCGCGACCCCAGCCCGCGCGGGCTATATCTTTAACGGCTGGCGGGTAGGCAGCGCGGATCGTGGGATCCTTTATGATTTTAGAAAACCCGTGCTTTCCAATTTAATGATTTACGCCTCCTGGATACCGGAAAGCATGGTGCTGACCGATGTCGCCATAGTCGAAGCGGCCCAAGTGGGCGGCGCAGACGGTACAGCCGACAGCACAGGCATACAGATTACATTCAACAAGGCGGTAACAGGCCTGACTGCCGATGATATAACCGTCACCGGCGGCTCCACGGATTTTTGGGGGTCGTCGCCGCTCAATACGGGCGGCATCACCGGATCGGCAGTCAAGGGGGCTACATTGACCGGCTCCGGCGCGACTTACACCGTACACCTCTCAAGTGTGGCAAGAGGGGGCATTGTCACCGTCGGCGTAAACAACTTCGGGACCTTCAACATAACCGGAAACACAATGCGTACTGTGGAAGTATTTAAGGATAGCAGAGATCCGGCGGATATATGTACGGTCACCTTTGACATCGGCGAGGGCAGCGAAGTTCCAAACGCCACTGTAACACTTGGCCAAACCGTCGCCAAGCCAACCCCGGACCCAACCCGTGAAGGCTATACTTTTGACGGCTGGCGTATAGGCAGCGCGGCTGGCGACGCATACAACTTCGACGACCCTGTAACCTCTGACTTAACATTGTTCGCCGCGTGGGTGGAAATCACGCTCGTCAGCGCGACGCCTTCCGCATATGTGACGAAACTCACCGGTAATATGAACGATCTGGCGATCACGGTGACAGAGAGCTATTCCGACGGGACGAAAAATTATATCACTGTGACGCTGAAGATCAACAACAACGCCGCGGGGACGTATCAAGTCGGCGGGTATAGGGTCTATGTCGACACGAAGGGCAACACGCAGATTCACGATATCCGCATCGTGAACTAACGATTTCTTATGTGTTAATCAATTAACGAAATCGTTACAGGTGATTGCAATATATGACTTCCGCGGGCGGCCACGTCGCGAACATGGTTTGCGCTTCGGCTGCCCGCATACTGTTTTTGTAATAGGCTCTTTTCTAGAAAATTAAGAGTGCGAGGTCGTACAAAAGAGCATTTTAAAAACGAACTTTGGAGCATCTTTTTGGAATCGTATCTCAAATTGAAGTCTTTATCAGAGACCGATCTTGAATTGATTTCTACTTTTGTAGCAGTCAGAGAAATATGGTTAATGGGACTTCATGCGGAAAAATCACATATCTGGGGATCTAATCATTACGATCATCACTTTACTCATAATTTAAAGTTTCTCCAAGAATGGTGCGAAGAGAACGGTATAAAGTAATTGAACTACTATGAAAATTAAAGTCGCTGGAATCCTGTAAATGACAGCACTAAAAAAGACGCAGCGCATTCGCTTTAAAAAAGGGGAGAGCGCCTGGTTAACGATTATCGGAGTTGATTTGGACTGGATCAAGAGGCTTCTGGCTGTGTTATTGTTACGGAGTAACCTAGTCCTTCAAGTCTGCGGAGAGCATGTCGGACAATGGAGTGTTCTCTTTGTTTATCAAAAGTAGTCCTCGCCTAAGTCTACATACATTTCTTTACGGGTTAGAAGGTAGTATGCGATTCGCAAGATGGCGTGAGCGACTACGATCCCTGCTCGTTTCTTTCCTTTTCGTGCGGCTGTACGTCTATATAATGCACCGAGATAGTTCTTAGACCCTCTTACCGAATGAGCTGCTTCTGTTAATCCTGATCTCAAATATTTATTGCCTTTTTTGATTTTAGACGATTTCCTTTTGCCTGCACTTTCGTTATGTCCAGGAACAAGTCCTGCCCAGGAGCACATATGTGCCGAGCTTGGAGACTGATTTTTAATAGCTGTGCCGATTTCCGCTAAGATTTGTTCGGCCATGCGTGTAGATATACCAGGGATCGAATCAAGGAATTCGATATCTTTTTGATAGGAACTCATTCGTCGTGCGACTTCTTGATCGAGTAAATTAATTTGTTCATATAGAAAATCGATGTGAGTTAGAATGGTTTTTAACATGAGACGTTGATGGGGGCTGATGTACCCTCGAAGAGCAAGTTCAAGTTGATCCTTTTTTCGTTTGAAAGTTCTTCAGGGTTATCTTCACCTTCGGCAATGGCATAAAGCATATTTTTAGACGAAACCCCCATAATGTCTGAAACAACAGAGCCAAGTTTGATAGTGGCTCCTTCTAAAACCTTTTGGATCCGATTATGCTGTCTGGCGCGTTCTTCGATGATACTCACCGTGGTCCAGGCTAGATTGGGGGAGCGTCAACTCTAAGATTGTGTTAGAGAATGTAAATGAAATTGTTCCTCATCTTACCAAATGTATGGGGAAGTTGAGGATAATGTATTTATTCTTTGGAGTTATGGTAATTACCCTGTATTGCAAACTCAATTTCATAAAGCGATAAATGTAATTGAAGATGTATTGGCTGTTAGTTCAGACACTTTTATTTTTTCTCCTGCTAAATTTGTTATTGAGTTTCATCACGAAGGGGAAGTAACGATCGGATTCGAAAATCAGACAGTTTCATTCAACTAACAGGTACGATCGTTTAACGAATCAAGGAGCAGTTCGCCGCGGCAGCTGCTTCTTTTGTTTATTAAAGGCGGGCTCACCGTATATTCTCGTTAAAATGTTGGTGGCACCCCTAAACGCTCTTCCAAAATCACGCGCAGCTCATCGGGAATCCGTTCGAACTCGACACCTTTCCCCAAAAACAAAAGCCAATCCGCATAATACGCCAGCGAATCAACATCGGTCACATCCAGTTGAATATTGAAAATCCCGCTCGACTGAAACATCCCGGTGAATGACAAAATAATTCCCGGGGGGTGCATGCGCTTAAAACGCTGAATCCCAGTCGTATCAAGCTTCACAACAAGATTGGACTCGCGTGCAAAAAGCAGTTTTTTGCTTAAAATCTCTTGCTCTGACCACTTCAACTCCCGTTCAGAAATTGCCGAATCCCGCAACATCACAACAGGCAAATAACGAAACTCATTCGTATCAAGATCATAAACCTCGGCCAGCCACTGAGCGTTCGTGTTAAATATATGCAGCAAAAAAACGTCCATCAATTGCGGCCAGCCAGGACTCAGCTCATAAGTCAAGCGCAAGTGTTTATCCCGCACGGCAAGCGAAATCAGCTGGTTCAGCTCCTCAGGTGCCGCATCATCGAGCTCTAATAGATTCGGATTGGAAGGATTTGTATTTTCAAAAAGCAAGATATTATTCAACTCGATTAGCTCGTCTTGCTGGGTTTGCGACGCGATGCCTATGAGTTTTTCAGTGATTGAGCGGCGATTTTGCAGATAAGGCAGCTGCGAATTTTTTGAGGCGATAAAGCTGATAAAAATCGCTTTTAGCTCTTCTGACGTGAAGCGGACGGAGGGCAGATACTGATTTTGCAGGACATTGTATCCGCCACCGCGCCCAAGCTCGGTCGTCAGCGGAAAACCCATCGCCTGAATCTCGTTAATGTCGCGAATCGCCGTTGCGCGGGAAATCTTGAACTCCCGCTGAATCTCGGCAATCGTAAAATGTGCGCGGTTATTGATGTAGCGCATGATCAGGTTCACTCGTTCTGTTTTTTTCATGATTTTATTGTATCAAAAAAGGAGCAGAAAGCACGAAGATGAAAATAAAAAGTATCATTTTTTGATACATTCGGGAAATAGAATCAATCTTGTAAAAACAAATCACAAAGGAGAGAACAAAATGTCTAACTACTCAATCAAAACAATCTCGGAAAACTACAAAATGACTGCTTTCGGTGTTTCACTTGAAGACTACAACGACTGGGCAGGTAATGCAGCAAAAACTGCAGCGAAAAAAGCTGAAATCACTGAAAACAACAAGCTTGCTGAACTTCTCGCGCTCGCAGACGGGCAAGAATATCAAATTAATTACGTCATCGCCGGCAAGGCTTGGCGCGGCTTCGGCGTGATAGGCGAGTTCGACGCGGAAGGTGCGGACGTCCTCGATTTCCTCGCTGGCGACTACCTCGTCGTGCCTGGAACAAGCGCTGACAAAGACCGCCTTGCTGACGAAATCACTGGCAAAGTTTTCGGCGGCATGTTGCAAGGAATCACAGACTACAAATACGTTGGTCCTGGTAACTCAACATTTGTGAAAGCAGCTGAAAACGGTGAATTCTACGGCGAAATGTGGCTTCGTGTAAAAAAAGTCGAAGGCTAATTCCTGAATATAAGGAGAACTCACATGGCAAATTACACACTGGAACACAAAAAATCATTCACATTGACCGCTTATGGTTTTTCAATCCAATCGAATTTCCAAGACATGCCGACTTTGCAAAAGGAAAAAGCTGAGTTTTGGGGCAGACTCAAAGCTGACGGGCGTTTTGATAGGCTCAAAAAATCCGCAAAGGACGATCGCGAATGGTCAGTTAACGAGGTTTATCAAGGCAAACCGTGGAATTATTTTGCGGTAGTAGCTGGCAAATCAGTGGCAGACGCAACGCGCATCATCGAGTTTCCAGAGAGCGAGTACATCGTGGTCGCAGGAAATGGCGACAAGGAAACTTTGTTCGATCAGCTGACTTACCGTGCTTTTGGTGAAGTCTTGTCCCAAATCACTGACTATGCTTACATCGGCGGTCCAAATGCGACTTATCGAAAAGATAACGGAGACGGCACATTCTACGGCGAATTTTGGGTGCCTGTGGTTAAAAAATAATAAGAATAAATGCCTCAATCTTGTCCGAAAGAAGTCCGCGGTTTCTGCGGGCTTTTTCGTTTATCGTATTAAGGTGCGTGGCGCTTCATATATGGACAATAAGAACATTGGGATTAAAGCTTCCTCTTGGTTTTAGGGGTCCGAAACCTTATTACTAATAGCTTACTTAGTCGATTTTGGGATTATAAGCATTATATTTATCTTTATCTTCGCTGGTCCACTTTACGGGTTAAGATATTTCATTGAGATGCCGTCGGAAATCTATTTTGCTTTTACATGTATAATTAGATAAATCGATTCCTTATTATAATGTCTTTATGAAAAGAGCTGCAGGACCCCTTATAACTCATAATGAATTACCAACTGGTTTTTCATTTGAAGGGTATAAATCTGGAATGGATTTGAATTGGGCAGAAATCGAAGCATCAGTTGGTGAATTTGATAGTACTGAAGCAAGCCTTGCCCAGCACTCCAATTTGCCTATAACCCGAATTGTTCGTTCCAAGCAGGAAAAATCCAGTAACGATGCCGATTTTCTGGCCTCTTAAGCACTGTTCAGGTCTATTACATATTCCCTTTTTCTTCAGCATACATCAACGCCATCTTGTTTGCTAACATCCGTTTGAGATGCGTTTGAACTTGCTCCAACTCGTCTTTTTTCCTTTCGATCTCCTGCATCTTTTGACGAAGAAGCTCAATGACCCTTGACAGGGGAAGCTCATTGGCTTCATCTGCCTGAATCAATTCTTTCAGTTCTGCTATCGAAAACCCTACGGTCTGAATCTTTTTGATCATCCGAAGATGATCAACTGCTTCCTCGCAATAGTCGCGATAGTTATTTTCTCCTCGTTGCACATGACGTTCATCCAGTAGCCCCTCCTTCTCATAAAATCGAATGGTAGGAGCCGTTAAACCTGTCTTTTGCGCCAACGTATGAATTTTCATGGGGGTCTCCTCAAAAAAAGGTATTGACCTTCAAGTATACTTTATAGTTTATACTCTAAACGTCGAACTGCATTATGTCAAAATGTTCAAAAGAAGGAGATGGTTCATGCGTACGATTCGTGCAATTGTTGTTGATCCTACAGTAGAAGGAAGTTTCAAGATTGGCGATGGGATGGTCTGATCCTTCTACCGGCACCCGCTTATTTGTTGTTTTATCCGCTGAGGCTGCGCTTATCGAACTGGAAACGGGACACAACGAAGCCGTTCGCGAGGCACTCTGACGCTTTATGGGCGCAAAGTAAAAAAACGACTATGAAAGGATAAATTACATGAAAATCATAAGAATGTATGAATACGGCGAGCCTGACGTTTTGAAATTAGAAGAAACGGATATCCCTAAACCTAATAAAGGAGAGATGCTGATCCAAACTGAAGTGATAGGCGTCAACTACACGGATATCTCAAGGCGTCGTAATTCCACTAGAGAACAGACAGCTTTACCGTTTACACCGGGAGTAGAAATCGTAGGAAAAGTAGTTGAAAGAGGCGAAGACGCTACTTCTGTCCCTGTCGGGACCCGGGTCATTGCGTTGGTACCGCAAGGAGGCGGCTACGCTGAGTATGTGACGGTACCTGCAGCATTGCTCCTTCCGGTACCCGATGGAATCAATGCGATCGCAGCGGTAGCGCTTCCCATTCAGGGGATTACCGCCTTTCAGATCGTTGCCACCTTAGGGCGATTGAAGCCTACGGAACGCATCTTCATTCAGGCTGCTGCGGGAGGCGTAGGAAATATAGCAGTACAATTGGCCAAAGTACTTGGAGCAGGGCAGATTATTGCGGGGGCCAGTTCCCAAACGAAGCTCGATTTTGCACTTTCGCTTGGAGCAGATGTGGGAATCAATTACAGCCATACGGATTGGAAGAATCATATTATTGAAGCTACGGAAGGAAAAGGTGTAGATTTGATCTTGGATATGCAGGGGGGAAATGCCTTTTCGGATAATTTCACCTTTTTGGCACCGCTTGGACGCATTGTCATGTTCGGAGCAGTCAGTGGGCAACGCGGGGTCATTGACGCAGAAAAACTTACGTCACGTTGCCATACAGTGACGGGGTATTACTCTGGGTTTATGGGTACGCGGCCCGACTTGTTCCTTCCGGATTGGCAAGCGCTCCTCCAGTACGTGCTTGCCGGACAAGTCAAACCACAGGTTAATCACCGCTTCCAGCTTGGGGAGGCAGCCGAGGCGCATCGTCTGATGGAAGCGCGCCAAACGTCAGGCAAAGTCATTTTACTCCCTTAGTCAGGGCGGAGCACAAATCCATGAGAGATGAATTAAGAAAGGGATGGGATGATACAGAAGAAGATGAGCTGATGCCCGACCTTTTGGCTTGGGCAGGTAGCTTTCAACTGACGGAGCAAGTAGCAGCGTCGATCAGAAATTCGATACTCGATTAGGCCGCTGGATCGCGCAGCGGCCATTACTCAGTTAACGGAAACGATAGCAACACATGTTGGAGCAGCTTGCCGACGCCAGCTGCTTCCTTTTTGGGCTCAACTAATGGGCAGATTACGCTAATACGATCGGGCAGGATCGCTTGTGCCATTGGCAGAACGAACTCGCCGCTGTTTTTTTGCATCCTTTTTCGTTGAACAAGTTCAACCTTCCCTGAACTCTTCATTAACCGCACGGCCGACCAATGCCTTACGTTGTGGACTCGCTTATTTTGTATCACGGTGCACCGTGCTGCCATCGTAACACCTTCTTTTAAATTTGCTGTTACATAAGTTTGCCGATATTGGAAAGGATACACCTTGGGGTTCCATCATTTGGAGAAAGGGATGATTTCAGATGAACAATAACGAAATAACGGATCCAAAACAAAATGTTAACCAAGGTAAGAAGAAAAACGCTCAGGTGATGAATGAATCAGGAATCGACTACATCTGGGGCAGCGACCAAGATGAACTAGTCCAGAAACAGGAGAAGGAGGAGTAATTCCGATCCCGGTTAACTTGGTACAAGTGCAAAGCGATGGAATCGATCCATCGCTATTTTTTGCATTGCGGCGCCGCGTTGCGCTATCGGGCAGACCTGCCTACAGCTTTACTGGTTGAGACCAAGGTATACGAAGCTTCAACGTTTAACTAACGGTATAACGGTCACGTACGCTAATTCAATAGTACAACGACAGTCTGAGACAGCTTCCTTAAAAACCGAGGCTTCTGTTATTTTAAAAGGAAGATTCACTTCGTTCCGTGTACTCCCCCCTGGAAGATATATACCACTCAATTCCATCCAGAATCCTTGCAAGACCGAATTCAAACTCAAACCCATTAGGGTAATCATCGCCATCATAATCTTCAGCTGAATAAGCACCTGCAAGTACGACCGGCCGAAGATAGGGAAATCTTTCTGAGGTAACAAGATGTTCTAGCGTCGTACTGTAATTAAATTCGGGGACATCCTCCGATTGATCACCGGTTTGGGCAGCGCGCTCCATATCCCTCCCATATAGGCTGTGTACTCGCACATAACCGGTTAAGAGGACAACAATAGAAATCTTCTCCCGATGATCTAATGGAAGGTCTTTCATAATTCGCAATGCCCAATCGACAATGTGTAGATGGTTCGGCGTAATCGGGATACCGGAGGCTGGGATATCGCAAAACCATTGATGATCTTGATAGATTCGCATAATGCTTTGAACAAAAAGCCGCATATTATCACGCCAATAAGCAGAATCCTCTTCTGGGATCGAGATATCGACTGCAGCGTCCTGCATAAGCAGGATGAGATCCTCTTTGCTTGGAACGTACCGGTAGAGAGCCATCGTTGTGAAGCCAAGTGATGTGGCTATCTTGCTCATGGAAACGGCGGATAGTCCTTCTTTATCGGCTATTGATATGGCGGCATCTACAATTTGGCCCAGACTCATCTCGCGCTTAGGTCCCCGCTGCGCGTGTTTGACTAACCCCCAACTAAGCGCCACAGCGTGAGGCAAAGCGCCTTCAATATCTTTATCCATATAAAATGGCCCTCCCTAGACTGAATTCAGCTAAATCACCGAAAAAAATTTGTTGCATCTTTATTGTATACGTCATATACTGTTTATGCAATACACAGTATAATTCAGATGGATGGAGCGGATTTATAGATGACGACAGTAAAACGAATTCTGATCTCGGGAGCGAGCATTGCCGGACCGGCACTCGCTTATTGGATGCACCGCTACGGCTTCGAGGTGACAATTGTGGAACGTGCTCAAGAATTGCGGCGCGGCGGATTTGGGGTGGACATTCGCGGCGCGGCTCTAACGGTTATTGAACGGATGGGCATTCTTGATCAAGTACGTGCAGCTGACACACACATGACCGGTGTTTATTTTGTAGACCGTACCGGTAAGATTAAAGGGCGTATAAGCGAAGCGAGTCTGGGAAACGAACAAGGACAGGACATCGAGATCATGCGTGACGATCTAACGGATATTTTGTACAATTTGACCAAAGATACCATCCGTTACATGTGGGGAGATTCGATCACTGCAATTGAAGAGACGAAGGAGGGGACCCGGGTCCAATTTGCCCATGGCCAGCCACAAACATTTGATGCCGTAATCGGGGCGGATGGTCTTCACTCCAATGTGCGCAAGTTGACTTTCGGTGATGAATCGCAATTTAAGCGAACGCTGGGATGTTATATTTCAATTTTTACCATGGCCAATTACCTTAATTTGAACAGCATCCAGCAGTTTTATGCGACACCGGGCAAAACGGCGGGGATGTATGGCGCAAGAAAAAATACCGAAGCGAAGGGAATGTTCATCTTCAAATCGGCGCCGCTGCACTACGACCGGCACGATTCAGAAACGCAAAAACGGCTTGTAGCCGAGACATATGGAAGTGACGATGGCTGGGAAACCCAGCGGCTGGTTCATGCAATGATGGAGGCCGAAGATTTTTATTTTGATGAAATCTGCCAAATTCAAATGCCGACATGGTCCAGGGGCTGTGTCGCGCTTTTAGGCGATGCCGCTTACGGGCCGTCTCCGCTATCTGGGCAAGGCACTAGCCTTGCACTTGTCGGAGCATATGTATTGGCTGGTGAGCTAATATCCGCGAATGGCGATTTCCTAAAAGCATTTTCCTCTTATGAACAAGTGATGCGAGTGTTTGTAGAGAAGAACCAAAAAATCGGCCGCACTGCAGCAGAAGGCATGGTCGCAAGCTCGAGTTTTAAGATTATGATGCAAGACTTAATGCTTCGCGTACCCTTTGTGATGACTGCCATGTTTAAAATGATTACTAAAACGATTGAGAAAGCGTCCAACGGGATCGAACTTAAGGATTACAGGTAAATCGACGGTAATTGGATTTTTCTTAAAGATGAATTCGGATTGAAGAGGAAAGGTTGAAGAATCAATGAACGCGCAAACCATCAAAACAAATCTGCGGAATAAGCGTTCATGTTCTCGGGCGTCGGCGGGTTGCGGCTGCAATTGATGACGATTATAGAGAAGACTTAGTGACAGAAATTGGCGGCTGTTGAAGAACATTGCAAAGGCAAACATTACATAGTTGGAAATCCTCATACTTTTCATGGGAGAATATCAGCGTATTGCCTACAAAAAGATGTGTTCTTTAATGTTTCACTTGAGGAAATAGGCGATATGTCTCTAGCTACTAAGTATTGGATTAAGGGTTTCTTATCAGGGAATGAACCATCACCTCCAGTCGATGAAGAAGGTGATACATATCCGCCGACACATGAAAATAACATTCATTGGGATAAAAGCGTTGCTTTGTTCCATAAAACAGGTTATTGGTATTCGGGTGAAAGGAATTGTAGGATTTGCGGGATAAAATTATTAAATTCTTGTACTGATTTTGAGTGTGACAATTGTTAGAAGAGAAATAGTGTTCAACCATTTGCAAGGAGGCAGGGTTAATGAAAAGCTTAGGTGTCGCAATTTTGGTTTCGGGTATAGGTTTAATGGGATTAAGCGGATTAGAAAAAGTGTTAATCTTTGTTGCTTTCTCAAGTTATACAATGGAAGGAGTGAAGGCTTAACTCCACCATATATTTGGGGTATTACAAATTGGACTTTTTTTATCGGGTTATTCCTTACTATATTAGGTTCTGTGTTTTTTGCTGACACTGTCATTAAAGAGCGAGGTGATCAACCCAACTAACGGGTACGATAGCGCAATGAGCCAGGCTGCCTACACAATTGGTGGCCTGTTAAGCTGACGGGGAACGATAGCTCAATAAGGGGGGACCATTATGGTCCTCCCTATTTTCCATTCCAACCCGGAAAAGCATCTACTAGACTGTTATAAGGAGAACTAAAAAAGTCCCTAGTCAGGAGGGCGACTTTTTCAATACAAGCGCCGGACTACAAAGAACCTATATCAATTTCCGTAGCTGAGAAGACTTCTCAATGAGTGCCGGTAGCTACAGAAGTTCTCTGTTCATTTTAGTTATGGAATGAACATCGATGCGGGAACCTGTCCCGCGACCATCATCGTTACAAAAACGTAAGTTTGGGGAACCGCATTGTAAGTCAGAACTAGTATAGCCTCGTGTAGAAGAGAAAAGAGGACATTGAGTTATCCTCAATAGGCGAATGGAGGTTCCAAAAGCATGAAAACCAAATGGAAAATCATTCTAAACAGTGCGGCGATGGGCCGGAAGCTTCTGCTCCATCTAAGCATAGGCGCCCTCCTGGTTGGCGGAATGACCGAAGCCGTTCCGACCTTGCATGCTGAATCGTCAGTCTCCGTCCCGATTCAAGACACGAACGCATCGGTCACGTTCAGCTTGCCTGCGCCAACCGGGCCTTACTCGATCGGCACGACGGAGCTGCATCTGATTGACCGGGGCCGGCCTGATCCGTGGGTGGAAGACAAAAAGCGCGAACTCATGATCAGCATCTGGTATCCAGCCAAGGAGAAGCCCGGACGGCTCGCCCCATACATGCAGCCCGGAGCGGCGGCCCACTACGAGCAGACGACTCTTGCCTCCGTCGGCATAAAGCCGGGGACAATCAATTGGTCGCGAATTACGACGCACGGTCGGATAGCTGCCCCGGTCGCGAATGCCCGTGGCGGCTATCCCGTCGTACTGTACTCGCCAGGAAGCGGCGTACAGAGGACGGCCGGCACGATTGCGGCCGAGGAATTGGCCAGCCATGGTTATGTCGTAGTTACTATTGATCATACGTACGACGCGTCCGAAGTTGAATTTCCCGACGGGAGGGTCGAAATCCAGGCATTGCCAAAGCTGAGCAAGGAATCAGTGATGCGATCGCTTGCCGTACGCGAGCTGGACATTCGATTCGTCCTTGACCAGCTTGCTGTACTCTCTACCGGTGGAAATCCCGACGCCGATCAGCGCCGGCTACCTTATGGGCTTGGCGAAGCGATGGATCTTGCGCATATCGGCATATTCGGTCATTCGGCCGGAGGTGCCGCTGCCTTGCAAACGATGCACGATGACAGTCGCATCGATGCCGGCATACTCATGGACGGCACGTTAGGCTATTTGCCGGATTCTCTGCTTCCGGTCGCGACGGAAGGTCTGGATCGGCCCTTCATGTTGTTGGGCTCAGGGTATTACAAGGAGGAAGGACCCGATTCCCACTTGACGAGGCCGGACTGGAAGTCGTTGTGGGAGCATTCAGCCGGCTGGAAGCTTGATCTGAACGCGCCTCAAGGCATGCATTTTACGTTTACTGATTACCCGGCGATTTTGCCACAATTGAAAGAAAAGCTGGGCTTACCCGATACGGTGATCCAAGAGTCGATCGGTACCATCGATCCGGGGCAGGCAATTGCAGTCCAACGCGATTATGTCATAGCTTTCTTCGACCGACACTTGCGATACATGTCCGGCGATTTACTCCAAGGTCCTTCACCGGAGCACCCGGGAATTGAATTTATCCGTTAATCAATCTAACAGGCCAATGTGGACAACCGACAAAGGTAATTACTATCAGCACAGATAAGATATATATTGAGATTCTTAATCACAACATGAATAGGTGTGTTTTTTTGTACAAAAATGCGAGAGGAACGTCCAAGATATCTGGGTTGAAATCCCCTATACTGAAATTGAGATCAACTAACATCAATGATAAATGGAGGGGTTATCAATGAAAAACGGATGGACGTATATCCGGCTAGCTGCTGTAGCTGTTTTTTGGGGGGCCAGCTTCAATGCCGGTGAGTTGGCCATTCAGGCGATGCCTCCTTTGACGGTGACCGCGTGGAGATTCATTATCGCTACCATGCTCATGTTACTGCTTTTTATAGTAAAAGAAAAACCATCGTGGAGCTCGATCCGGTCGTCACTTTGGGTTTATATCTTATTAGGCGTAGTCGGTGTGTTCGTGACCAATGCTTTGCAGTTTACGGCCCTTAAATATACACCGCCGCTTCATCCCGCTTTGATTATGGCTACAAATCCAATACTAACCTCAATCCTGGCTGTGCCCCTTCTCAAGGAAAGCATTCGTATAAGGCAAATGATCGGGATGTTGTGCTCGATGATAGGCGTGCTTTTTGTGATCACCAATGGGGCGTTATTGCAGGTTGCTTCCGTTTCATTTGGCGACATTCTCGCGATGGGAGCCAGCATCACCTGGGCGCTTTATGGAGTGCTCGGGAGAAAGCTGCTCCGAAGCAGCACTCCACTGGCAACATCCGCCATGACCATGGCGGTGGCTACGGTTTGTTTCCTGCCTTTCGCTAATCACTTTTCGGCAGACGTTTCGCGGGCTTCTCTCACCACGGCATGGGTTGCCATCGCCTTTATGGGGACTTTCGGTGCTGTACTCACGTTTCTTTGGTGGAATCAAGGTATAGTGAAGGTCGGGGCAAGCCGAACCTCTTTATTTTTTAATCTGGTTCCTGTCGTGACGCTGGTTTTGTCTGCCCTCATGGGCAAACCGATGGGATGGATACAGGTAGCCGGTACTTTCGTGGTCTTATTAGGTGTTTTTGCCGCAATATGGAATCGAGAGGGGACGCGAGAAGATGTCGTGGGGCATGTAAGGAGGGCTCTATAATTTTTTGGGAATAGCGAGTGAACATACCTAGGAGGAATAAACATGAACAATAATCAAGATCTTTTCAAATGGATGAACAAACTGGTTGTTATCGAAACGGTATCCAAATTTGCATATTATGCGGACAGCCGGGAGTGGGAAGCGTTGCAGCAGCTATTCACGGAAGAAGTGAAAGTCGATTATACGTCCCTGGCGGGAGGCGAACCCGTAACCATACCGGCTAAAGTGCTGATGGATAGCTGGAATCAAGCATTAACGCCTTTAAAATCGACACAGCATTTGATTTCCAACCACATTGTGGATTTCGAAAATGAGCATCGGGCCGTATGCCGAGCCTACTTCCAAGCGCAACATGATTTTCCGAACTCTTTCGGAGGAAGTCAGTGGACATTGGGCGGAAAGTATTTGTTCCGCTTCGTGAAAGAAAACGATCAGTGGAAGATCGCCGAATTAGTCATGACCGCAGTATGGGCCAGCGGCAATCAGAATATTATGACCTTGGCCAGCCAACAAAAAAAATAAAACAAGGCGGTGGAGACAAAATGGAAAAAGCGTCTTTCATATCGGATGGTTTGAATGTTGTGGGGCAAGTATTTTTACCGGAAAATCACTCGGGAAGTGAAAAGTTACCCGCACTCGTATTTGAAGGTCCGATGACCGGACTAAAGGATCAGGCCGTTCAGGTATTGGTCATTTTTAGGATTTGGAAAGTCGTGTCCGCACCAAAACGCATAAATATTGAATAGTCAATCAACCAATCTTCAGGATTCCTCAAGGAGGCAAAGTGAACATCAGCAAACAAGCACAAGCATTGACAATGGTTGTTATCCTTCTCGTCTCTATACTCATGGTAGGCTGCAGTGAAAAAAACTGGCGTGGAGAAAGTTCAAATTGGGAAAGTCAACTTTAACCCAAATGGAGCCTATTCAATTCTTTACATTGGAAAAGAAGAAGAGCTAGATAATATCTCCTACAAATTAACTACAGGTTCATTAACAGCTGATGGAAATGTGCATCAACCCGTTCCTGCCCCCTATAGACTAACGGGTAAAATCCAAATAAACAATAAAATTAAAGAGCCAGTAGAGGTTTCAATTTGCTGGAATGAAAAGAACGAAACAATAACTTTATCAGATAACCTAGTGCAAAAGAAGAAGGTGAAGAATTCTGTAAATTCGTAAATGTATTGCGACAATAAAATGCTTGTATAATGAGCGGAAGAGGTCTGGAGGATGTTAAGCTGACTGGGTACGATTCCCTGGATTTGCACCGTTGAGTCTACCGATACAGAAGCTAAAATCGTGAAGTTCGTTGAGGCTAACCGATACTATAATTAATTAACTGAGCTTGGACGGCTATTTATTGATGAAAAGTCGGACATGCAATAGTACTGCAATATTGGTTGGTTACTCTTCCTTGCGGGAGGTTATGCCTAGTTCCTTTCTTGAGCTAACGGATCACGATAGAATAATAAAGACATTTGAAGAAGGAGCTGCCGCGGCAGCTCCTTCTTCACTTTTATGGACTAGTTCATTAAACATGGTGTCTTGTTCAGATGTCCTTCACTGCTAACGTTCTTAACATGGTAGAATCACTGTTTTATTATCTGTTCTTTTGTAGCTTATCTGAGTCCTCTAGATTTTTGAAAAAAATGATTTTATCATCGACTTTATCCAGCGTCTTTTCAAGTTCCTTCATTTGATCGATAACTTTCCTGCGATAAGTTTCCATGAATTCTCGTCGAGCTGTTATTGTGGAGACTTTACTATTTTTCAAGGCGATAAACTCCTGCATCTCCCGAATGGGCATCCCCATCGCTCGAAAGTAACTTAAAACTTGAAACCATACGATATCGGATTCTGAATACTTACGATATCCATTTTCGTCCCGTTCTATACCGTCAATTAACCCGATTTGCTCATAGTATCGTAAGGTATGGATGCTTAATCCCGTCTCTTCAGAAACGTGTTTGCTTGAAAATTTGTTTTCCATAATCTTTATTATAGCATTGATTCGAACCGTATTGCTATCGAGTGCACTCAATACTTTATCATTGCACATGTAAGTAATCATTCATTTTAGGAGGACTTCATTATGCGTGTTTTTGTCACAGGAGCCACGGGCTTCATCGGTTCGGCTGTCGTCCGCGAACTCATCGATGCAGGGCATCAGGTCGTCGGCCTTGCCCGCTCAGACAAGGCTGTTGCAGCATTGACGGCGGCCGGAGCCGTTGTGCATCACGGCGCCCTCGACGACCTCGACAGCCTTCGCAGTGGCGCCGCCGCAGCGGACGGCGTCATTCACCTGGCCTTCATTCACGACTTCTCGGACTTTGCGGCCGCCGCTGAGACCGATAGGCTGGCGATCGAGGCGATCGGAGCAGCGCTCGAGGGCTCCGACAAACCTTTCGTAGTCACCTCGGGGACGCTCATGCTCAAACCAGGACGCCTCGGGTCGGAAGGGGACGCGCCGATCCCGACTACGCCGAGGCGCTCCGAAGAGGCGGCGATTGCGCTGGTTAAGCGCGGAGTGCGATCATCAATCGTCCGTCTCGCACCGTCCGTGCACGGCCCGGGCGATCATGGCTTCGTCCCGACCCTTATCGACATCGCCCGCACCAAGGGCTTCTCCGCCTACATCGGCGACGGGTCCAACCGCTGGTCGGCCGTGCATCGCCTCGATGCGGCGCGCCTGTTTCGTTTGGCGGTGGAAGCCGCGCCGGCGGGCTCACGGCTGCATGGGGTCGGCGATGAGGGTGTGCCATTCCGTGATATCGCTGGCGTCATCGGTCGCCACCTGAACCTGCCGGTGGTCAGCATTTCCCGTGAAGAGGCAGACGTCCACTTCGGCTGGCTTTCCTTCGCCGCATCAGCCGACAACCCTACGTCGAGCCTACTAACCCAGGAACGCTTGGGATGGCGGCCAGAGCACGCCTCACTGATCCCGGACCTCGAAGAGGGTCACTATTTCAAAAACTGAACGCCCATCGATTGTTGTCGATCACAAGGAGGTATGAAACATGTCATTGCAAAATCATCGTGCCGTCATCATAGGAGGTACTTCGGGTATTGGCCTGGCAGTCGCGAAATCATTCCTCACCCAAGGTGCTCAGGTCATCGTCGCCGGCCGGTCACAGAATAAAGTAGACGCGGCGAAGAAGAAGCTTGGTCAGACAGCACAAGGGCAAGTACTGGATTTCCGGGATGAAAGCCAGACGAAACAATTCTTTGAGAACATTGGCCCCTTCGATGACCTCGTCGTTACGGCCGCCGGAGATTCGGCTATGACGCCCTTTGATACTTTGCCCACCGATCATGCAAGGGCAGCGTTCGATAGCAAGTTCTGGGGACAATACGTGAGTGTGAAAGCCGCATTGCCTTTTATCAAGAAGTCCGGGTCAATCACCCTGACCTCCGGTGCATTTAGCATACGCCCGGCACAAGGCTCCTCGACGGTGGCTGCGATCAACTCAGCAATTGATGGGCTTGTTCGCGGCTTGGCGGTGGATTTGGCACCGATTCGAGTCAACGCAGTGTCGCCTGGGGTGGTGGATACACCCATTTTCAGCAGGATGGACGAGGAAAGTCGCGAAGCGATGTTCCAAGCGATTGCGCAATCACTTTTGCTGAAGCATGTTGCAAAGCCTGAAGAGATCGCCGAGGCGTATGTGTACTTGGCTAAAAATACATTTACGACCGGCTCTGTCATTCAAATCGAAGGCGGCGCGATCCTTTCGTAATTCTCTTCGTCATTCGACCCAAACATCGCCGTACCGGACATATTTTGCTCGGTGCGGCGATTTTGTATTACTTGATGGTTAGCAGAAAACCGATTGTAACGGGTACGATTACGCAATTGGACCAGGTTGCCCGGGAGACAGGCAGCCTGGTCAGCTAATTTCAACAACAGGGAGGTATAAATGATGAATCATGTCTATGTTTAGAGTTGATGTTACATATGCACTTCTTTCAAATGAGGCTCAAGAAATATTGAGGCTGTAGACCGAGCTATGATCAGGCTCGGGATGGTTTTGGAATACACCCTTTCCAAGTAAGCTGGAGATATAATCAGATGGAAGGGAATGTTATGATGATTAAGAAGAGGATTCCGCAGGAGGTGAAAAAGTCTTATTTGTTTTGGCTTGTTGCAATTTCAGCGGGAGTGTTTGAAATGATTATCGCTGTTACTCAAATGCTATCTAAAGACTCTGAAGCCGGAAGCAGTATTCTTATCGCGGTTGGGCTCAGATCCATAATATTTGCCGCCCTTGTCTTCGTGATTATTAAAATGTACCGCGGAAAAAACTGGGCCCGTTTAGCTCTAACAATACTTCTCGGTGGGATTGGAACTTTTTCCTTGCTAATTGATCCAATCCATTGGATCTTAGAAGGAAATTCACTTGATAAAGCGTTTACTGGTATGACATTATACTCCAGTTTGTTCGGGTTAAGTCGAATTGTTCATTTGTCTTCGGTAATTACTGCATTGATTCTAATGTATCGGCCCGCTGCTAATAAATACTTTCGAGTAGTTGCATAAGAGATGGATCGCTGAGCTAACGGAGAACGATAGCGCAACAACCAGGTCATTAAAATAACGGGTACGATAATTGAATAAAAGACGGGATTGCAGTCGGTCGAAATGATCGGCTGCATTTCGTTGAACGGGCAGTTATAGAGGAGAATAACCCCATTTCATTAGCCTCGTTTAATCTTCGCAACCGATTTTGAATCCGAAAACGAATTTATTTTATTTGGTTGACCGGATAGCAAACATCCTGTAATGTTTTCTTAAGTGTATACTTTAGGGTAATGAACTTACTTAAAGGTAAGGGGATGATTTATAATGATTCATCAGCTTGAATGTCCAGTGGAGACAATCATTCATGTTCTAGGCGGCAAATGGAAACCAATGATTTTATGGCATTTGATCCAATCCAATAAGCGATTCAACGATCTGGAAAAGCTTATACCTGATGTTTCTCAAAAAATGCTTTCACAACATCTGCGGGACTTGGAACGAGAGGGCATAATCGATAGAACGGTCTACCCCACCGTCCCTCCAAAAGTAGAATATTCCCTTAGTGAATATGGTACAACATTGATTCCTGTAGCAGAAGTCATGTGTGCTTGGGGAGAAAACCATAATAAGCGGAAATATGAAGAATCTGCTTCTTAAAGCTGGTTCATTTCATTTGCACACTAATTCAAGATAGCAAAAGCTGCCACGGGATTTTCCCTGGCAGCTTTTGCTATTTACAGTCAACCTTCCTTTAAGATTTTCGCCATGGACCATCATGGATAACCCTTGCTGCTTAATACTTACTTTTAAGTAAGGACCCTACATTAAAGTGGGTTCTTATCAAGATTTTTAAACGATGCTAAGCTTGAGTCAATCCAGAGATGAAATATCGGGAGTCAATTATAAAAGGAGGAAAAAACGATGAAAATTATTGTTTTCGGAGCAACGGGAAATACGGGGAGAAGAGCGCTTGTGCAAGGATGTAAAATGGGACATGAAATGACCGCATTCGTGCGGAACTCCGAGAAGTTTTATGAACAGCAAGGAGAGCGTTCCGCCAAGCATGTGAAGGTGATCGTGGACGATATCATGAACCCGGTAAGCGTCGGCGAGGCGCTCTCGCATCAAGACGCCGCTATTATTGCTGCCGGCCATGCAGGTCAAGGAGATGAGTTCGTTCGTCTCGTTGATAACATTATAAGCCAATGTGAAATCCACCCTAGTTTTTCCGGGAGGGTATGGGTAATGGGAGGTGCCGGCCTGCTGGATATTCCATATACGGATCTCATTGGCAACAATCTGCCCGGCTTTCCTCCCGCGTATAAAAATCACAACCGGAATTTTGAACGACTGCTGCAGTCTGAGCTTGATTGGTCAATTATGTGTCCGGGAACTATGATGGATTCCATAGAGCCTCCTGCGCCGGTTCGTCTGCATGTGACAACGGAAACCTTGCCCATATCAATTCCGAAGACCATTAAGGAATTTTCCGAGGCCGATATAGCCGGTTACTTGTTCAGTCGGCTTCAAGAGCTGGATGTTGCTTATGATGATGTCGTGAAATGCATGCTGGACCATATCGAGCTCGGAGGGCCTTTTAAGAGAAAAAGGGTCGGTCTCGCCTATCAAAGCGATATTCCGGTGCGCTAAGGAGCAAGAAGGGAGATGATCAGTTTGTTTGGAGGGCTCCTCGTTTTTCATATATTGGCTTCTATCGCGGTAATCGGTCCCGCTATCGTGGTACCCTTCATTCGAAGGTCCGTTAGAACCGCCGGCCAGTTGCGCTTTGCTTTTGATGTAACGAACAAGCTTGCCATCCTGCCTAAAATTGGCGGAGCCGTACTTATTATTACCGGGGTTTGGCTTATGATCATAACGAAGATGGGGTTGTCCCAAATGTGGCTAAATATATCGATCCTTCTATCGCTGCTCATGGTCGCCACGATCGAGGGATTGATCGGGCCGCGCATGAAAAAGGTCATGGAGATTGTATCTATAAGTCAAAGCAAAGGGGATGAAGTACCCTCCGAGCTCGGTCGATTGATGAAAAAGATTGTACCAATCGAGACGGCGTCACAGCTGCTTATGATTGCCATAACCGTACTTATGATCCTTAAACCATTCTAAAGAATTCGTCAACCCTTTAACAATCGGCCCCTGGGTAGCACCAGGAAGGGATGAATCAATATCGAAAAGGCTGCCGTGCGCAGCCCTTTGTCCCACTAATGAGGAATGATGTTCAATAACCAAAGGGCTGCCGCGTGGCAGCCTTTTGTCGGCATCGAGGTTCATGAACCTGCATCGCGGCAAGACGATCTGAAAAAGAAGTCCGATTACCTTTCGCCCATGATTAAAGCGGTACTTACTTCATTCTTATCGTTTTTTTGTTTGATTTAAAATTTGCTGACACACAGTTGTCAGTCGGAGCTTCTTATAATAGGAATTGCAAATGAGTTTTCAAATAACTCAACAAACAACAAAGACCAAATTAGGAGGTTTTCCCCTATGTATCAATCCGTTCAAAGCTTCATTAACGAGTACCAGAATGAGTCCAAGTTTACGCAGCAACTTCTGAGTTCCTTGACGGACGCGTCATTGAAGCAAGAGATCGCATCAGGCGTCCGTACGCTCGGAACTCTGGCATGGCATCTGGTGCCATCAGGCGGCATTCTGAAACCGACTGGTCTCGATTTCGAAGCGCCGCCCGAGCACAGCATGGCTCCTGAATCCGCAGCGGAGATTGTTCGAGCGTATCGCGCCGCTTCCGCTGCCCTCATCGAGGCGGTGCAGACACAGTGGACGAATGAGAAGCTGCAGGAATCAGTGAATATGTTCGGTCAACAATGGAAGAACGGTTTCACGTTAGCGATCTTCCTCAAGCACGAAATTCACCACCGCGGACAGTTAACCATCTTGATGCGCCAAGCGGGACTTCCTGTTATCGGAATTTACGGTCCTTCCAAAGAAGAGTGGATCAGCATGGGGATGGAAGCCCCGGTTTAAACATAAATGAAGGCGCCCATCATTCAACGCATCACTAAGATATGCGGTTTGGCAGCAGTGTAAAACCTTTATTCGTAAAGGCTATAAATCTGTAGTGACCGTTCTTTGATGCTATTGGCCAAATGCTTCGGCTCGATGACCGTAACATCTATACCATAACTCAGCAAGGTTCCATATAACCATACATCCTCGGCGTGCTCTGTTCTCACGATGAAATAGCCATCCTCTGCGATAGTAATTTCCTCAGGAGGGAAATATTCTTCGACCTTGACTCGCGCCCGGGGATGGAAGCGCAGCACCATTCTTATCAGATTCGCTCTATCTTGTTGTTTACCCCATCTGACGTCAAGTTCCTCCAAGCTCATATTTCTGCGCATGAACCTTTCATCCGATACAACAAGTTCTTTCAACCGGGATAATCTGAAGGTTCGATAGTCGCTTCGAAGCCTGCAATAGGCGTATAAGTACCAGGCATAGCCTTTCCACGCCAAGCCGATGGGTTCCACAGTCCGCAGCTCTCCCATCCCTTCGGAATTCGTATACACGAAAAGAACGACGAATCGATCCCTGGCTGCCTGCCGGAGCCTTGCAATCATAGACCTGTCTACATGGCCGCCTCGCCAGATGTTCGTATCGAATATGAGTGTTTCGCCAGCTTCCTCAAGCCGGCTTTGCTCAGATTTGGTCACAAGTGCGCCAACTTTCACCATCAGATCGGCCAGATCAGGATCATCAAGGGAAGATTGAATGCCTTTTAACGCATTCATAATGGAATGGAGGTCTTCGAATGTGACGATTTGTCTGTCGATATGATACTGCTCCATGATTTCATAACCGCCGTTCGTGCCGGAATAAGAGATGATTGGGATCCCGGCGCTATTGATGGTTTCCAGGTCACGATAGATGGTCCGCAGGGATACCTCGAACAAATCGGCCAGCTCCTGTCCGCTCATTCTTTTGCGGCTTAGCAGATGCATAACGATAGAAAGGAGACGATGGACCTTCAATGTTTGAAACCTCCTTAAATGGGGTGAGTGTAACGATTCATCATACTCGATTATGAACCGGATTTTTCAATTATAGATTCGACGCTCGTCAGTATGCCCCTGCTTTATTTTCCATGAATGGTTCATATACTTGTTCTTTGTTCATTTTTAAGCATCAAATAGCCCACATCTTGTCCTCAAGATGTGGGCTTAGCTATGCTGGAATCAAGATTTGAACACGCGACAAGTCAGCGGCTGCTTCGGTGACCACGGCAGGAAATCATCCAACGCTTGAGGAGCTCTGGGATCGGGAAGCTGCTCGAACAGGTACTTAAAATATTGGAACGGGTTCAACTGAAGGAGGGGAATTTGTAATCAGAACGAATATCTATTTTGAGCATTGCGTTCTGCGGGAGGGGGAGATTCAATGTACATAAGAAAAGCTTGTTTAGAAGATGCAAAGGGTATTGCAAAGGTTCACGTCGATAGCTGGAAATCTACTTATAAAAACATTATTCCGGATGAGTTTTTAAAGAACCTGTCTTATGACCAGCGAAAGGATCTGTGGGATCGTAATATCTCTAAAAAGGGGAATTATGTGTTTGTCGCATTAAATAATGAGGGGGAAATCGTAGGATTTGCAGATTGCGGAAAAAGAGAAAGTAATAATATTGATAGTTCTGGTGATTTGACATCTATATATTTGCTTGAAGAATATCATGGAAAAGGTGTAGGGAAGCAACTTTTAAAAAAACTTTTTCTTCAATTTGAAGAGCTCGGTTACAATAGAGTCTTTGTTGAGGTATTAGAAGATAATAAAACTCGTTATTTCTACGAATATTATGGTGCCAATTTATGTAAATCGGAAATGATCACAATTGCCGGTAATGAACTGAATCTCCTTATATATGAGTGGAGTAATATTGGCGAGGTATTATCTAAATTGTAATAAATTATTTAACGATAGTGGAGTTGCTTACTTCGGGGCAGCTCCACTTTGGTTTGTTGATTATTTTTAATGGTTTTAACAAAGCCATCGGAGAATGATTATCATAAATCATAATACCTATGTAGCAAAGGAGGTAGAAATATTGAAAAGCTTAGGTCTCGCAATATTGGTTTCGGGTATAAGTTTAATGGGATTAAGCGGATTAGAAAAGGTGTTAATCTTTATTGCTGTTTCAAGCAGAACATTACAAATGGAGGGAGTGAAGGGCTTAACGCCACCCTATATTTGGGGTATTACAAATTGGACTTTCTTTATCGGGTTATTCCTTACTATATTAGGTTCTGTGTTTTTTGCTGACACTATCATTAAAGAGCGAGGTGATCAACCCAACTAACGGCACGATAGCGGACTGGTCGTGTTCAGATGAACTGAGAACGTCACAGGGTTATCACATCTTCCTTCCGGACGTCAACGAAATTAAGTTTTTTAGCTCCTTCCGTTCCGATTAGACTTCCTATAGTTGCAATTATAGTGCTTGAAATAATTATCTTTAAAATATAATATATTCCAGTGCCAATAAAGATGTCAAAAATAATAATTTTTTTAATTGTTGAACCTTTGATCGTATAAAATACAATTGGTTTTTTGTTTATTTTCAACTTTTTTATCACTGTAATAATAACTTTTTTAATTGTTGAATCCTTGATTGTGTAAAATAAAATTAGTTTTTTATTTATTTTCAATTTTATCATCACCTTCATCCTTTTTTCTTAAGTTATGATAATTAATGGTTGTCTTATTCTTGAGTCGGATCAGCCATCGTGAAAGAAGCCAAATTGAATTAATGGAAAAAAGGACGTTATACATATGCAATTGTATAAAGTCCTTTTTTTTTGTTTTATTGTTGTCTCGTGTAAACGAAGGTCGGGGAAATAATCAAAATCGACATAATTCGTTAGGCCCTCGCGAATTTGGCCCGTACGCTGGGGCGGAACAAAACGACCGCTATGCCGATCAATACGATTCCCTGCACGCACTGCTCAACGCGCATCCAGAGCGGGTATACCTCACCATTGACCGAGATAGCGACAATCCCCAGAGTGCCGAGTATTGCGATGATCAAAACTCGGAAATAGGTGGAGCGCTTACCTGTCCGCAGTCGCATTCCGATTCGGATGTACACAAGGGATAAAACAGTAAGTACGAGCGACCGGATCCATACAAACTGGTTGATAGAGTCCCTCACGAAAAAATCGAGCAGCACAAGCAAGAGGCTCATCAGAAAAAAGACGAATTGCAGTTTAATAATAAACGAAATAGAGTTTTCTGCCGATACAGCGTAGTCCGCAGCATTACGATTCATAGTCGGTTTCCTTTCTGCCGTTAATTTGGCTCCTGTTTGGATTTTGTGGCCAAGTCGAATAAATCTAAAGCTAACATATGACAACTCCTTTGTTAATTGTGTATATTGTGTATGCTCAGTATATTTGCGATAGAGAATGATGTCAATGGTCTTTATAATTTTTTGTTTAAGCTGGTTCATTGACTTAACAAACTCCCCGTGATATATTGTGCATGAACAACATACACAATATATCAAGGAGGTACTGTATGCTGGCATTAGACATTCGAAATTTAAATAAGAAATATCAAAATTTTCAGTTAAAGGATGTATCGTTTCAGCTTGAAAAGGGTTATATTATGGGATTTATCGGTGCCAATGGCGCAGGAAAAACAACCACAATCAAATCGATCTTGAATATGGTTCATATCGATAGCGGTGAGGTCCGTATTCTGGGCAACAATATGGCCGAACATGAATTGGAATTGAAACAGGAAATCGGCTGGGCATTTGGCGGCATCGATTTTTATATGCGAAGCAAAATGAAAACACTGACCGATGTGATTAAGAAATTTTTTAAAAATTGGGATGATGAAACGTATTACAACTATCTGAGAAGATTCAAATTGGATGAAAACAAAAAAATTGCCGATTTGTCGACGGGAATGAAAGTAAAGTACACTTTGGCCCTAGCCTTATCCCATGGCGCGAAGCTGCTCATCCTCGATGAACCAACAAGCGGACTCGATCCGGTCGCAAGAGATGATCTGTTGGATATTTTTCAAGAGCTCGTCATAGATGGCGAAATCAGTATTCTTTTCTCCACTCACATTACATCCGACTTGGAAAAATGCGCGGACTTTATTACCTTTATCGAAAGCGGGCAAATCATCAACAGTTCTGAGAAAGACGAATTTATGGAGTCCTATCGCTTGCTGAACGGTGAAGAGAGCCAACTGAACCAGGTGAAGGAAAAGTTGATTTCCTACAAAACAAATTCGTTCGGCTTTACGGGATTGATTCACTCCCGAGACTTCGATCCCTCTTCCGGCATTAAAGCAACCACGCCGAGTCTCGAGGAAATCATGATTTATTTCGCGAAAAAGGAGGATATGTATGGTTAACTTAGTGATGAAGGATTTAAAATTAGGCGTAAATCCTATGTTTTTCGTATTCCCGTTTCTCATAGGCGCATTAATGCTCGTTCCCGGTTGGTTATATTTTCTCGTTCCTCTGTATTTTTGCTGGATCACGATACCGAATATGTTTGGTGGATTTCGGATTCAGAACGATTTAATCTTTACCTCGATGATGCCTGTAACCAAAAAAGACATGGTGAAAGCAAGGGTGTCCGTTATCGTCATCCTGGAATTATTGCATATTGTGATTGCCATGATCTATGGCATGATAACGATTCGCTTATACCCGAATCTGACCTACTATTTCTTCGGACCATACATGGGTTTTTGGGGACTATGTTTTGTCATGCTTGCGACCTTCAATATTATCTTTATCTCTATGTATTACAGGACGGCGTATAAATATGGTGCGGCAACGACAGCATCAATTGCTTCCGCTATGCTTTTTGCCGGAATTGCACAATGGTTGGGAATCCAGAATTCTTATTTAGCTGACATTTTCTATGGTGCCGGTGTTGACAATATGGCCCTTCAAACTTCCATCCTGGTCGCGGGAATCGTGATATTTATTGCATTCACCATGATTGCTTATCGAATTGCGATTAAACGGTTTCTAAAAGTGGAAATACAATGAACGTAGCTATTTCGAACACATCTGAGAAACCGATTTATCAGCAGCTTTTCGAACAAATCAGCGCTCAAATTCTGAAAGGCGAGTTAGAAAGCGGCTATTGCTTACCGCCAATTCGTCAAGCGGCCCAGGAGCTTCGTATTAGTGTCATCACCGTAAAGAAAGCTTGGGAAGAACTCGAACGACGTGGTTTGATCAATACAGTAACGGGTAAAGGGTGTTTTGTGGCCGAATTCTCATCCAATGAGATGCTGCAAATACGCAACGAGATGATCTTGAAGCAAATGGTTAGCGACACTTCATACTACAAATCCTTTGGCCTCACCATAGATGAAGTTTTTGAGCTGTTGAAGAAGATTTATTAACAGCCTCCCCGATGCATAGCCGAAAGATAAGTTATATAGAAAACTAAATGCTCACGCAGTCTAAACCTTTATTATCTTCGAACACTGTTGTCTGGTGATAAAAAACTGTGGGATCAGTAAAAAATGTGTGAAACCGCTGAAGAAAGTCCCGATGAATTTATAAATCATCGGGACTTTCTTTATATTTTGAAGAGGAGTCTCAACTTGTCCAAAATATTAGCTAATTATACAGTTTAGAAATAGCGGCATCCCAGTCCTCTAAACAAATCACGGGTAATGTTAGTTGTAATAAAATCAATTTTACTTGTCATATTGGAGTCATCTATAGTATGAAGTTGTTCACTTTTAAACAGTTGATGCTTCATCAAATGATAAGCAACAATACAGGCCACAGTAGACTCTATAACTTCTTCTTTTGAAGCAAAATATTTGTACATGCAGCAGACGAAGGATTTTGACCTCTCAATACCGGAAAATCAGGCGAAGCTAAAGGCCGTTCAACAGCTCACTCAACTTGCTGCAGAAGCGGGAATGCCATTGGCGCACCTGGCCAACGCGTTTGTCCTGTCGCACCCGGGTGTGACTTCCGTCCTGATCGGGGCACGGAATTCAGAGCAGCTTAAGGATCTATTAGCTGGAGCGGATGTGGAACTGAACGGGTATACCCTCGACCGGATCGACGAAATCAGGTCAATGCAGCGGACAACGTCTTCTCGAATCCGGCCATAGATGACAAGCGCCTGCGCCGCCGCCAATAAACACGCGCCTCCAGGCGATAATCAAAAACAGCAGATTATGAATACCATAAAGCCTCTCTCCTTCGGGATTGAGGGCTTTTTCTCGATTCCTGCAGCAAAGACAAGAAGATTAACGATAAATTTGAATGAGTTGATTTTGTTGGACCTGTACCATAAACTTCATAGTAGAGCGACCTCCAGATGTGGATTTCAGGGCTTCCTTTTGACCCGTTGTATACTCCCATCGTACAAAGGCGCTTTTTTTATTTACACCAAGAAATATCCAGTCTGCAAGAATTCTAACAGGAAACGGGAACTGAATAATCAGCGTGGGGCAGGAGTTAATTTCTACATTAGAAAGGAAGATGCAGGGTGGAGCTATTATTCAAGCAATACGATTATGTAAGACGTACACGGGGGATCCTGTTTAGCTACTGTGAGAAAATGACAGACGATGAATACATAACGGAAATTGAGCAGTTCGGGCGTGGGTCGATTCGTGAAACGCATTTCCATGTTGCGGAATGCTACGCTTTTTGGCTCGGTGAGTTCGGTATGGGGCGCTCTTGCGATTGGAGATTGGAAACGGTTGTGGATGTGGCCGCGATGCGCAGTGTATTTGCGGAAGTCGATCAATTGGTTATCGAATTTCTGGAACGCTTCGCGCTTGAATCGGATTTGCAAATTGAAGGTCAGTTCAATGGACAAAAGTTTACAGCTACACCGCTCTGGCTTTTCACACAAACCGTGACACACGAGTTTCATCACAAGGGGCAAATTGCCACAATGGGACGGATGAAAGGATATATCCCGCCGGACCTGGATTTGATCATGACGGATGGATTGGCGGATAACTAAAGACCAGCCAAGACATATTAATTAACGGGTACGATAGCTCAGAGATGAAAATTTGGTATCTAAATGACTAAACGCCAAACTGTTTTAAATGATGATCCAGGTGCTTGTAAATTCCGATTCCCCATTGCTCGGGAGTAAGTTTTCCGAAAAAGGGATGGGGATGAGTGGAACACCTCTCCGGCCCATTATTCTGGAATGCTATAATATTTTGTTTCAGTATTTCTTTTTCTTGCTCAAACTCTTTTTCTTCTGTAATCAAAATAGCTGGAATAGTGGACATATTGCGGGGTAGTGGCTTGTCGTTATAGAAAAGTGGTTTCACAAACCCTCCGATTAATACCCCTATCCAACCTCTCGGTGGAAAAGAATTCCCCATTGGAATGTCTTGGAATGATGTGCAATGAGCCAGCATTTGGGCAACATTCATTTGTCCCCATTGCGATTGTGATTGCGTGCTTAATTTATCGATGCGGGCTAAAATTTCCATAGAATGTGTATGATTAAAAATATTCCCCATTATTGTAGATCCCCTTATTTAGAGTATTTCACTCCGTATTTTAAGTACTATAATTCCATTATATCTTATGCTTTTTCTGTGATTTCTTTTCGATTGCTTTTTTTTGAAAAATGAAGTGAGAGGTGTGAGGACTCTAGAAAACACCGTATCTTTTCCAGATTGCCGTTCGTTTATAATTATAGGGTTTGATCCACTGATTCATCAAGATATTTTGATTAATGAGGTGAACGAATATGATCAATATATTTTCTGCCGAGTATCTGATGTTCCAGAATCAATTGGAGATTGAAAAAGAGGCGAAGCAAGCCTGGAAATGGATGAACGGAAAAGAAAAAGACTTGCAGCCCGTCGTTCCCGGGAGCGTTCCGTTGGAAAATATGACTAGACGCTCCCCTCATGTTTGATGTGACAATTGTCATGCCATATTCATGATAACTGCTACTAATCTGTGAATAGGCGATGCGTTAAGATAAGTACATAAGAAAAACGAGGGAGTGTTCAGAATGATCGGAAAAGCAGGCATGATTTGCGGACTATGTATGATTGCAGTGGGAGAAATCGGCGGACTATTGGGAGCAAGAGAACAAGGTTACGAAATAGGCTCTGCCGCATGCGTAATCATTATGGGGCTTGCGGTCCTGCTGAATCAGAAGCAGCGTCATGGCAGTCGCAACCGTAATCGTAACCGCGTTTAAAAACGGACATCAAACCCGATTCAAGAGATCCGATTCATATCCATTTACAAGACAAAGGAGCAGCTGTGCTGCTCCTTTGTCTTGCTTCTATTGTTTATGATTGGTCTGTCCGCAGAGAAAATAGTGTATGATTGAGGTACTATGAACATGTATCCTGCTGATGCTTGGTGGCCCCGCAATATGCTGCAATATGCCGCGAGATGCGCAGAAATAAGTATACATTGAAGCCAGACTGTGGAGGGAATGGGATGAGTAGAGTGCTGCTAACCGGCTTTGATCCGTTTGGCGGGGAAGCGATTAACCCCGCTTGGGAAGCGGTCAGCCATTTTCACCTTAAGATGTACGAAGGATTTGAGGTGGAGGTCAGGCAAATACCGACGGTGTTCAAAAAATCAATTTATGCACTCAGGCAGATGCTTCTGGATGTAAAGCCGGATGTTGTCATCTGTATCGGACAAGCCGGCGGTCGAAGCGATATCGCGGTCGAACGAGTGGCGATCAATATTGACGATGCCCGCATCCCGGACAACGAGGGAAATCAACCGATCGATGAGCAAATTGTCGTAGACGGTCCGGCAGCGTATTGGTCATCACTGCCGGTAAAGGCGATTGCAGCACATATGCGCCAGGCCGGAATACCAGCCTCTGTATCTCAAAGCGCGGGTACTTTTGTATGCAACCATCTATTTTACGGACTCCAGCATATGATCGCAACGGAATTTGCTAATATTCGAGGCGGCTTCATTCATATACCTTATCTGCCTGTCCAAACTGTCGCACGGCCGCAATTGCCAAGCATGAGCCTGGACGTTATGGTGAAAGCAATTGAAATTGCCGCAAGCATAAGCGTGCAGTACGATAGCGATATTGCCGCTGCTGATGGTCAGCTTTATTAAATTACCGGATTTATAACTAGTGGTTAGGCAGGGAGGTGCTTCAGCGGAGATGACGAGTAATTATCGTCCTATTCAATCGCCTATATTTCAGCAGGAGCCGGAGCACCCCGGTTACAGGTACCGGGAATATGCTCCGTGCGAACAACTGGCATCGCATGTCAGTTGTTATTGGACCATTGACTTTCATGCCGATGTCGATAATCAATTACACCGGATCATTCCGGATGGCTGCGTGGACATTATTGTTGACCTCCGGTCGCCGGCCCCCCGGAAGGCCGCCTTTGTCGAAGGATTGATGAATCAATTTGAAGTCTTGCATATTTCCGATGCCAGGTCTTTGTTTGGCATTCGTTTTTTTTCGGAATCCGCGCAGTCCATTCTGAAACTTCCCGTCTCCGCATTTATCGGACAGCATGTCTTCCTGGAGGAGATATGGGGAGTTGAAGGGCTGTATATGGTTGAGGAGATCTTAGCTGCCGGTACAGCCTCAGACATGATTGAAATCATGGAACGCAAGCTGCGATATTTATTAGGCTCCAGCAACACTTCACCCAATTCCCTGCTGCTCGCAAGTATGAAATATATGTATGCTTTTAAGGGGAGTATTTCAACATCGGAGCTGGCGGACAGGCTTAGCTTCAGCGAACGGCATCTAAGAAGGACCTTTGCTCAGGAGCTTGGACTCAGCCCGAAGGAAATGCTGGGAATTGTTCGATTTCAAAGCATCCTGCAGGAGCTTTGCACCGGCGCATATTCAAGCTTTTCGGACATTGCAGTCAAATACGGCTACTATGATCAATCGCATTTCATTAAAAGCTTCAAGCGTTATTACGGGATACTGCCCAAACAAGTGTAGAACGGACTGAGGAAGTCCGTTTTTTACTATTTTGACGGCCTGGAAAAGTCTAATATAGTCATTGAATCCAGTTCAAAGGGGGCATTCAATGTCGATATCCAAGACTACATCTCAACCGGGTGAAGCTGACATAAGGCGGATTATGCCTTGGCTCCTCTATGTCATCTTTTTCTCCGTTTTGAATGAAACGGTATTTAATGTGTCTACACCGAGTATTGCAGCGCAGTTTCATTTACTTCCTTCCCAAGTCAGTTGGGTAGTGACCATCTTTATTCTTTTCTTTGGGATCGGCTCTATTGTGTTTGGCAGGCTTAGCGACATGTTCAGCCCGAAGCATCTTATGGTGATTGGAATCGCCATTTATGTCGCGAGTTCTGTTCTCGGTTTTATTTTTCATGACAATTACAGCACGGTTATTCTCTTTCGTGCCATTCAGGGACTGGGGGCCTCAGCCATCCCGGCAATAAACAACACGATCATTACCCGCTATTTTACGGCCACAGGCCGCAAGAAAATGTTTGGTTTGGTGACATCGGCATTCTCCTTCGGCGTTGCGGCAGGACCTGTACTCGGCGGATACATTACCGGTCTCGTACACTGGGCGTACTTATTTTTAATTCCGGTATTTACGCTTGCGGCCATCCCCTTTTTCTTGAAAATTCTTCCCGTCGAGGAGAAGAAGCAAGGGAAATTCGATCTTCTTGGCGCTGTTCTTATGAGTTTGACGGTCTCAGGATTGATGCTGTTTTTGACACGATTGAATGTGGCGTACCTTGCGGGTAGTCTCGCTACAGGCATTTGGTTTGCCCTTCATGTCCGGGTACGCGCGAATCCATTTCTTGAGACTGCGCTCTTTAGAAATCCCTTGTACAGAATCGGTGTTATTATCGGATTCCTTATGTTCAGCGCCATTATGACGATGATGTTCCTACTGCCGTTGATGCTGTCTCAGATCTACGCTTTAAGTGCCGAGACAATAGGCGTGATCATGTTTCCTGGCGCAATCTGCGCAGCGTTGTGCGGGAAAATAGCTGGCGATATCGTTGTGAAAAGAGGGGCCAGGTATGTTACGTTCAGCGGTTTGGGCCTGATCTCTCTGGGCTTCGCACTGATTTGGATTAGCATTGATCAATGGGTATGGTGGATAGCGGCGTCCTTGGTGGTCATGAACACGGGGTATGCTTTTGCTCAAACGTCAATAACCGAAAGCGTGTCCTCAACGCTTCGCAGGGATCAGATCGGAATCGGCATGGGAATATTCAGTCTAGGCATGTTTATTGCGCAAGCGCTGGGAACAGCTGTCGCGGCTAAACTGCTGGATGGCTTTTTCCTGACATTTCAGCTTCACCCGTTCGTTGTGGAACAACAGCCATTGTTGTTTGTCAATTTAACGTTATTAATGATTTTGGTTATACTCTGCAGTACGTTTATGTATTTCTTATTTTCACGGCGTGCAAGTCAAACCCCCTCTTTAGGAGCTGAGAGTCATGGCAATTAAATAAGACCGGCATCGCGCTGGACCCCGGATATGAAATCAAGGCTGGCCTGATTTTCCATGGATGATCAGGCCAGCCTTTGTCACGTATTCCTTTGAAATAGCCACTGAACCCTCAAGCAACACCTTCGCAAATCCTCTTGCTTACCGTCGGATAACCCGAGGGCCGGCGTGCATCGGCGGCTGGATTCCTGAACGCCCCTGCTTTACAGCACGGCCTAATTTTTCGCAGGCTGCTTGCTTTCCGTCCGGATATAGTCTTTTCTTTTATGAAAAGAAAGCGAACGGTAGCTGCCTGCCAGCTTGCTGATTTTCGATTGGGACAGGTCTGACGGGCTGGAGAACAGACTTTTGTTCAGCGCGCTCTTCAAACGGACTTTCCCGGGATTGAGCGAATACACATAGTTGCCGTAAGTCTCGAACTCGGAAAACCCGAATTGCTTTTTGCGGTTGATGCTTGCGATGATCGCTTTGTACCACTTCTTTCCATGCCTTTCCTCGATGCTGTTCTTCAGCGACTTGAGCTTCTCCTTGTCAAACATCATATAGTGCGTCACGAAGGAGCGGGGACGGGGAGCCTTCTTCCCAAGGAGCTTGCGGTAGGTGACGAAATACTCCGGCTGGCTCCATCCCCTGCAATAAAACACCTGTTTGCTGTCCACGTGGAATCGGTGAGGCCTGATAAGCACAGTGTCGGCATCCATGACCAAATAATGCTGTTGACCCACGAAGGAGCTGCTCCCCAGCTTTAATAGCTGCTGGTACAACCAGCCGGATCTTTCCCATTTCTTGGAGTGATAGACGATATGTTTTTTTCGAAGGGGGAGGACGGTGTCTTCATGAACAAAAGTGCAGCCTTTGCGCTTGCAGACAGCTTTGATCTTTTTGTTATCGGGCGCCACGACGAAGATCTGGCCGATAGGATGCGCCACATGCTTCCTTACGCCCTCGATCACGTGAGGAAGAGTACCCAAATCTTTGGCAATAGCCGGAATGACGACGTCGATTTTGATTCCATCGCCCGATGGCACCTGAGAATCCGCTCCTTTTCATTTGTCCAATGTGTTTGTTCTCCTTTTATATATGCCGGAGGCAACCATTCTGGAAGGGGCTAATGAGGGGATTTCGGGGCGTAAGCTATCTTCTCGGGGGCCATTTATAAGCAGACGATCGGGCTATCAAACGGAACATTAACTTACGCTCGCTGCGCTGCTGCATAACAGCGGATTAGAGATGCTCTTTGACCGGGTGATCAGTGCAGACGAATGCAGACAATATAAACCGTCAACCGCTACGTAAAGCCTGGTTTTGGATCACACGGGCATAGACCGGGAGAAGATGGCGTTTGTCTCTGCGCATGGATGGGATATTGCCGGAGCGGCAAATTTCGAGTTTCAGACAGCCTGGATCAACCGGGGAGAACAGCCGCAGGATGAATATCGCCCGTCTAACGGATTATGAATACCAGATCCTGCTGTCTGTGCTTGAAACGATGTAATGAAGGGCGAATAAACAGGATAAATGAAAGCCGACTTTTCTCCAGCAGAAGAGCGGCTTTTTCTTAACCCTACAGAATGTATAAGTTTCACTTTTATCCATTGCGATAAGAGAAGAAACTTGCTGCGCCGCCAAAAAACGGCTTCAGCCGTTTCTTCTTACCCTATAAAAATCTGTAAAACACTATAGAATACCACCAGAAATCGATGGATTGCCTTCTACTCAGGCGTGAGCCGGTTATTTAAAATAAAGACATAACAGACAGAAGAAGGTGATGAATTTTGAGTAAGGCCGACATCTCGATCGATAACAAGTCTGCCGTCAGCATGGGAAAGAGAGGCGGCCGCCTGCGGCTGATCCGCGGAAATCTCGACATGTATGCGCTGCTGCTTCCGGGGATTATCTTTTTGCTGTTGTTTAAATACGCGCCCATGTATGGGATTGTGATCGCCTTTCAGGATTTCAATATTTTTAGCGGCATTTCGGGCAGCGAGTGGGTGGGACTTGCGCAATTCGAGAAGCTGATTCATTCGGATGAGTTTCTGCAGGTGCTTGCCAATACACTGCTGATCAGTCTGTACAAGATCGTAATCCTGTTTCCGATTCCGATCGTGATCGCGCTCCTTCTGAATGAAGTAAGGCGGATGTTCTTCAAGCGCACGATCCAGACCATTATTTATTTGCCGCATTTTCTGTCGTGGGTTATTATTTCGGGCTTGTTCATCAACATCCTCTCGCCTTCAGGAGGATTCGTCAACGAGATTATCCGTTCGCTCGGCGGACAGCCTATTTCCTTCATGACCGACAATCAATTATTCCGCAGCGTGGTTGTATTCACGGCAGGCTGGAAGGAAATCGGGTGGAACGCCATTGTCTTCATAGCCGCCATCGCGGGCATCGAGCAGGAGCAATACGAGGCGGCTGCCATCGATGGCGCGGGCCGGATCAGACAGATGCTGTCCATCACCCTGCCGGGCATCATGCCGATTATTATACTCATGCTCATTCTGCGCATCGGCAGCCTGCTGGAAGCCGGGACTGAACAAATTCTGACCATGTACAATCCTCTTGTCTACAAGAGCGGGGACGTAATCGGAACGTACGTATACCGCATGGGTCTGGGGCAGCAGGATTACAGCTTCAGCACGGCCGTTGGCCTGTTCAATTCCGCAGTCGGCTTCCTGCTGATTATGGGCGGGAATATGCTCAGTCGAAAATTTCTTCAGCGAAGCATCTGGTAGGGGGTTAGATATTGTGCACAGCAAAAAAATCGGAGACTATGCGCTGGATGGCGGGATTTATATCATCCTGACCGTCATGGGGCTCGCGACACTGCTCCCCTTCGCGAATGTGCTGTCAAAGTCGATAAGCGAAGAGTGGGCAATCGTGTCAGGCAAAGTCGGGATTATTCCGGTGGGATTTCAGCTCGATACGCTGCATTATGTCGCAACCTCCGGTCAATTCCTTCATTCATTGCTCATTTCGGCGCTTATCACCGTGATCGGAACGCTGTCGTCCCTGCTGATCACGGCGCTGACGGCCTATCCGCTGTCGAAACGGGAGCTTCCCGGTATGGGTGTTCTCATTGTCTTGTTCATCTTTACGATGATGTTCAACGGAGGCATCATCCCGAATTATTTGCTCATCCGCCAATTGGGCTTGATTAACAATCTGGGTGCGCTTATTCTGCCGGCCTTGATCAGCGTATTCAATTTGCTTGTTATCAAAAGCTACTTCGAGAATCTTCCTTCGAGCCTGGAGGAATCCGCCAAGCTGGAAGGAGCGCGGAATTACACCATCCTGTTCCGGATTATCCTTCCGCTGAGCGGACCTGTGCTGGCGACGATCGGACTCTTCTACGCCGTTTATTTCTGGAATGATTATTTCAATCCGATGCTCTATATCAACAGCTCCTCGCTCAAGCCGCTGCAATTATATCTGCAGGACATTGTCATGAATGCCGATACATCCTCGGCCTTGAATAAGAGCGCCGATGATATGATGAACGTTCCGGCGGAAGGGATCAGATCGGCGGCGGTCATTGCGTCGACCATTCCCATTCTGCTGGTCTATCCTTTCCTGCAGAAATATTTTATCAAAGGCGTATTAATCGGTTCTGTCAAAGGGTAAGCGCAATTTTAGCATTAACGCTTTCAGGGATTTTGTGAAAGTTTAATGATATATAATAAATTCAGGGGGGTTTACAATGCGAAAAGGATCCAGGTTAATCATGGTTATGATCATGGCTGCATTTTTTATTGCGGCTATGGCAGCCTGCTCGTCGAACAACGGCGGGGGGAACGCTTCGGGGGAATCGAATACGGCGGCAGATGCGGGCAGTGAAGGAAGCACAGCCGGTAATGACACGGAGTCCAAGCCCACTTTGAAGCGGTTGGACGTCTGGCAGAACGAAGACTACAACACCTATCCTGTTGCCAAAATGCTGGAGGAGAAGACGGGATATAAAGTGCAGTACGACATGCTGCCGCAGGATAAGCCATCCGAGAAGCTCAATCTGCTTATGGCTTCAGGCGAACCGTACGATCTCGTCACCACTTCCAGCGATATGGCGCTCTACTCGGATTATGCCCAGAAGGGAGCGCTGGTCGATCTGACCCCGCTCATCGAGCAATTCGGTCCTAATATCAAAACGTCGATTTCGCAGCAATCCATAGATGCCCTCAAGGTCGACGGCAAGTTATACGCGATTCCGACATCGATCACCTATCCCGTAAACAGCAGCATCCTGATCCGTACGGACTGGCTGGAGAAGCTGGGCCTGCAGATGCCGACAACGACAGACGAGCTGGTCACCGTTCTTAAGACGTTCAAGGAGAAGGATCCGGGGGGCAACGGAGATCAGAATGTGCCGCTTACGATCAGGGGGGACCTTCCGATGCTCGATAATATCGTAGGCGCGTTCGGCATGCCGAATACCTGGAACGATGTGGACGGACAGCTGGTTCCAAGGCTCCTCGACCCGGCTTACAAGGATTATATCGCCTATACGTCCGAGCTTTACAAGCAAGGCCTGCTTGACAAGGAGTTCGTCGCCAACAAAGATGCGACCGCCAAAGAGAAGTTCTCAAGCGGCAAAGCCGGCGCCATTATTGTCCATTGGGCCGACATTCCGACGATCTCCGATGCGATGATCAAGAATCTCCCGGATGCGAAATTCGCTTACGTTCCAGCTTTGAAGGGACCGGCAGGCAAAGCGGGCTTCGCGGCTAATGCGGGCTTCGACCGGCTGACCTTCATTCCGAAAGCCTCCAAGCATCCGGAGGACGCGATCAAATGGATCAACGCAAGCCTGGATGCAGAGACGTTCAAGGATATGGCTATCGGGGAAGAAGGCAAGCACTATAAGTTTGAGAACGGCGCTTATACGCCAATCCTGCCGATCTTCACTGATGAACGCAATCTGGCGAACAACTATATGGCGGGAACGGACGAGACCAATTATCCCTTGTACTGGCAGGCTCGTGTCCGCAAAAATCCGGTTATGTTCGAGGCATTCGATTTCCTGAACAACCAGCAGCCTGATGAGGTCAAAATCCCGAATAAGCTCGGTCTTGCGCCGTTTATGCCGGATTACGCCAAGAACAATCTTCAATTGGAATCCATGGTCGGCGATTATACGGTGAAGCTTATCGCGGGTGCCGAATCCTTGTCCGGACTGGAAGCATTCCAGGCCAAATATAAAGCGGCCGGAGAAGAAGCAAGCGCGAAAGAAATCAACGATTGGTACGCGACTCTACAAAAATAACAGAATAGGCGGCGGCAGGTGGTTAGCAGCTTGTCGCTTCCTTTCATTGGAGGAGACTTGGCTATGAATAACACGGAATATTCATTCAAGCGTCAAATTGATACGTATCTGCATGCGGAGGTCATTGTAATCGGCGGCGGTCCTGCGGGCACGGCTGCGGCAATCAGCGCGGCGCGATGCGGCAAGAAGGTCGTACTGCTGGAGAAATCGGCGCAGCTTGGCGGCATGGGGACGCTCGCCAATGTCAGCATATTTATGCCTGTAGGCAATGTAACCGGAATTTACCGGGAGATTATCTCGGAGACGATGGCGGAATACCTGCCGCCGGATCATGATCAGTCCATTGCGCCGCAGTATTCGCCGTTCCTGCTCCGGCAGTATTTGAACGGAAAAATGAAAAAGGAACAGGTGCAGGTCTTTTACCATTGCGAATTCATCGGAACGTTTCAGGAGGGCAGCCGGATCCGGGCGGTTATCGTATCGACCAGGGAAGGATTGAAGGCTTTCGAGGGAGATTGCTTCATCGATTGTACAGGCGACGCCAGGGCAGCGATCGATGCAGGTGTCCCCTATCACGCCGGCCGGGAAGAAGACGGCTTGACGCAGCCGATGACTTTGATGTTCACCATGCAAAATACCGGCAAGCCCGTCACGCCCGTATTGCCGGAAGGATGCTATGATTACGGGGATGTATCGGATCTGCCGCAGGGACGAAGATTGTATTGGGAGCAAAATAACGATGGCACGCTGCTGGTCAATATGTCGCGGGTCAAAGCGAACGGCGCCAAAATCAAGGATGTCAATTATGCGGAGACAGAAGCGCTGAAGCAGGTGTTCTCCATCGCGTATTACTTGCAGAAAACCGGATTCGAAACCTATGCCTTATCCCATATTGCCCCGCAGACCGGAGTCCGGGAGACGAATCAAATCGAGGGACTCTATACGCTGACCGAGCAGGATGTGGTGAGCGGAGCCCGATTCCCGGATGTGGTCGCGCAGACCAATTACGAGATCGATATTCATAGTCCCGATGCGAAGAAAACAACGGATGAGCGTAAAGTCAGCGGATACGATATACCCTATCGGTGCATGGTACCCGACGCAATCGACAATCTGCTCGTGGCGGGAAGAGCGATCTCCGCAACGCATGTTGCCATGTCCTCCATGCGCGTACAAGCGACCTGTTATGCGCTGGGGCAGGCTGCAGGCGCTGCGGCTGCCGTTTCTCTGGACGAATCCAGCTCCATGAGAAATATTTCAATAGACAAATTGCATGAAATATTAGAACATCAAGGAGTCAGATTTTTGCGGAAATAAAAGTCCGAACGAGTGACGGGAGCGGATACGCAAATGAGCGGGAAAGGAGGACAGAGCGTTGTACAAATTGCTGATCGTGGATGACGAGCCGACGGTGAGATCCGGCTTGCAGACCTATTTCAACTGGTCCTCCTTCGGTATTGAAGTGATGGGCGAAGCGGACGATGGGGACGTTGCGCTTGAAATGATCGGAATGGAACAGCCCGATCTTATCTTGACGGACGTTCGCATGCCGAACATGGATGGGATCACGTTGTCCCGGCAAATCTCCGCTCATTATCCCCAGTGCAAAATTATTTTTGTCAGCGGTCATGATGATGCCGATTATTTGAAATCCGCTTTGAAAGTAAGCGCGGTCGATTACATCTTCAAACCGGTCAATCTGCAGGAGCTCAGCGCGGTGATGAAGCGGGTCGTAGCGGATCTGGATGCGGAGCGGGCGGAGCAGCGGCTTAAACAGGACCTGCAGGTCAAGCTGAAGGAAGGCATGCCGCTGCTGCGGGAGAAGTTTCTGCTGTCGCTGATCGATAACAGCGTGCCGAAGGTGGAGCTTGGCGAGCGGCTTGAATTTCTCGGGCTGGACCTGCCCGTCGAGGCTTCCTATTGGGTGATCGTCATCTCCGTCGATGACCTGGCCGAAGTGATGGCGAGCCGTTCGGAGCGGGATCGCCAGCTGCTTTGGTATTCGGTGCTGAACATATGCCAGGAGCTGATCGCTACCCACCTCGGCGGCTATGCCTTCGAGCACCGAAACGGCGAATTCGTCGGTGTTTTGCGGATGGACATGGAAGGCGATAACGCTCCGGATGCGGCGGAAGCGTTGTTCGCGTTAGCCGGAGATATCCGCGATAACCTGGAACGCTGGCTCAAAATCAGCGTTACGATCGGGATCAGCGACCGGGTGGCCGCTCTGTCCCACCTGGCTCACTCCTACAAGCAGGCCCGCGAGGCGGCTGACCATAAATGGTATCTGGGCAAAAACCGGATCATCACGATGGACAGCCTGGAAATCCCCGAGACGGATGCCAGTAGTATCAACAGGTATGATCTGGCTCATAATGAGCTGCTCATTTCGGCATTGAAGGCTGCCGATCCGGACAAGCTGCGGGAGGTTCTCGACCATATATTCACGGACTTGAGCCGCAACCGGCGGGACGGATTGAAATACGGGCGCAATGTGTGTCTGCAGATCGTGCTTGCGGTAGGGCAGCTTTTGCTGGAGCTCAATGCGCAATCCTCCGAGCTGGAAGGGGCCGAATCCCTGCTGTGGGAAGCGTTGTTCGAGCAGGAGACGCTTGGCGAGATGCGGCAGCTGATTGAATCGCATTTGTCCGCGGTTTGCGAACGTATCCGTGAGAAGCGGACGGGCAAAGTGGCTAATCTGGTTGAACGGGTACGGACAATTATTGAACAAAGCTATGCGGACGGCGGTTTGACCGTGGCCGATATCGGCAAGGCGGTGTATTTGACGCCAACCTATGTCAGCCTGTTGTTTAAACAGGAGACCGGACAGACCGTTAACGAATATTTAACTCAGGTCAGGGTGGATAAAGCGAAGGAGCTGCTGCGCGATCCCCAGTACAAGTTTTACGATATCTGCTATGCAATCGGGTATATGGATCCGAGCTACTTCACCAAGCTGTTCAAGAAAGCAACGGGAGTAACGCCGAGCGTTTACCGGGACAATTATGTATAAGGCCGTCAAAACCATCCTGCGTCTGCTGGCATCCGGAGCCGCATTGCTACGCCGCCTCGTCCGCCGCTTCACGATTCCCCGCCAATGGCTGCTGGCTTATCTGCTGCTGATCGTGGTTCCGGCGGCCGTCTTCCTGTACGGCTATTACGAGCGCTCGGCCATGATTCTGAAAGGCGAAGTGGTGCGGACGATGCAGCAGGCGCTGAAGCAGGCGGGCAGCAATCTCTCTTACCGGCTGGAGCATATTCAGGATTTGAGCGACGCGGCATTCATGAATTCCAACCTCCATTCCTACCTGTCCGTTGGAGCCGATGACCAATCGATTGCCATTCAACTGCAGGTCATCAAGGACTTGAGGTACCTGGTCGATACGGTGCAGCTGAATACCGACGTGTTCCATGTCCGCCTGTTCGTCGACAAATCGAAGCTTTATGCGGGAGAGAAGATCAATTTTTTCGCATTGGACAGCTTGAAGGGAAGACCTTGGTACTCCGACATCATCGAGGCCAATGGAGGAATCGTGTGGACGGGCGATTACAAGGAAACCTACCTGGATGTGGGCGATGTGAATATATTTTCCTCAGCCCGCATGCTCAGGGACCCCAATCACTACGATAAGATATCCGGTGTGCTGATGGTCGATGTGAAGGAGAATCTGGTGTCGGATATTCTATCGGCTCTCCAGTTCTCGCCGGGAACGCAGGTTTATCTTGTGGATTCCAGCGGTTCCGTGGTCTATCATCCTGACAAGACACGGATCGGTACGGTCATTGACCGGTCCATATTGGACCTGTTGAAGCAGGGAAGCGAAGGCAGCGGCTCGCTCAAGCTGGATGCGGAGGTCAATGACGTGATGTATACGACACTTCCTTCAACCGGCTGGAAGCTGGTTGCCCAAGGAACCGAATCCCAGCTGTCGCAGCGCGCGGTCAAGCTGACGCAAAGGTCGGAATGGACGTCGCTTCTGGAGTATATCGCGTTGTTTCTCCTGCTGCCTTTTGTCCTGCTGACTATCATCGTGCGGGGAATGAACCGCAGGGTGAATCATGTCATTACCGTCATCCGCAAGGAGGGGACGGAAAGTCTGAAGGATCTCTCGCCCGTAAACGGCGATTTTCACATGCTCGAACGAAGCGTCGATCATCTGATCATCCGGGTGCGTACGCTTGTCGAAGAGAAGTACAAGGCTCAAATTCATGAACGCGAGGCGCAGCTGCAGGCGCTGCAGGCCCAGATCAATCCTCATTTTCTCTACAATACGCTCGATACGATCAACTGGATCGCGATCGGCAAGGGAGCAGCGGACATCAGCCAGATGATCGACAGCCTGGCCAAATATTTCCGGCTCAGTCTGAACAAGGGCAAGAATATCGTCAGCGTGGAGGACGAGCTCCGCCTGGCCCAGGTCTATCTGGAAATTCAGCAGAGCCGGTTTCCGGATACGTTCGATTTTCAGCTGGAGATCCAGCCGGGGCTGGACGCCTATCTGATGCCGAAGCTGATCCTTCAGCCTATCGTCGAGAATGCGCTGCTGCACGGGATCCGCAAAGCCAAAGGGAAACGCGGCACCATCGTCATCTCCGTCAGAGAGGACACCGGCGATCTCCTCTTTACCGTGTCCGACAACGGTATCGGTATGGATGAGCGGCTGTCGCGGCAGCTTCTGATGGAGGCGATGCCCGAAGCCAGGAACGACGGTTCCGGAAGCGGCAGCTCCTATGGTCTGTTTAATGTTAATGAGCGCATTAAGCTGTATGCCGGAGATCATTATGGGATCAGCATCTCTTCGCAGCCTGGCGCAGGGACGACGGTTACGGTTCGTTTGAAGGCCGAGCGTGAAGAATTGACGAGACAGAGCTGAAGATCAATTGAGTCGGGAAGATGGATAAGACTCCTCTTCCAGAGCTCCTTCAGCAGATATTCGGGTATGATAAAGTAATACCAAGCAAGACCAACCATGATCAATATCATGGTTGGTCTGTTTTTTTTTTCAAATTTAAAATTTCACAAAGCTAAAGAATGTATATTCTTCCCCATATTAATCAGCTCTTAATAGCTCCCATCATGATCCCCTTGACAAAAAACCGCTGGATGAATGGATAGACGAGCACGATCGGCAGGGTTGCCACCATCGTGACGGCCATCCGGATGCTTTCACCGGAAACGGGAATCCGCTTGGTGCTGTTGGCCATCTGCTCGGCTTCCGAGACCATGGAGCCGGTCTGGAACTGGTTCAGGATTTTGACCAGGATGGCCTGCAGTGTTTTTAACTCGGGCTTATACGTGTAGATGTAGGAATCATACCAGGCGTTCCAATGGCCGATCCCGATAAACAGGGCAATGGTCGCAAGTACGGGAACGCAGAGCGGAAGGATGATGCGGACGAAAATTTGCAGCTCGTTGGCACCGTCGATTTTGGCGGACTCTTCAAGCTCGGAAGGCAGCTGCTCGATATAGGTGCGCACCAGAATCATCAGGAACACACCGATCAGTCCGGGGAATATGAACACCCAGAAGGAATCGATCAGCCCGAGCGACTTGATGATCATATAGGTAGGAATCAGGCCCCCGCCGAAGTACATGGTGAAGATAAATAGAAGCGTGAAAAACCGCCAGCCGATCAGTTCGCGTTTGCTGAGCGAATAGGCCATCATGCAGATGCAAAGGACGGAAAGCGGCGTACCGACAACGGTCCGCAGCACAGTCACCTTCACGGAGCTGATCAGCTCCGAGTTCCGGAATATGGTCTGATAGCTGTCCAGCGTAAACACCCGCGGCCACAGATATAATCCCCCGCGAACGGAATCGGTCGCATCGTTCAGGGACACCACAAGAATGTTCCAGAAGGGGTAGAACGTAATCAGGAAAATAACCAGCATATAGGCGTAAACCGAAATATCGAAGAGCTTATCCGGGATTGTCTTTTTTTCTGTCATACGGCTGTACCTGCTTTCTGTTAAAATAGCGACTGGTTATTGAGCTTCTTGGAAGAGAAATTAACGATGACCACAAGGATGAAAGCAACGACAGAGCTGAACAGGCCGACCGCCGAGGCATAGGAGAACATGGAATTCTGAAGACCATACCTGAAGGAATAGGTCGAAAGCACATCGGAGTACTCCTGATTGAGTCCGTTCCCCAGTAGATAATGCTGATCGAACCCCGCATTGAGCACGCCGCCCAGCGAGAGGATGAGCAAAATGACAATCGTCGGCTTCAAATGCGGCAGGGTCACATAAATAATCTGTTTGAACCGTCCGGCCCCGTCGACCTTGGCGGCTTCATAGAGCTCCAGATTAATGGAGGAGATAGCGGCGAGATAGATGATGGAGCTGTAGCCCATCTCCTTCCACGTATTCCCGAAGGCCACGATCCACCAGAAGTATTTGCCCTCCTGCAGGAACAGGATGCTCTTGTCGGTCAAATGCAGCAGCTGGAGCAGCTTGTTGACGATCCCGTCCGAGGACAGCACAGTCACGACGATATTGGCGGCGATAACCCACGAGATAAAATGCGGGAGGTAGGATACAGTCTGCATCGTTTTCTTGAACATGCCGTTCTTGATTTCATTCAGGGCGATGGCAATAATGATCGGTGCCGGAAAGGACACCAGCAGCGTTAGCAGCGTGGAGGCCAGCGTATTGCGCATGATGATATAGAAATCGCCGTTATTGAAGAAATAATCGAACCAGTACATGCCAACGAATTCACTGTGAAACAGCGAGCTCCAGAAGTTTCCCAGCGATGGCTGATAATTGACGAATGCCATATAAAGCCCCGCCATCGGCAGATAAGCGAAGAGGACGGCCCAGATCAGGGCCGGAAGCAGCATGATCATGAGGTATCTTTGCTCGATTAGCCGGCGTTTCACGGTTTTTTTTGAGACGTATTCTTTTGAGCCAACCTTGACGGCTGTTTCCATGTGCGCACCCCGTTCTGTCGTAATGTGAAAATTATACGGGCTGCTTGTTGCCGCCTCAATATAACAATGTGCAGATCTATGCGGGAAAACGTCTTACATGATGGGAAATGGCAGGTTATGGCTTCATGGCGTAAAGGGGCAATAGTATAATAGGAGAGCTTTTAATTGATTCACGAGGAGGGATGCGAATTGTTGACCATATTTCTTGTGGATGACGAAACGATTGAGCTGGACCTGATGGAGAATCACATCGACTGGGCAAGCATGGGCATTCAAGTTGTTGGCACAGCAAGGAATGGCAGGAAAGCCTGGGAGCAGATTCAGCGTCTGCAGCCGGATATTGTGCTGACGGATGTCAGGATGCCGGTTATGGACGGGCTCCGTCTGGCTACCTTGATCCAGGAGAAGCTGGGTTGGATTCAGCTTGTTTTTCTAAGCGGGCATGATGAATTTACCTATGTGAAGTCTGCGATTGAGTCCGGCGCGGTCGGGTATCTTCTGAAGCCGATTGACCGGAAGGAGCTGTTTGCCGTCATGGACAGGAGCAGACAGGAGGTGGAGAAAATAAAGCTGCTCCGCCGCTCCCGGCGGCTGCTTGCCGCACAGCAGCTGTCGGAGGTGTTGACCGCCGGGGACAGCGAAATCCGGGAGCAGGCCTGGCGTGCGCTGTCCGGCATGGATGCGGAATATCGGGACCGGATTTATGTAACCGCTCTTATCAGCCTGGACGGCTACCCCCTTTACCCGGAAGCTCCTGCGCCGCTGCAGAAAGCGGTCAGTATGGCGGACCAGACTATTCAATCGCTGTTGGACAGCCGCCAGATGGGAGGAATGGCAGTCAGGAAGCAGGAGCATGAATGGCTGCTGATCATCAAATATAGGGAAGGTGTGAATGATGAACCATTCTGGCAGGACATGTCGTCCGCCATTCGCGGGGCACTGGATTGGACGGTGACCATCGGCATTTGTGAAACGGCAGCCCCGCTGAATCAGGGTTACCGCATGTTCAAGGAAGCGGAGAAAGCGGCGGGAGAACGGTTCTATCGGGGGTATGGCGGCATTATCCGTGCCGGTCAGGTTCAGAGTGGGCTTGATGCGGATATGGATATCGAAGATGAGCCGAGTCTGCAAAAGATGAATCTCGCTGACGGAGAGCCGCTGCGGGAGGACATCGGTCAATATTTTGACAGGATAGCCAGAGTGCGTCTGAGCAAAAACGGGGTTCTCCGCGCCGCTGCGGCTCTGCTCGACAAGATTGCCGGGGAGCTCGCCAAATATGGGGCAGCAGCCGGCCTGGAGGTTGGCGATTTGAACAGCTGGAACCAACGGGTCAGGAATATGGACACCATTAATGGGATTAAGGAGTTTATCCAGGGGCTGACCGGCAGAATCGCCGGGTACCTTGCTGACAGGCAGCAGGACCGGCATGCGCTGCTGGTGCAGGAAGTGGTGCATGTGATCGAAACGGAATATTTCGAATCGCTGACGATCGAATATTTGGCGGGCAAGGTGTATCTGTCCCCCAACTATTTGAGAGTGCTGTTCAAGGAAAAGAAGGGATGCACGATCCATGAATATTTGACCCGGATCCGGCTTCAGAAGGCGGTGGAGCTGCTGGGGGACAAAACGCTGAGGATTCATGATGTCGCCCGCAAAGTCGGCTATGACAATACATCGTATTTTTGTTCGTTTTTCTATAAAACGCAAGGGGTCACACCGAATGAATATCGTAAAAAGTTTCTATAGGCTTGCATCCACCCTGTACCTGAGCCTGGTTAACAAACGCTTCAGAAGCAAGCTGTTTCTCGTCTTTCTTCTTGTTACGATCGTGCCGATTTCCTTTTTTGTGATCTATTCCTATCTCACGATCAAGGAGCAGCTGGTTCATCAGGCGGTTGAGAACGTAGGAAGCACCATTGACCAGATCAACAATAATATCGAAAACAAGCTTGATCTGTACTACCAGATATCCACCTTAATTTATATGGACACCGATCTGCGCAATTATTTGCTTTACCGGTATAAAAAGAACGATTTATCCTATCTGGACGCCTACGATTATATCAACAAGCTGCTGTACAAGGTCATGGCCATGAATCCGAGTCTCAAATCAATCACCATCTACACGGACAATGAAACCCTTCATTCCGACGGTTATTTCATCAAGCATATGGATGAGCTTCCGGGGACGCTGACGATGCAGACGATGCAGGCGGAGGGGCGGATTACCAACTTCTACCCCGATCAGAAATCAGCCAAGGAAAGAGTCGTCACTCTGGCGCGCTCCCTGAATTACTTGAGCCTGAATTTCCCTTACGGCATCCTCACGATGGAGATTACAGAGCGGGAATTCTTCTCGCTTATCGAGAAGGAGAACAAGAACAAAACGATCTTTGTGGCCGATGAACAAGGCAATTTGATTACCACGAATACCAAGCCATCGAAGATCCTGAACATCGCGGAAGTGATCCCCCAAGCGCTGTCCCGTACAGCAAGCAGCACCCTGAATAGTGAAATTAGCGGCGGCAAAAAGGCCATGGTTATTCAAAAACCGCTGATGAACGGGTGGAGGACGGTTGTCCTGCTGCCCTATGACGAGCTGCTGGGGCAGGCCCGGAATGCCTCCCGGAAAATGCTGTACATCTCGCTGGGCTGCATTATTGCCGCTGCTCTCCTGATCTATGGGACCAGCCAGCTCATGACCAAGCGCTTTGAAGCGCTGCTTCACCAAATCCGCAAGGTGGAGCGGGGGAATTTCGATCTGTCCTTCCGGTCCATGGGCCATGACGAGGTCGGACAACTGTCTTTTGCCTTGAACAAAATGGCCATGACCATACAGGATTTGATCAATGACGTCTACAAGAAGGAAATTGCGCAGAAGGAAGCGGAGATGGACAGCCTCCAGGCGCAGATTACCCCCCATTTTCTCTATAACACACTAGCTTCCATATCGGCGCTCGCGGTTACCAACAATAATATGCAGGGGCATCTCATGGCGGATGATCTGGCCAAGTTCTACCGGATCTCGCTCAACAAAGGAAAGAAGCGGATTACGATCGAACAGGAAATTATGCTTACCCGGCATTATCTGTCTATTCAGAAGACCCGGTTCGAGGGCTTGTTCACGGTCCATTATTTGCTGGATGAATCACTCCTGCGTTTTACCACGGTCAAATTAATTTTGCAGCCTTTTATCGAGAACTGCATCAATCATGCGATTTGGGATGATGAGTCCGGCATTACAATCATTATCAGACTGATGCCCGACGGAGATGATCTGGTATTCTCTGTTATCGACGATGGTATGGGCATGCCTGCGCACGTACTGGAGAGGCTCGCGCAGAAAACCGATCAGCCCGCGGGCTACGGTATATATAATGTGGATAAAAGAATCAAGCTTGCCTACGGGGAGCGCTATGGCGTGGACATCTACAGCAGGCTCGGGATTGGCACCGCGGTGAGCATTCGCCTGCCGAAGACAGTCACGTTTACATGAAAGGCGTTTTCCGTTACGTTTCATCACTTTGTTATATAGAAAGCGGAGGATCCGCTGTCTACAATTAAGCTAAGTTATAGCGCAATTCATGATGGGCCAGGGATACTGCCCATGGGAAAATTGAAATCGCTATCATATCTTAAGGGGGAACTGATCAGCAATGAAGAAGAAAGAGTATTACCGGTTGACTGTCATGATTCTTGTATTATTCTCGCTACTGGTAGGATGCGGCAGCAACAGCACGCCGCTTACAGAAGCAACGGATGCGCAGGGCACGAATGAAGAGGAGGCCGGGGCAGGCAAAGATCAACCGGCCGTTACCTTCACGTTCTTCGACCGGAATGTCGGAGATGCGTTCGATAATCCGGTCGCCCAGGAAATTACGAAGAAAACCGGCGTTTCCCTGGAAATTCAGCAGCCGACCGGCAATCCTGCGGAGAAGCTGAACCTGATGCTGGCGAGCAATGATCTGCCGGACCTCATGTCGATTGCGCGCGGCGATGTGCTCGACAAATATATTGTGGCCGGCGCCCTTGTTCCGCTGGACGATCTTATTGAAAAGTATGGACCCAACATTAAGAAAATGTACGGCGACATGCTCAACAAGACCCGGCATACCGATGGTAAAAACTATTATCTGGCTAACTGGTACGGACTTGAGCAGTATCCGGTATTCGGTTTTCTGATGAGAATGGATGTGATGAAGGAGCTTGGAGCCGGAGCCAAGGCCGACAACGGGGAGCCCTTCACCACGGAAGAGTTCGTGGACCTGCTCAGGAAATTCAAGGAAAAATACCCGAATGTGAATGGCAAGCCATCAACGGTTATGACCTTGAATGGGGAGAATATGGGAGCTATCACCGGAACCTTTAAGGGAATGTTCGGGATTATGCCGTTTTATGAAACCGATGGCCAGCTCAAAAGCGATGTGAAGGACCCGAAATACCTGGACATGATTAAATTTATGAATTCCTTGTACAGGGAGGGCTTGATCGATACCGAATGGGCGACAAACAAGACGCAGCAGTACGAACAGAAATTGTCCTCGGGCGCCGTGTTTGCGACAGCCGACGCATTCTGGAATCTGGGCAAGCCCAACACGATATTGAAGGAGGAAGCAGCAGATCCGTCCAAAGCGGAAGAGAGCCAGTTCTATCCGTATAAAGTGGTTGCTCCGGGCGTAGATCCCGCCAAAACAACCTACGGACCCAAAAACTCGCTTGGCTGGGATGGCATTGCTATTTCCAAAAGCAATAAAGATCCCGTCAGCGCCATCAAGTTCCTGGATTATTTGGCAAGCGAAGAAGGCCAGTACCTGTTGATGTGGGGAGTGGAGGGCACGCATTGGGATATGAAGGACGGCAAGCATGTGCCAAGACCCGAGGTTCTGGAAGGCTTCAAGAAGGATTGGGCCGGATATTCGACGGATACCGGAATCCGGAAGTGGACATGGGCAATCAAGAATGGTCCGGGCGAGGATGGAACGCCGTATGACCTGATTGGCCGTTACGAGACGGATGCTGTAGCAAAGCTGGCAATCAAGAACCTGGCTGACACTTCGTTCGACACCGCCCTGTACGACAATCTGGGTCCGAGCGGCGGCACGCCGGAGGTGATCAAGCAGCAGAAGGTGAACGAAACCGTCTCGAAGTATTTCCCGAGAATGGTGATGGCTCCTTCCGAAGCGGAGGCAGCGTCCCTGTACGACAAAATGATGAAAGAGCTGGAGACGGCGGGGCTGTCGGCCATTGAGAAGATATACACGGATAATTACAACAAGCGTAAAGAGCTGTGGAAATAATCTGAAATTAGAGATGTAATGATTTCAATAAAATCCTGGAGGGTACTCATGCATAGAATGGGTCTGGTCAAAGCAATTGTGGTCGTCCTGCTATTTGTGACAGGAATTACGATGATGCCTGAAGTCAATTTGGCCAAGTCCAAAATGGCAATCGAGCAGAAGAATGAAATTGTAAAAGCAACAAACGGGCAATACACGCTCACCTATGACTTGTCGACTGGCCTTGGGAATGTGGCTTGGGGAGACAGGACAATCATACGGGATTTCAACTCCAATTATCAGCTCACAGGCAAAGAGACCAGAATCCGCTCCAGCGATCCGGGCAAACGCACAGCCGAGTGGGGGAAGATTCCAAACGACGGCTACGGCCGGAATGGCATGAAATTAACGCTCCGCAACGCGCTGGATTCCGGTTCCGCAATCGCGCTGACGGTTTATCTCTATCCGGATAGCTCCTATTTTCTGACCGATATGAATGTAACGGGTCCGGCTGCCCAGAGCATTGATATTCTAGAGCCTGTGTCTTCCTCCTACCTGGATATTGGAGCGGGGATGGATAAGCGCATATTTACCACTCCATATACGAATAACTTTGATTTTGGAGTAGCGCCGGTTAATGATTTCGGCGGCAGCCAGAACGGCGCAGACCGCTTCGAGGGTGAGCAGCTGAAGTGGGAACCCTTCAACGGGGTCAGTCACTGGGTATCCGCTGTTTTCGACAATAATGCCAAACAGGGATTTATCGGTGGCGCAGCGACCGTCAAGAATTGGAAAAGCAGTCAGCGCCTCGGGCAGGCAGCGGCAGCAAACGGACCGCTCACCTCTTACAGCCTCTATAATTGGGGCGGCTCTCAAAGCGGAGAAATTGTTTCCTCGGACCGATTCTTTCTGGGCTTTTACGGTGATTATCAAGCCGGCTTGGAAGAATACGGAACCGTATATGATATCGGAGAGCCTCGCATGAAATGGAACGGCGATGTGCCGATGGGATATAACACCTATTATTCCCACTATAATTATGCATCTGCGGAAGCATTGGAAGGTATGGTGGATTATATGGCGGAGCATCTGAAGCCGCTCGGTTATGAATATTTTAATCTGGACGGGGGGTTCCAGCCTTCCTCCGAGGTTCCTTTCGATGAAGGGATGCAGCAGTTTGCCGATTATGTGCACAGCAAAGGGCTCAAGGTAGGCGGCTATCAGACGCCGTTCACCATTTATGACGCCTGGCTGGATTTGCCCGTTGAAGGGACCTCGTATACTCACCGGGATATTTGCCTCAGGGATGAGAACGGGCAGCTGATCAGAACCTATCTGGGCACATATGCGATGGATGTTTCGCATCCTGCCGCTCAAACGGCAATACGTAATGCCATTCAGAAATATATCGATTGGGGCTTCGACTACCTCAAGCTGGATTTTATCGATATGGGTATGTATGAAGGTCAACATTATGACAAAACGGTAAATGGCGTTCAGGCTTACCGGATCGGTATGGGGATAATTCGTGATACCGTCCTCGCGGCCAAACGGCCCATCTACATCAATGAGTCCATTGCTCCATTGCTTCCTGCGGCGTTCGCACATGGAAGAAGGTCTGCTTGCGATACGACGATCGGCGTCGATGGTTATTCAGGAATTGAACGCCAGGCGTTCAACACGGCCGCTTCCTGGTGGACCAACGGAACGCTTTATGAGTATAACGATCCCGATATGATCATTCCGGAGAACTTTGCCCAAGGCTTCTGGAATAAGTATGGCCAGAATGACGGGAAGCTGCTGGCGACGACTGTTGCGCTTGGCGGCGGGCATTGGCTGATTGGCGATAATATTCCCTTTCTGTCGGAAGAGCGATTGGGTATTCTGGAGAATAAGGAGCTTTTGAGGATTGTGGGCAAAGGTCAAGCGGCCAAGCCGGTTAAGATGACCAATGTGTATCATAAAGGAGAGCATTCGCCATCGGCTGTTTATGTGAAGGATGACCGGGGTGGCATCCTTGTCGGTCTATCCAATTGGAACAGTAAGGAAGAGGCGCAAATCCAGGTTGATTTTGCCGATCTGGGCCTGCGAGGGAATGAGAAATATACGTTAAACGAGGTCTATTCCGGAAGAACGCTGGGCAAGGCGTCCGGGAAGCTCTCTTACACGCTTCCGCCTGGAGGTACGGCGATTATTAGAATGGAGAAAGGCGGATCTGGCAGGGACGAAGATGGCGCGCCTGTGAATCTTGCTTTGGGCAAACAGGTCAACGTGTCCTCTACCTGGAGTGATGCGGGATATGAAGCGGCTAATATGACCGACGGACAAGTGTCGACGAGATGGAGCGCCGCCGACGGGCATAAGAACGATGAATGGTCAGAGGTCGATTTTGGCAGGGCAACTTCCCTGAACCAGGTTGTGATCAAGGAATACCGGGATACCAATTTCCAGATTGCTAATTACGCATTGCAGTACTGGGACGGCGAGAAGTACGTTGATCTGACGAAAGGCTATACGGTCGGTGATAATAAGGTGATTACTTTCAAGACCGTATCCACAAGCAAACTTAGATTGTACATGACGACCAGTTACATTATCCCGTCGATTAATGAAATTGAAGCCTATTACATCAAAGGAGGCAGCGGCTCTGTCATTGATCAGGACAACAGCAATGCGGGATATCAGAGTTATTCGGACGTCCGTGCCGGTATTCAGCGGATGCAGGTGTTCGAGCTGAATAAGAGCGATCTGCCGAAGCTCGATGTATACATTTATGAGAGCTACGTGAATGCCGTTCCGGCGGACGCGTATTACTTCGATATTGTCACCCTGGATGACAACGATAACCCGGAGACGACCCTGTTCTCCGCGTCGCTTCCGGCGTATAACATCCCTGGGAGCGTAAGTCCGTATTCGATCTATCCCAAGCTGGATAATTTGGATACCACAAGGAAATACGGGCTTATCTTGAAATCGCCAAAATCCGTGAACACACCATCCACAGACAACAACTACGGCTTTGCGTACAGCGACGATGATACGTATCCGGATGGATATGAGAAGCTCTCACTGGATGGCGGCCTTACCTGGGCAGCCGAAAATGACGGGAAGCGGGATTTGATCTTTACGCTCTACTCGAACGGTAAAGGCGATTAAGCAGCGTGCTTAAACGTTGTGCAGATTTGTAAGACAAAAGACAGGCGGCGGATGTTGGACATCGGCCGCCTGTCTTTGTTAACTTTTCTTTGACCGGGCAAGCCTCATAAAGAATAGACTTCATTCAACCGCATGAAGAGTTTAAAGTTAATGAAAAAGAATTTTGAGGTGCTTCCAGGCCAGGATCAGAAGAAGTTGTTATTGTGCATATTATTATGTGAGGCAGGTTCAGCTCGCAATAGAGGAATTGGTAGAACCGTTAGAGAATAAGAAATCTGGTCCGCATTGGCGACACCCGGTTAATTGCCCTGCACGGGGTTCGTCCCCTGGGACAACATTTTGGACGATGCTTGAGTTAAATCATAAATTAGAATACGGGGGAAGGTGAACAAGAAGATGATTCCGTCAAGGCGCATGCTGCATATTGTGAATGGAGATGCCACAGCGGATAAACTGAAACAGGGTGTCGTGCAGGGAGATATCCTCGTATGGCGGGAGTTGTATACGTTTGGACCCGTGTTCCGCGATATGAGCGAACGCCGGAACCGGACGGAGCGTGCCGGATATTTGGAACGGACGCTGGGAATCCCTCGGGAGGAATATATCCGGAGCAGCGAGGAGCAGGAGGCGGCTTTGCAGGAATTCCACAGATATGATGAGGTGATCCTGTGGTTCGAGCACGATCTGTTCGACCAGACGATGCTTGGCTGCTTGCTGCATTGGTTCACCCGGCAGGCGCAGGCAGCAACGAAAATCAGTTTACTGTGCGTCGGCTCATATCCGGGTATTGAGGTGTTCCGGGGACTCGGGCAGCTGTCGCCTTCCCAATTAGCAGCCTTATCGGGCACATGGCAGCCGGTCGGACCAAGGGAGCTGGAGCTGGGCAGCCGGTTATGGGAAGCTTACGCTTCGCCGGAGCTTGCTGAACATACCCGGTTTCTGGAGGAGGATACGTCTGCACTGCCTTTCTCCCGGGCAGCGTTCGAGGCACATTTGTCCAGGCTGCCATCTGCCGGCAACGGGCTTGGAATTGTGGAGCAAACCACGTTGGAATATATCGAAAAGGGAATCCATTCCCCATATGAGCTGTTTCGCGAGGTCGGCGATAGATTGAATTCTCTCGGGATGGGCGATCTGGAATACTGGCATCGCCTTGCGGTTATGGCGGAGGAGCCTGGCCCCCTGCTGCATGTAGAAGGGAAGGCGGTATTTCCAAAATACCGGCAGGAGAATCCGGATTTTGGTGAATGTGTGCTGCTGCTGACGGAATTGGGGCGGCTTGTACGGGCTGGTGAACAGCATTGGTCTTCGCCGGGAGACGAGTGGTATGGCGGTCTGCATCTGCAGAGGAATTCACTCTTGTGACTGCGGGATATTAGAGAAGCAGAACCGGATTCAAATAAACAAGCAGCCGGAACCTCAGAAACAGGTTCCGGCTGCTTGTCTTTCACCTTTTTACGAGATCGTAACCTGTGATGGATTTGGGCTCCAGGCACTCTTCCAGTCCGTACACGCCATATTCCCTGCCGATCCCGGATTGCTTGGAGCCGCCGAACGGAGCCTTCATCTCGGGGCCGGCTCCATTGATCATGACGATGCCTGATGAAATCCGGGAAGCGATTTGATTGGCTTTATCCAGGCTGGAGGAGCTGATATAAGCCGCCAGTCCATAACTGGTATCATTGGCCATTTCTATCGCTTCTTCTTCGGTTGTATACGTTAAAATAGAAAGCACCGGTCCGAATATTTCCTCTCTGGCAATGGTCATGTCCATGGTGACATTAGCAAAAACAGTCGGTTTTACAAAGTAACCCTGCTCAAGCCCCTCCGGATGCCCTTCGCCGCCGATGACAAGTTCCGCTCCTTCTTCCATGCCAAGCTTGATATACCGCTGCACATTGTTGTACTGCTTCCCGGTTACCATAGGACCGATTACCGTATCCTTCTGCCGGGGGTCGCCTACCTTGACCGCTTCAACAGCCGCCTTGGCGAGCAGTTTCACTTCCTCAACACGATGCTTTGGCACAATCAACCGGGAGCCGGCAATACAGGATTGTCCGCTGTTGCCGTAAGCGATCTTGACGGCAAGCGGAACGGCTTTGTTGAAATCAGCGTCGTCCAGGATGATATTCGGCGATTTGCCGCCCAGCTCCAGCGTCAATCTTTTCATCGAATCGACGACGCCATGCCGAATGATTTTCCCGACATTGGTGGACCCTGTGAAAGAGATCATCGCAATATCCGGATGGCGGGTTAATTCTGCTCCCACCACATCGCCTGTTCCGTTAATGATATTAATGACACCGGCCGGAATATCCGCTTGGTCCAAAGCTTCCATTAACAGCTGTGTCTGAATCGCGCTAAGCTCGCTCGGCTTAATGACCACTGTGCAGCCGGCAGCGATCGCGGAGGCCAGCTTGGCGGCAATCTGGGAGTAGCTCGCATTCCATGGCGTAATGATGCCGATGACGCCAACCGGCTCAAGAACGACCTTCGCCTTGCCCAAATATTGAACAAATTCAAACTCCTCCAGCGCCTCCTTCGTACGAAGAAAATCCGCCGCCGCGAGATTGACTCGTCCGATGGCCGCATTCAGCGGGGCGCCATATTCTTCGATATTGCCTTGAATAAGTGCCTCCGAATTGGCCATTACCGCATCATGCAATCTCTGCAGCATCTGACCGCGTTCTTCCACGCTTGTTCTTGAAAAGCTCTTAAAGGCCTGCTTCGCAGCTGCAATCGCGTCCTGTGTATCCTTCACATTGCCCAGGGTTACGCGGCCGATCATTTCTTTGGTTGAGGGATTGATGAGGTCCAGTACATCCGTGCCCTGAGGGCTCACGAATTGTCCATTTATATAGAATTGATTGAGTGTTTTCATTTGATCATGCTCCTTATGCTTGATTCTTATTGTTTGGATGGAGTGCCTGCCGTATCCATAATAATTAATTTTCTAATGAAGCTGCCGGCTGCCGGACCCGTCTTGCTCTTACGAGCAGCAGGGAAACGATCATGGATACGCCCATTGCGGCTGCCAACAGCATGAACGTTTCTCTGGTCGAAGAAAGATGGAACAGCGATTGAACGCCTTTCATGAACAGCGGACACATAAACTGGAGAAAATAATTGCAGGCCAGCAGTATGGAAAAAGCGCTCGTCATCCGCTCTTTGGGCACAATCTCGGCTGTCTTGTTGAACATCATCGGGAAGAACAATCCTTCCGCAAAGCCGATCAATAATACCGCCATCCCCGCCGCCAACACGGAATGCGCCAGGCTTTCCACCAGGAAGCCAAGCCCAAATACGACAAAAGCGAACGGGACAAGGATTCGCCCTAACAGCTGGGTCAGAGAAGTGATGGCAAGTCCCGCGGCAAAGGTTCCGATTAGGGAAAGCGCGGATAAATATCCGACCGTCGATGCAGTTCCGATCCCGTTCTCAGCCAGGTACAGCGACAAGCTGGTCGGAATGGTGAAGTACAGCATAATGTGAAGTCCGCTGCCCAGCGCAATGGCGTAGAACAGACGCGGAAGCTTCACCGCAGGCCGGCCGCTGCTCTGTGCGGGCTTCTGAACCGGAGGGAATTTGGGAATGAACAGCAGCACCAGAATAAGGAGCAGAACGGCATAGGAATAGCTAAAAAAAACGCTTCTCCATCCATACGCTGCGATGAAGCCGCCGATCGTAAGAAAGATCGCGCCACCGATTCCGTTCACCGCCGTAACCAATCCGTTCATTCTGGAACGTTCCTTGCCCTGAAAATTCTCGGCAATCAAGGCATTGAACGTCGGAGAGATCAATCCGATGCTCAGACCAAGAAGCGCCCGGAAGACCAGAATGCCGGTGATGGAATTCAGGAAGGCCGGTCCCACACCGCCAATGAGATACAGGATCAGGCCAACTATAAGGATGTTTTTCCTGGAAAACCTTCTGGATAAATAACCGGCCATGAATAAGGTCGGCAAGATAAATAAGGAAGACAACGTGACGACCCACTGGATGAGCAGCGCGCTGGTATCCGGAAAATCAACCTTGAGCAGTTTGATCGCCGGTGCCGCGAGCATGGGCGCGAACGCTGCCGTTATGGACAAGCTGAGCAAAGCCATTCGGGTGCTTAGTTTCACTTTTATCCTTCTTTCCATGATTTTGTTTTCTCATGATGCAGCCAGTAACCGGGCTCTCATTATCCCGCCATGAATAATCACCCCTCAGCGTTGAACTTCGTAATGAGGATAACATCATTTTATAATAAAGTAAACAAAAAGAATCTAAATTGTCTATTATGTAATTGTTGTATATACTACAGGAGGGGATTGTGTATAATATAAGGATAGGAATCAGAGGAGGATAAAACAAATATGGATGAAACGGAAAATCATCAAAGTAAAACGAGGACCAAAATGCTGAAGAAGCTGAATGCGGTCATTGTCAAAGAGGGCTTTCAACAGTTAAAGATGGATGATATTGCGAAAAGCATGGATGTAAGCCGGGCCACCATGTACAAATATTTTTCTTCCAAAGAGGAAGTCATCGAGGGGGTCGTAGGCACTTATGAGGATTATATAAACAAACTGTTGATTCCGGCTTCCGAGGTTGCGGAGCCGTCGTTCGGCACCCGGTTTCAGCAGCAGTTCGAGCAATCCGTCATGCTGGCCGGTAATATTACGGATGTGTTTCTGAAGGAGCTGCAGGCCATCTACCCCGATCTGTACGATCGTCTTAAGGATGTCATGCATCAGCGCGAACAGAAGATTCTGGAGTTTTATGAGGATGGCATGACGCAGGGGATATTTAACCGGATGAATCCGAAATTTATTTTGCTTCAGGATAATGTGCTGCTTCGGGAAATAATCGATTTCAAATACCTGCTGATCAACCAGGTGTCGCTGCAGCAGGTTCTTCATGACTACTACATGTTCAAGAAAGTTCAATTATTTCAGGCAGACAAATTGTCCATGGCGGATGATTCACAGATCAGCCCGATTATTGATTATATCGTTCAGAAGTTCAACCGTGCTTTTTTCTGACGCTTTACCAGAAGGATGAGGGGGAAATCCAAAATAGACAACCGGATATCCCCATGATATAATCCCCCTTAACCCAAATGAAGGAGGTGAGCCTATGATCAGAAAAAGATTAATGCTGTTTATTTTACTCGCCGCCTTCATCGCTGCCGTCTTTCTAAGTCCGCCCCGGCATGAAGCAACCGCCCATCTGGACAATTCCCCTCAGTTCGAGTGGGCTATGGATACTTATGCCAACGGCGCCATTGAAGCGCCGGCAGTCAAGAATGTTCTCCCCCTGCTTCCGACCATCCCCTTCATGATCATGATGATGGTATTATTCGCTGTCTTTGCCCTCCGCATCGGTCTCAAATCCCACATACGTTCGGCAGTCCCCATTCTTCGGCTTCTCTACATCCTTAACCCCATTAAATTTAAATCCAACTATTTAGCATCCATCCCTGTTCTTCTATAACTATAGAATGAAAGGGAGTATTTGATTTGCGCAAAAATAGAAGATCGTTTGTACCGTTTGGCATGGCGGTATTGTTTTTGTTGACGTTTATGGGCTGGGCAGCCCCCAAGGCGGCGGGAAATATCAAGCTGGGTCTCGATCTGAAAGGCGGCTTCGAAATCCTGTATCAGGTCGAGCCTCTTGACGCCCATCAGAAGGTAACGAAGGAATTGCTGCTGGCAACCGAGCGCATGGTAGAGAAGCGGATCAATATCAGTAAGGTTGCCGAGCCGGAAATCACAATCGAAGGTACGGACCGCATCCGGGCCAGAATAGCCGGGGTCGCAGACCAAACGAAGCTGCGCGAGCTGATCGGCCAGCCGGCATATCTGACGTTCAAGGACGGCCAGGGCCGGATCGTGCTGGATGGCGGCGACTTGGCCCCGAATGGCGCAAGCATCGGGCATGATCAGCTGAACCGTCCCGTGGTCAATGTGAAATTCAACGACCCTGCCAAGCTGAGGACCGTAACGAAGGACAATCTGGGCAAGCCGCTGTCGATTCTATTGGATGACAAAGTCGTCTCCACGGCGGTTGTTCAAGCGGTAATCAGCGGCGGCAGCTCTTCCATTTCAAGTGAGGACCTGGATTCTGCGACGGAGCTGAAGGATCTGCTGAACGCTGGTTCCCTGCCGGCGAAGCTTATCGAGAAGCAGGTCAATTCCGTTTCGGCAAGTCTTGGGGAGGAAGCGCTGCATCGAACGTTATTTGCGGGATATGCGGTTTCCGCGATCATCGTCATCTTCATGCTGATCGTCTACCGCTTGGCCGGAATCATTGCGAACCTTACGCTGCTGCTGTTTGCCTTTATCTGCCTCGTGCTCCTTGATTGGATGAATGCGGCGATGACGCTGTCCGGTATCGCGGGGTTCATACTGGCTGTCGGCATGGCTGTCGATGCCAATATCATTACGTACGAGAGGATCAAGGAAGAGTTAAGAGAGGGCAAAAGTATCCGCTCGGCCAGCCGCAGCGGGGCGAAATCGTCGTTCGCCACCATTCTGGATTCCCACGCCACCACCTTTATCGCCGCGTTGGTTCTGATGATGATCGGCACGAATGCGGTCAAAGGGTTTGCCATCGTTCTCATGATGACGATCCTGGTGAGTCTCGTTACGAATGTATTCGGTTCCCGTCTCCTGCTGTGGCTGCTCCTGAAGGACAATGCGATTAAGCGCACCGAGTGGTTTGGGGTCAGTCTGAAACGGACGGCAGACAAAGCGGTTAAGCCGCTGCCTGATCTCGTGAAGCGAAGAAACTGGTATCTGGGCTTCTCGACTATGGTGCTTATTATAGGCCTTATTGCCATATTGGGCAGAGGGCTTAATCCAGGAGTCGATTTTCAATCGGGGACAAGGCTGGATCTCTATATAGGCAGCCCCTTCCAGACAAGCGATATTGCAGCGGTTATTCACGAGGAAATCCCGTCCGCCACGATGAAGCCGGTCGTAAAATACGGAACGGACGGCCTTGCCGCGACAACCACCTTCAGCAAGCCGATTCCCGCCGGTCAGTTGAACGCGGTAGAGGACAAGCTGCAGGAAAGGTACGGCGCTCAAGTGAGCAAGCAGGAATCTACAGTCGATCCTGTCATTGCCGCCGAGATGGTGAAGAAGGCCTGCTACGCCATACTGATAGCCTCAGCCGGTATCGTATTGTACACGGGACTTCGCTTTCACTACTTATTCGGCATTGCGTGCATTATCGCGCTCGCCCATGATATTTTGATTCCTGTCGCGTTGTTTTCCGCCCTCCGGCTTGAGATCGACCTGACCTTCATAGCGGCGGTTATGACGATTGTCGGCTATTCGCTTAACGATACGATCGTGATTTTCGACCGGATTCGAACGAATATGAAGCAGACGAAGCTCACATCGGCCCGCGAGCTGGAGGAGCTGGTGAACAGGAGCCTGTGGCAGACGATGAGGCGTTCCCTGTATACGGTCCTGACCGTGTTCATCGCCGCTGTCGGTTTGTTATGGCTCGGCGGGGAAAGCATTCACCTGTTCTCGCTTGCGCTTCTATTCGGATTGGTGAGCGGCGCTTACTCGTCCATCTTTATCGCCGCGCAGGTCTGGCTGATCTTGTATAAACGCAGATTTCTTACAGCGGGTTAGCACTGATCCCCCGCGGCGCACCCCGCCGCGGGGGGCTTTTTTGGAGTTTGGAATCAAGCTGCATCTCAAACCGAGGGGCTTTTTCTTTTAATTTTGGTGACAGCTGTTTGGACATTAGCAGCAAATTTTACATACCGCTTGCAGATGACTTTTTCTTCATGCGGACTAAAAAAAAACCAGTATGGGAATGTTGATTACTGGGTGATATATATGATGCGAATCGTGTACGTTCTTGTGTTTTTGGTCGTGGCTTTTTACAAAAGCAATTGGAGGGATTGGAAAAAGTACCAACCCACCATTTTGTTCATGGTTGCATCAAGCTTCTTGGTTCATCTTTTAACCTATAGCTATTTGTTGTGGGACCTCAGCTCTGAATTGGGCAGCCATTTAATTAATGATTTGTTGTTGACTATTTTTGCCTATCCGCCAATGGTGCTGGTTTACCTGACCAATTTTCCATTCAACAAAAAAGTGATAACCAAAGGGATGTACATTATTCTCTGGGTATTTATATATACGGTAATGGAAGCCATTCAATATGGACTGGAGAATATCCGGTATCATCACGGATGGAACCTCTGGAAGTCCATATTGTTTGATTTCGCGTTATTTCCGATGCTGGTTATACATCATATCAGGCCGCTGTTGGCTTACGTTCTATTCCTTGTCGGAACGATCCTGTTTATATTGATTTATGGAATCCCCATTTCCTCGTTTAAATAAGGAAAGCAAGCTTGCTTCCCTGTCTTAATCCCCCCAATTATTCATGCGTATAACAATGAATACTCTTAATCGTTAAAATGAAGCCTGTTTATGCTTCACCTCGCATTATAATTTTCGCAAGCAGTCACAGTGAAGACAAATAAAACCGGTATTTGCGGGCGATAGCCGCGAATACCGGTCATTTTGGAGCAGATGAAATACCCTGGGAAAAATGTTACGGCTTCACAATGTTCGATAACGTATTAAACTCTTCATTGCTCAGCGTGATAGCAGCGGCCGCAATGTTCTCCTCCACATGCGCGACTGTCGAAGTGCCCGGAATAGGCAGCATGACGGGCGAGCGCTTTAGCAGCCAGGCCAGAGCCAACTGGGAAGGAAGGGCATTATGCTGCTTGGCGATAGCATCGAGCGGTCCGCCTTCTCTGGCTAATGCGCCTGTTGCCAGCGGAAACCAAGGGATGAATGCAATGTCGTTTGCCTCTGCGTAGTCCAGTACAGCCTCGGAATCCCGTTTGGCCAGGTTGTACAGATTTTGCACGGAAGCGATTTTGGCGAACTCGCTGGCTGCCTTGATCTGCTCGACGCTCACTTCGCTCAGACCGATGTGGCGGATCTTGCCTTCCTGCTGCAGCAGGGCCAGCTCGCCGATTTGTTCAGCCAATGGAACCTTGGCGTCTATGCGGTGCAATTGAAACAGGTCGATCCGCTCAAGACCCAGATGGCGCAGACTCAGCTCAACCTGCTGCCGCAAATATTCGGGACGCCCTACCGGACGCCAATCGCCGGGGCCTGACCGCGTGAGGCCTGCCTTGGTAGCAATGATTACGCCGTCCGCATAAGGATGAAGGGCTTTCTTGATGAGCATTTCGGAAACGAACGGACCGTAGGAGTCGGCTGTGTCAATGAAATTCACTCCGAGCTCCACAGCGCGCTGAAGAACGCGTACGGCTTCGGCGGGATCCTTCGGATCTCCCCATACTCCTGGGCCGGTTATCTGCATCGCTCCATACCCCAAACGGTTGACCGGCAGATCGCCTCCAATGGCATAGGTGCCGGACGCAGCAGCTGAAACATTCAGATCTGACATGAACCATCCTCCTCAAATTTAAAAATAATAGTACCTATACTTGGTATAGCTTATATAGTCATTTTTTGCAAATTTTTTTCGCGAAAGATCGGGGAAGAGACTCCTGATTTTAGCAAGATTTCTTGCCTGTTTATGTTACACTGTCTAGTAGAAGGGGGTTGAACAGCTGTGGTAAAAATTCGAATCACATCCAGAGGGATCAAAAAAACACTGCAAAAATTTGACTATTTACAAGCGATCGCGGAATATGTCTGGAACGGATTTGACGCGAGGGCGACGATTGTCGAAATTAAAGCCGTATGGAACGCTTTGGGCGGTATGGAGAGATTGATCATATCGGATAACGGAGAGGGCATCGACAGAACCGTTTTGGAACGGAAATTCACGCCTTTCTATGAATCCGAGAAGCAGATCGATCCGAACAACAGGGTGCGGATGAGCTCTGCGATGCATGGCAAGAATGGAATCGGCCGATTGACCTTCCACAGCTTCTGCTCCCAGGCGACATGGAATACGACTTATAAAGCAGGTCCAGTCAATCAGACCTACTCCATTCATATAGCATCTGAAAGTCTGGATTCCTATACGCTGACCGGCAATGCAGAGGGCAAGGCGAAAACAGGAACCTTGGTCACATTCGACCATATCCACAAGGAAATCGACTTGACGGAGTTGAAACAATTTCTGAGCAAGGAGTTCGGCTGGTTTCTTGAGCTTCATGCGGGCAAGAAGTTCGGTATCATCATGGAAACGGGCGAATACCTGGATTATTCCGGCATTATCGGCGCGAAGGAGAATATCGAGCTTGTGCATCCCGCGACCAAAACCAAATTCGCCGTCAAATATATCCGCTGGACAGAGAGAATCAACAACGAATATTCCAGACTCTATTTTCTGGACTCCAGGAAGAGGGAGAAGTACAAGCAGCCCACCAGCTTCAACAATAAAGGGGACTCCTTCTATCACAGCGTCTACATCCAAAGCAAGCTGTTTGACGACTTCGACTTTATGAGCGAAGAACAATACGGGCAGCAGGAGATGGCGTTTGGTTTAAGCCGGAAAAGCGAGGCCTTCCAATATCTGCTGGAGGAAATCAACCATTTGATCAGCGGAAAGCGCAAGCCGTTCCTCAAAAGCCATTCCGATCTGATCATATCCGAACTGATCGCGTCGGATGCATTTCCCGCCTTCAAGGATACGCCGGAGGACAGCGCGCGCCAAGAGGAGCTGAAGCATGTCATTCAAGAGCTTTACAGGGTAGAACCCCGAATCTTCGCCCGCTTGAATCCGGAGCAAAAAAAGGTGATCGTCCATATGTTGAATTTGATTATGGAGACCGCAGACCGAGAGCGGTTCTATCATGTTCTGAATGACATTATTAAATTGGAAGGCCCGGAGCGGCAGGAGCTGGCCGAGCTGTTGAAGTCCAATATCGGTTAATGCTGCAGGAGTCCAACAAGCAGAACCGCCCAGGCAGATCCCGGGCGGCTCTGCTTTTATTTATACCGGGACTTCAGCAGCCGAGAATAATCCATCCTGAACCGAACATTGTGAATTGCCCCGGAGGCCGCTCTATTCTATGGTGTACTTGTAGGACAATGTCAGCAAGCCAAACGACAAATCTATGTCTATCATAATCCAAAATTGAGGTGAAAGCGTTGCCGATATCCGTTCATGAAGGTTTATTTGAAATTCAAACCCGGCAGACCTCCTATGTATTCGGGGTCAACGAGCAGGGAATCCTCCAGCATTTGTATTGGGGAAAGACGATTGCAGCGCAGGAATGCGCTTACCGTCTCCGTTCCAGATCCCACAGCTCGTTTGACGCTCAGGTGGAACGGGAGTACGAGGAATACAGCTTCTGGGGCGGCGTCGGTTATGTCGAGCCGACGCTAAAGGTACGTTTCTCCGATCATGTCAGAGATCTGAAAATGGTATACGAGGGCTATCGCATTGTAACCGATAATGGGGTCGAGGAGCTGATCCTGACCCTGAAGGACGCTCATTACGATCTGCTGGTCCACCTCCATTACAAGGTAATAGCGGAATGGGATATGATCGAACGCTATGCAGAAGCGGTTAATGCCGGCGAAACGGCGATTGTCATCGAAAATATGCAATCGGCGGCGTGGGCGGTCCCTTATTTGCCGCAATACCGGATGACCCATGTTACCGGAAGATGGTCGGGCGAGTATCAGCTCAGAGACACCGTTCTCTCCGAAGGCAAGAAAACGATTGAATCCAGAAGGGGCTTCACGGGCCCGCATGCCAATCCATGGTTCGCTATCGACGACGGCACCGCCACGGAGACGGCAGGCAATGTCTGGTTCGGCGCGCTCGGCTGGAGCGGCAACTGGAAAATAGTCGCGGAGAAGAGCAGCTTCAATCATGTGAGGGTGACGGGCGGCATTAATGATTTTGACAGTGAATGGCTGCTCCAGCCTGGAGAGGCGTTCACAGCGCCGGTGTTCGTTGGCGGGTATACGCCATCGGGCTTCGGGGAGATGAGCCGCAGCTTTCACCGGTATCAGCGGGAATATATTCTGCCTGGAGCCACGACACGCAAGGTGCTGTACAACTCATGGGAAGCGACGACCTTCGATGTGAATGTGGAGGAGCAAATTGAGCTTGCGCAGAAAGCGGCGAAGATGGGCGTCGAGCGCTTTGTCGTCGATGACGGCTGGTTCGGCAAGCGCGACAGCGACCGGGCGGGTCTGGGCGACTGGTATGTTAATCCGCAGAAGTTTCCTGAAGGATTGGGCGCCTTGATTGAGAAGGTCAAGGAGCTGGGAATGGATTTCGGCATCTGGGTGGAGCCCGAGTCCGTCAATCCGGACAGCGAGCTGTACCGGCAGCATCCGGAGTGGGTATACCATTTTCCGACACGGACCGGCTCGCAGCTTCGCAATCAGCTGCTTCTGAATATAGCCAAGCCCGAGGTGAAGCAGTTCATTATCGGTTTCATGACGGAGCTGCTCAGCTCTCATCCGATCTCCTTCATCAAATGGGATATGAACCGGACCATTACGGAGCCGGGACTTCACGGCTTCCCGGCAGGGCAGCAGAAGGAAATCTGGATCAGACATGTGCGAAGCCTGTATGAGATCTGGGCGGAGCTTCGGGAGAAATTCCCTCACGTCGAATTTGAGACCTGCGCCGGAGGCGGGGCCCGGATTGATTTTGGCATGCTGCGATTTGCCGATCAGGCATGGCCGAGCGATAACACCGATGCGTTCGACAGGCTGAGTATTCAGGAGGGTTTCTCCTACGTCTACAGCCCTCAGGTCATGATGTGCTGGGTAACGGATTCGCCTAATGGCATGAACGGCCGCAAGCTTCCGCTCTCCTTCCGGTTCCACAGCGCCATGACAGGCTCGCTTGGCATCGGCGGCAATCTGAAGGAATGGTCGGAGAAGGAAATTGAGGAGGCCGGCGGTCATATCCAGCGGTACAAGGAGATCAGGCATCTCGTTCAAAAAGGCAGGCAGTACCGTCTGGCCTCATTACGCAAGTCCCCGCAAGCGGCTGTACAGTACGTGAGCGACGACCGGACGGAAAGCATTGTTTTTGCATTTCTGCATGCTCAGAATTTCGGCGGACGTCTTCCGGATCTGAAGCTGGATGGCCTTGCGGAGCATAAAATCTACGACATCGAGGGTATCGGCGATGAAGTCCTGCAATTGCACGGGAGCACCTTGATGAATGCGGGCCTTCCGCTTCCCCTGCACGGCGATTTTGACAGCGTGCTGATCTCGCTGAAAGCGCGGGAGTAAGCTTGCAGGAGCCGGCATGTGGTCGACGGATCGCCGTCATGCAAGCGAAACGCCGCGCACTGGGAGCTGCGTGCAGACCGGCGGTAATGGCTGCTGCATTCGGCACTTTCGCAAGGCGCCACACACTGCGTGCTTCGCGTGTTGCATGACAAGCCGATCAGACCATATAGATTGACGCTTAGAGCTGGAAATGGCGCTGCCGCTTTTATCCAGTCTCCCCTTGGTGTGAGCTGAGGGACTGCCCAGGTATAGAGTCAGACAAAATTATATACTTGAAGAAGGTTATTCCGTGCTGGAGCGCATAAACGGTGGATACCTGCCGCTGCAGCACGGTTTTTTCCTGCTGTGGGGGAAATAGGCAGCTGGCGGGGGATGGAAGTCATCTGGAAGAAGGTTATTCCGTGCTGGAGCGCATAAACGGTAGGTACCAGTCGCTGCAGCACGGTTTTTCCCTGCTGTGGGGGAAATAGGCAGATGCCGCGCCGGATCACAGGAGAACGCTGGACTGCGGAAGGTTTTCTGCGCCGGAACAGCGAAATGTTAGAGTAAGCGTATGCATATGGAACGGGCATCTGGAAAACACGCGGCGCATGCAGCGGCACTTATATGATTGCAGCAGCTATATCTGCAGAGAGGCGGTATATTCCATGATTATTGTGATGGAAAGGGAAAGCATGGGATTTCTTTCAATCTCCATTCAAACGGAACATTATGATTTGGCGATCGTACCCGGCATCGGCGGGCGTATTATGGAATTTGGCTCGGATGGCGTCAATCTGCTCTATCAGAACGCGAGTCTGGCGGGTTACCGCCCCAGCTATGAAGCTGAGAATGCGGAAGAAATGCGTGAACTGCGCGAGAGGAGCCCGCAGCTGCTTTATGGCGGAGAGAAAACATGGCTTGCTCCCCAAAGCGACTGGGTTGGCGTCCCGTATGCGGATTTGGATCACGGCGAGTACAGTTGGGAAGTGCAGCGGAATGAACAGGCTGTCCGGATCGTTCTGACGAGCCCCATATGCCGTGAGACGCAGCTGCAAATTATCCGCACTGTCACATGCGTGAACGGCATGCCGTCGATCGGCATCGAGCAGAAGCTGATCAACCACGGAACGGTTCCGGTAACCAAAGGCTTGTGGCAGGTGACCATGCTGAATCGCAGCGGAATCGTGGATATCCCGCACGGGCCGCTGCTCGGTTCGAGGCAGCCGCTGCCCTTGTTGGACGAACACAATGCGGCAGCCGTTCATGGCACGGATGGCTGGAGGATGGTCATGGATAATGACCGGCTGTATAAGCTCGGCTTTATGACGGATGGGGGGCGGGCAGCCGCACGGCATCAGGCCGCGAACGGCAAAACATATACTTTGACCAAGACCTATGCGGTTGAGCCGGAGCAAGTTTACCCCCATAATACGGTCGTCGAAGTGTATAATGCCAGCAACTATCCATATTATGAGCTCGAGATTCACAGCCCGGCATACACCCTCCAGCCAGGGGAGAGCGCATCATTCACGATAAACTGGGAGCTTGCCGTCGATAACCTGCACTGAGCGCTTAGCCTTTAAGCTTGTTCCTATATTCCGTTGGCGACAAGCCGATCATTTTTTTGAACAGACGGGAGAAGTAGTAGGGGTCCTGGAAGCCAAGCGACAGACCTATATCCTTCATGCTTCTGTCCGTCAGGTCGAGCAGCTGTCCGGCACGCTGAATCTTCATCCGCAAATAATAGTCGATCGGCGCAAAGCCGGTCGATTGTTTGAATAAATGGTTCAAATGCTGCTTGGAAATCCGGGTATGGGCAACCAATTCTTCGAGCGACAAATTGGATTCCAGCTGCTCCTTCATATATTGAATGGCCTGCTCGATATACCGCTCCGATTTTTCCTCGCCTGCCCCTGCCTTCATCAATCCGACAAAGCTGAGATAATATCTGACCGTCTGGGAAACATGGACCTGATGGTCCATGGAATACGGCTTGGATGACAGGATATCGTAGCATTGCTCGAATAAATCCAGCAGCTTGACGGAATGGCTTAGCCCAAGCCGCAGCGGCCCTGCTTCCATGCTGAAGCTGGAGAAGAAGGCCCCGGCATCCTCCCCCATCAGATGAAACCAGTAAATGCTCCATGGATTGTTTTCATCTGCCCCATAGGAATGAGGCGTATCGGCAGGGATGACGGTGAGCGTCTGCTCGGTGACCCGCATCGCCTTGTGTGACCCGCTTTGGATCCATCCTTCGCCGCCCGCGCAGTAGATCAGAATATGCATGCTGCAGCCGGAGGGCCTGTCCCGGTAATGGTGCCGCGCCCGCGGGAAGTAGCCGATATCCGTTATATACAGCTGCCTGATCAAGGGATGGGCTACCATCTCTTTCAGGATATACGGGGGCAGGACAATGATTTTCTCTGCCTCAAATCCATCCGCCTTCCTCAGCATCTTAGCAGAAAGCCTCCCTTCGCTACATAAGCTTTGTTTGAATTTTACCGAATATAATCCATCATGTACAGGGGCCTGCCCTTCGCAGGCTGTTTCTTTACATCTCGGAGCGGTTAACATTTAGCTGGCCTCTACTTTACTGATATTCCTAAGTGAAGAACCTAGCGGCAGGATTAACAGAAATCATGCGGAATATAGATCTTTAACAGCATGAGATATTGATACAGCTAATGGTTGAACAAGGGAAGGGGAGAGCTTGGAAGATGGCCATTCAATTGGAAATTTCGGGACCGAATGCGCACCGGGTATACCAGCGTGACGATCGGGACCAGGCGGATATTGCTTTCTCGGTCAAGGTGCCGCAGGGAGCGGAGGGGCTTGTGGAAGGCCGGATATCTGCCGGTCCATGGTGGAGTCTGGGTTCGGCCAGCCAGCCGGAATTCTCAGCTGCTCTGGAACGGGTGCCGGCAGGCGAGCATGAGATCTATATTCGTATCGTATCTCCCGAGACAGGAGAACTGCTCGCGGAAGGAGATATTGGTCCGGTCTATGTAGGTGATCTGTGGGTATTGGCGGGGCAATCGAATATGGAAGGCTGCGGAAGACTGATACATGTAGAGGAGCCTCAGCAGGGCGTCAGCTGTTTCTATATGGGAGACCGCTGGGATCTGGCAGTGGAGCCGCTTTGCTGGCTGCTGGAATCGCCCGACCCTGTACATTGGACGCCATTGCCCGAGGGAATGGATGTTTCCGAAGAGAAGCGCAAAGAATATATCAGGATGGCCCGCAGAGACAGAGTGCATGGAAGCGGACTTGGACTGCCGTTCGGCAAAATGATGCTGCGTCACACCGGCGTTCCCGTTGGGCTGCTCATGGTAGCGCATGGCGGAACCTCAATGAGCCAATGGGATGCCGCGCTCGCAGGCGAAGGCGGCCGTTCCTTATATGGCGCTATGCTGCGGGTCATTCGCGAGGCCGGAGGCAAGGTGCGGGGATGCCTTTGGTATCAGGGAGAGAGCGACGCTACCGAAGCGGATTCAGAGCTTTACTACGACCGGATGACGGAATGGGTGGCCAGCCTTAGACGCGATCTGGGAGATCCGGAGCTTCCGTTCATCTACGCACAGATATCTGTTGTGACCAATTGGTCCTTCGAGCAGGGATGGAACCGGGTACAGGACGATCAGGTCCGTCTTGAATCTGTACTGGGCCGCGCAGCGGTTGTTCCGACCATCGACGCTTCGCTGGCTGACTTTATTCATCCGGATGCCGCCTCCCTGCGGGATATTGGGCACCGTATGGCGTGGGCGGCTCTTCGGCTCGTTGATGGCCGGAGCCCGGCCGAACCGGGTCCACGGTTTGCATCGGCGTATTGGAATGAGCAGCGCACGGAACTGACGATTACGTTCAGCGGAGTCAATGGAAGGCTGCAGAAGCTTGAACGCGTTTTTTCCTTCCAGCTGACAAACGGTGAAGAGCGGCTGCCGCTGGAAGGGCAACTGGATGAAGCTGCAGAGCGGGTCATCCTTACGCTGGAGCGGCCTGCACCGGATTCCTGCCAATTATGGCATGGCCGCGGTACCAACCCTGCGGTTAATGTGCGGGATGAAAAGGGAATACCGCTGCTTGTTTTTGGGCCGCTGCCTGTCTAGATTTACGACTGTCAAGTCTACAGCGCTTCTATCTATCCCGGCAGCCGCAGCGCAGACTGCTGCCGGGAGATGCATGTGTGCAATGCGGCCGTTTGTCCACATGTTTCCACGCCGCTCCAAGCTTCAGCATGCGCATTTAAGATGGCATGGCGGGAGTTGTTCCGCAAGCAGTCGAACCCCGATATACAGCATTATCAAGACGGCGAAGGAAAACGGACTGCATCCGTTCCGGTACTTCAAGTATCTCGGGCAATTTCCGAGAGCTTCCGGATTCCCGGGCTGCGAGCGCACTGGAATCCTATATGCCCTGCTCCTCAATTTCCTTAATCCATATGCATCATTCACTGGCTTCCATTTGACTGGCGGATGGGGCTTGTTTGACGCTTACCTGCTTGATCTTCTTGACTTAATCCTTGCTTAATCCGTATGGCTTCCCCTCCGAATCATAGCTATGCGATCATTTCGGACAGGCGGAAGACACTTCCCCGAACGGTCATGTGGAATTCATTCCCATGGGAAAACGTTTTATTATTAAAATGTGAATATGTTTCCTGGTCGGTGAACAAGATCTTCTATCTTGTGCTGCCACAAAATACTACTCCTTTCGCAGCCGCTTGATATCGCTGATCGGGGGGAGGCCGAACAGGCGGGCGTACTCGCGGCTGAATTGGGAGGGGCTCTCGTAGCCAACTTGAAAGGAGACGTCCGCGGCGTCCGCAGATTCGGACAATAAAAGGCGGCGTGCTTCCTGCAGCTGTAATTGCTTCTGATACTGCAGCGGGCTCATGGCGGTGACCTCTTTGAAATGCCGATGCAGAGAGGAAGGCGCCATGTTGGCGATCGAGGCGAGCTCTTCGATACGCAAAGGGGCAGTGTAGTTCTGCTTAATCCGCTGCACGACGCTTGCAATCCGGTTTGAGCTGCTGCCGCTCATGGCGATCTGTTTTAGCGCACTTCCCTGCCCTCCGCTTAAGATCCGATATAAAATTTCTCGTATAATGAGCGGCGAGAGTACCGGTACATCCTCCGGATTGTCTAACAGACGGACAAGCCGGATAGCGGCATCCAAGAGGGAAGAACTCGTTTTGGCTACAAACAAAGCTCGTTGTGAATCTCCCTTGGCAGGGACCTGCTGATCCGAACCGTTCATCAATTCAAGGACATCTTTCGGGTCAAATTTGAGCTGGACGCATAAATAGGGAGCTTCCGGCGTTGCCTGAATTACTTGTGCGGAAACAGGTAAAACCAAGGACACAACCAAATAGCTGGAGGGACCATACGTATAGCTCTCGCCCCCCAGTATGACTACTTTGGTGCCTTGGGCGACGAAGCAGATGGTCGGCTCATGGACGGAGAACGAAGGGAATGTCGTAACCGAGTTGCGTATCAAGGAAAGCGACGGGATCACTGTCGGCTGAACCCCGTCCCTGCCTGTATTATTTTCAATAAGCTGGGCCAACTCTGTCAGATATGGAACCAGGGGATCTTGGTGAGCAGATGGATTCGGCATGACTTTCCCTCCTTGTTTTTTTATCGCCATTATACCCCCTTTGGGAGGCGGAACAAAGCTGATTGAGAGGATTAGGCAATGATTTGCGATCATTTAGCTATCTTCCCGCACCTCAACTGACTCATAATCAAGTTGTAAGGAAGGAGGAATCTTCAATACAGAGATTCCAGGTTCGCAAATATAAGGAGGCCAAACATATGAAATACAGAATTCTCGGGGCAACCGGCATGTCGGTTAGCGAGTACGCTCTTGGAACGATGATGCTCGGAGCAATGGGTAACAGCGACCATGACGAATCGGTCCGCATGATCCACACGGCCATGGATGCCGGTATCAACTTTATTGACACAGCTGACGTATACTCCAAGGGAGAGTCCGAGGAGATTGTCGGCAAGGCGCTTAAGGGAAAGCGCGATAAGGTGGTGCTGGCAACGAAGTTCGGCTTACCGATGGGGCAGGATGCCAACCAGAGCGGGGGGGCGCGGCGTTGGATCATCCGCGCGGTCGAAGATAGTTTGCGGCGGCTCGGCACTGACTACATCGACCTCTACCAGATGCATCGTCCAGATCCGAATACGGACATCGGTGAGACTCTCTCAGCGCTCTCCGATCTAATTCGGTCAGGCAAGGTGCGCGCTATTGGTTCTTCCACTTTTCCGGCAGAGCAGATCGTCGAGGCACAATGGGCCGCAGATAAGCACGGACATCACCGCTTCCTCACGGAGCAGCCGAGGTACTCAATTCTCAATAGAACGAACGAATCGGCTGTGTTTCCCTCGACGCAGCGCTATGGAATGGGTGTCCTGTCCTACGGGCCGCTGGGTAGCGGCTGGTTGTCAGGACGGGTGGACCCAACTACGGGCAACCGCGCATCGCTGCAAACGCGTGCCTTCGACCTCTCGATACCGGGAAATCAAGTGAAATTGGCCGCTGTCCAGCAGCTCAATCAACTTGCTGCAGAGACGGAAATGCCGTTAGCACACCTGGCAATCGCGTTTGTCCTGTCACATCCGGCTATAACATCCGTTCTTATTGGCCCACGGACGCCAGAGCAGCTCGAGGATCTTTTGGCGGGCGCGGACGCGGTACTGAACGAGGATATCCTTGATCGGATCGACGAAATTGTTCCACCCGGCACCGATCTCAACGTAGCAGACAATACCTTCTTGATGAATCCGGCCCTAGAAGACAAGCGTCTGCGCCGCAGATAAACGAATCCTTGAGGTCAATTACAACGATAGTTCAATGAACCGCCATTTCATGGGCGGTTTTTTTGAGGTTAAATTCAACCAACAAACGACGATCTCGATCTACCCGACCAGATACTTTTAGAACAGATTCGAAAATGCATTCTGCATAAATTGGGAACCATCTAAGGCAGGGGCACTCTTTAGCGGCAGACCTGGGACAATCTCTTTTTTATACCAGTATCGTCAACGATTATTCCTATCCACGAGGGCTGGCGCAACTGTAAGGATCATCCATCCCGTGTTGCACGGTTTGTCGAATCGTGACATGATTAAGAAAAAGCGACAGAGCCAAAGCGAGGGCACAAGCCATGAAACGAACGATGAAACGTCTCACCAGCGGATCCATGACGCTAAAAAAAAGAATAATCATTCTCTTCCTGATCAGCTCCCTGCTCCCCTTCATTTTTGTATTTTTTATCTCCTACCACACGATATACTCCATTCTTACCAATAAAATTCAGGATGGCATTCAAAGCAATCTCAGGCAGGTCGAATATTCTCTGGAGAATGCGATCGGGAACTTGAATTCCGTATCCGAGCAGCTCGCGTTCAAGGGAACGATCGGCAGGGAGCTGGAAATTTTGTTAACCTCGGGCAACGCGTATGAGCGGTCGCAAATGACTACTCAAATCAACAGCGAGCTTAATCTGATTACCTTCACGAATACGAATGTCGGACTCACGATGTATTATTTTCAAAAGGACGGGCTCCATCAGTTTGAAACTTCTGGCGTCAAGCCGGATTTTGATCCGAAGCGTCTGCCGCTCTTGGCCGAATATTACGGCATCACCTATTACGGCCCGCATGTCAGCTACGACCGCTTTAATAATAAATATGTGCTGTCTGCTATGCGGAAGGTGGATCTGCCAAGCCGGAATGACGTTTATGTTTATATCGAGAGCAATTTTAAATTGACGGAAAGCATTTTGGATAACGGGGAGAATGCCCAGCATGCTTTTTATCTCTTTTTAGATAATAACCATAAAATTACATATAGCGAGATTCCTGAGGAATTTCCGATAAACTCTGTATTCACCAGTGATACAGCTCTCAAATCGCATGGTCTGCATAACGAGTATTATTGGTTTGATGAAACCAGCAACCAGGGCTGGAGCATCGTGTCGGTTATTTCCAACGCGGACTACAACAAAGAAATGAACAAATGGTTTCTGCAAACCATCGTTTCCTCCCTTTTCTTTCTGGGGGTCAGTGTGCTTATGGCGTGGCTGCTGTGGAAAATGGTCTATCGTCCTTTATCGAATTTCAACAAGGAAATCAAGCTGATGACGAGCAACAAGACGCCGTCTCTCCTTGTGCGTACGAGAATTCCGGAATTTGACCAGCTGCTGGATCAGTTCCGCGATATGAAGACACAAATCTGGGATTTGTTCGTGGAGGTTCAGCAGAAGGAGAAAAGGAGAGCCGATCTGGAGGTGGAAAAGCTGCTCTATCAGATTAATCCGCATTTTCTGATGAATACTCTCGATACGGTGCACTGGCTTGCCGTTATGAACGGGCAGAACGAAATCGACCGGATTATTTCTTCCCTGAACAAGCTGCTGCATTATAATCTCGGCAAGCTGGGGCAGTCCTCCACGATCCGCGATGAAGTCGATGCGCTTAAGCAGTATTTGATCCTGCAGAAAATCCGCTATGATTTTGAATTCCAGGTTGATATCGAGGTGGATCAAAGCCTGCTTGACATGCCGATTCCGCGCTTCATTCTGCAGCCGCTTGTGGAAAATTCCCTCTACCATGGCTTCAGCGACAACGGGGTTATCCAGGTCCGTGTAAAGGCGCAGGAAATGATTGAGATTTCCATCCAGGACAACGGGTCGGGGATGACCCAGGAGGCCATTAACAAGCTGCTCCACAGTGAACAGATGGAACGGGAGAAGGTAGGCATGGGCATCGGCATGAATTACGTGAAGCGGATGCTTGAAGTTTATTACAACGGCAAAGCGCGGATACATATCGAGAGCGCGCCTGGACAAGGGACGAGCATTTACTTGAGTTTGCCGATATTGAAGGAGGATACGCTGTGATCCGGATATTAGTCGTAGACGACGAAAAATTGGTAAGACAGGGCATTATAACGTCATTGCCGTGGGCGGAGTTTGGAATGAAGGTGGTGGGTGAAGCCAAAAACGGCGAGAAGGCCATCGAATTTCTGGAGCAGAACGAGGTGGATTTGATGCTCACGGACCTCGCCATGCCCGTCATGTCGGGAATTGAGCTGATGCGGATTGTCCGCAAGCGCTATCCGAATCTGTATATTATTGTCCTGACGCTGCATCAGGATTTTGAATATATTCAGGAGGCGCTGCGGCTTGGGGCAATCGACTATATTGCCAAAGTGGAGCTGGCGCAGGACCGGTTCTCCGAGATACTGGCGCGTATTCATGCGCGGATCAAGGAGGAACAGCAGAAAGGCAAACAGTCCGCCGCGGGGCCGGCCTCCGGTGAAACCATCGGGGTGGATTTGGGTTATGCGCTGCTTTCCCCGGAGGCGCAGGCAGACCCGGCTTGGGTCCATTCGCTTTATCCGGCGCCCTCAGGCAGCAGCCCGGACGAGCAGCAGTGGATCCGGTATCCGGCCGATATACGGGAGAATGACGCGATGTTCGCCGTATTGACGGAGGCTGTTCAGAACCGGGAGAACTGGGCGCTTCTATGTCTGGAAGGACTGCGGGGCATCGAGAAGACGGAGGTGCAGCGGGCGCTGCTCGCATACAGGAAGCATCTCTTATTTTACGATTATCATCCGGAGGACAAGCTGATCCGGCGGTCCTTTCGCGAGCTGCAGGAGAAGGAGAAGCTGCCAGACGGTTATGATCGCGAAATCGCAGAGGCAGCCGAGCAGTGGTCGGCGCTTGGCTGGATAAACAATGATGAGCGGTTTGCCGTGCTTCTGGACAGGCTCAAGTCGATGAAGCTGCCTCCATCCAGGCTCATGCTTTTTCTGCGCAAGCTGACGGATGAATGGAATGAATTGTACAGCTCGGTCCTCCCGTCCGGACTGGTGCTTCCTGAGGAATTTTATTCCTGGCATGAAGCCAATGAATGGTTCAGGCAAATTCGGAAAACGATAAGTAGGACATTGGGCGCACCTCATTATTCCCAGGAGGTCCAGGATGCGGTTATGAGAGCCGTGCAATTGATTCAGGAGCAGCTGAGCGGGCAGCTGTATGCCGCCGATATCGCGAAGCGGGTCAATATGAGCCGCAGCTATTTCAGCCAGTGCTTCAGGGATATTATCGGGAAGACGTTCAATGAGTATGTGCGCCAAGCCAGAGTGGACAAGGCCAAAGAGTATTTGGTGCATACGAACATGCCGATTCTGTGGGTGGCGGAAAAAACGGGCTATCTGGACGGGAAGTATTTCAGCACGGTGTTCCGCGAGCAGACCGGCGAGCTGCCAAGCGCCTTCCGCAAAACGCACCGCAAGGAATAGGGCTGAAAAAGTTGTCGATTTCACTCCTATACCGCATATCCATCCTTCAAACCTCTACCTGGGGGGACATTTGTCCGACAAGCAGGGTAGAGGTTTGTCCGAAAAGGGTGAAAAATGGTATCCGGCAGGGAGGAAAACCGTTCATTTCTCCCCCTTATCACACAACCGCTCCCTGTCTAAACTGGGGCTTTGGATGTGATACATTTATCATGCAAGTTGACGACTACTCGGAAAGAAGGGGAGCATGTTGAGAAACAAAAGAAAAGGCATAGCTACGCTGACGCTGCTTTTGGCATTTGTACTGGTGATCAGCGCCTGCAGTCAGTCGAATTCGAACACATCTTCGAACAACGGTGGAAATCAGACGGGGAATGCACCGGCTGCACCGGCGGATCCATTCGGAAAATACACAGAGCCGGTTACCCTGGCTGTCGGACAAAAGGTAGATCCGGCGGACAAATCGCTGCCGGCCGGCGACACGCCGGATAATAACCAGTTCACCCGATACATCAAGGACAACTTGAATATCGACGTGTCCAATGCCTTTACGGCATCGCCAACCAACTATGATCAGAAAGTCAGCCTTTCCATCTCAAGCAACGACCTGCCGGACGCCATGGTGGTCAATGCCCAGCAAATGCGCCTTATGTACGATAACGGTCAGCTGGCTGATTTGACGGAGGCTTTTAATTCGAATGCATCGCCGGCACTGAAGCGCGTTCTGGAGGATTCGAACAAGCGCGCGATGGATACCGTTACATTTGACGGCAAAATCATGGCGCTGCCACAGGCGGAGGATGCCGGTATCCACGAGATGTGGATCCGTAAGGATTGGCTCGACAAGCTCGGCCTTGAGCCTCCCAAAACGATGGCGGATCTGGAGAAAGTGGCAGACGCTTTCACCAACCAGGACCCTGACGGCAATGGCAAGAAAGATACGATCGGCATCGCCGGACCATCCAGCAGCGGAAAAATGTATGCGAACTTCCTGGATTCCGCGAACAATCTCTACGGCTTCGATCCGATTTTCTCGGCCTATGGCGCATACCCCGGTTACTGGGTAAAAGATGCGGACGGCAATCCGGCCTATGGCTCGACTCTGCCGCAAACGAAAGAAGCGCTCGGCAAGCTTAGAGATCTGTATTCCAAAGGATTGATCGATCCGCAAATGGCGATCCGCACCGATTCCGGCGAGTCGATCGTCAGCGGTCAAACGGGTATGTTCTTCGCTCCTTGGTGGATGGGTTACGGTCCGCTCACGGATGCCGTTAAACAAAATCCGAAAGCGAACTGGCAAGCTTACGCGCTGCCGCTTGATGCGCAAGGACAATTCAGCCCGCATCTGAGCGCGCCAGCCGGTCAATTCGTAGTCGTGTCCAAAGATTATAAAAATCCCGAAGCCGTCATCAAGCTGCAAAATCTGCTGCTTCGCGACGAAAGCAAATTTGATTTGACCAAAGGTTCAATCGGCTTCTACCCTGTCCGTCTTGCTCTTGGACCTTCCGATGAATCGGAATTTACCGTTCAAGCTGTACGCGATGTGCTTTCCGGAGCGAAAACGCCGGAGGACTTTGCGGACAAACCGGAGTACAAGCTGCTGCAGGGCGATTTGACGAATATCAAAAAAGTAAAAATCGAGCCTTACGACAAGATGGATATCCAATACTGGAATCCAACGGCCGATATGGGCGCCTGGACCCGTCTGTATTCGATCATGGTCGGCGTTGCGCCTAACGTGGACGTGCAGATGAACCGGGTAAGCAGTCTGCTCTACTCGCAGACGAACTCGATGGAGACCAAATGGGTCAACCTGAAGAAAATGGAAGATGAAACCTTCCTAAAAATCGTCGTCGGCGGAGCTCCGCTCGACACCTTCGATAAATTCGTAACCGATTGGAAGAAACAAGGCGGAGATCAAATTACCGCCGAGGTTGCTGAAGCAGTCAAGGAATAAAGAGGATGACCAGGGGGGCTTTTAGTCACAAGCCCCCCTATATTCCCGGCCATATGAATACTTGGGGAGGGATAACCAGTGAATACCAAAGGGTTTGCCAAGCATTATTACGCTATGCTTCTGCCGGGATTTATATGGCTTGGAGTATTCAGTATTTTTCCCATGTTCGGGATTATCATCGCTTTTGAGCATTACAATCCCGTCAAGGGAATGCTCGGCTCGGAATGGGTCGGTCTGGAAAATTTCCGTTACATGTTTACGCTCAGCGACACCAGAAGCATCTTTTTCAACACGATCTTCATTGCTTTTATGAAGATTATAGCCAATCTGATTGTCCCGCTTGTTTTTGCTTTGCTGCTCAATGAGCTGCGCATTACCGTGCTTAAAAAATGGGTGCAGACCATTGTTTATCTGCCTCACTTTCTGTCATGGGTTATTCTTGGAGGCATTGTATTGGATTTGTTCTCCTTTGACGGTCCCATCAATGGCATATTGTCTGTCTTCGGTCTGAAAGCAACCAATTTCTTCGCCAGTGCGCCGCTGTTCCCTTTTCTCGCGGTAGGCACCGATGTCTGGAAGGAATTCGGCTTCAATATGATTATTTATTTGGCAGCCCTGACCGGCATCAATCCCTCTTTGTATGAAGCAGCGGGGATCGACGGAGCGTCGCGGATGCGCCGTTTGTGGCATGTGACGCTGCCGGGCATACGCACAACCGCTGCCCTGCTTGCTGTACTGGGCCTCGGGAATGTTCTGAATGCGGGCTTTGACCAAATTTTCAACTTATATAATCCTCTTGTGTATTCGTCGGGGGACATCATCGATACCTGGGTTTACCGCACAGGGCTGCTGAATTTGCAGTATGAGCTTGCGACCGCCGTAGGGCTGCTCAAATCCCTGATCGGGTTCATTCTTATTGCCATCTCGTATGTAGCGGCCTACAAGTGGGCCAATTACCGGATTTTCTAAGAGAGGAGGCTGGCGGAAATGGTCAAAGATACGACAGCCGGTTCAAAAATATTCGATGTGCTGATTGTGATTATTCTTGTCGTAGTCGCTCTCACCTGCATACTCCCGCTATGGTATACGCTGGCGATCTCGTTCAGTACCAAATCCGCTGCGGCGGGAGGGCAAGTCTCATTATGGCCGGTCGGCTTTAATTTGAACTCCTACAAGCAGCTGCTGCAGGACAACCAGTTCTTCGTTTCCTTCTGGACGTCGATCAAGCGTGTCGTGCTGGGGGCGGGCCTGAATTTACTGGTCGTGCCGCTAATGGCTTATCCGCTGTCGAAGACGATCAAGGATTTCAGGCTGCGGAACTTTCTCATGTGGGCCATGATCTTCACCATGCTGTTCAACGGCGGCTTGATTCCGCTGTACCTGACGATCAAGCAGCTCGGCCTGTTCAACAGCATCTGGTCGCTGGTTCTCGTCGGAGGGGCGCAAACCCTGGTATTCAACGTCATTCTGGCCATGAACTTCTTCCGCAATCTGCCCAAGGAACTGGACGAGGCGGCTCTTGTGGACGGAGCGGGCCCCTGGTATATCCTGCTCAAAGTATATGTTCCGCTGTCCGCGCCGGTACTGGCTACCGTATCGCTGTTCAGCATCGTGTATCACTGGAATGAGTTTTTATACGGACTGGTCTTCATGACGCGCGAGCAGTATTACCCGCTGCAGACGTATATCCAGCAGGTCGTTGTCATGCTGGATCCTTCGACCATGTCCACGGATCAGCTGCAGCGGTTGAGCCAGCTGTCCAACAAGACCTTGAACGCGGCAAAAATATTCATCGCGATGATCCCGGTTCTGATCGTTTATCCGTTCCTGCAGCGCTTCTTCATTCACGGCATCACGCTGGGCTCGGTCAAGGAATAAGCCGGCGCTATCAAATTACTTAAAGGAGTCTTATTCATATGAAACAAATTCGGATCGGCACCCTTGTTGGCGGCGGGGACGCAGTTCGCGTCCTGCCGCAAATTCTTCCTCATGGCTTTGAATCATTCAGTCTTACCTTCTGGCAGTCGACCAATGGTCTGGATTTGTCCGAGACCGCCAAGCGGGTTAAGGAAATTCTGGCGGAGAAGGGCGTTCCCATCTCCAGTCTCGGCATCTTCGGCAATCCGCTCACAGGCGAAGGAGACAACGCCGATACGCTGGCCAGCTGGGAACGGCTGATCGACCATGCGCATGAATTCGGAACAGATCTGGTAGCGGGCTTCACCGGGCGTATGCCGGGTACGATCGACGATTCTCTTCCGCGTTACACGGAAGTGTTCGGGGAATTGGCGAAACGCGCGGCAGACAAGGGCGTCAAGCTGGCTTTTGAAAACTGCGATATGGGCGGCACATGGGAAAGCGGAGACTGGAATATCGCGCATAATCCGACGGCATGGGAAAGAATGTTCAACGCCCTTCCTGCGGAGAATATCGGACTTCAATGGGAACCGACCCATCAAATGGTCAGCCTGATCGATCCGATCCCGCAGCTGCGGAAATGGGTAGGGAAAATCTTCAATGTGCACGGCAAGGATGCCACAATCGCTTGGGATGTCGTACGCGAATACGGCATTCATGGACCGAAACCGTTCGTATGGCACCGTACGCCAGGCTTCGGCGACACCAATTGGACGGATGTCATTTCGATTCTCCGGCAGCACGGATACGAGGGCAGCATTGATATCGAAGGCTGGCATGATCCGGTTTACCGCGATGATTGGGAGATGACAGGACAGGTACACGCGCTCAACTATCTGAAAAACTGCCGTGGCGGCGATTTTATTCCAAATCCGTCATAGACATCATACCTGAATATTACGAATAGAAAGAGGTGAGCGGTATGGCGCTTCATAAAGTTGTGGTTGCCGGCTGTGGTGGGATGGCCAACGAGTGGCTAGACTACGCCGCACAGCGGGAAAATGTTGAAATTGTAGGGCTTGTGGACCTCTTCGAGGAAGCAGCCAAGAAAATGGCGCAGAAGCGCGGATTGAATGTTCCGACATTCACGGATTTATCCACGGCTCTCAGCCAAACGGGTGCGAATCTGGTATTTGACGTCACGATTCCTGCCAGCCACAAGCAGATTGCGACAACTGCGCTGCAGGCTGGCGCCCACGTATTCGGAGAGAAGCCGATGGCGGAAACATTGGCAGACGCACAGGAAGTTCTGGCTGTGGCGAGCGGGTCCGGCAAGCGGTATTCCGTTATGCAGAACCGCCGTTATTTGAAGCATATCCGCGCCTTGTCCAGTTTTCTGGCATCCGGTGCGATCGGAACAGTCGGCTCGCTGCACGCTGATTTCTTTCTCGGGCCGCATTTCGGCGGCTTCCGTGAGACGATGGCAAGCCCACTGATCCTGGATATGGCGATTCATACGTTCGACCAGGCGCGCTTCCTGAGCGGAGCTGATCCGGTGTCGGTCTACTGCCACGAATATAATCCGGCAGGTTCATGGTACGCAGGCAATGCTTCGGCTATTTGCATCTTCGAAATGAGCGACGGTTCGGTATTCTCGTACCGCGGTTCATGGAGCGCTCAAGGAGCAGGAACCTCATGGGAGTCCGATTGGCGCGTTACAGGAAGCCAAGGGACGGCCAAATGGGATGGGGACAATCGTCCTGTCGCAGAGGTTGTCGAGGGCGAAGAAGGCTTTATCCGTCCGGGCAAACTAGTGGAAGTGCCGGATATCTGGACGGGCCGGGAAGGCCATTTTGGCTGCCTGGACAATATGTTCGAGGCGCTGGAGCAGGATCGTCCTGCCGAAACGGATTGTACGGACAACATCAAGAGCGTATCGATGGTCTTCGGCGCGCTGGAAAGCGCAAGAACCGGCCAGAAGGTTATGCTTTAACTAACGATAGAAGACGAGAGAGATTCATAGTTAGGCGGAATGGAGGCATGAAGCATGAAATCGATACAAGTTGGAATGATCGGTTATAAATTTATGGGTAAGGCGCACAGCCATGCGTATCGCGATTTGCCGATGTTTTTTCCGGATTCTCCGGCTCCGGTCATGAAGGCGATCTGCGGCAGGGACGAGCAGGGCGTACAGCAGGCGGCGAAGCAGTTCGGCTGGGAGCATGCGGTTACGGATTGGCGCGAGCTGGTCAAGCGGGAGGATATCGACCTGGTCGATATCAATGCCCCGAGCGACGCGCACAAGGAAATTGCCATTGCGGCAGCGCAGGCTGGCAAGCATCTGTTCTGCGAGAAGCCGCTCGCGCTGACGCTGTCCGACGCGAGAGAGATGCTGCAGGCGGCGGAAGCAGCCGGCGTCAAGCATATGGTTGGCTTCAATTACCGCTTTGCACCGGCTATCCGCTTGGCGAAGAAGCTGATTGCTGAAGGCAGAATCGGCAAAATTCATCATTTCCGCGCGACCTTCCTGCAGGATTGGCTGGTTGATCCGGCATTCCCGCTCGTTTGGCGGCTGAAGAAGGAAGTGGCGGGCTCCGGCTCGCACGGCGATCTTGGCGCGCATCTGATTGATCTGGCCCGGTACCTGGTTGGCGAGATTAACGAGGTGGTCGGAATGAACGAGACGTTCGTCAAGGAGCGTCCAATCGCCGAATCCATGACCGGCCTGAGCGCGCAAGGAAATACGGATGGCCCCATGGGCGAAGTCACGGTGGATGACGCCACGCTGTTTATGGCCCGGTTTGCAAGCGGAGCTCTGGGCAGCTTTGAAGCAAGCCGCTTTGCCGCAGGTCACCGCTGCACGAATGCGTTTGAAATCAACGGCAGCAAAGGAAGCGTTCGTTTCGACTTTGAGCGCATGAATGAGCTGGAGGTTTATTTTACCGACGATGCGGATGATGTGCAGGGCTTCCGGCGCGTGCTTGCAACTGACCCCGCCCATGATTATATGGACGCCTGGTGGCCGCCCGGCCATACGATCGGCTTCGAGCATACGTTCATTCATGAAATCCTGGAGCTGATGGACGCCATTCGTGATGACCGCCAACCAGAACCGAATTTCGTGGACGGCATCAAATGTCAGGAAATTCTGGAAGCTGTTGACGTATCCATCGCAGAGCGGCGCTGGGTATCCATCAGCGAGCTTCAGGTGTGACAGGCAGCCTGCCTGCCGCAAATTCGATCAACCTAAAGGAGATCTATCATGGATAAAAATATATTGGGCACGAATGTGGTTGCGCAAATCGGAATCCTAGTCAATGACATTGAAGCGACTTCCCAGGCGTATGCCGACTTCCTTGGCATCGAGACGCCGAAGTGGTTCTGGACGGATACGGTTGATGTGGCGCAAACGGAATATAACGGCGTTTCTTCGGAAGCCCGTTCGAAGCTGGCATTTTTCGATATGGGTTCGCTGCAGCTGGAGCTGATCGAGCCCGATCACAATCCGAGCACCTGGCGCGATTACCTGAATGAGCATGGCGAAGGCGCCCATCATATCGCTTTTGTCGTCAAGGGCATGAAGGAAAAGATTGCGGTCATGGAGAAAAACGGCATGCCGCTCCAGCAGAAGGGCGAATATACAGGCGGACGCTACGCCTATATGGATACGTCGAAGCAGTTGAAAATCCTGCTTGAGCTGCTCGAGAACGACAACTAAACCTGACGCCCGGAAAAGAGGATTAGTCATGGAACATATCGAAAATAATAACTTGTTGAAAGTCGGCATCGTAGTCGACGATATCGAGAAGGCGCTCAAAGCCTACTGCGGGCTGTTCGGATTGGCAATGCCGGAGATTCAGACGCCCGATCCGAATTCGGTTCAGGAGCACACGGATAACTCCTACACCTGGTACAGAGGCGAATATATTACAGCCAGAACGAAATTCGCCAATCTGCAAATGGGTCCTGTAACCGTCGAATTGATGGAGCCGTTCGATGAGCCGAACCCCTGGAACGAATTCAAACAAAAGCATGGTCCCGGCGTTCACTTTATCACCTTTACGGTCAACGGCTTCCAGCAGCATATCAACTTCCTTGAAGGACAAGGAATCCCGCTGACCCACAAAGGCGAATATGGCTCGGGGCGGTACGGCTACTTCGATACGGAATCGCTTCTTGGCGTAGTGCTGGGACTGCAGGAGCTTGGACCGAAGCAGGATTAAACATTCCGCAAAGGCGGGTCTTCCGGCGATCCGGCCGTGAAAGGTTGTGTCTTGAGTATGACGAAACGAATAACGGCGATCGTCGGCGACTTTTATCATGATGAGGCGCTCGCCAGGGAATCACTGGAGAAAGCGTTTGGAGCGGCTGCATCAAGTGGAGAGTGGACGCTTGATTTTACGGGAACGGACCGAATCCTGCAGGTGCTGGAAGAGGGCCCTGCGGTGATCGTCCTGTTCAAGGAAAACCGTCTCAATCCGCAGGATGAACAGGTTGATCTGTGGATGGACGGGGCGGTATCGGCGGCAATCGAGCGCTTCGTCCAAGGCGGCGGAGCATGGCTGGCCTGGCATGCGGGGCTTGCTTCCTATGCTGAGGATTCCGAATATATCCGGATGCTGAAGGGGTACTTCATCTCCCACCCGCCGCAAAACAAGGAAGTGCGTTACATACCGGTGAATACAGCCGATACCGGCTGGTCGGCGGAAGGTTTCCAATTTCTCGATGAGCATTATTTTGTGAGCTGCGCCGAGGAGAGCACCGGGGTATTCCTGCGCTCGGAGTCCGAGGACGGTTCGTCAATCGGCGGCTGGCGTCATCTGCACGGCGAAGGAAAAGTATGCTGCCTCGCGCCTGCGCACCGGCGGGAAGGTCTGCTGGCAGCGCCATTTCTGGAGCTTCTGGGGAACTGCCTGAAATGGTGCGCGGAGCCGGGAAAAGAATAATAGATTTGAATACGATAAGAAATCGCTTCGGGTACACGGCAGTCAAAAGCCTTCGTGTGTCCGTGGCGTTTTTTTGTGCGGGGAGAATCGAGAGTAACAAAAGTTAGTTTAGAGGCCGTCAATCCATATTACTGCATACTGATCAATGTACCAATAATTTGAAACGATAAGCCACATGCGAGCGAAGTAAATTCTCCATGTGGTTTTTGTTTGCTTAACCGGATTAAAACCGACGGCTATATCCACATAAGTCAATGACTGTCACACCCACGCTCCTGACATTTATAAATGTCGTATTGATATTATCAAAACGATATGTTATCATTCTTATAACATCAAAATGACAATATGAAATATTGGGAAGCAGCCATTTCAGCTGTTTACCCTGATTGCCGGAAGCAGCGGCTTCGTTTTGATCATTCCATTCATCCAGAAGAAAGTGAGGTTTTCGCCATGTTCGGATTCAATTTTGTGAAGTTTCAGCCAAGCGATTATGTGATCAAGGTGAGGGATGGGAAGGTGATCCGGGAAGGAATCGGCCTTTCTTTTTACTATTATGCGCCTACGACCTCGGTTGTCGTCCTGCCTGTATCCTCGATTGATGTGCCGTTCATGTTCGAAGAAATAACGGGCGATTATCAGACGGTAACGGTACAGGGCCAGCTGACTTACCGGATTGTGGACTACCATAAAACGATGCAAATTCTGAACTACACGTATAATCTCCGCAGGAAAAGCTATATCTCCGACGATCCCGCCAGGCTGGCGCAGCGTGTCATCAATATTGCGAAGGTGCTGACCAAGAAGCATCTGGAGCGGATGCAGCTGAGGGAAGCGATCCAATCGAGCGAGCGGCTGGCACAAAGCATTTCAGGAGAGATTGGGGAAAATGGGGAGATCGGGAAGCTTGGCATCGAGATCATGGGCCTGTCCATTCTGGCGATTCTGCCGAATAAGGAGACGATGCGGGCGCTGGAGGCGCAGGCGCGGGAGGACATTCTCCGCAGCGCGGATGACGCGCTGTATGAGCGCCACAATGCTTCCATCGAACAGGAGAGGCGCGTAAAGGAAAACGAGCTCAGCACCGAAATCGCCGTGGAAACGAAGAAAAAGCAAATCCGCGAAGCGCAGCTTGACGCCGAGCGCAGCGTGAAGCATAAACAAAATGAGATGAAAAGGGAGCAGCTCCAGTTCGATACGGCTCTTGAAGAGAGCAAGCAGGAATTAATCGGGCTGGTTGCTGCCAATAAGAGAGCCGAAGCGGATGCCAGGGCGTATGAGCTTGCTGCGGTGATGAACTCGCTGCAGGGTGTTGCGCCGAATGTGCTGCAGTCTCTTACCAACATGGATATGAAGCCCGATAAGCTGATTGCGATCGCTTTCCAGGAGCTTGCGGAGAACGCGGACAAGATCGGCCAGCTGAATATTACGCCGGATCTGCTGCAGGGATTAATGTCGGCCCCGGCCGGAGGAGGCACGGGAGCAAGGGGAGCTGGTGCGCGATGAGCAGCAGGACAACGGAGCACAAGATCATTTTGATCAAGCGCAAAACCCGCCTCGAAGAGCTGGTTGTCCGCTATAATACGATCCAGCAGGCGAAGTTTACCATTGAACGGCTGGGTGCGGATTTCAGCGACTATATAATAGAAGATGAGCGCTACCGCGAGGCGGCTGCCGAGGCGCTTGCCGGGCTTACGCCCCTTGGCCGGGTACAGGTGATCGAACGTGAGTATCTGCCGAATTTCATCTTTGGCGGGCAGGATACCATTGTTGTTCTGGGCCAGGACGGATTGGTCGCCAATACACTGAAGTATGTGACGGAGCGTCCGGTTATTGGTGTTAATCCGGATCCTCTGCGGTGGGATGGCGTGCTGCTCCCCTTTACGGTCAAGGATTTGCGGCTGATCGTACCGGATGTGCTGCATAAACGCCGGAGCATCAAGGAGGTGACGCTGGCGAAGGCGGAGCTTAATGACGGCCAAGCCCTGTACGGAGTGAACGATCTGTTCATCGGCCGCAAAACGCATGTGTCAGCCCGCTACCAGCTGACGTTGGGCGAGCTGACCGAGCAGCAATCCTCCAGCGGAGTCATTGTTTCCACGGGCATGGGCGCTACCGGCTGGTTCAAAAGCGTTCTGACCGGAGCCGCGGGCATTGTCCGCAGTGCCACACAGCAGCAGCTCGAGCTGGAGCCGGAGCATGCTAGCCGGACCATGGCATGGGATGCGCCGCATCTTTATTTCACGGTCAGGGAGCCGTTCCCGAGCAGGACGACTGCTGCCGGGCTTGTCTTCGGGCAGATTGCGGCAGACTGCCCGCTGCGCATCACGTCGCAGATGCCCGAGAACGGCGTCATCTTCAGTGACGGCGTGGAAGACGACTTTCTGGAATTCAACTCCGGCATTGAGGCCGTGATTGGCGTTGCGGACAAGAAGGGGCATCTGGTGGTATAGCCCGGCGGCAGGACTGCCGGATTCGGAGCCTCGCGCAAGGAATAACGGTACATAGTGGCAGTCAGCCTCATGAGTTTTTCCAATGTTTTGCAATCATATCTGGTGTGTCCATTAAGGCTGTGGTACCCTAAATATTAGCACAAGCGGTATCTTTTACGAATGTGAACAACTGTGGTTATGGAGCTGCCTAAGAATGAAGAATCAATTGATCGGCATTGTCGCGGGCATTCTGTTCGTTCTCATATTACCCATATTCTGGTTCGTTCATCTGATGCAGGAGCAGCAGGGACAAGTGCAGGCGGAAGCCGGCATCATGGATCTTACGGATTGGCGGTTTGACAAGGATGGTCTGGTGAGTCTTGGCGGAGAATGGGAGTTTTACCGCGGACAGCTGCTGGAGCCGGCTGATTTCCGGAACGGGGTCAAGCCGGAAAATCCGGTCAAGGCGCAAATACCGGGAGCTTGGAATGATTATCTGTCAGAGAACGGCGAAGAGGCCGCGACAGGCTACGGCACTTTCCGCCTGCGCATTCGTTTGCCGGACACGGAGACGGGAACGGATTTGTACGGCATACACACGACGAATATCAGGATGGCCAACCGGATCTTCATCAACAGCCGCGAGGTCGGAAACAGCGGCGATCCGGGGGCGCTGAACCGGAAGGGCGGGCAGGGCAATATTCCCTATGTAGGGTTTGCCGAGGTAGAGGGGAATATGGCGGATATCCTGGTTCAGGTATCCAACTACAGCTATGCGACGGGCGGTATGATCTATCCGATTCTCTTCGGTGACCAGACTGCCATCGTTGTGAGCAGAGAGTGGAAGATGACCGCTGATCTTGCCGCTGCTGTAGGCATGTCGATTCTGGCTTTATATTTTCTGGTCATCTATCGCGCACGGAGGGGAGAGGAGCAGGGACTGCTTTTTATCGGCGCATTTTGCGTCAGCGCGCTGGTCTATGTACTGACCCATGGGGAAAAGCTGGTGGCGAATCTGCTGCCCGGGCTTTCCTATGAGCTCGTGATGAAGCTGCAGGCCACTTCCCCGGTAATCGCCTATTATTGCTTGTTCCGTTACGGTCTCGCATTCGGCACGGGGAAATTCCATGCCAGGTTTTATCTTGCCATCAACATCCTGATGGGGGTTCTGCTGCTCATAAATCTCGTCATTCCTATAGGGCTGTTTGCTGTTGGCAGTGTTATGATGACGGCATTCTCGCAAATTGTGCTTCTCTACGGCATCTATCACCTGATCCAGGGCATTCGCCACCGGAGAGAGGATGCGCATTATATTCTGCTCAGCATGGGGAGCATTGTGGTTCTTGTGACCGTAAGCTGCCTGAATGTCCTTGGCCTGCTGGACGATCAGGTGTTTGTTCCCTACGAGATGCTGATGTTTATTATTTTACAGGCGTTTCTGATGGCCCGGCGATTTGAGAAAACCTTCATTGAGGTCAGACAGCTGTCCCGGAGACTGCTTACCATTGACGGCTTGCGCGATGAATTTCTGGCCAACACCTCGCATGAGCTTCGCACGCCGCTGCATGGCATCATCAACATGGCGGACTCCTTGCTGGAGGGAGCTGGAGGGGTGCTGAGCAGCAAACAGAGCCGGGACCTGGCTACGATCGCCGCAACGGGAAGAAGCCTGAGCTTCCTGATCAACGATATCCTCGATTTTGCGAAGCTGAAGAACGGGGAAGTCATTCTCTACCGCCAGGAGGTGGATTTGCCTTCTGTCGTTCAATCGGTGCTGGAGGTCATTGCGCATCTGGCCGGGGTCAAGGATATCCGCTTCATTCAGGATTGGCCGGAGAACTTGATGCTTCTGGATACCGACGAGGAGAGGCTTCGGCAAATCCTCTACAACCTGCTGGGCAATGCGGTGAAATATACGCCAAGGGGAGAAATCCGCATCTCGGCGCGGGCGCAAGGAGCCTATGTGAGGGTGGAGGTGGCCGATACAGGCGCGGGAATTCCGAAGGAACGGCTTGAGGATATATTTCAAGCCTACGATCAGGGCAGCCATGCCGGGAACCGGGAGTATGGAGGCACAGGGCTTGGACTGAGCATCACCAAAAGGCTGGTCGAGCTAGGAGGCGGTCAGATCGGCGTGGAATCGGATTGGGGGCAGGGCGCTGTATTCCATTTCACCCTGCCAGCCGCTTCCCGTACCAGGTCCTCCCTCATGGCGGGAGATGCCCGTCAGGAAGCGGCGGCTTCCTTGTCACCGGACCTGGAGTCGGATGCCGCGCTGCCGGCCCCGGCCATGAGCAAGGTGAAAGAACCGGCGAACAACGAAGGCACCATTCTGGTTGTGGACGACAACCCGGTTAACCTGCAGGTGCTGGAAAATCTGCTGAGCATCACCGGCTACAAGGTCATTACGGCTTATGACGGGGAAGAAGCGCTGGCCGTGATCGCCGCCACTCCGCATCTGGATCTGGTTATCACGGACTGGATTATGCCGGGGATGTCGGGGATTGAGCTGTGCCGGGCGATCCGCATCCGCTGCTCGCTGTTCGAGCTGCCGGTGCTGATGCTCACGGCAAGGAGCCGGGCGGAGGATGTTCAGGCTGGCTTTCAGGCGGGGGCAAATGATTTTCTGAGCAAGCCGGTGGAAGCGAGCGAGCTCAGAGCCCGTGTCGGTACCCTGCTGAAGCTGCGCAAGTCGGTCCAGCAGGCCATTCGCACAGAGATGGCGTTTCTCCAGGCACAGATCAAGCCTCATTTTCTCTATAATGCGCTGAATACCACGATTGCCGTATGTCCCGACGATCCCGAAAAAGCCATGCAGCTGTTAATTGAGCTGAGCCGCTATCTGCGGGGCAGCTTCGACTTTCAGAATCGGGAACAGCTGGCACCGCTGCACAAGGAACTGGAGCTGATTCAATCTTATCTGTTTCTGGAGAAAGCCCGATTCGAGGAACGGCTTCAGGTCGAATACGATATCGATGAGCAGAGCCGGACCCTTGTCCCCCCTCTGAGCATCCAGCCGATTGTGGAGAATGCCGTCAGGCACGGCATTATGCAGCAGGCGGATGGAGGAACGATCAGGATTGCCATTCAAGAGACGGAGCATGCCTTGAAGGTGTCCGTCACTGATGACGGTGTCGGCATCCCGCCGGACAGACTCGGCTCCCTCCTGATGGAATCGAAGAAAGGTGGCGTTGGCTTGATCAATATTCACAGCCGCCTGCTGACGCTTTATGGCAAAGGACTGCGCATCGACAGTGAATGGGGGCGCGGCACGACGGTTTCATTTGAAGTGCCGAAACCGTAATCTGGCATATACATTACAGCAGGGAGTGAGACTCATGCGCGCGATATTGATTGATGATGAGAGGCCGGCTCTCATTCAACTGGAACGGCTGATCCGCAGCGACGGCCGCGTTGAAATGACGGGGGCTTATCTGACCGCACAGGCCGGGCTTGAGCATATTGGCAGGGAGAAAGTGGACATTGTCTTCCTGGATATCGGGATGCCGGAAATGAACGGACTGGATGCTGCGGAACGTATACAGGAGCTTGATCGCAGCATCCGGATTATTTACGTGACTGCGTATGCCGATTATGCCCTGGAGGCATTCGACCTGAATGCGCTGGATTATTTGCTGAAGCCGATAGATCCCAGCCGTTTTTCCAAGACCATGGATCGGATATGCGCGTATTTAAGCGTCAGGGAGAGCCATCAGGAGGATAAGCCCGCGATGGAGAGTCCCACAGTGCTGTGCTTTAAGCGCCTGGAATTGAGCAAAGGCCGGCAAGCAGGGGACAGGCTCAAATTCCGCACGCTGAAATCCCAGGAGCTGCTGGCCTATCTGCTGCACCGCAAAGGCGAGTGGATCCCCAAGCAGCAGCTCACGGAAACGCTCTGGGCAGGCTACGAGCAGGATAAGGCCGTAACTCATCTGCATACCTCCATCTATCGAATCCGCAAGCTGCTCAAGGAACAGGGAATCCAAGCTTCCGTGGAGTTCGCCCTCGAGAGCTATGCTCTGTTTGGGGAGGGGATTATTACGGATGTCGAGCAATTCGAAAGCATACTGGATGGACAGACGGGCATAGACAGGCAGAACCAGACTCAGTTCGATTACGCGCTGAAGCTGTACCGCGGCGAATATCTGGAGGAACACGACTATGAATGGGCTAAGACCAGGAGCAGCTGGCTGCAGATTCTGTTTATACAGGGCACATTGGATATGGCGCGTTACGAGCTCTCAACGGGGCAGGCGCTCCTGGCGCTTCACCGGCTGCAGGAGGCGAAGGAGAGGGAGCCTTATGACAGAGAGCTCTGTCTGCTTATCCTGAAGGCTTATTCACAGCTCAAGGATTACAGGGAAATGAGAGACTATTACGAATCGTACAGACAGCTGCTCCGCCTGGATCTGGGCATCGAGCCGGATCAACAGGTTACCGAGCAGTACCAGCAGCTGCAGGCAGTGCACCATAGCCCCTGATAGAAGAGCTTTCCCGGCGAACATGCAGGTTGGCACGATAACGGATATCCATGCGCAGGGAGCAGATCCAGTAAGCGATTGCGGTAATCTTTGTGATAAGATGATGAGAAGTGAGATTACAAGGGGGACGAAATCATGAACCAGCAAATTTTCGAGATTGAAGGCATTCATCATGTCAGCTTGATTGTGACCGATCTTGAGCGGGCGAAGGCTTTCTATGAAGAAATCATCGGCTTGCAGGAAATGCAGCGGCCGCCGTTTGATTTTCCCGGCGCATGGTATTCGGTCGGAAAGACTGGCCAGCAGCTCCACCTGATTGTGCACAATGGCGAGACGCTGCGGACCCGCACCATCGATACGCGCGACGGTCATTTTGCCATACGCGTTAATGATTATCAGCAGACAATTGACTGGCTCAAGCGCCATAATATCGAGCATAAAGCCAACCCGAACAGCATTACCGGCTTTGCCCAGATTTTCCTGCTCGATCCGGACCGTAATATCATTGAACTCAACGCCGCGCGCCAGCCGGAATTGTGAGCTTCAGGACGAGGGCCAGGGAGGGGATCCAGACTGGATATTCCGTATGATTTGAACAGGATCGCAGCGCTGTTTAAAGAAGCCATGAAAGATAATCTGACCGGCGTTTATTTGCACGGTTCACTGGCTATGGGATGCTTTAACCCGGACCGCAGCGACATCGATCTGCTGGTGGTTGCCAGGAAGAAGCTGACCGTGGAGAATCGCAAACAGATCGTCCGGAAGATATTAGCCCTTAACGATGAGCTGCCCGGTGCAGGCGGAATCGAGCTGAGTGTTGTCCTGGAATCGGAGCTGACAGACTTTGTTTACCCCACTCCCGTAGAACTCCATTACTCTGAAATCCACCGGGAAAAGTATCAAACGGATGAAAACTACAGCTGCAGCGATTACGGGGATTATGATCTGGCCGCACAGTATGCGGTTGCTTACGATCGGGGGACGGCATTGTACGGCCAGCCGCTTCGAGCGTTGTTCCAGCCTGTCGGGCGCCAGTACTATGTGGCATCCATTCTTTATGATATTGAGAACGCTTACGAACATATCGTGGAAAACCCGGTATACATGACCTTGAACCTCTGCAGAGTATTGTACTTTCTCCAGGGAGGCGTCATATCCTCCAAGAAAGAAGGCGGAGACTGGGGGATAAAGACGCTTCCCGGCGCATATCACCCGTTAATTCAGCAATGCCTGGATGTTTATGCCGGATTAACGGACAGCATCGAAGCGGGAAGATCAGAATTAACGGAATTCGCTGCCTATATGAGCACCGAAATACAGAAAGCTGTCTGATGCTGAAGCGGGGCGCAGAATGATCATGTTCCGTCATGCGGGATCGTTGTAATCGTTACCATGGCGGCGCTCATCGGTTTTAAGCAGCCTTATTCATTCCTGGGGCGGCCGCCCGCCTCTTCTCAGCTCCTGAATGGAGTAGCCGAAATCCATTTGCAGATGCGGATAATCCCGGAATTCCTCCCAATCTCCTCCCCAGGTGAAGCCAAGCCCCTTGGCGATGTCCACCACTTCCAGCCAATCAGGGCGGCCGCTGCCGTTCCCGTCATACTCCAGATCCCAGATTACGTCATTATCCTTGGTGCGCAGGGCAAAATCGATCGCCAGACCATAATTGTGGTAGGACTCCCCGCCCTTCACATTCGTTACGACCTGTCCGCTGCTGCCCCGTCCCTGCCGGTACAGCGCATTCTGCTCCTCGTTTGTACGAAGGCCATCCGTAATCAGAATCGCAATTCCGATTTTCGCGGCTGCCGCGATCAGGTCAGCCTGTTTGGTTGCAACGATGGGATGCAGCGAGGTCACATCCGGCGCTGGCGAGGGCCATAACCGCTCAATTATTTCAGTGCCCTTCCACAAGCTAACGGCAGTTACTGCTAAAATTAACCACATCAACATTCTGCGGCGTTTAGCTTTGTTTCTTGCTCTCACACCCGGCTTTCGGAGTCTCTCCGGCTGCCGGGTACGTGCGAGATCATTTTGCGGCATCTTTTCGGTTCTCCTATCCCCATACTGCAACCGTTGGCCAGCGGGCTTGCCGCAGCCCGGTTGTCAGTAATCTTCTACTGCCTCATTCTATCATACTGGACGGATCAGCTGTCTCTTTGTTATGATGCCAGTAGGTTTTGAATCGTTTCGCAGTTTCTGGTATACGGACATATTTAAAACCATCGCGCAGGAACAGGCGGTGGTTTTTTGCATGATATTACAGACAGGCGGGGTACATAACATGAATAAAAGCAACCGTTCACGAATATTGACCGCATTCATTACCGCTGCTGCCGGAGGGCTGCTGTTCAAGCTGCTGCATATCCCGATCCCCTGGCTGCTCGGGCCGATGATCGCCGTCCTGATCGGCTCGAATCTGATGAAGGAGCGTTACGCATGGCCCGGCTTCTTCCGGAATACGGGGATGATTATCGTCGGCTACACGATCGGCTTGTCCCTGACCGCTGCAGCGCTGCGCCAGATGTACCATCAGCTTCCGATCATGCTGCTGATGACGGTGCTGCTTCTGGCTTTGTGCGCAGGCATTGCCTGGCTCGTATGCAAGCTGTCCGGCATTAATTACAAGACGGCGCTGCTGGGCTGCATCCCGGGAGGGCTGACGCAGGTTATCGCCCTGGCAGAGGAGACAGAGGGCGTCAACATTACGATCGTGACGGTCACGCAGGTTATCCGGCTGATGATGATTGTGCTGTGCATTCCGGTGATCATCTTCAGCTCCATCATGGGACAGACTCATGCAGCAGTTTCCGGCGGGGGGCCAGTGTCTGCTGCCTTTGCAAGCTGGAGCGGACTGTTTCCGAATCTGATTCTATTTGCGGCTGCCTGCACGGTATGCGCGATAGCGGGGAATAGAATCAAATTTCCGACAGCTTTCCTGCTGGGGCCGGCTATCGCAACAGCCATTCTCCAGTTCGCCGGCCTTGACGGCCCCCTGCTTCCTTCGCCGCTCATTAATGCCGCTCAGCTGCTGATCGGAACGTATGTCGGGCTGCTGCTGAAGCCGGGCCAGCTGCCGAGCAAGCTGCGCACATTGACCCTTGCTGTTGGAGGGGGCGTCCTGCTGTTGATCGGGGCCTGCGGACTCAGTTTTCTTCTCACCAAGCTTGAGCCCATCTCTATCTCGACGGGGCTGCTGAGCCTGGCTCCCGGGGGAATGGACCAGATGGGCATTATCGCCCACGAGATCAATGCTGATCTTTCGATGGTGGCCGGTTACCAGCTATTCCGCACATTTTTCATCTTTTTCGCGGTGCCGCCGCTAATCCGGATGATCTTTCATTACAGCGCGGAAAGACAGAAGCGGCTGAGCGAATAGGAAGCGGTAATGCGGCAAGGAGCCTGTCCTTCGTGGACAGGTTTTTTTTGATGCAGTGAAGATTGAAATTCCATCATACGCTGCTGGTATTTCAGAGGGATATGCTTCATCGCCACAGGATGGATGGAAACAGCCGGGCCTGAAGGTGCGCTTACAGGAAAACAGGGAAATAAATCTGTCCATCAAATGTGCAAGGAATATAACCGTTTAAGATCGAATAAGAGAAATAGGCTGGGCTTTTTTTGTTGTTTTGCGGGTGAGGCGATGGTTCTGTTTATAACAATATGGTGAAACGAAATTATAGAATGGAAATGGATCGCGGGGGGGAGCTTGGGATGCAGAAGGTGCAAATCGATCATGTTGCGTGTTTCGAACAAATCCATACACATGCGCCAATAGGTATAGCAGTGATGTCCATCGGCGGAAAGTGGCTCAAGGTCAATCCTGCCTTCTGCAATCTCACCGGTTACACGGAAAACGAGTTGACAGGACTCACTTCTGCGGTTATCTCCCATCCGGAAGACATAGAGACGGAAGCGTTGGGAATCCGGACGCTGCTCGAAGGGGATTCGACTGTATTCGAAATGGAGAAACGATATAGAACGAGCGGCGGCAGTACGGTCTGGACCTCCACGCAGCTGTCACTCGCAGGAGACGAGAGGGATAATAAGCCTTTATATATTTTATGCTATATTCAGGAAACATCCCGTAGTAAAGCCCAAGCCGCTGAACAAGGAATAATGGAGGCCGGGGAGTTGTACAGGCTGATAACTGAACATGCATGGGATATTATCAGCTGCAGCAATTCGGACGGCATCATTCAATACTGTTCTCCATCGGTCCGTGAGCTGCTTGGCTACGAGCCGGAAGAAGTAGTAGGACAAAGCAATATTGAACTCTATCACCCGCAGGATCTGGAATCGATTCAAGCCTCGCCTTTTGCGGATAATGGCATATTCACCTACCGGATCCGCCACAAGGACGGCCATTACCTGTGGTTTGAAACCACAACGACAATAATCAGGGACGAGCAGGGCCGGATCCAGAATATTTTTGGAATCAGCCGGGACATCTCCGAGAGGAAGAACACTGAGGAAAATTTGGCGGAGGCTCAGCGCATTGCAGCTCTTGGCAGCTGGGACTGGGATATCATCCAGCAGGAAATCAGGTTTTCCGACCAGCTATACAGGATATTGAACCTGGACATCGGCCGCTTGCCTGACGACCTGTTATCGCTGATTCATCCTGAGGATCGGGAGCTGATTCCCAAACATCTGCAGGGAGCTATGAAAAGCGACAGCTACAGTGTGGAATTCCGCAGTCTGCAGCCTGACGGATCGGTCAAATACTTGAATACGCGCGTATCGGTTACTTTCGACGAGTGCGGAGCGCCTGTCAAGATGAACGGGATTACCCAGGATATTACAGAGAGCAAAAAGATAGAACTGAAGCTGCAGGAAAGCATTGAACGATATACATCATTAAAGAAATATAACCATGATGCCGTGCTTTCTCTTGATTTGGAAGGCAATATTATCAATACCAATGTCATGGCCGAGAAGCTTACCGGGTACAGCATTCAAGAGATGATCGGCATGAAGGTGTCCGTCTTTATCGGCGCCGACAAATTAAGCCGCATCCTCTCTGACGATATAATGGCCGAACGGCAAATTAATGCCTTTAATCATAAAAATGGCTACAGTACCGAGGTTCTGACGACATTGGCGCCGATCATAATCAATAAGAAGAATGTGGGCTGGTATATTATTGCGAAGGATATTACGGAGCAGAGGAAGCTGCTGATCGCCAAGGAGGCGGCAGAGAACACGAATAAAGCCAAAAGTGAATTTCTGGCCATGATGAGCCATGAAATCCGCACGCCGATGAACGGAGTGATCGGGATGACCGATCTTCTTCTGGAATCCACCAGCCTGGATGAGAAGCAGCAGGAGTATGTCCAAATCATCAGCAAAAGCGGCAATACCCTGCTCAATATAATCAATGATATTCTGGATTTTTCAAAAATTGAATCAGGCAGGACGGAAATGCTGGAGATCCCTTTCAATATTATGGACTGCCTGAATGAAACGCTCGGCATCCTGCTGCCCAGAGCTCAGGAGAAGAATCTCGAAATCCACACCTACTTCAGGAACAAATGGCCGGAGACACTGATTGGCGATCCCGAGCGGCTCAAGCAGGTGCTGATGAATCTCATCGGGAATGCTGTTAAATTTACGGATTACGGCAGCATCGCGGTTTCCATTGAAAGATTGACGGACGATGTCGATCAGGTCCGGCTTAAATTTGTGATCAAGGATACGGGGATCGGAATCCCGCAGGAGAAAATCAAGCATTTGTTCGAGCCCTTCTACAGGGTGGATGATTTCATGATCCGCAAAACCGAAGGAACGGGACTGGGACTTGCGATCAGTAAGAAGCTTATCGGACTATTGGGCGGGGAAATCTGGGTGGAGCAGGCTGATAAGCAGGGGACCGTTTTTGCTTTTACCGTACGGCTGCGCAAGGCCGGGCAGCAGACCTCCCTTCAGCTGCAGGGGGCCGAATCGGAGGGAAATGCGCAGGGAAGCACCCAGCAGTCTCTGAACATCCTGATTGCTGAAGACAATAAGGTCAATCAGCTGGTCCTGCAGAAAATGCTTGAATCGCAGGGTCACCTGACAAGCATAGCGGTTAATGGCAGCGAGGTTGTCCAAATGGCGGGGGCAGGCAGCTACGATATTATTTTTATGGATGTGCAGATGCCGGTCATGAACGGGCTGGAAGCGGCGGAAATGATCAAGAGAACGCTGCCGCCGGAGAGCTGCCCCTATATTATTGCGGTCACGGCAAACGCACTGAAGGGCGATCAGGAGAAGTGCCTGGCCGCCGGCATGGACGCCTATATGAGCAAACCGATCAAGAGCGTTACAATCGCGGAATTCATTGAAGTGGCGAGAAGGAAAACCTCATAACCAGAATGAAAGGCCCGGTCAAATGGCAGCTAATCCCTTTGACCGGGCCTTTCCATTTGCCTTAATGTCATTTTCCCCGCTGCGAGGGAGACCGGCGGAAGCCAAACACCTTGAGATGAACAAGCCACTTGCTGGTCCAGTAAGAGAGAACATGCAGCAGGATGAGCAGCAGAATCAGCGGCTTGAACAGCACAAAAGCAATGAACCACAGAAGAAGCAGCTGCCATCTCTTCAATCGGGTCACAAACCGGGGCAGCAGCAGGATGCGGTAGAACCAATAGGATTTCTGCAGCATTTCCAGATACTCGGTGCGCGACTGTTTATTATCGGGATCAAGTCGGACGGCGGCATTCATCCGCTCTACCGCCTGTTTGTGCTCGCCGCGCCGATCCGCGGCCCAGCCCGTGTACAGAAGCACCTCGATATTCTCCGGTTCTTCCCGCAGAGCGGTCGTCTCTGAATCCCTCGAGGCGTCATGCTTGCCTGTTAAGGCAAGGGTATAGGCATGAACGGCGTAGTTAATCGCCGAATGATGAAGGGCGATGGCCTGCTCCAGCAGGACGCGGGCCTCCTCATACTTGCCATGCATAATCAGATACTGCCCCTTCAGCCGGTAAATATAATCCTCCTCCGGAAACATCCGCAGCATCTCGGAGCTTACCTGCAGGAATTTCTTCCACTCCCTGCGTTCGTAGGCAATGACGAGCATGATCCGCCAAGGGAGCTCGAATTCGGGGTCGCGCTTCAAGGCCTCTTCGCACCAATGGAGAGCTTTGCCGGTATCGGTAAACTGGTAGACGAAGGCCAGCATGCCGAGCGCCACGGAATCATCCGGAGCACTCCGGACCCAATCCTCGGCTTCGGTCAGCGCTTCCTTATAGCGTTCCCAAGCGACCAGCTGATTGATTTTCTGAAGGGTTTGCGTTTGCATTCGATAAGGCTGCACAGCGTCTGCACCTCCCGTCAGCGAAGCCGGTACTGCTTCATATAATCCAGGACGACCTGATAATCTTTGTTGGAATCGCTGAAGGTGGCGTAATTCTTGGCCGTCTGGAACCACTCCAGGGTGGTCGGCTTGCGGCTTTTCAGACTTTGCGCCATATCCTCGTTGGTAATCGGCTGAATGCTGCCCGCCTTCAGGGACCGGTGCAGCGCAAGCTGCGTGGCATCGTCGACAAGCTGGTTCAGATCCGCGCCGGAGAAATGGGTCGTCTGCCCGGCAAGCTTGCGGATATCAAGCTCCTGCTGCGGCTTGCCGGCTGTCTTCAGCTGGAGAATGGTGGCGCGCTCTTCAGCGCCTGGCGGCGAGATGAAGGAAAGCTGGTTGAAGCGGCCGGGACGGCGGAGGGCGGTATCCAGATACCAGGGCGTGTTCGTCGCTCCAATAACGAATACCTGATCATTAAACGATTCCAGTCCATCCAGCTCCAGCAGCAGCTGATTGACCAGCATCCGCTCGTGATGCTGCCGCATCTGGTGCCGGCTGCCGCCGAGAGCGTCGAGCTCATCGATGAACAGCACGCAGGGCTTCTCCTGCCGGGCTCTCTCGAACAGATCATGCAGATTATGCTCGCTTTCGCCGATATACATGGATAAAATGGCTTGAAGCTCGAGATGGATGAAGTTCGCATTGATTTCGCCGGCAACCGCGCGGGCCAGGAAGGTTTTGCCGCAGCCGGGAGGACCGTAGAGCAGCAGGCTTCCGCCGGCCTGCTTGCCGAAGGCCTCGAACATTTCGGGCTGCTGCAGCGGCAGCACAAAATTCATGCGGATATTCTGCTTGACCTCTTCCAGCCCGCCTACATCGTCGAATGTCGTCTTGGGCTGTTCGGTCTCAATGAGCGATTGCTTGTCTTTATCAAAATGAATCACTTTCAATTTGGGGCGTTCGCTTCGCTTTCCGTCATCAAACATGAGAAAATAGCTCCTCTCTTGGTGTGCGGCTACCCCTTATTTTAGCTCATGTGACCGCTCAATAACAGCTATGCCGCCTCCTTGCGATAATTTGCCGCATTCACGAAAAGCAAAATGGCTGCAGCCCACACATCTGCCGGCATCCAGTTGGGTCAAGGCGTAATCAATCGCTTCGCCCGTATGCCGGAATAGATGAGTGACGCCGATTCGCGCGGCCAGACCGGTCTTCTCCAACAGCTTCATAGGCTGCGGACGGGTCCCCGACAAAAGCACCCGGCCGCCCGAACGCTCGAACCGGCTCACCAGGCGGGCCAGATTATATTCGCCGGTCGTATCCATAAAAGGGACCTTGCCCATGCGCAGAAGCAGGATCCGGGGCCCTGCCTCCATACCCGCCTTGAGCGACTCTTCGAATAAATGGGCGGCGCCGAAGAAGAGTGGACCATCTACCGTGTAGATGCTGATTTGGGGGCAGTCATGGCCATCCGACACCATATAGGCCTTCACCTTCCCGTGCCTGGCGAGCGGGTCTGGCAGCATCTTGGAAACGTCCAGATTCTGGCTCATCCGCTTCACGAAGAGAATGACGGCCAGCAGGAGCCCCACCTCAACGGCGGTTGTCAAATCCGTAAATACGGTCAGCGCAAAAGTAAGGGCAAGAACGAGGGAATCACTTGTTCTTGTCCGGAGGACATGGGCAAATTCATGCCGCTCGCTCATATTCCACGCCACCAGCATCAAAATGGGGGCCATGCTGGCCAGTGGAATTTCCGAGGCGTAGGGGGCGAATAAAACAAGCACCAGCAGCACGACAATGCCGTGCACAACGCCGGAGAAAGGGGATACGGCCCCGCTTCGGATATTGGTTGCCGTCCGGGCAATGGCCCCGGTTGCCGGAATGCCCCCGAACAGCGGGGTGATCATATTGGCAATTCCTTGCCCGATCAGCTCGCGATTGCTGTTATGGCGGCTGCTGGTCATGCCGTCGGCAACGACTGCCGACAGCAGCGACTCGATGCTTCCGAGCATCGCGATAATAAAGGCCGGCCGGAGCAGAGCTTCTATTCGACCCCATGTCATGTCCGGCAGATGAAACTGAGGCAGCGCACTCGGGATGGCCCCGAAGGAGGAGCCGATGGTCGCGACATGTCCGGGGAAGCATACAGCCGCAATGACCGTGGAGATAAGAATGCCCAACAGGGAAGCCGGAACCTTCGGCATCCATTTGGGCGCAAGCAGGAGCACCGCCAGGCAAATCGCCGCCGTCAGGACGCTGTAAAGATTGACAGTCCCCAAATGAAGGAGGATTTCTTTCATGTTCGGCACGAAATTCTCATGTTTTGCGATCCCGCTCAGGCCCAGAAAATTGGCAATCTGCCCGCTGAAAATAATAACGGCGATCCCCGAGGTAAAGCCGATGGTAACAGGGCGGGGGATGTAACGGATGAGCGCGCCAAGCTTGAATATTCCCATGAGCACAAGAATCATCCCGGCCATGAAACCGGCGAGGAGCAAATCCTCATAGCCATACTGCATGACAATGGCGAAAAGGATGGGGATAAAGGCGCCGGTTGGGCCTCCAATCTGAAATTTGGAGCCGCCGCACAAGGAAATGATGATACCGGCGACAATGGTCGTATAGATGCCGTACTCCGGCTTGACGCCAGCGGCAATAGCAAACGCCATCCCCAGCGGAATGGCGATTATGCCCACAATCAGACCTGAAACAAGATCCTTGCGGAGGGCGGCTGCATGATAGCCCTCGAACCTTCCTGACCATCTCATCCTGATACCTTCTTTTCTTCATATATTTGATTATTTGAATATATACAGGATGAATGGTACTCCTTGTGGAGAGAAGCTGTCAAACATGAAATTCCGCTGCTTTTTACGAAAGCGCATGGAAAGAAACAAAAAAACAAGGGTATCCTGAATCATGCTCAGGAATGCCCTTGTTCTGGCGGTCAAGTCTCTTTTCGAATATCTTCCAGCAGCGAGATGGCATCCACAAGGTGGTTGTCAAAAATCCGCTTCGTCACGGCGAGCAGATCCTTGATCAGCGGATCTCTTAAGGAATAGATGACCGAGGTGCCATCCTTAATGCCATAAACCACATTTTTATTCCGCAGCACCGACAATTGCTGGGATACGGCGGAACCCTCCGAGCCCAGAATGCTCTGCAGCTCGTTTACGTTTTTATTTCCTTCGCACAAGGCTTCCAGAATCCGAATTCTCATGGGATGAGCCAGCGCTTTATAGAAATCGGCTTTAAATTGTTGGATATTCTGGTGGTGATTCATTGCAGCCCTGCTCCTTCACCCGATAAACTTTTGAAGATATGAATATAATAGCATAGTTTATCAAGGGGGAGCATCAAGAGAACCGGTTGGCGCTGTCTTCAGCGGCGATGCAGCAGGGTTTTTTCGGGATGCAGTGGCGAAACCCGAGGGTGTGGTACGTGTAAGCAGGTTTTACCTTGCTGGAGCTGTCGATTGGGCCGAGTTGACCGTTGATTCAGCGTGCAGCAAGGTTTTTTCGCGGTGCGGATCTGCACGGTCATGCAGCGCCACAGCTCGCGCTGGAAGCAGCGCGCGGTGCCAGATGTTACAACGGCCCGCTGACGGGAATGCGGATCTGCACGGTCGTGCCGATGCCGAGACGGCTGAAGATATGCACGCCGTAGCGTTCGCCGAACGTCATCTGGATGCGGCGGTCGACGTTGCGGATACCGTAACCGGATTTGTCCTCCTCATTCCCGCCGCCGCGCACGAAAGCAAGTCTCTCCGGGCGCATGCCCATGCCATCGTCTATCACCTCCAGCACAAGCGTGCCGCCCTGCGTCCTGGCCCGGATAATAATGTTGAGCGGCGCCTCGTCATCCCAAATGGCATGGTTGATGGAATTCTCGATGAAGGGCTGCAGCGCGAGCTTGACAACCGGGTAAGGCGATACCGTTTCGTCGATATCATAGTGAATATTGAGCATTCCCTCGAACCGCAGCTGCTGTATGGCTACATAGGCCTGGGTCAGCTTCAGCTCCTCGCCAAAGCTGATGATCGTCTTTCCTTTGTTGAGGGAAATCCGGTAGAATTTGCCCAGATTCGTCACCATCTTGTGAATCCGGGCATCCTCGCTAAGCATCGCTAGTGCGGAAATGGAGGCCAGCGTATTGTACAGAAAGTGGGGATTGATCTGCGCCTGCAGCATGCTCATCTCCGCTTCCTTCTTGGCGATTTCCTTCTTGTAGACAACGGTGATCATTTCCTTCAGACGGCGGGACATCTTCAGCATGGCGAAGGCCAGCTGTCCGACCTCGTCATGGCCCATGAAAGTGTCTGGCATGCTGAAGTCCTCACGCTCAATGCGGCGGGTCAGCTGCAGCAGCGTCTCGATGCGTTTGGTAATTAACCGCGCCGTCAGATAGATGAGCAGTATGGCGAGCCCGACGATGGCAACTGCCAGCGTGAACAACCGGGAAAAAGCCAGTTTGACGTTTTTGATCAGGCTCTCGTAGGAGACGATAGAGACCGTCTTCCATCCGCTGCCGATGCTATTGTAGACCACATATACGCGCTCCCCCTTGTAATGCCCCATGAAGCTGCCATCGGGCTCCGCGCTCCAATTCCCCTGAACAAGCCCGGCCAGCGGCTGATTGAGAAGCGTCTTGTCGCGGGCAGAGACAATTGCACCCTCCTCGGAGACGATGAACAACTCCTTGTTCTTGTTTTCTTTCTCAATCAGCGCGTAAATATCGACCTCCGGGATCTCCATGGTCAAATAGCCGTAGGGATAATTAAGGCTGTTATTATCGAGCAGACGCGCAAGTACGACCCGGGCGGGCTTGCGCTCCTCGATTCCCTTTACAACCTGATCGTCAGGCGGATTGGTCGCCGTCATGACGGTGAATGTGACGCTTCCATAGGATTTGCTGACAGGCTCGTACCACGGGCTGCGCCTCATCTTCTCATCCGCTTTGCGCAGGAACACATTATCTGCCGGAATGGTTTCATTATGCGTATAGATAGTCATGCTCATAATCTCGTTATTGGTGGTAAGTATATTCTTGAAGGTGCTGTTGATATAGGAATAGGCGTCGATAAGCGAGCTTTCGCTGGAATAGGTTTGAATCAGAATATCGCGCAGGCGCGGGTCCAGATATAAGGAAGAGGAGACCTTGGCGTAAGCGTCCAGCTTCGTTCTCAGGTTGGCGCTGATCTGGTCGGTCGTGACCGCCATGGAGGCATACGTCTGCCGGGTCAGCTCGGCTTTCATCGTTCCATAGGAATAGAAGGCGAAGAATAGGAGCGGCGCGACCGCAACCAGCGCGAAGACGGCGAACAGCTTGTTGCGAAAGCGAATATTCAGAAAAGGCCGGGTAAGGACGCGCTGAAGCCCGCGGAGCAAGAAGCATTCCTCCTCAAATTTGTTTACGGTAATGATTCGGCGTCATCCCGGTGGTCCGTTGGAAAACCGAGCAGAAATAGGAAACATTCTCGTAGCCGACCCTGCCTGCGACCTCATGGATTTTGAGCGATTTGTCCGAGAGCAGCATGGAGGCCCGCTCCATTCTGCGGTCTGTAATCGCCTCGAGAATCGTCTTGCCGGTCTTGTCCTTGAAGATCGACCGGATATAATTCGGCGACAGATATACTTCTTTGGCAATCTCTTCGACGGTAAGGGAAGTCGAGTAGGAGCGGTCGATAATCTCCTGCACATGCCTGGCGACATGCTGGTGCCGGTCCTTGTCCTTATCTGCCAGCGCCATAGCAAGCGTACTGCATACGTGGAGAATATGTGCCTCAATTTCTTCCAGCGTGGCGCAGTCGTTCATGATGATCCACTCGCTGTTGAAGGGGCGGTGCTGCTCCTTGAAGGCTCCGGCAAAATGCTGCTCGACAGCCGTAACCAGCCGGACGGCGGCGCTGCGGGCAAGCTGGGGATGAATATGGCGCTTCCTCAGATCGGCGGTGAAGCGCTTAATCTCCGATTCCGCTTCATCCGGCAGCATCAGGCCAATCAGGCGCCGCAGCGTCTCGAGGCTGCCGCCGATCTCGACCTCCCCCATCACCGTGTCGCGGAGCTCCTCTGCAGACAGCAGCGCTCCGCTGCCATAATAGAAGCTTTGTCCTGATGCCTTGCGGGCTTCCTTCATCAGTTCCCCCGCATCCTCCAGCCGTTCGCCCGGACGGGACAGCCCGATGGTCAGGGCGAGCGGGTATTCCTCGCCGATTGTCTTCTGGAGCTGCCGCAGCGGCTCCGGATCACCGTCAAGCAAAGAAGCGGGGAGCAGGGCGACGAAAGCGCCATATCCCCAGTCGATCAGCTCGCCCGCAAATCCCATGGCCTGGAGCTGGCTGCGAATGGAAACACGGACGCTGCGCTCAAGCGGCCCCAGGACGTCCGGTCCTGCAGAGGGCGCCGCCAGTTCAGAGGGAGAGGTCCCGGCGGTTTGCATATAGACTGCCGTGTACCTCCACCTGAGCGGCAGCCTGCGGTCGAGCTCGGCAAGCTGGCGGGCAAGCTGCGCCCGGCCCTGCTCCGATTCCTCCAGCAGCAGCTCGCGCAGCAGCTTCTCCTTCGCCAGCGACTCCGAACGGGCGGCCAGCCTGGCCTCCTGGCATTTGAGCTTCACCTTCTCCATCAGCTGGGCGAGCTCATCGAGATCGACAGGCTTCAGCAGATAGCCGGTCGCTTCCACCGCAAGGGCGCTTTTAATATATTGAAACTCGTCATGCCCGCTTAAGAATACGACGGATATCTGCTTGTGCAGCCCTTTGGCGCGTCTGGCAAATTCCAGTCCGTCCATAATGGGCATCCGGACATCCGTCAGAATGATGTCAGGCAAGAGCTGCTGCGTAAGCTCCAGAGCCTCGCGGCCGTTCTTCGCCGTTCCAACCACGCGGATATCCATATCCGACCAGGGAACACAGTCAGTAAGCGCTTGCAATTCCATTTTCTCATCGTCAACAAGCAGAATCTTATACAAGGGAAGACCACGTCCTTTGCCGCAGAAATAGGATAACAGCTGAACTTTATTGTAGTCGGTCTGACGCATTTCAACAATCTTCCGGCTGGAATTCCGTTATTTTGGACTATGAATCGGAGAATTCTGGCATATAATCCTCCCCGCTGCTGAATTTATAATGAGGGTACTTCAAGGGCGAATGCGACTTGGCACAAAAGGAGGAATTGGCATGAGAGCCTACGCGGACGCACAAATGCCGGGCAAACCAACCCAAACGCGAGGACGTTCATGGAAGCGCTTGCGGCAGCAAAAGTGGCTGTGGCTGATGATTTTGCCCGCGTTTATCTGCACGCTGCTGTTCTCGTACGGCCCGATGTTCGGACTGTACATGGCGTTCATTAATTACCAGCCGGGAGGCGCTTCCTTCTTCGGCTCGTTCTTCCACAGCGACTTTGTGGGGCTGCAGTGGTTTGAATATTTTCTGAATAACGGCGACTTCCGCATTATTCTGCGAAATACGCTGGCCCAGAGCCTGCTCAGCCTGCTGCTCGGCTTTCCGGCACCGATTATTCTGGCGCTGGCAATCAACGAGGTGAGGCAGCGGGCTTTCAAACGGGTGGTGCAGACCGTGTCCTATCTGCCGCATTTCATCTCCTGGGTCATCGCCGCGAATATTATCGTGACCCTGCTCGCCTCGGACGGTCTCCTGAACAAGGTGCTTGTGCTGCTCCATGTGACGAATGAGCCGATCGCTTTTTTCCAGAACGGGCATTACTTCTGGTGGATTATCGCTTCCTCCAATACCTGGAAGGATATGGGCTTCAACGCCATCATGTATTTGGCTGCGATTGCTTCCATCAATCCGGAGCTGTATGAAGCGGGCAGAGTGGACGGGGGAAGCAGGTGGCGCCTGATGCTGCATATTACGCTGCCGTCTTTGCGGCCGACCATCGTCATTCTGATGATTCTTGCGGTGGGCGGCGTGCTGAATGCGGGATTCGACCAGCAGTATCTGCTGCAGAACGATACGATCCTCCAGTATTCGGATGTTATCGATACCTACACGTACCGGTATGGATTGCAGAACAGCATGTTCTCCTATGGCGCGGCTGTGGGGCTGTTCAAATCCGTTGTCGCTTTTATGCTGGTGCTGATGGTGAACAATATCGCCAAGCGGGTCAACGATCAGTCGCTGTTTTAAATCTGCGGGAATCTCTTGAAAGATCCTCTTGCACACGAACGATATGGGGAGAATACCCGTACTTGCCGCCCGGCAGAGAAAGGAGTACAAGCATGGAAAGCAAAAGCATGGGAGACAGGGTCTATATCTCGGTTGTTTATCTCTTCTTGCTGGTTGTGCTGTTTGCGACCTTCTATCCGTTTTGGAACATATTGGTTTTGTCGGTCAACAGCGCGTCCGATACGATTAAAGGCGGCATCTACTTCTGGCCCAGAGAGTTCTCCTTCACCAGCTACAAGCAAATTCTGACCGATTCCGAGATTCTGAACGCCATCGTCGTGACGGTGGCGCGGACGGTCATCGGAACGCCGCTTACGGTGCTGGTCATCAGTCTGCTGTCTTACCCGTTAAGCAAGCGCGATCTGTTCATGCGCAGGCCCATTACGCTTTATTTTATCTTCACGATGTATTTTGGCGGCGGCCTTATTCCGTATTATATGGTTCTGAAAAGCCTGCATCTGATCGACACTTTCTGGGTCTATATCGCCCCGGGACTGATGAATGTGTTCTATATGATTCTTGTGCGGACCTTCATCGAGCAGCTGCCCAAGGAACTGGACGAATCGGCCAAAATCGACGGAGCCAACGACGTGCAGACGTTTATCAAAATCATTTTGCCGCTGACGATGCCGGTGCTGGCTACGATTGCCCTGTTCACAGCCATTGGACACTGGAATGCCTGGTTCGATTCCTATGTATTCACGTACAAGTCCAGCCTGAAGACGCTGCAGGCCGTGCTGGTCAAGATTCTCAACCAATACCAGACCGGCAGCATGGTATCGGACGCGCAGAAGACGGCGGATTCCGCCAAACGGCTGGCGGTCTCCCCGGATACGATCCGGATGGCGGCCACCATGGTGGCAACGCTGCCCATCGTGCTGGTTTATCCCTTCCTGCAGCGGTATTTCGTGAAGGGCATGACGCTGGGCGCGGTGAAAAGCTGACGGTCCGCGTAATGAGCGCACGCAGCCCAGGGAAGAAACTTACGCTGACGCCAAGGGTCGGCACAGCCGTTTCTTCTTGACCTTATAGAATGTATTAGCTTCCCTTTTATCCATTTCTATAAGGTTTATGGGAAGAAACTCACACTGCCGCCAAAGGTCGGCACAGCCGTTTCTTCTTACCAGGCAGCGCATTCCGGGCATGGTGCACCGGATGTATGAAACTCACATTTGAATGTAGGGGGAAAAGAACATGAAGAAGAAGAAAACAGCATCCATTCTGATGATGCTGGCGCTTGCCGGCTCACTGCTCGCAGGCTGCGGCAACAGCGGTAGCAACGGAGGAAGCAACGGCGAGGCCGCCAATAACGCAAATGCCGGAAGCCAAAACACAGGCGGGGATCCCGCCAAAATTTCGGAGCCGCTTACGCTCACATTCTTTGACAAAAACACGGGCGATGCTTTTACGAATGAAGTCGCCAAGGAAATTACCAAGCGGACCGGCGTAACGGTGGAAATCCAGCAGCCGACCGGCAACCCGGCGGAGAAATTGAATCTCATGCTTGCCAGCAACGATCTGCCGGATATTGTGCTTCTGGACCGGGGCAGCGACATCGTGAATAAATATATCGCCGCTGGCGCGATTATTCCCCTGGATGATCTGATTAAGAAATTCGGTCCGGATGTGCAGTCGCAGTATGGCGATGTGCTCAAGAAAACCCGCTATACGGATGGCAAGAACTACTATCTCTCCAACTGGTACGGCATGGATACCGATCCGGTGCTCGGGATGAACATCCGCAAGGACGTCCTGACGGAGCTGGCCCCGGATAAGGCGGAGGGCGGCCAGCCGTTCACAACGGATGAATTTACACAGCTGCTCAAGGATTATAAGGCCGCTCATCCGTCCGTCGACGGCAAACCGACGTTTCCGCTTACCTTCAATGCCGAGAATATGGGAGCCGTGCTGGGAACCTTCAAAGGCATGTGGGGCTTGAAAACCTATTATGAGGACGGCGGCAAGCTGAGATTCGATGTCGAGGATCCAAAATACCGGGAAATGATTATGTACATGAATGATTTATACCGTCAAGGATTAGTCGACCGCGATTGGGCGGTCAGCAAGACGCAGACCTGGGAGCAGAAGCTGTCCAACGGCATCGTGTTCTCGACGCCTGGCGCTTACTGGGATGTGGGCAACGCCAATAATGCGCTGAAAAAAACCGGCGGCGAAGATATGCAGATGATGGCCTACAAGGTTGTAGCTCCTGGTGTGGATCCCGCCAAAACCACATTTGGGCCGCGCAGTCCCCTTGGTTGGGACGCCATCGCCATTACGAAGAACAACAAGCATCCGGAAGAGACGATGAAATTCATGAATTATCTGGCGAGCGACGAAGGACAGTACCTGCTGATGTGGGGAATCGAGGGCGTGCACTGGGATATGAAGGACGGCAAGCATACGCCGCGGCAGGAAACGCTTGACGGTCTCCAGAACGATAACCCGGACGATCCGATGAAGAAAGCGGGCATCCGCAAATGGACCTGGTTCATCAAGAACGGCGCCGGCAGCGATGGTACGCCGTACGGCCTGGGACAATACAACCGCAGCATAATCGATAAAATGGCGATCAAGAACCTGGCCGATACCGTATTTGACTCGTCGCCGTACGATAATCTGGGACCGCAGGGCGGAACGCCGGAATCGCTCAATTACCAGAAGGTTCAGGATGTCATCAAGCAAAGCATTACCAAGATCATTATTGCAGGCGATGAAGCGACGGCGAACTCCATGTACGATGCGATGCTGGACCAGATCAAGGCGGCCGGCGGCGAGAAGGTCGAAGCGATCATCACGGATAATTACAACAAGCGCATGGAATTGTGGAAGTAAGCTGCTGTTTTAGAAGGGTCGCCGATTAACAGGCGATGAACCTTTTGTTCACCCTTCTGGGAAACGGCAGAGATCAAACAAAGACAGAGGAGGAACGCCAAATGAACACCCGGCTTATCCGGATAGAGACGGAAGCGGACAAAACGTCGGTATCGCTGGATAACGGCATCCTGGCATTGACGGTTGATCTTGGGAGCGGAAAATATGGCATACGCTGGAGGGACGGCTCCAGGCTGATTGGAATAGACTCGGGCTTTAGTCTGGATGGATCCATCCGCCGCGCGTCGGAGTATGAATCCCGCCAACTGAATGGAGCGGCAGCTGATGAGGTTTCGGATGCCATTGGCACAGGGCGGTGCTTGACGGTTCTGCACACGGGGGAGGGCCTCCCCCTGCTTCGACAGCGGTTCACGGTATATGAGGAGCAAGCGTATATCACCGTGAAGCTGGAGGTGGAAGCGGAATCCGGTAGTAATCTGGAATCGAATTATATGGCCCCCGTCCTTGCGGATGCCTTGTCAGGACCGTTCATGTCGCTGGGGCTGCCGGAGGGTCACGCTCTGCAGGCGCTGCTTGTCCCTTTCGATAACGACAAATGGGTGCGTTATGAATCGGTTTCGATGCCGGGAGAGGTGGAAGGGTATGAAGCGACAGCCATCTACGATCCTGCATCGGGCAAAGGCATGGTGATGGGCTCGGTTACGCACGATACATGGAAGACGGGTCTGCGGGTAAGGAGCGCCGCCGCCGGATGCGTGGAGAGCCTGGAGATTTATGGCGGCGCGGCGGGCGGGCTTAGCCGGGACTCCATCCCGCATGGAGCCATTGCGGGGGCGGTGCTTGAATCGCCGGTTATTCTGCTTGGCTCCTTCGGGAGCTACCGCGGCGGATTGGAGGCATTCGGGCATGCCAATGCCGCCTTTGCGCCTGCGCTCCCATGGGAGCATGGCGTGCCCTTCGGATGGAACAGCTGGTCCGCCGTCGGGGGAAAGCTGGATTACGATGTATACAGCAAAACGTCGGATTTTCTCCGGAAGCTGCAGGACAATGGATTTAATAAGGATGGAACCGTCTATGTAAACTTCGATTCCTTCTGGAATAACCTGACGCCGGAGCAGCTGGAGGCCGCTGTGCGGCAGGTGAAGGATAACGGGCAGAAGGCCGGTATCTATTGGACTCCGTTCGCGTTCTGGGGCACCGGCTTCGAACGCGAGGTGGAGGGAACGGAAGGCCGCTTTACGTATAACGATATGCTGCTGCGGGACAGGGAGGGAAATCTGCTGCCGAGCCTGGATGGAGGGCTGGCGATTGATCCGACCCATCCCGGCAACCGGCTGCGGACGGATTATCATTTGAAGCGCTTCGTGGAGTGGGGCTTCGACTATGTGAAGCTTGATTTTCTGGGACATGGCGCGCTGGAGGGCAGCCATTACAATCCGGATATCCGTACGGGAATTCAAGCCTATAATTACGGAATGGATTATATCGTGCGAAGCCTCGACCCGCAGCAGATAGGCAGGCCCTTCCATATCAATCTGTCCATCGCGCCGATCTTTCCCCATATCTACGGCCACAGCCGGCGCATATCCTGCGATGCCTTCGGAACGCTGGCGGATACCGAATATATGCTCAATTCGCTGACCTACGGGTGGTGGATGAACGGAACTATTTACCGCTATAACGATCCGGACCATACGGTGCTGTATCAGAGCTTCAATCAGGAACCTACCTCGTACCACGAGGGGCGCAGCCGGCTCAACGCTTCCGTCATAGCCGGCACCCTGATGATGATGGGGGATGATTTCCGCAAGGAGGAAGCCTGCCGCCGGGCGGAGGAATGGCTGGCGAATCAGGATATCGTGGCGCTCGCAGGCCTCGGCGAGACCTTCCTTCCGCTTGTTGCGGCAGAAGGCCCGGCAGCGGCGAACGTCTTCGGGCTGGTCCGGTCCGAGAGCGGGAAAGACTGCATCTATCTGGCTGTCTTTAACTTCCAGACCGATGCTGCGGCAGAGATTACGGTTCCGCCCGGCGGGATCGGGCGTTGGGAAGAAGATACGCCGTATACGCTCAAGGACTTATGGTCAGGCGCTGCCTGGGCTGCCCGGGGCGGAGTTCGCATTGAACTGGAGCCTGCCGAATCCCGGCTGGTCAAGCTGATGCTGGAGTAAGGGTTTCTCTCTGTTTGTATCGGAGGATCGAAAGAATGGCCTTTTTTAAAGAATGGAGAGCAGACCGGCTTGAGGTCTGTTTCTCCTATTTCCGCCGCTATCTGGCTGTTGTATGCAGTTAGAGGCTGAAGGATGTGATTGGCCAAAATAACATTATTCGCATGGTTTGGCCTGAGACCATGTATGATTCGCGGGCTGCCAGACGGCGGGCGAAAACGCAAACGCACACAGCGAGGTCTATTTTATAGAAGCGAGGGAGAGGAATTAATAATGAAGAAAACGCTTTCGTGGATGCTTGTTCTGACGCTTATATTCGGCATTATGCAAACGGCTGCTGCTGCGGACAATGAACCGCTGGAGCAAGATCCGGCTATCGGCGCTGCAGACGGCACATCGGGGGAAGAACCTGCCTTAATCATGGATACGCCGGCTCAGTCAGCGGCCGGCTCTGTTACACAGATGACCTATGAAGCGGAGGCTTCGGGCAATACGCTTGGAGGCAATGCGGGCGTAAGCAACTGCACGGCCTGCTCCGGCGGGAAGAAGGTAGGCAATCTGTATGGAGGCGGCAGCCTGCGTATCAATGATATTAACATGCCGGAAGCGGGGCCTTATTATGTGGTTTTTACTTACATATCCGGCGACCCCAGAAGTGCGGATATCAGCGTGAACGATGGCGCGTCCCAGCATGTGGAGTTCGCAAAGACCGCGGATTGGGATACGACGGCCCAGATGCGGCTGACGCTTCATTTGGCCGCAGGCAGCAATCATATTGATTTGTCCGACGGAGGCGGCTACGCGCCCGATTTTGACAAAATCGATATTTCCCCGGCTTCGCTCGGCTATGAAGGCGAAGCGGCAGGAAATACCTTTGCGGGGAATGCCTCGATCTCAGACTGCGCAAGCTGCTCGGGCGGCAAGAAAGCAGGGAACCTGTATCAGGGAGCTTCTGTGCAGTTTAACGACATCGTCGTTCCGGAGGAGGGCGCCTATGATCTGACGTTCGCCTATATTTCCGGAGATCCGCGTTCTGCCGATGTGAGTGTGAACGGGGGTCCGGCCCAGACGATCTTGTTCGCCAGCACAGCGGATTGGAACACGGTAGGAAACCAGACGATTACCGTGACATTGGCAGCAGGAACGAATACGCTCCTGTTCTCGGACGGAGGGAGCTATGCCCCCGATCTGGACCGGATTATCGTCTCGCCAGGCACCGGAAGAGATGTATTGCCCTGTGAGAAAGCGCCGGAGACAAGCTTGCCGCTTGGCGCCCCTGTTGCCAGCAAAACGGAAGGGTCCATCGTCATTACCGAATATGCCGGCGCGGTCGTCGTGCAGAACGGCGATTATACGATGACGTATCGAACGGACAGCGGACTTGCGGAGTACGCATGGAACGGACGTGTGATCGTCCGGGGGGTATACAGCAAATCCGGGGATAATATCAGCAGCTGCTACAGCAGCCACAGCTTCTCCATGTCCGATGTGCAGCCGGTTCAGGACGGCTTCGGCAGCGGGGCGAAGATCAAGCTGGCCAATACGGAAGCCGGCAAGCCAACGCTTAACCAGTGGTATACGTTTTATCCCGATCAGCCCTTCTTCTTCGCACAGCTGGAAGCGGTCTCCGATTCGGCTATCGCGACCAATTACATGGCTCCTGTGATCACCAATACGACCGGCGGCGTGGATATCGGCAGCTATGGGGATGGCCGGGTGCTGGCTCTTCCTTATGACAATGATATGTGGATTCGTTCACAGGCCGTGCCGATCAATTCGGAGGACACCAGCTATGAGGTATCGGCCATCTATGATAACGAGACCCGCGAGGGGCTGGTCGTCGGCTCGGTGAAGCATGATGTCTGGAAGACGGGCATTCATTTTATCGGCAGCAATGACCGCCTGAACAGCCTTGAATTATACGGCGGGGTCTCCTCGGCCAAGACGCATGATTCGCAGCCGCACGGCAGCTTGTCCGGCACGAGTCTGTGGTCGCCGCTAGCTTTCGTCGGTCTCTACGACGATTACCGGACGGGCATGGAGGAATACGGGAAGGCGAATGCCGTCATCACTCCGCCGCTTTCCTTCAGCAGCGCCGTTCCGGATGCCGTTCCGATGGGCTGGAACAGCTGGGCGGCTTATGCCGACAAGCTCAGCTATCAGGACGTGCTGGATACCTCGGATTATATCAAGCAGAATTTGCAGGACAAGGGCTTGTCCAACGACAATACCACTTATGTCAATATGGATTCCTATTGGGATAATCTGTCGGATGAGCAGCTGGCCGATGCGGTCGCCCATATCCGGGCCAACGGGCAGAAAGCCGGCATCTACTGGGGGCCGTTCGTCTATTGGGGCGACAATATGAGCCAGAAGGTTGAGGGATCCGATTATACCTATGGCGACATTCTGCTGCGCGATTCCGCCGGCCAGCTGCTGCCCAAGCTCGACGGCGCTTACGCGGTTGATCCGACCCATCCGGGAGCGAAGGAGCGGATGGATTATTATTTGAACAAGTTCAAATCGCTGGGCTTTGAATATATCAAGCTGGATTTTCTGACCCATGGCTCATTGGAAGGCTCACATTATGATCCGCTGGTAGAGACGGGAACCCAGGCGTATAACATGGGTATGGCCTATGTCAACTCGCTGGTGGCGGACAGCATGTTCATCAGCACTTCGATTGCGCCGATGTTCCCGAGCCAGTACGCCCACAGCCGGAGAATCGCTACCGATACCTTCGGCAGCATCTCGGATACGGAATTTGAGCTGAACGCCTTAACCTATGGCTGGTGGCAGAATGGAACCATTTATCCCTATATGGACCCCGATCATATGGCATTGACACGGGCCGGATCGCTGGAGGAAGCCCGTTCAAGAGTGAATTCCGCTGTTATTACAGGTACGGTATTCCTGGATTCGGACGATTTCCATGATGCCAAAGCGCAGGAGTACGGCGAAGCGCTGCTGACCAATACGGATGTGCTGAATCTGGCCAGGAAAGGAGAAGCGTTCCGTTCCGTGGAGGGAAATACGGGCTCCAAGGCTTCCGATACCTTCGTGCTGAATGATAACGGCACCTATTATCTTGCCGTATTCAACTACAGCGGCTCTGCGACGGAGAAGACGGTCAACCTGGCAAGAGCAGGTCTTGCGGGTGATGTGGCCTATGAAACGCTGAATCTCTGGAACGGCGAGACCTCGCAGACGCAAGGGACGCTTCAGGTGAATTTGGAAGCCAAGGCCTCCAGGCTGTTCCGATTGTCGGCGCCGGATTCAGGCGGAGATAACGGAGACGGTGACGGCGGAAATGGGGGGAACCCTGGAGATGGTGGAAATGGCGGGAACGGGGGGAACCCTGGAGATGGTGGAAATGGCGGGAACGGGGGGAACCCTGGAGATGGTGGAAATGGCGGGAACGGGGGGAACCCTGGAGATGGTGGAAATGGCGGAAATGAGGGGAACCCTGGAGATGGAGGAAATGGCGGGAATGGGGGGAACCCTGGAACTGGAGGGGGTGACGGGAACGGCGGTGGCGGAATGACAAGCGCACCCGTCGTAACCGCCGGCAGTTTACCGGCTGGGGATTTGTCGAATGCGGTGACGACCGATTCTGATAGCGGCGACATTCTTCGTATGTCGCTCTCCGAGGCCAAGGCCCTTGAGGCTCTCAAGGCGGCAGGGAGTATAAGCGCCTTTGTTATTTCGCTCCCATCTCAGGAAGACCGGCGCGGCTTGGCGGCCGAGATTCCTGACCGCATTATACAAGCGGCCTTGGAGCAGGGAGGCGCTGACGCTTCCTTGCTCGTGAAGAGCATGTATGGAGACTATAAGCTGCCGCTCAAAGCGCTGCAGCTTCCGGATGGAGCAATACTGCAAATTAAAATCGCTTACGCAGACGAGACTGCCGCCGCGGCGATCCGCTCAGCGCTTCCGGCCGGTTTCAAGCTGGGGCATGCCGTGGATTTTGCCATTCTGGCTGTAGATGCCTCCGGCGGGATCATCGACGAGAATCCGTTGAAGGAAACGTATGTGGAGCATGTGATTCACGGGGGAAGCGGCAGCGGTGGAGCAGCCGTCAAGCTCTCAAGTGAAGGCGGACTGGTTCCTGTGCTTGCATCGTTCTCTTCACAGGCGGACGATAGCGGCGAAGTGACCGTGCGCAGCCGGGATAACGGCGTATATGCCGTCATATCGGGGACGAAGTCTTTTGCGGATATTCAAGGGCATTGGGCTCAGCGGGAAGTCGAGAATTTGGCTTCGCGTCTGATTGCAAACGGGATCACAGAGAACTCTTATGCTCCGGCTGAAAATGTAAACCGTGCGGAGTTCGCGGCGCTGCTGGTCCGGGCCATTGGTCTCGGGGATCTGGAAGGAAGGGCTTCTTTCACGGATCTGCAGCAGGATGATTGGTTCGCCGCTGCTGCGGGAGCGGCAGCCTCTATTGGTCTGGTGAACGGATACGAGGATGGGACATTCCGGCCCCAGGCACCAGTGACGCGGCAGGAAATGGCGGTTATGCTTGCCAGGGCCGCGGCCTTCATTGACCGAACTCTTCCTTCAGGAGATGGTCTTACCGGTTTCTCTGATGAACCTGCTGCGGCGGATTGGGCACGGGAGGCACTGTCAGCCATGGTAGAGTCCGGTGTTATGCAGGGAGACTTGGAGGGTCGGATTCTTCCTGAAGCTGCGGTGGCAAGAGCAGATACGGCTGTTATGCTGAAGCGCTTTCTGGATTTCGTCAATAAGTAAATGTAATGAAGCTATGAGGGGGGCGGCGGTTTGCCGCATCCCTCATTTTCATTGAGAAAAAGTGTCCAAAGTACAATTGATGATACACCGCAAATGATATAAGATGAGGTTATCAAACTTGCAAAACTGGCAATCCAAAAAAAAGGAGCTGGGCAAATGGCTGTTGATGTGTATTTGAATTTTAATGGTAATTGTCGGGAAGCAGCAGAGTTTTACTCTGAGGTTTTTGGAACGGATAAGCCTAAATTTATGACTTTCGGAGAAACGCCGCCGAGCCCGGAATATCCGCTTCCGGAGGAAGCCGAAAATTTGATCATGCATACAAGGCTTAATATTTATGGAAGCAATGTGATGTTCTCCGATGTATTTCCCGGCATGCCGTTTGTTCAAGGCAACAACATCAGTCTGGCCATCGTCGTCGACAGCCAGGAGAAACTCCAATCCGCGTTCGATCAACTCAAAGAAGGCGGCAAAGTGGAAATGGAGCTTCAAGAAACATTCTGGAGCAAATACTACGGCAGCGTGGTGGACAAGTTCGGCATCCACTGGCAATTTAATCTTGGAATAGGTGAATGGTAAAATAACGTTTTTATACAAGCTTTTTGGACAACCTCTGTGCATCCGACGCAGGGGTTTGTCTTTTATATAAGGTTGTTCTGCCTTTAATGGACTTGAATTTTAACCATACTAAGGAATATGGCAGCATTGAGCATACCGCCATGTACAGCATGACTTGACTTTAATCAAACGGTCATTCACTATAAGAGCATGAGACACAAAGACGAGAACAAGAACGAAGCGATCTTTCAAGCCACAATTGAATTGTTGAACGAAATAGGGTTTTCAGACATTTCGATGTCCAAAATCGCCAAGCGGGCGAATGTCTCGTCTGCGACGATTTATGTTTATTTTGAGAATAAGGAGGATATGCTCGGCAAGCTTTATGTCAAAGTCAAAGAGAAGATGAGCAGGCAGCTGATTCATGATATTGATGACAGCATGCCTACACGGCAGATATGCGAGCAGTTCATGAGAAATTCCATGAGGTTCATTCTGGAGAACAAGGATTATTTCTTGTTTCTGGAGCAGTTCTCAACCTCGCCGCTGGTAGATAAATTATATCTTGATGATACGGCATCGATGTTCACAGCGATACACGAATTTGTCGAGAAGGGGAAACGAAACGGTGAGCTAAAGCCGCTGCCGACACTTTTTCTGCTGAGCTATTGCTATTTTCCTGTCACACAGCTGGCCAAAGCCCATTTTAAAGGGGAATTTGAAGCTAATGAGGAAAATTTGCAGCAAATTGTACGCATGAGTTGGGATGCCATTAAAGCTTAATGGCATCTTTTTTTTGTAAGAAAATAGCCGATCTGCCGACTGCCGCAGCTATGCTCGATACCTGTTTTTCGTATGTGGAATGACCTGAGTTAAAGAAAGAATGCCGACGGCGCGGGAGATCACGCCATTACAAGTCCAGATTACACTGCCTGTATTCCCTCATAGATAAAAAAGACGGCTCGGGTGCAATGCCCCGAACCGTCTTTTGGCTTCTTTATGGGTTTTGCTAGAAGAAATCCCTACGAGCCGTACAATACAATTTCAGCCGTGTGTAAACGTTCCGAGCTGAGCGTAATGCGCAGTTAACGCGTCGAAATCGACACAGGATGTGTGCTCTATTCCCCGTACAGCTTCATTTCATGACGTTTGTGCCAATGGGAAACAGCAGGGTCGTACCGCTTGCGGCATTGGAAATAGCGGAGACGAGATTCGCGTCGTCCTTTGTTTTCATGGCAAAGTAATACCCGGTATCACCGGGAGGCGGAACGGTCACCGATTGGCTGGTTCCCGCTGCTGCAGGCAGGGGAATGTTCTTTAACCGGGATGGCGCTTGCAAAATTGGCGTCCGTGATGGGCGCGGTGCTGACACGGATGTCGTAAGACGCCGCCGTGCCCGTCGTTCCGTCGTCGCCCGGCGCCGTCCAAGTCAACTGCAGGGACGGCACCGTTGCCGAGCCGGCCGCCAGATTGCCGACCGCGGCAGGGGCGATCACATCGTCATCGGCGTATTTGGCAGGCTGAATACAAGAATGTTTCGTGTTCGGCGCTACTATTTTATCTTTTTGCCTGATCATAAAGACGGCGGGGGGCATGCTTCCCTGGGGGAGCCCTGTCCGGAGTGGCCTAATATGTTAAACTGATAGAGGAATGGAAGAGCTTATGCAGTCCCCCTGGAAGGAGTTTACATGAAGAAACCAAGAATAGATGAAATCGAAATGCTGCGGGGAATGGCGTTTCTGGCGGTCGTGATGCAGCATGCCCTCGCCCACTATTTTCCCATGACGGACACCCGTCTGGAGGATGGAGTGATTCTCGGTCTGCTGCTGCTGCTGTCCAAGTTCGCCGTTCCGCTGTTCGTGTTCATTACCGGGCTCGTGCTCTTCTACAATTATGACGGAGACATTCGCTATGGCGCGTTTATCCGCAAGCGGTTCAAGGATGTCATCCTGCCTTATATTCCATGGGCCGTTCTATATGCCGTGACCTTCCAGCGGCTCAATCTCTACGAGGCAGGCTCGCTGCCGAAGCTCGGGATGATGATTTTTACGGGAAAAGCGTCCTATCACCTATGGTATATCGTTATGATTGCCCAATTTTACTTGCTGTTTCCGCTTCTCCAGCGAATGGTCAGGAGGTGGAAGCCAAAGTCGGTCCGGACAGCCGCGATAATCGTTCTGGCTCTGGGACTGCTTTATGTGTGGCTGATGGATCAGGGCGGCGCTGTCTACCGCTCGGCGGATGCATGGGATATCCCTTTTCTGAGCGCGTTCTTCACTGCCTATCTCGATCGCAACGCACTGATGTTTTTCTTTTATTTCGCGCTTGGAGCGGCGGCGGGCCTGTACCTGGATCATTGGCGTGCATGGCTCATCCGCTGCCGTCACTACCTGACCGCCTTGTATGCGCTCATGGTTTGCTGGATGCTGTATGTGGTCGTATCTCATTTCAAGCTGTATCCGGACGTTGTTATCCGCTATGATGACTTGTCGCTCCTAAGGCCAGAGATGGCCGTGTTCCTCACGGTTTCGGTGCTTGCCGTATATGCGGCCTCGATCAGCTTCATGAAGAATGCACCCGTCTGGCTGCGGCAGATGCTCACCCTGGCGGGCATCTACTCGTATATCGCGTATCTTGCGCATGCTTATATGCTGAGGTACACCGAGCGCGCGGCGGACTGGCTGCTTCCCGGCGGCTCCATTACGCTGCGGACGCTGACAGCCTTTGCGCTCAGCGCAGTCGTCTCGGTGGCGCTTGCTTACCTGCTGCGTCTGATCGTCCAGGGGATAAAAGCTTCCCGCCGGCATGACAGGAAGGCAGGCCAGCCGTTATCCTTCTGAATAAGCGCAAGTATACGCCAGGAAGAGCAGCTTTCCCTCTCAGGGGAATGCTGCTCTTCTTGTAGCGGGCTTTGGTGAAGGGACTCGGAAAGGAAGGATGCTCATTGCCGATCGATCAGCTTCATTTGACTTCGAGGGGAGTCAAATAGATCAAATCGTCCCGGCGCTTCCTGCGGAATTCGCCCGGAGGCGAGCCCGTCCATTTCGCGAACTGACGGATGAAGCTCTGCACATTGTCATACCCGACGCGCCGTGCAATCTGCTCGATGGAGCCCTGCGTGTTCAGCAAAAGCTGCATGGCCTCCTGCTGGCGGAGGATGGAGAAGTAATCCCGCGGCGACATCTGGTACATCTGCTGAAAAACGCGGTAGCAGTGCCTGCGGGTAAAACCCAGCTTGAGCGCAATTTCCTCCAGCCAATTGGCGGACCAGGCATGCTCCTCATCCTGGGGGGAGGCAATCAGGGTCTCGATTTCCCTGGCAATTTGTACAGGCAGGTTGCCGGCGAGCTTGGCCGCGTGATCGCTGTTCAGTCTGGTGAAGGAATCCTCAAGCTGCTCCAGCAGCGTATAGAGTCTGTGAAATATGGAGATTCTTGAAGCACCGTCCAGCAGAAGCTGCAGAATCGCCTGTACATCCGGCAGAATCTGCCGGTTAAGCGTCCCGCCCTCCGGATAATAGATTTGGGATGAGCCGCCGAGCAGCTGCAGAAATACAGGGTCATCGATCTGGATATGCATCACAAAATATTTTAAAGGAGCGGGCTCATCCGCGCTGAAGGCGTGCAGCTGCATAGGCGGAATAATCAGCAAATCGCCGCTGCGCTGCCTGTATTCCCCGTTTCCGGTATGAACGGTCTGGCAGCCTTCCAGCACGAGATTGATTTCGACCATCCGGTGATGAAGATGCCGCTGGCAGGACCAGGGTCTCGTTACTTCCCCCGTGTGGGCGCCGTACAGGTAAATCTCCGATTTGCTGTTGGGAAAGGCGTGCGCGAATTTTTTGTCACCGTCCGGATTCATAACGCACCCCCTGTTTCAAATGTCACAATTGGTTAACTTTTCTCTTCCCGGCAGGCGGCCTTTCGTTATTACTTCCTCATGCAAAGGATTCTATACTACTTATAGGAACGATTACAAGAATACTGCCTTTCCTATGGGAAGGGCAACGGGGAGCTGGAAGCTGTGGCATTGGCAATAAGAAGAGAACCGGATATGATTCTGGTCGAAACGGATAACGGCTGGCAAACGGCCAATCGCAGCGGCGACGGGATCTGGAGCGGCGGCGGTGTCGAAATAACGCTGAACAGCAGGAATGATTCCTGTTCTGTCGGGCTGTCTGCGCCGCTGCTGGCGGTTAAGACGGTCAGGCTGTATTGGAAGCAGAATGTTACAGGACGGCTTGCCGTTCTGGGCGACCATTGGGAGCGGGCGTATGGCGATCTGGAGTGGAGAGGGATTGTGCCGGAGCGCGTCATGCCCTGGTATTTTCTTGCGAATGACGGCAACGTGACTAACGGTTACGGCGTCAAGACCGGGACGGCATCCTTATGCTATTGGCAGTTTGATCAGGATGGCATTACGTTGTCGGCGGATGTCCGCTGCGGCAGCGAGGGGGTTCAGTTGGGCGGGCGCAAGCTTGTGGCGGCCGAAATCGTCGGTTATGAGGGAAAAGAAGGGGAAAGCGCATTTGCCGCGGCAAGCCGCTTTTGCTCCGTGATGTGCGAGAATCCCGTGCTGCCGGACCAGCCCGTATATGGCGGGAACAACTGGTATTACGCTTACGGGAACAGCTCCCACGCAGAGATTCTGGAGGATTCCAAATTCATGGCGTCCCTGTCTGCTTCCAGCATAAACCGTCCCTATATGGTCATTGATGACGGCTGGCAGCTGGCCAGCGGGGGCGGAGCCTGCAACGGCGGACCGTGGAGAGGCAATTCCCTCTTCCCCGAGATGGACCGGCTCGCGCATGAAATGAAGGATGCCGGCGTGAAGCCGGGCATCTGGTTCCGTCCGCTGCTGACCAGTGAAGCAATCCCGGATGAATGGCTCCGGTACAGCGCCAATAACGGGTATGTGCTGGATCCCAGCGTGCCGGATGTGCTGAACGATATTGCCGAATCCGTCGCCAGAATGGTGTCATGGGGCTTCGAGCTGATCAAGCATGACTTCTCCACCTTCGATATGCTGGGCCAGTGGGGCTTTCAGATGAAGTCGAAGACAAATGCTCTGCCGCAGCCTTTTCACGACCGTGCCAGGACAACGGCCGAGATTATCCTGGATCTGTACCGGGTTCTGGCCCGGGCCTCCGGCGGCAGCGTCGTCATCGGCTGCAATACGATCAGCCATCTGTCGGCGGGATTATTCGAAGTGCAGCGGTCCGGGGATGACACGAGCGGGAAGCTGTGGGAGCGGACCCGATATATGGGCATCAATACGCTGGCGTTCCGCATGCCGCAGCATGGCACATTCTACAGCCATGATGCGGATTGCATCGGCATTACCGAACAGGTGCCGTGGGAGCTGAACCGCCAGTGGCTGGAGCTTCTGGCGGGAAGCGGCACGCCGCTGTTCGTCTCGGCATCGCCTTCTGCCGTAACGAAGCAGCAGCAGCTTGAGCTTCGCGCGGCCTTTGAATTGGCCGCACAGCCTCTTGCACCTGGCGAGCCGCTGGACTGGATGGAGACGACCTGCCCGCGCCGCTGGCTGCTTGGCGGGAAGGAAACCCGTTTCCAGTGGAACCAGGTATCCGCTGAGCTGCAGTCCGATATCGACAATATCTGGTGGAAATAAGTACAAAAAAAGGACTATGCGGGGGGCAGCTGGAACTCCTATCAGCAGTGATAGTTATAGGACGTCAAAGAGATTATTGAGCGCCAGTATGGAACGGTCGGGGTGGAGAGCGAGCAGGGGAGAGGGAGCTCTCTTACTTCATACTGCCTGTAACCGCGGATGAACAGCATAAAAGGCATGAGGGCTGAGGTTCTCGTCTCCCTTGAAGCCCAAAAAGATCAAAAGGGAGTTTCTGCAGCAGGAGGGAGGTCCGGACTTGTAAAACTTTATCAAATTAGCCCGGGGGCGGTTGTTGAGTAAATAATGGAGAGGTTATAATATTAAGGATTGGGTTGGATAGATGTATATATAGAGGAGGAACTGTATTGAACTCGTCAGGTTTGGAGTCAAAACCGGCTTCCGTGGATCTGAGCGGAATCAGGAGGGGGCCGATTATTACCGCCCTCATTATCGGTGCGTTTGTGGCGATTTTGAACGAGACGCTGCTCAGCAACGCCCTTCCCGATCTGATGCGGGAATTCGGCATTGAGCTGTCAACCATTCAATGGCTGTCCACGGCTTATATGCTCGTAATCGGCGTGCTGGTACCGGTTACTGCGCTGCTGCAGCAGTGGTTTACGACCAGGCAGATGTTTCTGTCGGCGATGATTTTATTTCTTGTGGGTACCCTGGTTTGTTCGATATCGTCTACCTTCGGGGTGCTTCTGGTCGGGCGGGTTATTCAGGCGATGGGAACGGGCCTGCTGCTTCCGATTATGATGAATACGATTCTGGCGATCTATCCCCCGGATAAACGGGGAGGGGCGATGGGGCTCATGGGTCTTGTAATCATGTCAGCGCCCGCGATCGGACCGACACTGTCCGGGCTGATCATCGATTCTCTGGATTGGCGCTGGCTGTTCTATCTCGTCCTTCCATTGACGGCTTTCTCCATCGTGTTCGCTGGGGTGTATTTGAAGAATGTATCGGATATAACCAAGCCCAAGGTGGATATTCTCTCCATTATTATCTCCACCATCGGCTTCGGCGGACTTGTGTATGGCTTCAGTAAAGCGGGCGGGGGCTCATGGTCCGATCCTGAAGTCTACTGGACGATCATTATCGGATGTGTTGCGCTCGCGCTGTTCGTCTGGCGTCAGCTGACCATGAAGGAACCGCTGCTGGATTTGCGGGCTTTCAAATTTCCCATGTTTTCATTGGTTGTCGTCCTGCTGCTTGTGCTGATGATGACGATGTTCTCCACGCTGACGCTGCTGCCGCAGTTCCTGCAAAGCGTCCTATTAATGTCTGCCTTGACATCGGGGCTTGTCATGATGCCGGGAAGTATTCTCAATGGCATCATGGCGCCGGTCTCCGGAGTCCTGTTTGATAAATACGGACCAAGATTGCTTGTTGTGCCGGGTCTTGTGCTTGTTGTCGCGTCTCTGGCGCTGTTTATGGGCATCCACATGGGTACCTCGACAGGCTATATTATTTTGAGTCATATTATTATGCTGGTCGGCATTTCACTTGTGATGATGCCTGCACAGACAACGGGTCTCAACCAGCTGCCGCGCCACCTCTACCCTCACGGAACGGCAATTCTCAACACGCTGCAGCAGGTTGCCGGGGCTGTCGGTACGGCCTTATTTATCAGCATTCTGGCATCGGGAACGAAGAAGTATCTGAGCTCTCATGATGCGACCGCACCGGACGCAGCCGCTCTAGGTCTGGTTGCGGGTCTGCAGAATGCCTTTCTGATCGGCTTAATAGTCGCCGTAATCGCATTAGTCCTGGGGTTCTTCCTCAAGCGCACGAAAGCGCCGGAGGAAGAACAACAGCAAGCGGCTTGACGAAGAAGAAGACTATGGCCGCCAATATGGGGCAGCCGGCTTCCAGGCCGGCGTGAGCGGGACAGCGGTCCGCTTTCAGACGGTCCGCCCATATTTCCGCAAGACGAGCGCCCCGGGTTCATGAGCCCGGGGCGCTTTGTCTTATTGTCCATTCCAACGCGGTAGAGGCGGAGCTTCAAGAGCTGCCCTTCGGCATCTGCACTGTCCGTTGGCTTCCGAGGCGCTGCTGGCGGTACGTGCGGGCTACCAAACCTATACCGGGCGAGACCGAAATTTCCGGCTCGCCCGGTATGGCGAATAACCTTCAGTCCCGCGTTACAGCTGGGAATGGAGGTTTTTCTTTTACAGATAAGAGGATTAAAACGGAGACCGACAATGCCAAACTTGGACATTGGGGGCAGCCTTCTTTATCCTTCAGGAATCGTGGTTCCTCCATTTGTGGATAAGTTGTGTATAAAATGGGGATAAGTTGCTTGATTTCTCTATTGATGGCGGCAGAGTATGCTGCCGGGATTCCCCGTGTTGCTCCCCGGCTGGGACAGGCTCGTCCCTGATACCGTATTGCCTTCCCAATCCTGAACGCGAAGCATTCGCCGTATCGTTAAGAATGAGCATAAAAACCTTAATTTTGATCTATTTTTTTATGCTGCGGGTTGCGTTACGATTAAAATGTAATCGCTATCATCAAAAATGCGGAAGGGGCATGCGGGATGAGTCAACAAAGCCAACACCAAATACCGGACACGCTGCTGCTGGAAGAGCGGGCCAGGCATGTATTGAACGCCATTATCGGAATGGCGGATGAAGATTATAACTATATTCCGTTCTTTAATGCGGATTTTGTGTCCAAACCGGCTTTTATGACCCATGGCGACTGGGACTACGGCTCCAGCCACGGGCGTCTGATCGACTCGGTTACGCTTGCGCGGCATATGACCGGAGAGATGTTCGGCGAGGACGTGGAGCGTCATTATAAAGAAAATCTGCTCAGCTTCTTCAAGGAGGACGGGCTCAGCTACCGTCAGGTCAATAGGCAGGGGAACTGGGGAGAAGCGGCCAATCTGATCGACCAGCGGGCTGTCATTCTGTCCTTGACGACATGGTATATGGCGACAGGCGATCCAGCGGTGAAGGAAGCCGCGGACAAGCATGTTGCCGCATTGAAACGGATTGCCGTCAAGGAGAAGGATGTCTGGTACTACCCGGCATCCGAGCACCTGGAAACCGGCTGGCCTTCGAGAAATGCGGTGCAGATCCGTCTTGCGCCGGACCCGGCTTCATTCTGCGGGCGGCTGATGATGCCCTTGCTGAAGTACCACGAGGTAACCGGAAATCCGGACGCCCTTGAGCTATGTGAATATTTCACGGCCTTAATCATTAAGCGCAGCGGCGTCTATAACGAGGACGGAAGCTTCAACTCTTCGCTGGCCTACCGCAGCGGGCATTTTCATACCCGAATCGGAACGCTTGACGCGCTGGCGCGCTTCGGCCGTTATACCGGGGATGCTTCGATCATCGCTTTTGTGAAGAAGAGCTACGATTGGGCCTTGACCAAATGCACACGCTTCGGATGGACGCCTGGCGATATGCAGGAGCAGGCCTATGAGCATGAAACCTGCTCGCTGGTTGATTTGATTTCCACCGGCATTACGCTTGCGCACTGCGGCTACACCCATTACTGGGGAGTGGTGGAACGGTTCATCCGCAATCATCTGACGGAATCCCAGCTGCTTGACCTCGATTGGGTGGAGGAAGCGGACAACAAGGATGGCGACATACTTGGGAAAAAGACTTTCTACAAAGTCGCGCAGCGCACGCGCGGCGCGTTCGCCGGCTATTCGGCGCCCAACGATTTCTGCTGCGACGTCAATCACGGCCGGGGCCACACCAGCGATTTGCAGCTGTGCTGCATCGGATCGGGCACAAGAGGATTGTTCATGGGCTGGAGCAATATTATTACCGAGGATAAAGGCACCGTACGGGTCAATCTGCTGCTCAGCCGCGGGTCCCGTCTCCTTGATGTGAGCAGCTATCTTCCCCATGAAGGCAGGCTCGAGCTTAAGATTCATCAGGATATCGCCAATCTGGAAGTGCGGATTCCCGAATGGGCCGGCTACAACCAGGTGAAGGCGGAGTGGTCCGGAAGCGGGGAGGGGCGCATTACAGCAGGCAATCAGCCGGGGGTCTGGATCAAGGATTGCTTCTTCCGTCTGGGCAGGGCAAGCGCGGGGGATACCATAGTCATCACTTTCCCGCTCAGCCGCTATCGCACGACCGAGCACGCTGTAGGCCAGCAGTTCGAGGTGCAGTGGCAGGGAGACGATGTCATCCATATTTCGCCGGAGGGCAGCTACCACCCGCTGTATAATCACCGGAAAATCCATGACAAGGCCCCGATGCGGGAAGGCGACTACCGCCGGCCGGACACCGAATTGGTATGGTAAGTCCTGCGCGGGAGAAAGCGGTCAGGCTGGCCTATTACGGCGATGATTTTACCGGCTCGACCGACGCGCTGGAAGCGCTGACGCTGGCGGGATTGCGGACGGTGCTGTTTCTTGATCTTCCGACGCGTGAGATGCTGGACCAGGAGTTTGCAGACATTGAGGCATTCGGCATTGCCGGCACCGCGCGTGCGCTCACTCCGGAGCAGATGGAGGCGGAGCTGCCGGACATATTCCGCTTTATGGCGGAATCTGGTGCCGCTGTCTGCCATTACAAGACCTGCTCGACCTTCGATTCCTCTCCCGGAATCGGCAGTATCGGCAAAGCGGTGGAGTTGGCGCGCCGGACCTTCTCCGCCCAGCGGTATGTGCCGCTTGTCGTCGGCGTTCCGGCATTGAAGCGGTATACCGTCTTCGGCCAGCATTTTGCCGCGGTGCATGCCATCAAGCACCGGCTGGACCGTCATCCCGTAATGTCCCGTCATCCGGTGACGCCGATGGATGAAGCCGATCTGCTCCGGCATCTCGCCGCGCAGACAACGGCGCGCAGCGCGCTCGTGGATATTCTGGAGCAAGGCGATTCTGCGGATGCCCTGGAGGAGGCTGTCGAAAAGAAGCTGGAAGAGCACCCGGAGATAATTTTGTTCGATGTGCTGGATCAGGAGCGTCTGGCCCGGGTCGGCGGGCTGATGTGGAAGGAAGCCGCCCGCGGACCGCTGTTTGCGGCTGGCTCGTCCGGCGTGGAATATGCGCTGTCCGCCTATTGGCAGGCTTCGGGAACGGCATACGGGGAGAAAGCCCCCTCTGCCGGGTCGGCAGGCGGCTTCGTCCCCCATCAAGCGCTGCAATGTACGTCGGGCGCGAAGTCTGCCGGAGCGGCGGGAGCGGCGCCTGTTGGAGCGGCGGGAGCGGCGCCTGTTGGAGCGGTCGACGGGACGTCCGCTGGACTTGCGGAACCGGTGGCCCCTGAAACGGCGGAACCGATCCTCGTTGTCTCCGGCAGCTGCTCGTCGATGACGCAAATGCAGATCGATTATGCGCTGGCATCCGGCTTTGCCGGCATCAGGATCGATCCGGGAGAATGGATAGACGGCAGCGGAAGCGGGGCGGCATCCTCGCGCATCACGTCAGAGGCGCTCCGTCTCCTGCGTCAGGGAACGAGCGTGATCATCTATTCCGCCAAAGGCCCCGGCGATGCCAGTATCGCCCGGACGAAATCCGGCCTGCATGCCGCCGGCAGAAACAGCCGGGATACCGGAACGATGATCGGCGAGGCGCTGGGACGCATCTGCCGCGCCGTCATGATGGGGAAGCGGCTGCGGCGTATCGCGGTGGCGGGAGGGGATACATCCGGCTATGTAATGAAGCAGCTCGACATCTGCGCGTTGGAAATGACGGGGCAGATCACTCCGGGCGTGCCGCTCTGCCGGACCTATTCCCATAACCCTCCATTCGCCGGATTGGAGCTGGCCTTGAAGGGCGGCCAGATGGGCGGCGAGGATTTCTTCGTCAAGGTCAGGAATGGGCGGGAATAACGGGAGTTGAATCGTATGAACCGGTACCAAATCATGCGGAATGCATGTCGTCCGCTGACCGTGAAGGACTTAAGGGAGGGACTATTTTGAAAACAGTGGTGGCGGTATATACCGGTCAGGGATTGGCCGAGCCGATGAAACGAATCTATGAGGAGCAGTTGCCGGGGTGCAGAGTCGTGACCATCGTTGATGACAGTCTGATCTACGATGTCGTCCAGGCGGGAGGAGTAACGCCTGCGGTCACCCGGCGGCTGATTCAATATTACCAGAACGGAGCGGAGATGGGCGCTGACGTCATTTTCAATACCTGCTCGTCCGTGGGGGAGGTGGCCGATCTCGCCCGCAGCATGATCGACGTGCCGATCGTCAAGATCGATGACGCGATGACGCTTGAAGCGGCGGCGAAGTATGAACGGATCGGCGTGCTCGCCACGCTGCCGACGACGCTTGAGCCGACGAAGCGGCTGATCCGCAGGCAGGCGGAGCTTCTGGGCAGAGACGTTGCCATTATCGACGGTCTGGCGGCTGGCGCTTATGGCGCGCTGGTGAGCGGAGAGCCGGAGCGGCATGATGCCATTCTGCTGGATACCGCAAGAAGGGTGGCCGGACAGGCGGACGTCCTGGTGCTGGCGCAGGGCTCGATGGCGCGGATGGAGAAGGAGCTTGGCGCAATCGGCATTCCGGTGCTGTCTAGCCCGCTGCGCGGCGTACTTGCGGTTAAGAAGCTTCTGGAGGTGCCAAAGCCATGACAACTGAACCGGCAGCGGCAAACAGGCAGCCCGACTGGTCCAATCTGAATGTCCTGGAACGAAATACGGTCGCTCCGCACGGCGATCTGCTTCCCTATGCCGACTGGGAGTCGGCGCTTGAGCCTGACCGCGGGACAACGCCGTATGTGCGGCTGCTTAACGGGAATTGGCAGTTCCGTTATGCGAAATCGCCGCAGGCCGCGCCGGAAGGCTTCGAGGCCGACGGCTATGACGCGGCGGGATGGGATACGATTCCCGTGCCGGGCAACTGGCAGCTGCATGGATACGGACGCCCTCACTACAGCAGCTGCCCCTACCCGTTTCCGGTCGATCCACCGCATGTGCCGCAGGAAAATCCCGTCGGCTGCTACCGCACGGGATTTATACGGCCGGACGGCTGGGACGGGCGGCGCATCCATCTGGTGTTCGAAGGCGTGGATTCCGCTTTTCACCTATGGGTGAACGGGGAGGAAGCCGGCTACAGCCAGGGGAGCCATCTGCACTCCGAATTCGATATCACGGATATGCTCCGTCAGGGGGAGAATGCGCTTGCGGTGCGCGTCTATCAATGGTCGGACGGCAGCTATCTGGAAAGTCAGGACAAGTGGCGGATGAGCGGGATTTTCCGCGACGTTTACCTGATGGCGCTGCCGGCTGTGCGCGTCTCGGACGTTTATGTGCAGACCCGGTTCGACGACCGTTACGAAGATGCCGTACTGGATATCCGTATCGATGCGGAGAACATAACCGGCGTTTCCGCCGACGGCTATGAACTGAGGGCAACCTTGCTTGATGCGGGCCGCGGGGTGGTTTTTGACCGAAGCACTCCCCTGCCGCTGACCTCTTCCGGAGGCGGCCAGTGCCGGTTCCATATCGAGGAGACCGTGAAGTCGCCGCTGCAGTGGACGGCAGAGACGCCGAATCTGTATACGCTGCTGCTCACGCTGTATGACGGGGGGAACCTTCTGCAGGAAGTGAAGCGGATTGCCGTTGGCTTCCGGGATGTGCAGACCAGGGACGGCCGTCTGCTCGTCAACGGGAGGTCCGTTATTATTAAGGGCGTTAACCGCAATGAATTCGATCCCCGGCTCGGGTTCGTTACGACATGGGAAGCGATGGTGCAGGACATTGCGCTGATGAAGCGCCACAACATTAATACCGTCCGCTTGTCCCATTACCCCAACGACCGGCGGTGGCTGGATCTGTGCGACCGCTACGGCATGTATGCGATTGACGAAACGGATCTGGAGACGCACGGCATCCGCTTCATCGAGAATACGGCCTATAAGGAATCGAGCGCCGCTGAATTCTTTGCCGGCGAGAGCTGGCTGTCGAAGCAGCCGGAGTGGCGGGAGGCGTATGTGCAGCGGGCCAGACGGATGGTGGAGAAGGACAAGAACCATCCGTCAGTCATCATCTGGTCGCTGGGCAATGAGTCTGGCTATGGGCCGAACCACGATGCGATGGCCGAATGGGTCAGGCAGGCCGATCCCACCCGGCCGATTCACTATGAACGGGCTTATGAAGCGCCGATGGTGGATATCGTAAGCTCCATGTATCCTGCCGTGGAGACGATCATCAAGGAAGGGCAAAAAAGCGACAATCGCCCTTTTCTGATGTGCGAGTTCGGTCACGCCATGGGCAATGCCGTCGGCAATATGCAGGAATATTGGGAGGCCATTTACGCCTATCCGCGCCTGATCGGAGGTCTGATCTGGGAATGGCAGGACCATGGGATCGTCCGGCAGACGGAATCCGGCGGGGAGTGGACCGCCTACGGCGGAGATTTCGGAGAGGAGCCGCACAGCGGGCATTTCTGCATCGACGGTCTGGTCTTTCCGGACCGCGAGCTGAAGGCGTCGATTCTGGAGTACAAGAAGGCGATCGAGCCTGTGAAAGTCAAAGCCGCCGACGCGGGGTCCGGTCAATTTAAGGTGATTAACCGTTACGACTTTCTGACCCTGGAGCATCTGCACGGTCAGTGGCAGCTGATGCGCGACGGCGAAATAATGGAACAGGGCTCGCTGCCTGTTCTCAAAACAGCGGCAGGAGAGGAAGAGGACGTATCCGTGCCACTGAGCCCGCCGTCCATGGCGGCAGACGGCGAATACTGGCTGCATATCCGTTTCTCGCTTGCGGACAATACGGTGTGGGCGGAACCAGGTCATGAGGTGGCCTGGGCCGATCTGCCGATCGGAACAGTGAGCGCGGCCAAGTCAGATCATTCCCGGTATGCGGCGGCAGCGACGGACCAGGAGGCACGGCCGACAGCCGCACCGCCGCTGCGCCTGACATCGTCGGATCAAGCGGTGTCGGTGCAGGGGGCGGATTTCTCCCTCGTTTTCAACAAGCTGACAGGCGGATTGGATTCCTGGACCTTCCGAAATATGCCGCTGCTGCTGTCGGGACCCAGGATCAATCTGTGGCGCGCGCCGATTGACAACGACGTCAATCTCGCGAAGGCGTGGCGCAAAGCGGGCTACGACAGGCTTGTCACGATGTTCAGGAATATGACGGTGGAGACGACCGGCGGGCATACCGTTCGCATTGTGACGGATGCCGCGGCCGGGGCGAGAGGGGAGTTAGTCGCCTTTCGTACGCGCATGGTTTATACGATCCACGGCAGTGGCGACCTGCAGATCGAAGCGTCGATCAATCCGCGGGAGGGGCTTCCGCCACTGCCGCGCTTCGGCCTGGAGCTTGCCATGCCGGCCGGATTCGGGCAGTTCTCGTGGTTCGGAAGAGGCCCGCATGAATGCTATTCCGACCGCAAGGAGAGCGGCAAGCTTGGTGTTTACAGCGGAACGGTAGAGGAGCAGTACGTACCTTACATCAAGCCGCAGGAGAACGGCAACAAATCCGATGTCCGCTGGTCCGCCGTCACGGACAGGAGCGGCACGGGACTGCTGTTCGCCGGCGGTATGCTGTTCGATACGAGCGTGCATCATTATTCGACCGGGGATCTCACCATGACGAAGCATCGGCATAAGCTGACCCGTCTGGATGAGACGATCGTAAAGCTGGACGCGGCGCAAAGCGGAATCGGCAATCACAGCTGCGGGTATGCGCCGACTCTGGAGCAGTACTTGATCAGACCGGAGCCTATGGCGTTCAAGCTCCGTCTGAAGCCTTTCTCCATGAATGAGTCGTCTCCCATGCGGCTGAGCAGGACAGAGCCCGTCTAAAGAGGGCAATCTCCAGATAAGGATGTGAGCTGCGTTTGTTCAAGGGCAAAATAAACAAAATCCTCTATGGCGGGGATTATAACCCCGAGCAGTGGCCCAGGGAAGTATGGGATGAGGATATGCGGCTGTTCAAGCTGGCCGGTGTCGATATCGCTACGGTGAATGTCTTCTCCTGGGCGCTCAATCAGCCGGATGAGGAAACGTATTGCTTCGATTGGCTCGATGACGTGATGGATATGCTTCACCGCAATGGCGTATGGGCATGCCTGGCTACAGGCACGGCCGCCCATCCCGCCTGGATGGCCAAGCGCTACCCGGACGTGCTGCTGGTCGATTTTGAAGGCAGGAAGCGAAAATTCGGCAGACGCCACAATTCATGTCCGCACAGCCCCACTTACCGCCAATACTCCACGAGGATGGCGAGCAAGCTGGCCGAACGGTACAAGAATCATCCGGCGCTGCTGCTGTGGCATGTCAATAATGAATATGGGCTCCGCTGCTATTGCGACAACTGCGAGCAGGCGTTCCGCGTATGGCTCAAGCGGCGCTACGGCTCTCTTGATGCGCTGAACGCCGCATGGAATACCCGTTTCTGGGGCCACACCTTCTATGACTGGGACGAAATCGTGCTTCCCAGCCTGCTGAGCGAGCATCTGAGCGCAAGGGATGTGGACCAAACGGCATTCCAGGGCATCTCGCTCGACTATGACCGATTCATGTCCGACAGCTTGCTGGGCACTTATCTGGATGAATATCATGCAATCAAAACGATCATTCCGGACGCGGTCGTGACAACGAATCTGCAGAGCAACGGGGCCTACAAGCCGCTGGATTATTTTAAATGGGCACCTCATCTGGATATCGCCGCGCTGGACTGCTACCCGGCGAACGATATGCCGATGAGCGTCGTGGCGATGCGGCATGATCTGATGCGCGGCTTGAAGAACGGCGATCCTTATCTGCTGATGGAGCAGAGCCCGAGCCAATTGAACTGGAAGCCGTACAACGCGCTTAAGCGTCCCGGTGTCATGAGGCTGTGGAGCTATCAGGCGATCGCGCGCGGCGCGGACAGCGTGATGTTCTTCCAGATGCGCCGCTCGGCCGGCGCGTTCGAGAAGTTCCATGGCGCGGTGATCGACCATGCGGGCCATGAGCATACGCGCGTCTTCCGCGAATGCGCGGAGCTGGGCGGCGAGCTGCAGGTGCTCGGCGGCAAGCTGCTGGGGGCCTGTGTGGAGGCCGGTGTGGCTCTCCTGTTCGATTGGGAAAACTGGTGGGCGCTTGAGCATTCCAGCGGTCCGAGCGCCGGATTGAAATATTTGAACGAAATGCAGAACTATTATGATGCGTTCTATGAACAGAACATTCAGGTCGATCTGGTCGGCATGGATGCGGACTTGAGCCGGTATGGGCTCGTCATTGCGCCGGTGCTGTATATGGTCAAGCCGGGTGTCGCGGACAAGCTGAAGCGGTACACAGAGGGAGGCGGAATCTTCGTCACGACCTTCTTCAGCGGCATTGTCGGGGAAAGCGATCTGGTTGCCGCAGGGGGTTATCCCGGGGAGCTGCGGGAGCTGCTCGGCTTATGGGTGGAGGAGATCGACGCCCTGTTCCCGGAGCATCGCAACCGGATCGTAATGAAAGAGCCGCTTGGCAGTCTCGGCGGAGAGTATGCATGCGGTCTCTTATGCGATCTGCTGCACCCGGAAGGAGCCGAGGTATTGGCCGAATACGGAGAAGAATTTTACCGGGGTATGCCTGTCCTGACCCGCAACCGGTTCGGGCAGGGAGAAGCCTGGTATGTGGCGAGCAGTCCGGATGCATCGTTCCTGCGGGATCTGGCGGGGAGCTTATGCGCGATGCGGGGAATCAAGCCGCTTCTGGAGGCGGCGGAGGGGATCGAGGTCAGCCGCAGGGTGAAGGATGGACGGGCATTTCTGTTCATTTTGAATCATAACGATGCCGCTGCCGCCGTTGATCTGGGCCCTCTGGAGCAAACTGAGCTGCTAAGCGGAACAACGATGAACGGCACAGTCGCGCTTCAGCCGAAGGATGTGCTGATTCTGGAAGGTCCGGCTCTGTAAGTACCCGAAAATGAGAGACTGATTAGGAGGCAATGGAACCGATGGACGCATTAAATTCGAAGCTCTGGTACCGCACGCCTGCGGGTGAGTGGGAAGAAGCGCTGCCGATCGGCAACGGTCGGCTCGGCGGCATGGTATATGGCGGCATCAAACGGGAACGCATCCAGCTTAATGAGGACACATTATGGTCCGGCCATCCGACCGACGGCAACAATGCCGAAGCTTCGCGCTATCTGGACGAGGCCCGGCGATTGATCTTTGAGGAGCGGTATGCCGATGCGCAAACGCTGATCGAGGAGCATATGCTCGGCCCATGGGGCGAATCGTACCAGGCGATGGGCCATCTGGAGATTGAGCTGGGACACGGCGTCCAGGTGGAGGCATACAGGCGGGAACTGGATTTGAAAGAAGCGGTCTGCCGCACCAGCTATGAATACAGCGGTGTCACTTACACCCGCGAAACCTTCGTGTCGGCCGACGATCAGGTTATGGTTGTGCGGCTTGAGGCGGATAAGCCGGGCAAGCTCAGCCTGGAGGCTTCGCTGAACAGTCCGCTGCCCTTCCGGGTGAGCAGGAGAAGCCAAGGCGGCATCCTGCTCGGAGGACAGGCCCCGGACCATGTGGAACCGAACTTCATCCAGGCGGATGAAGTGGTATTCGACCGCAGCGGCGAGGGGATGACTTTCGAAATTCATCTGCAGGCGCTGAACGAGGGCGGCAGGCTGGAGGTGCATGGCGGACGCATCTTCATCCGGGATGCCCATTGTGTCACGCTGCTGTTGACGGCGGATACGAGCTACAACGGCTTTGACAAGGACCCGGTAAAGGAGGGGCGGGACCCCGGCATCCGCTGCAGCCGGTGGCTGGACGCAGCTGCGCAGCTTTCCTATGCGGAGCTGCGCAGCCGCCACATCAGTGAGCACCGGCGTTATTACGACCGCGCCGACCTGACGCTGGATGCTCCCGGCCGGAGCGATCTGCCGACGGATGAGCGGATCAAGGCGCTCCGGGCGGGGGGAGCAGATGAGCAGCTGGCCGCCTTGTTCTTCCGCTACGGGCGGTATCTGCTGATTGCAAGCTCCCGTCCCGGCACGCAGGCAGCCACGCTTCAGGGGATCTGGAACCCGATGACGCGCCCGCCCTGGACCTGCAATTACACGGCGAATATCAATGTGCAGATGAACTACTGGCTGGCCGAAACCGGCAATCTCAGCGAATGCCACACACCGCTGTTCGATATGATCGGGGAGCTCGCTGTGACGGGAGGCAGAACGGCGCAGGTCCACTATAATTGCGGGGGCTGGGCATCCAATCACGGCATCGATTTGTGGCGGTCGGCTGCCCCTTCCGGCGGTCCGACCAAGGGCTCAGCGAGCTGGGCGTTCTGGCCGATGGCCGGTCCCTGGCTTTGTCAGCATCTTTGGGAGCATTACAGGTTCGGCGGGGACCTTGCTTTTCTGGAGGATCATGCTTATCCCCTTATGAAGGGCGCGGCCCGCTTCTGTCTGGATTGGCTTGTCGAGGACGGCGGAGGACATCTGGTGAGCAGCCCGTCCACCTCGCCGGAAAATTCCTTCATTGGTCCGGACGGCCGCAAGTCGGCGGTAAGCATGAGCTCGACGATGGATCGTTCGCTGATCCGGGAGCTGTTCACGAACTGCATCGAGGCCAGCATTGCGCTGGATACCGACGAAGCCTTCCGCGAGTTGCTGAAGGAGGCCTGCGGCAGGCTTCATCCGCTGCGAATCGGCCGTCACGGTCAGCTCCAGGAATGGCTGGAGGATTTCGAGGAAGCGGAGCCGGGGCATCGCCATACAGCCCACCTGTATGGGCTTCATCCGGGAAGCGAGATTACGCCGAGCAGCCGGCCGGAGCTGGCGGAAGCCTGCCGCGTCGCCCTGGAGCGCCGCGCGGTTTATGAAGGGGAAGATACGATCGGCTGGTGCTTCGCCTGGCTGATTAATCAATATGCCCGTCTGGAGGACGGAGAGAAAGCGCACGGCTATCTGGTCAAGCTGCTGAAGAACCCGTTTCCCAATCTGCTCAACGCCCACCGTCATCCGAAGCTGAGCTGGTATCCCACCACGCTGGAGGCCAATTACGGCGCGGCGGCCGGCATTGCCGAGCTGCTGCTGCAAAGCCATGACGGCAGCATCGATCTGCTTCCCGCGCTTCCGAAGGCATGGCCGGCAGGCCGGATCACCGGAATTCGCGCACGCGGTGGCTTCGAACTGGACATCGAATGGGCCGATGGCCGCTTGACCCGGGCAGCCGTCCGTTCACGCTCCGGCGGAGAATGCCGCATCCGGGCGAATATGCCGCTCAGGCTGGCGGGAGCAGGACCGGCGGATGAATCGGGAGGACCTGACTGGTCAGAAGCTGCGGAATCAGGACAGCCCGCAGAGTCCGGGCAGTTTGTGGAGTCGGAACGCACCGTATTGTCAGAACAGTACACAGAGTCCGGACAGTCCGCGGAGTCGGGGCACATAGCAGTGACTGGACAGCCCGCAGAGCCTGGGAAATTCTCGGAGTCGGGACGCACCGTACTGTCCGGTCAATATGCGGAATCGCAGCAGCCATGGGGCCGTACGGGGGCCCTCCTTGTTTTCAATACCCGGGCCGGCGAATCCTATGAAATTATGCCCGGCTAGAAGAAGGTAGGTCTGCGGATTCTTATGCAGGAGGAACGACCGCTCGATTGGAGGTCAAAATCGCTGAAGCTGAGTACCGGATCGCTGGTTAGTTCGTGAATAAGCCGGGCGTGGAAACCACAAACCACCGGTAAGAAACATGATCCGGGAGCATTCCTATCAGGAGTAACGCTTCAATGTGGGCCATGCTTCCGGAACTATCAGTTGCTGCGGCTCGTGGACGCCGCCAGGGAAGCTCTGAAACGAAACGAATGACAGGGGAAGGAACGGTTCAATGAATATCGTGGGATTAAAGGTTGAAGGCAGGGAGCATCCGCTTGGCGTCGATAATTTGACACCAGGCTTCGGGTGGTCTTACAGGAGCCAGGGAGAGCGTTCTGTGATTCAGTCGGCCTACCGGTTACGCGTCTATAAGATTCAGGAGCAGGAAGAAGCCGAGGTCTGGGATTCGGGCAGGCAGCCCGGCCGCCGACATACCTGTATTGCGTATTCGGGAGCTCCGCTGGAATCCGCGACACGGTACTATTGGCGGGTAAATGTGTGGGACCGGGAGGGCAACCTGTGGGAGAGCGCCCTCTCCTGGTGGGAAACCGGCCTGCTTCACGCGCATGACTGGAAGGCCCGCTGGATCGGAGCGCCTGAGGGGATGACGGCACCAGATTCTCCGCTGCCTCTGCTGCGGCGGGAATTCTCCGTCCGCAAGCCGCTGAGAAGGGCAAGGGCTTATGTAAGCGGACTTGGCCATTACGAGCTGCGGCTGAACGGTGCGAAGATTGGCGACCGCGAGCTGGAGCCGGGCTGGACGCATTACGACAGAACCTGCTTGTATTCGGTATACGATATTACCGACCAGCTCGCCGTAGGCGTCAATGCGGCGGGGATGATGCTGGGCAATGGCTTCTACAACGTCAGCGGTGGACGTTACACGAAGTTCAAGAATTCGTTCGGCCTGCCCAAATGCCTCGTCCAGCTGGAGCTGTATTATACTGACGGCACGAACGCTACCGTGGCCAGCGACGGGAGCTGGAGCGCATGCGAGGGACCAATCACCTTCGCCTGCATATACGGGGGTGAAGATTACGACGCCCGCCGCGAGCAGCCGGGCTGGGATCGTCCCGGCTTCACCGCCGCCGAGCACAAGGGCTGGGCAGCGGCTGCGGAAACAGCTGCACCGCCCGGGACATTACGGGTACAGCAGGCGCAGCCGCTGAAGGTCAAGCGCCGTTTTCGGCCTGAGAAGGCGACGCAGACAGCGCCCGGCGTGTGGCTGATCGATCTGGGCCAGAATTTCTCCGGCTGGACCGAGATTGCCGTCTCCGGACCGGCCGGAGCAGAGATCATCTTGACGCCATGCGAACGTCTGGAGGGCAGCGGGCCGGATCAGCGGATGTCAGGAGCTCCTTACAGACTGACGTATACCCTGAAGGGGGAGGGCGTGGAAGTATGGCGGCCGCGTTTTACCTATTATGGGTTTCGTTATGTGCAGGTAGAGGGCGCAGAGCCGCTCCCGGACGTTCCCGAAGACACCGGCATTGTTACTGGCTTGGATGCTGTGGAGCCGGGCATGGATCAGGCATTGCGGCGCGGAGCGGCACTGGCATCGGGGAGGGCTGTGCTGCTTGGAATCGAGGGCCAGATGATATATCCGGATATCGCCGAAACGGGCAGCTTCGAATGTTCAGATCACATGATCAACCGGATTCACGAGATTATCAATTGGGCTGTTCTAAGCAATATGAAGAGCGTATTTACGGATTGTCCACACCGCGAGAAGCTGGGCTGGCTGGAACAGCTGCACCTGATGGGGCCGTCTATCATGTACAACTATGATGTGGAGACCATTTTCTCCAAGGTGATGGAGGATATTCGCGATGCGCAGCAGCCAAGCGGCATGATTCCGACCACCGCTCCCGAATATATCGTTTTTCAGCCGCCTTGGGATATGTTCAGAGATTCCGTCACCTGGGGGGCGGCTTATATTATCTCGAACTGGGATATGCTGCTTCAATACGGCAATCCGGGAAGCATGCGGACGCATTACCCCGGCATGAAGCGTTATGCCGAGTATATGGCTTCGAAAATGGTGGATGGCCTGATTATGCATGGTCTGGGCGATTGGTACGATGTCGGGGAGGACGGGCCGGGATTTGCCCAAAATACGCCGGTACCGCTTGTCGAGACGGCCATTTTCCACCAGATGGCTGCGATCCTGGAGGAGATGGCGGGCATATTGGATCAGCAGGAGGATGGCGCATATTTCCAAAAATTGAAGCTTGCGCTCGCGCAGGCATTCAATGCGGAATATTTTAATCCGGACACCGGTCATTATGCCGGCGGCAGCCAGACGGCGAATGCTCTGCCGCTTGTTCTCGGGCTGGCCGAAGCGGATAACCGCGAAGGGATACTGGGTGCTATTGTACGGGATATCGAGGAGAGGGGCTGGCATACCAATGCCGGGGATGTCGGCCACCGCTACGTGCTCAAGGCGCTGTCGGACAATGGGCGTTCCGATATTATCTACCGGATGACCAGGCAGACCGACCATCCGAGCTACGGCTATCAGATCGCGAACGGGGCGACGACGCTGACAGAGGCCTGGGACGGTCCGACGGTCGGCAAATCGCAGAACCATTTTATGCTCGGACATATTGAGGAATGGTTCTATCAAGGGCTGGCAGGAATCACGACCAGGTTCGACCACGAGGAGCAAGCGTTCCGGATCACGGTGAAGCCTGCCGTAGTGGGAGATTTGAGCCATGTCAACGGACTATGCTTTACGCCTGCCGGCCAGACTGCAGTACGGTGGGAACGCTGCGGAGAGAACGGGTTCCGGATGACCGTGGACATTCCCGTGAACACGGATGCGCTGGTCTATGTGCCGGCTGTTTTCGCCGAATCTGCCAGGGAGACGGGAAGGGGCGGAGATCCTGCTGCGCGGGAAGTTACGCAGATCAGCTACGAAGACGGATACGCATTGTATGCCGTCGGGTCGGGTACGTATATCTTCGAGAGCATCATAGCAGCGGCACAGCCGCATCGGATTGAACAAAGCGGGCATTCATTTAGCCCATAAAATATTAACCGTCTGGCCCAGCATATTCGTTGCAAGCCGCATTGGATGGAGAGCGTTTCCGCATCATGCGGGGACGCTTGTTTTTTGCCGGAAGACACCGATTTATTCGCTCCACTGGAATTCTTACAGCCGGAAACCAGCAATAGGTCGCACGACGGCGGCAGGCTTTATGTCATTTTTCATTAGTCCCAAGGAACGGTCTGCTTTCTCCTCATGTTGTTTGAGATCATTCATCTTCATATCGCAAAGTAAAAATCAGTGCCCATTCGAGTTTGCTTAACGATTCCGGGGAGAGATCCCCGGATTGTATTGCGTTGTTGCTCGATGCCTGCATGCCCCAAAGATGAACAGGTTCACCGGCAATGAATGTACGCGGTTCATTATTAAAGATTAATCCCCGTGCAGTCAACTGCTTCTCCCAGGGGATGGTATAGGTAACGAGGCCTGATCCGGAATCGTATATAGTACCGACTTTAATCGTGTTAAAATTATTCTGTCCCTCGATGGAAACGTTGTCGACTGAAATTATGACTTCGATCTCGCCGCTCTTTCGGGCATCCGAACTGAAGAACAAGTCACCGATAGAGCCGGCTGAAGCGGCTATCCTGCCATTTTTCCATATATCGATATCCAGTTTTGCATGTGGTTTATTTCCTTCATAGCGTAATTTAAATGCTCCGGACATGTAGCCCAGAAAGGGCTGAAATATTGCTCCGTCGCCCTTGAACAGATCAACAGGAGTCATTGTTATTTCAGCAGGTCCTGTGGGCCCGGGCGTTTCAGCTTCTACCCCTTGCGTACAGCCTGATATTGGCAACGTCAGTATGCATATGATCATAACGATGCAGAAAGCTTTAAATTTGCTGATCATCATTGAACCTACACTCCTTGGATAACGTCAGTTTAATTTACCACGGAGGGGTATCCCTTACAATGGTAAAATTGGAATTTGCAGTTCCTGGCCTCGTCCCAATAACCTGCTGAACGCCCGCTGTCGTATCCGCTACGAGCTGCTGTGTGGCAATAGAGCTTGCATGATTAATTTATGGTGTGTTCCATGACAAAATGGGAATAAAATTAAACCAATTGCATGGCACCAACTATGCATTCATCATTATTGAATTTACAATAAAAGCTATAGGCAACGAAGCTGCTATTGCGGAATTAAGATGAAAAGGGGTGCAATATGATCGCTTCCCACAGGGAATCAGCCATACAAACCATTCAAACTGTGCTGTCAGCAGATCTTTCTTGCAGCGAGTCTGATTTTCTTGCTGACGGGGTATCCGTTCACAAAGCTGAGATAAGAGAGGGAAGGTCTCGTTTTCCAATTCGCGAACATGTGTTAAACATTGTAACAATGGGCAGAGGGGTCGTTGTTTCATGTAATCCTGAACGATTAGAATGGGCAAGACAAAGTTTTATGCAGCTCGCACGCGGGCAGATCTTTTCCATGCAATCCATTGCCAAAATGGGTGATTATGTGCAAAAAGATCATCAGCATATAGCCGGACCTGTTCAGAAATATGTTTGTTCCATCGATGATTTTACAGGCTTTCATATTCCGCAGGGAATAACCGTTTCAACTTATGACCGCAACGACGTCACAAATCTCTACGAGCATCAGAATTTTAGAAATGCGCTCTCCTATCAAGCGGACAGCTCCCGTCCTGATATGCTGGCGTCGATTGCCGAGTGTGACGGAAAGATTGTAGGCATTGCCGGAGCGTCCGGGGATTGTGAGCGAATGTGGCAGATTGGTGTGGATGTCGTACCCGAATACCAAGGTCTGGGGATTGGCAAAGCCATTGTCGGCACCCTGACGAAGGCGATATTAAATGATGGTATACTACCCTATTATTCAACCGAGATTAGCAATCTCCAGTCCAGTCAGCTGGCAGTTAGTTTAGGTTACTGGCCAGCCTGGATTCACTTATATGCCCGGTAACAAACAAACATCATGATAGTGACTCCAACGAATACGAAGTGCGAAGGAGCGGACAATGTTGAAAATAGGAAGCATGAATCATTTGCTTTTTTCTGTTGCCGATTTAGAGCAATCCATTCCATTTTATAAGGATGTATTTGGTGCAAAGTTATTGGTCAAAGGCAGCAAGCTGGCTTATTTTGATTTGAACGGACTATGGTTGGCATTAAATGTGGAGGACGATATTCCGCGAAATGAAATCCAGTACTCCTATACACATGTAGCTTTTAGCGTGGAAAGCGAAGATTTTGATGCCGTGGTAAAAAAACTTGAAGATCTGGGTGTAAATATTCTCGCAGGCCGTAAACGGGAGGAGAGGGATAAAAGGTCAGTTTATTTCACTGACCCTGATGGGCATAAATTTGAATTCCATACGGGAACGCTGCACGACAGGCTTTCTTATTACAAAAACGATAAATCGCACATGATTTTTTATGAGGAATAAACCTGGACTCCCTGCAGCAGACAGATTTAAGAATAATCGGATTGCAGGAGCAACTCGATCACCACTGAGATTGCTCCACTTGGCACTTATAATTCCTTTGTCATAAATACACTGTTCGGGTCTTCTATGTAATCCGAGAATGGCTCGCAATATTGAAATCCCAAACTTTCATAGAGTCTTCTGGCCGGGTCGAAAGCATCCATTGAGCCCGTTTCCAGACTTAGCCGCTGATAGCCGCGCTGCCTGGCTACTTCCATGATGTGTTCAAGGATTCTCCTTGCCACACCCTTTCTCAGATGCGCCGCAGAGGTCCGCATTGATTTTATCTCTCCATGCCGGCCATCCAGCTCCTTAAGCGCCCCGCAGCCAAGCAATTCGTTGTCTTCCCATGCGCTCCAGAAGGTGATTTCCGGTTTCTTCAATCCTTCAAGATTCAGGGCATGAATGCTCTCCGGCGGGGAATGAAGCGTCATACTCTGAAGATGCTCCCCGATTAATGCAGCCACTTCGTACCCGGTTAGGTCATCTGGTTTAATCTCCATAAAAATCACTCCGCAGTCTCTATGATTTATTTGACAGGTAAATCGCTGCAAGCTCCATAACGCTAACGCTCTTCGGAAGACGGATTGATGGGGCGGTAGACCGTCCAGCCCATGCCCTGATGGCGAGAGCTTTGGCTGCTGTCCGGCTCCCTATGGCCGCAGCCGGCAATGGCTGCCATGACGGTTATTATGGCTAAACCCATGAATATTCTTCGTTTCATAGTATCCACCTCAAATAAATTATCCCACAGATTTGAACGGTAAAGCAACAGAAATGCCGCTCTACTGCCCGTTCCTGGCAGACGCCTGATGCCCCCAAGCATTAATGGACTTGCAGTATCCTTACATCCCAGCGATCTTTTTCCCATTCTTTACGGGTGTCTGTTAATTGCAAGAACTTTGAAAGAAACAATCGCAAATAGCCCGCCAAATGTGTTTTTCGTGTAACCTCGGCACGAAATGCATGTTTTTGAATCTGAGCCCATCTGAAGAGCATCCATGCCCAACGGAAGGCAAGCACCTTAGAGAAGGTAGATCAGGCGATTTCACGCCGCTTACGAGTCAACAAGAGCATCAATTTCAATAGCGTATCAGAAGAATTCGGTGTCTCGAAAGCGAGTTTATATAACCATTCAGATATCCGCCAGAGGATCGAATACTTACGCTGTCAATAATCACAAGCACCTACTCCGAAGCAAATAAAGCGTGAGATGAACGATGCGAATAAGGATGTACTCGTCGAAACGTTAAAACGCAAAATCAAAGCACTGGGTGACACAAGTAGAGAACATGATTTCGTTGAAATGGGGGCGTGAACCCAACGTCTTTAAGCTGGTTTGGAGTCTTGGCGCACTGAATTCATATTAGAAACTTATATAAGTTTGTGATATATTTTTATTCATGGAACCTAAAAATAACCTGACTGAGTTGAACGTTAGCGACTTCGCTATGGTGTTCGAGGATTTAACGAGGATTTTCATTCGGTTGCCGTCAATTGAAAAACTAAGCTTCACTACACTTTCCGTCCTGCACACGTTGTCCCTCAAGAGTCCCATGCGGCTTACTGAGTTGACAGTTAATGAGCAAGTTACGCAGTCGGCAATCACACAGTTGGTGACCCGACTTGAACGAGACGGGCTCGTCGAGCGCCGACCAGATCCAAATGATGGCCGAGTCGTTCAAGTGCATATTACCGCGCTGGGGGCAAATGTTATTGATTCGCGTCGTTTGAATCGCATGACGCAGCTCTCGAAATTCAGTGAAGGGCTCACTCAGGAGGAAAAACGGGCAATTGCATCCGCAATTCCCGCATTGAGGCGTCTGGTCGAACTGGGAACCGATTCGTAGTCTCAGTCGCGGTTGCATTTCCGTTGTTCATACCCGGGTGACGGACGAAACAATACTAGGAGGAACACTTATGACAACAGCTCCTTTCGTGCTTGAACCGAGTCCGATCTACGTATCGGATGAGTTACTTGCTGATCTTCAAAATCGTTTAAAGTCCACCAGATGGCCTCTCGATGCCGGTAATGATGACTGGTTTTACGGTGTTAGTCTGAACTACCTTGAGAAACTCGTCGACTACTGGATTAACGAGTTTGACTGGCGCAAATCCGAGAAGGCGATCAACGCCTACGAACACTATAAAGTAAATGTTGACGGAGTTCCTGTGCACTTTATGCGTAAACCTGGCGTGGGGCCTAAACCTGTACCATTGATCCTGTCCCATGGCTGGCCATGGACGTTCTGGCATTGGTCCAAGGTCATTGATCCACTAGCGGACCCTGGAGCATTCGGGGGCGATCCGGCTGAAGCATTCGACGTAATCGTGCCCTCACTTCCTGGCTTTGGATTCTCGACGCCACTGCCAAACAACCCAGACATGAACTTTTGGAAAATTGCCGATCTCTGGCATACGCTCATGACCGATACTCTCGGCTATGCGAAATACGCGGCAGGGGGATGCGATGTAGGTGCTCTCGTGACCGGTCAACTGGGACACAAATATAGTGACGAGCTCTACGCAATACATATCGGGTCTGCGCTAAAGCTGAATTTTTTTAACGGGGATCGCGCCTGGGATTTTGCCGGAGGCCGTCCTCTGCCTGATAATATCCCTGAGAGTATTCGATCTAAGATAATGGAATTTGATCGCCGCTTTGCATCGCATCTCGCCGTACACGTTCTTGATCCCAGCACACTCGCATTCGGACTGTGCGACTCGCCAGTTGGAATGCTTGCATGGATCTTGGAACGATGGGTGAAGTGGAGTGACAATAAAGGCAACGTCGAGAATGTCTTTACTAAGGACGACATCCTTACACACGCAACAATTTTCTGGGTAAACAATGCCATCGAAACCTCGATGCGCGTCTATGCGAACAATAACCGATATCCATGGACACCCGATCATAGTCGCTCGCCTGTCATTGAGGCACCAACCGGTATAACCTTTGTGGGCTACGAAAATCCGCCGGGTATCACAACCGAAAATCGCGTACCGAATTTTCTCGACAGCGATCGCGCTCCTTGGTACAACCACGTCAATATTTCCGCTCACGAACAGGGAGGACACTTCATCCCTTGGGAAATTCCAGACAAGTGGGTTGAGGATTTGCGCCGAACCTTCCGAGGACGTCGATAAGAGATTCAACAGATCAAGCTTTCAATAAAGGATTGCGGTTCTTTGGTCGTTTGCTATTGAACTAACCGCGAACGATAGTTAATCATAAAGGGTTCCACATATTAGTCATGCATAATATGTGGAACCCTTTATTTTATTTGATTTTCTTATGATTAGGTTTGATAATTTTCAATAAAGTACTAGGTTAGGAAAATAAAGTTGTAGACTGATCGTAGTCAGGGGGCATCAGTTCAACGCCATTGGCACACTTCGAGGACACTGGGACCAGCTGCGCGGGGAAGCAGAAGCGTGCGCTCATGGTTGTTCTTCCCGAAGGCACCGGTTCGGCGCGATCGGCGCACGCACTAGTAATTTCATTGCTGTCCTGAGAGACGTTGTATTGTGTACTTTATCCGTTTGTATATTACAGCTCTAAAACTCTGCTTGACTTAATTTCATTCACTGTAGACGCTCCGGATACGTAGCTGGGGCTGGTCGGCTGCCATTGTGTTTAATTTAAAGGCAACGATCCCCTTAAATTGAATAACTCGACAAATATTGGTCATCGGTATAAGTCACTGTTTATCCTTAAATAGAAATTTTCAACTGTATAGCAGTTTTATTAATTAATAAAAACTTGCGTGTTATTTGAGGAATTGCTTTTTATGATTTTTGACGTAATTGATGGTAATCGCAAAGTATACAATAGCTACGACATTTACTATAACTTCCAAATAGGCTGGAAAGTTATACCACGGTAAAATAAATAGCCAAACAACTACCAAAATTGCTGTAATTACGTATAAGAATTTAAATTTATCAGTCATTTCTATTTTCTCCTTTAATTTTAAATCATTAGATATATTGTTCTGTAAGCCTTATTGGCCAAAACCAATATTCCAATCCTCATAATGGTCTATCGGCTACATTCACCGGATGAAGCCGGGAGTAGTAAGAACGTCCGATGAAAAGTCCCCCAATGACAAAAATGATAGATTCCAAGATCCCAATCCCATCCGTAGCTAAATATGATGGAATCACTATATTCATTGCGACTTTCAGAGCAACAAACACTATAAGTGTTCCAACTATCCAGAATTTCATTTTGCCATTTCCCATTTTTCCGCTTTTGTTAAGAAATATTACCCACCCTTGAATTAACCCGGATATGAAGCCCAATACAATTATCAACAATAGTAAAATCCACTCTTTCGTTCCAATGTCTTTTTATCGTAAGCGCCCACACGACCGACAACCAGCAGCATCGCTCCGATAAGAAATATTCTGTCTAAACCTTTCATGGCTATGCATCTCCTTTGTGAAATTTTAAAATAGTACGTCTCCTACTTTTCAACAGCGAAATAACTTCGTCTAGGAAGCTGAAGCGATACGTCTCTTAACTGAAAATTGGGTAAGCTTCGAATGTCTAAGGCCAGCATTCCGTGTCTCCTTAATCAAATTGTGTATTTCGTGTATGCACAATATATCATGCGGAGATTTATTAAGTCAATTATCAAATGTTTTTTCCATAGGCATTCATTTTTTTATTACAACACTATAAATTTTCATGGGATCAATGAACAGAGAATGGTTTTTTATTCTTTAAGGCTTATCTAACTGTAAAAATGTTGTCTTTCCAGTTACGCATTTTCACTAAAACACTTGAAAAGGCTACCTTCCATCCCCACACATTGCGCAGCAAAAGCGAATAACTGAGCAGCAGCAGAAGAAGCATTTCGCCGCGCAGGTTGTGATTACCGGTATTGTACGTACGTTCTTTTCTGATGGCAAAATCGTCGGAATTCACAAAACATATCTCCTCAACTTTCTACGGAAATGAAGCAGAACTTGTTCAATAAGTTATTTGGTTTACAGACGAGCTTCCGGAAGGCTTAACAGCAGCAATGTATTTAATGTATTTATCAGACAGGAGCAGCCCAGTCAATATTAAGGCAATCATGAAAACGGAACATACATACCCACAAGCAAAAAGAAGTCGGTTCAGCCGTATGAATTCCCGCACTTGACGAAATGTACACGTCAGTATCGGCAGCTTATAGGACCGCTGGAATAAAATGCAAGCCATCTTCTCATACTAAGGGAGAAAATGGAGGTGAATGATATGAATGACAATAACGCCGATCCAAAAACACAGCGAGCAGATAATCGTACGGATAAGCATGACAATCAACAGAATGACGATAATTCCACTGAAGATAATCAGACGCTGACAAGTGAAAATGCTGCCGATAAAGTGCCAAGCCTGAATGGTGTTTTCAAAAATAAAGTTTAATCTTCAGCAGGCTTCAAAGTGGCTGATCAGGGTGTTAGAGACCTGATCAGCCATTTTTTTTTGCAGTTATTCTCCCTTTTAGTTTACAAGATAGGATTTCCACCAATTCAATACCGGCCCCCTCATTAAAAATCAGCATGCGAATATGAAAATCGTTCTCTATAATCTCCTTTCGGGAAGCGCTAACATAATAAATAGTTAACTATGGAAAGCGAGGCTTCTATCGATGGGTTTAGAGCAGATGCAGCAGCGTTTTGCCAAGGCTGATCCCCGTTATGGGCCTGTGCCGTTCTGGTGGTGGAGCGGCGAGGAGATAACCGAGGAGAGAGTGCGTTGGCAGCTTCAGAAATTTCATGCCGGGGGCATGCGAAATATCGGCATTATTCAGCTTGCCCCGACAGGCCCGCAGTACGGCTCCGTCGGCGATCAGCCGGTATTCTTCAGCGAAGGCTGGTGGAGGTTGTTCGAGGTGGCGCTGCGGGAAGCGGAGCGCCTGGGCATGTATTTGTGGTTCTACGATCAGATCGGGTTCTCCGGCGCCAATCTGCTGGCCCGCATCGTAGCCGATCAGCCGCAGCTTGCCGGCTATCAGCTGCGCCGGTTCCAGTCGGCCGATGAGATTCCCGAAGGCTCTATGCAATTGACCGAGCAGGGCGGCTATATTTATGCGGCGGTCAGGCAGGGCTTCAACTGGCTCGATCCGGAGGCGGCGGGCCTGCTTATTGACCGCATTCACGGGGAATTCGAGCGGCGTTTCCCGCATGATCTCGGCAGGACGCTGGCCGGCAGCTTTCAGGATGAGCTGCCGCCGCTGCCGCTGTGGACGCCGGAAGTATCCGAAGCCTACCGCAAGCGGTATGGAGAAGAGCTTACGCCTTTAATTCCGGCGCTGTTCGAAGATGCACCAGGAGCAGAAACGGTGCGCAGAAGAGTCTACCGCCTGGCCGCGGAGCTTGCGGAGCAGTCGTTCTTCATCCCGGTCGGTACCTGGCATGAGAAGCATAATATGCTTATCGGCTGCGATCAGGCGGGCCCGGCCAGACGCGTTGAGGTCCACGGAGCGCAGCGGCTGTACCTGGATTATTTTCGGACGCACCGCTGGTACAACTCGGCCGGAGCGGACATGGACGGTGAGATCAAGCCGCATTCCTCGATGGTCCACCTGCATGGCGGCAAGCGGGTATGGCTGGAGGCGTTTCATTCCAGCGGATGGGGCGGTACGCTCGAAGAGACGATGCATTGGCTTGTCCCCTGGTTCCAGGCTGGCGCCACGCTGTACAGTCCGCATGCTGTGTATTACAGTACGCGGGGCGGCTGGTGGGAGTGGGCGCCGCCGGATACGGGCTGGAGGCAGCCGTATTATGAGCATTACCCGGTATTCGCCGATACCGTCAGCCGGGTATGCGGCCTGCTCAGTGAAGGGACGCATATAGCGGATGTGGCGGTCCACTATCCTTCCTATGCGGTATGCGGGCTGATGACGCTGGAGGATGGCGGCAGGGATGAGCATCCGATGGCTGTATCCAACCGGGTTCCGAATGACGCGGTCGGCCGCATTGATCAGGTGTACAAGCAGCTGACCGGCAGGTGGAACCGCAAGGAGCTTGACGATGTAGGTGAGCTTCGCAGAATCCGCCGGGATTACGATATCGTCGACGATTCCGCGCTTGCCAAGGGATCCTGCGACGGGAATCAGCTTGCCATAGCCGGAGAACGCTTCTCGGTCGTCATGCTGTGCGGAACGACCGTAATGGATGAAGAAGCCAAGCGGAAGCTGGAGGAATGGATCGTCCAGGGCGGCTGGGTCGTAGCGGTTGACGTCCCCGAAGGGGAGAGGCAGCTTGCGGGCGCGGATTATGTGGATACGCCGGAAGAGGCGGCTTTGCTGATCGATGAGCGACTGCCCAAGCGGATTATAGGGGACGGCATGACGCTGCAGCGGCAAACGGACGATGCGGATATTTTCCTGCTGCTGCCGCCGGAAGGCCTGCTGGCGATGCATCAACCGGCCGGGCCGGAAGCGGTCATGCCGGGTACGGCGCCATATCGGCTGCGCACAGCCGGTGAGCCTGAGCTGTGGGATCCGGTGGCCGGCAGACGCAGACCGCTTCCCCATAAACGCGCCGGAGAATGGGTCGAGCTGGAGATTCCATTCACTGATTGGCCTGCCGCTCTGATTGTTTCGATGCTGGAGAAGGGTTCCCGGACGGTTCTGGAAAATCGTGCGGAACCGGGAGGCCAGCCGGCCCGTTCCGTGAGCCTGAGGGCCGCTGATCCCGCCGAAGCGATACCGGATGGAACAGGCCGGGAGCTGGACGGCCCTTGGAACGTTACGGCTGTTCCGACGCTGGATAACCGCTATGGCGATTTTGACCTGCATGACGGGCAGACGGCACTTCTTGGCATTGAGCGCCGTCAGTTCAGGGTCAGTCTGGAGCGCGGAGAATCTGAAGGCGAGCAGGCGGGCTGGCAGCGGCCGGAATACGACGACTCGGCATGGCTCGACAGGCTGTGGAGCGAATCGGCCTACTGGCTGGCCTGCAAAGGAGACCGCTTCCGGGAGGATTCCGCCTGGCCTGTGGTCTACAGCCAAACATTCGGCGATCTGTCCTTCCGTACCTGGGCCGGAAGAATGGGCAGAGTTCCGCGCCGCTATCTGAATCTTGGACGGGCCGAGAAGGGCGAGATCGTCTGGGCGCGGACGCATGTCATTGCGCCGGAAGCCGGACGGTACTGGATTCGGGCGGAGAGCAATGCGGAATTGACCTGCCGCGTGAACGGCCTGGTCATTGAATTTGCCGGCGGCCCCGAGGAGCAGACGGCCTGGGTTGAGCTGGACTCTGGCAGCAATGAGCTGCTGATCCGGGCAGCGGCGCTTTCCTCAGGATTGATCCGGGCCGGAATTGAAGTGAACAGGCAGGCGGGGCAGCCATTGCCCAAATATGTCTATGTGCAGAGCCCGAATTTGAAATCGGCGCTGGCCACCCAATTGAAATGCCCGCCTGATCGTCCAGTGCGGCAGGTCCGGATCGAGTTCGCGGCACGGGGCCGGGCCGCTCTCCATGTGAATGGCAGCATCATTACCGAGCATGGAGACTTCAATCCGTATATCCGCCAGGGACAGGAAGAATTGGATGTCACCCAGTGGTGGCGCAGCGGACTCAATGAGGTCGGAATAACGCTGCCCGAGGGCCGCGGGGAAGTGCTGATAGACGGCATTATCGATTATGAGGATGGGGGAAGGACGGTATTCTGCACCGGGCCGGACTGGCGCGACGAACAAGGACAGCCGCCGCTTGTCTACCATGAAGCGGTGCTGCAGTTCGCCGAGACGGAGACGCTCTGGATCGCGCCGCGTCCCCATCCGCTTAAAGGAGTGGGCTGGCTGATGCCGGATTCCGTTCCGGTGAGCGAGCCCCTGCCGTTCCATGCCGATTCCTCTGCGATCGGCAGACCGGTGTGGATCCGCTTTCCTCTTCCGGCGGGAGCGGACCAAATGGAGCTGCGCCATACCGGACGGGCGCGGATTTGGCTGAACGGCTCAGAGATTGCGCTGCGCGGCGGCAAAGCGGTATTCGCCCCGCAGTCCGCCGGAGCATGCGTTGCCGTCCGCATCGAGCCGGACGGCGCCGAATCCGAAGCGGCGGTGCTGACAGCGCCGATCCGCTTCCGCACCTCGCAGGTGCGCGGCGAGCTGGGGGACTGGCGCACAGCGCTTTGTTTGCCGCATCATAGCGGCGTAGTGGAATATGAGCATGCCTTCCACACGGACAAGCAGGGCGTATTCACCCTTGACCTCGGACATGTCCGGGGGACGGCGGAGGTGTGGGTTGACGGCAGGCCTGCCGGCGTTCGTTTATGGCGGCCATACCGGTATGCCTGCGGCAGTCTGGAAGCGGGTCCGCACCGGCTGCGCATACGCGTGACCAACACGCTTGGCACCCACTATGAAACCGGCCGGCCATCCAGTGTAGTCGGAGCGAACAACGCCATCATGTACTGGACCCGTAAGGATGAATCCGCATGGCAGCCGATCTTCCCATCCGGAGGGTTGTATGGACCGGTGAGAATCAGTGAGTAGCGGGCTGACATGAGATGCCCCTGGAGCGGTGCCTGCTTTCCGCCGCTCCCATCCAACGATTATGAAGAGAGGAGAGTCCATCATTGAAGCAAAGTCAGGAACGCGTAGTCGCGGTTTATCTGGTGGAAACGCCGTATTCCCTGGAGTATGCGGCCGGGATATTGGCAGGCGAGCAGTCGACGGGCACCTTCACGGCGGTGCCGGGAGAAACGGATGATCTGAAGCGCGAATTTGGCGCAGTAGTGGAAGGCATACGTCCGCTCGAAATTGTGGATGTGCCGTCACTGCCGGGCGCGAGTGTTCCGGCCGGTCACAGCGGCGGCTACCGCAGGGGAGAAGTGAGGATTTCCTTCCCGCTCCATAATTTCGGGCCGTCCATCCCCAATCTGATGACGGCGGTGGCCGGAAACCTGTATGAGCTGCAGGAATTGTCCGGGCTTCGACTTCTCGATCTCGAGCTGCCCGAAGCCTTCGTCCGTGCCTACCGCGGACCCCGGTTCGGCATTGAAGGGACACGGGAATTGTGCGGCGTATCCGGCAGGCCGATTATCGGGACCATCGTCAAACCCTCTGTCGGGCTGCCGATGGAGGCGCTCGGCCGGCTGATTACGGAGCTTGCCTTATCCGGACTGGATTTCATCAAAGACGATGAGCTGAACGCGGATCCTCCTTATGCGCCGTTCGCGCTGAAGGTGGAGACGGTGATGAAGGCGGTCCGCCGCGCGGCGGACCGGACGGGCAAGCAGGTTATGTACGCCTTCAACATTACGGGGGATATGGACCAGATGCGCCGCAATCACGACCAGGTGGTTCAATCGGGAGGCAGCTGCGTGATGGCAAGCATCAACAGCATCGGCTTCACGGCCCTGACCGAGCTGAGCCGGTACAGCGAGGTGCCCATTCATGGGCACCGCAACCAGTGGGGAATGCTGACCCGCTGTCCTCAGCTGGGTATGGATTTTCGCGTCTACCAGAAGCTGGCCCGCCTTGCCGGAGCCGATCATATCCATGTGAACGGCTTGCGCAGCAAGTTTTACGAGAGCGACCAGTCTGTCATTCATTCGATCCGTTCCTGTCTGACGCCGCTTGGGGATACCCGGCTGCCAATGCCGGTTATTTCTTCCGGGCAGTGGGCCGGGACGGCGGTTGATACTTACGCCGCGACCGGCACCGTCGATGTAATGCATTTGGCGGGCGGAGGCATTCTGGCGCATCCGGACGGACCGACGGCGGGAGTGGAAAGCATGAAGCTCGGGTGGGAGGCGGCTGTAAAAGGCGAGTCGTTGGCTGCGTATGCGGCCAGACATCCCGTTCTGCAGCGCGCCATCGACAAATTCGGCGCCAAATAATGAAGGAGCGGCACTCCAGCAAGGAAAATCCTGCTACTATCCATGCTGCCCGCGGGATTTGCCCCTGTAAGCGGGAAAAACCGTACTGCGGCCCTGAGCCCGGGCCAGTCAGGCTGCAAGCGGCGCGCCAGCAGTGATCCTTAGACTAGTCAGAGGGCAGCCTATTTACCGGCTCGCTTCACTCCTTGCGCAGGTCATCTCACACTGGAAGCGGTTTCTTAAAAATCGACATGCTTTTCTTATTTTTCTTCAATTTCGCATCAAAGCCAGCCTCTGTAAGATAGAGATACAGCATGGCAGCGGTTTCAATTTATTGTGGCTTCGGAAAGGAGAGGAAGGCCTTGAGCGCAGAATTAAAACAATCCCCCTTGATAACCGCCTCCTCGCAATCGGCTTCCTCCGGTTCGGTCTGGAGGCGGTTGAAAAAAGAGAAATATCCGCAGATCTTCGTTTGGATCGGGATTCTCCTGCTTGTCATTTTTCACTTCCTGCCTCTGTTCGGGATTCTGATGGCCTTCAAGGATTATTCGGTCACGGATGGCATCCGCGGCATTTTCACAAGTCCGTGGGTCGGGTTCAAATATTTCGAGGAGTTTTATAACGACTACCAGTTTCACAATATCGTGCGCAACACATTGGCGCTTAGCCTGCTTAAATTGGTTTGTACCTTCCCGGTCCCGATCCTGTTTGCGCTGATGCTCAATGAGGTCAGAATTCACTGGTTCAAGCGGACCATACAGACTGTCAGCTATCTGCCGCATTTTATTTCCTGGGTTGTCGTATACGGGTTTATCGTCGTTTTCCTTTCCGGCGAATCCGGCATGGTCAATCATTTTCTCATGTCGGTGGGCATTATCGATGAACCGATCGGCTTTCTGACCAACCCGGATCATTTCTGGGGCTTGGCGGTGGGAAGCGCGATCTGGAAGGAAATGGGCTGGTGGACGATTATTTTTCTCGCTGCGGTATCGGGAATTGATCCCTCCCTGTACGAGGCGGCGCAGATTGACGGGGCTGGCCGGTTATCGCGGATTTGGCATGTAACCCTCCCCGGCATTAAGGGAACGATCGTCGTCGTCTTGATTCTTGCCCTGGGCAGCCTGCTCGGCGGAGGGCTGGTCGGTTCGAATTTCGAACAGGCGTTTCTGCTGGGGAATCCGCTTAATGCCGACAAATCGGAAATTTTGCAGACGTACGCGTTTCGGATGGGGCTTGCGCAGGGGCGTTATTCCTTTGCAACCGCCATTGATCTGATCCAATCCGTTATTTCAATAGTATTGATTCTCTCAAGCAACTTCATCGCGAAGAAAACGACGCAATCGGGTCTGTTCTGACCGCTTAACGAGAAAGGAGGCAGCATCTTGGCTAAACGCACCTTGGAGGACTGGCTGGTTGACAGCGTTAACTATATATTGATGGTCCTTGTTTTTCTCATCACCTTCTACCCGTTTTTCTACCTGCTTGTCGTTTCCTTCAACAAGGGGATGGATACGGCTCTCGGCGGCGTTTATTTTTGGCCGCGGGCCTTTACCCTGGAGAATTACAGCACATTTTTGAATGATCCTGACTGGATCAAGGCATTCTTCGTCAGCGCAGCAAGAACGGTCGTCGGCGCGGCTCTCGGGTTATTCGTCACCTCGCTGGTCGCTTACGGCTTGTCCGCCAGGCAGCTGCTGTTCAAAAAATTCTACTACATGCTGTTTATCGTCGGGATGTACGTATCGGGAGGCTTGATTCCCTACTACGTGGTTCTCCGCCAGCTTCATCTGCTCAATACGTTCTATGTCTTTGTGATCCCGACGATGCTGAACATCTTCTTCTTGATTATCGCCGTTTCGTTCTTCAGGGATCTTCCGCCCGAGATGGAGGAATCGGCCAAGATCGACGGAGCCAGCGAATGGACGATTTTCAACCGGATTATTTTGCCGGTATCGAAGCCGCTCCTGGCCACGATGGCCTTGTTTCTGGGCGTGTCGCAATGGAACTCATGGCTGGATTCGGCTTACTTTGTATCGAGCGATAATTTGCGGACGCTGACCTTCAGGATGATTGAAATCATCAACAAGGGCAATATTCCGCTGGACAGCCGCAGTGCGGAATATGCGTCCCAGGTAGCCCAGGTTACCCCGTTTTCCCTGCAGGTCACGGCGATGGTCATCGCGGTCGCGCCCATCATATGCGTGTATCCGTTCCTGCAGAAATATTTTGTGAAAGGCACGACAATCGGAGCCGTCAAAGGCTGAACGAACTAAGCTGGTATATTAAATGGAATGGCATTCACTGATTCATTCATTCCATCGATATAGATTTTTAACTTTATAGAGATAATAAAGGTTTACGCCATTAAATCTCTATAAAGGTTGAGGGAAGAAACCTGCCTCTGCCGCCGGAAGACGGCGGAGCCGGTTCTTCTTAACCGATAAAGGGAGGAAATAAAATGTTTACCACAAAGAGATGGCTTGGCGTTCTCGTTGTACTCTGTCTGTCACTATCGCTCGCCGCTTGCGGCGGCGGCAATAATGGCGCTGGCAATGCCGGCAGCGGCGATGAGCCGCCGGTGAGCAGCAATGCGCCGGCATCCGATAATGGGGAAGGCAGCCCGCAGGCTCAGAAGACATTAACCATGTTTGTCGATTTTCCGTGGTGGCCGATGAGCGATTGGAGCGGAAAAATTCCGGAAGCCATCACGACGGCAACGGGTGTCACAATCCATGTTCAGGTAGCCTCCGACGCCAATCAGCTGCCGCTGATGATCGCATCCGGCGAGCTTCCGGATCTGGTGTTTACGTACGACCATATTTCCAAAATGTCGGATTCCAAGGTATCCTACCCCTGGCAGGAGCTGATCGACAAGTATACGCCTGATTTCAAGATCGACGACCTGACCAAGGCCGTCAACACGGTGTCCGACGGCAATTATTATACGGTGCGCGATGGATTCTCTCCGCCAGGCGAACTGGCCAAATATCCCAAAGCCCTGTTCCGGGGAGGCGGCATGGCGCTGCGCACGGACATCATGGAGGAAATCGGCAATCCCGAGATCAAGACGCTGGATGATTTCCTGAATGTGCTCGGCACGGTCAAGGAGAAATATCCGGATATGACGCCGCTTGCGCTGACGCCCGGACAGATTGATTCTTATTTCCGTCTGCAGCTCGGACTGCCGCGTTTCGGCTTCACGGAGGTCGAAGGCAAACCGGCTTATTTCATCGGCGAACCCCGCCAGCTGGAATATTATCAATTTATGAATGAATTATATACGAGAGGATTCATTACCGCCGACCAGTATACCTGGAAGGATCCGAATCAGTCCAAGCAGCTGGCGCTGACCGGGAAGGCGTTTGCCTGGGAATATACCGAAACGGCGGCAGAAACGCTTAACGCCGAGCTTGCGAAGAACGGGGCGGCGTTCACGTATACGCAGCTTACGCCAATGCTTACGGACAAGGCCGCGCTGATTAACAATAATCCCGGCTGGGCAGGAGTATTCGTGACGAAGAGCAGCAAGGATCCGGAAGCGGCGATCAAGTTCATTGAATACATGCGCAGCGACGAGGGTACGCGTCTTGGCGACTGGGGTATCGAAGGCGAGGATTACAAGATGGCGGATGGCGGCTATCCGGTATTCAGCTACAATACCAACGATTTGGATGTTGTGAAGAAGAACGGATTTGTGTATTGGGGTCTCCTGGCGGATACCTACATTACGCAAGGGTTGGCCCGTTACCAGCCGGAGAATCAGCCGCAATCCACCGCCGCGATGGAAGCGATGACCAAGGTGTATCAATCCGATCCGCTGCTCGGTACGCTTGTGCCGGAAGTCGGGTCGGCGGAAGCGGTCATTCAATCCAATATCGACAATATGATCAAGACGGCGGAAGCGAAAATTTATCTGGCCAAATCCAAGGAGGAGGCGGTTAAGGCCTATAATGAAATGATGGATCAAGCCCGTAAAATCGGTTTGGACAAGCTGAACGAATGGGCGGTCAAGCGTTACGGGGAAGCCCAAAGCAGAATTGATACGAATCAATAAGAACCATAAATAAAGGCGGAGACAAGCATGCCATGCTTGAGCTCTGCCCTTTATTGCTTTTTGTTCTCCAGGTCAAGGAATAACCTTTCCTTCGGCCATTTGCGATTGTTTCGATTGTGAAAACCATGTAAGATGAAAATCACAGCTAGTCAATTCAAGGGAAAAGTAGTGAGAGATTTGACGCTTTTTCATAAAATGGTGCAGCGCTTCCGCGATATGCGGATCGCCAGTAAAATGTTTGCCGGTTATTTCGTGCTCGTCCTGCTGCCGACGATCGCCTTCAGCTCGATATTTTACAATCAGTTTTACACCAATATTTTCAAGGATTATTCTCAAAGCAAGCAGCATCTGATCGAGCAGGCGGCGGGCAGCCTTGAGGTCAGCCTTGCGCAGACGGAATCCATTTATAATTTGTTTCAATACAATCCGGAGGTTATCGATTATATCGGCGGTCACTATATGTCCGACGCGGATCAGGTGTACAATTATCTCAAAAGCATCCGTCCCGTATTCAACTTCGCTTATTCCGGCAATTCCTCCATCAACTCGGTGCGGCTCTATATGTATAACGAGCATGTGCTGCCGGTTGCAAGCGAGGTGGGGTACTACAGCGATTTGAAAAATACCGACGTGATCAGCAGACTGAAAACGCTTCCCATGAACAAGGGCTTATGGATCGTCGAAACGCATCAGACGGATACGATCCCGTCCATGACGTATTACCAGAAAATTTACGACAGCAGCTTCTCAATTGAGCTTGGCATTATGGAAGTCAATGTGAAGCCCGGCATTACACAGGATTTCTTCAATTCGGTATCCTCGGTTCCGGACCGCAATATTATGTTTTTCCAGGAGGACCGGATTCTTTACCGCGACATGAATATGAAGCTTTCCGAGGGGCAGACGGCCGCGATTCTGGGTCGCCTGCAGAAGCAGCCGGGGTTTTATTACTGGAGCGAACACAAGCTCTTCGTCAATTCGGTAGCCGTACAGGGTCTGCCCTTCCGCATTTTGCTGATTAATGGAATTGACGAGGCCTTCTCGGATATGAGGGAGAAGACGGTCGGATTTGCCGTCATCATTATCGGGCTCTTGGCGCTCTTGTCTCTTATTTACTATCTGACCGTGTCGATGCTGACCAAGCGGATCGTTCGTCTGGCCAAGCATATGCGCAGGGTCGATCAGAATAATTTGATGGAATATGCGGGAAGAGTGGATCAGGACGAGGTCGGCCTGCTTACGGTTTCGTATAATTCGATGATCCGGCGGATCGACGATCTGCTCAACCGGGTCCACCGGGCCGAGCTGATGAAGAAGGAAGCCGACTATCAGGTGCTTCAGGCGCAAATCAAGCCGCATTTTCTCTACAACACACTGGAATCGATCCGGATGCTGGCCGAGCTGAACGATGACGAGGAAGTCGTGGAGGCCATCTATACATTCGGGCGGCTGCTGCGCTACAGCCTGTCCTCCGGCGAGAACGACACGCCGCTGGAGGAGGAGATCGAGAACATCAAGCATTATTTGCAGGTGCACAAGATACGTATGGAGGATAAGCTGCATTTCCGGTTCCGGGTGGAAGCCGAAGTCCTGACGGTGCGCTGTCCGCGGTTTATTCTGCAGCCTCTCGTTGAGGATTGCATTGTGCACGGCTTGAGCAAAACCCGCAGGGGCGGAACGATCGATGTCCATATATGGCAGGAGAATGAACGCATTCATATCACCATTGCCGACGACGGGGCTGGGATGCCGCATGACCGGCTGGAGATGATTCGCGGCGTGCTGGCAAGGCGCATAAACAAGGACCTGCTGCAGTCGACCGGGTCGGGTATGGGACTGTATAACGTAAGCGAGCGGATGAAGGCCTATTTCGGCGAGGACAGCATCTTCGAGATTGAGAGCAGGACCGGCGAAGGTACGTGCTTCACGCTTATTTTCCAAATCAGGAGGGATTCCCATGCTGAATCTCATGATCGTGGACGATGAACCGATTATCATCAAGGGACTCACCAATATCGTGGAGAAATCCAATATCCCGTTCAAGGAAATCGTCAATGCCTGCGACGGGCTGGATGCGCTGGAGAAAATGGCCGCGTTCAAGCCCGATCTGATCATTACGGATATCGAGATGGCCGAAATGAACGGACTCGACCTGATCCGCGAGGCGCAGGACAAGCAGCTGTGCAAGCGCTTCATTATCCTTACGGGATATGAAGAGAAAATTTATTTGCGGGAAGCGATCCGGCGCAAGGTGATCGACTATCTGCTCAAGCCGATCAATAAAGCGGAGTTTCTTAATCTGCTGTCGGAGGTGTGCCTGGAAATTGTGCATGAGCAGAGCGCGAACCGTCCGAAGACGGCTCTGGCCGAGGAGAGCCCGCTGCTCCCGGAGGGAAAAAGATGCCAGATGTCGCGCAATATCCGCAGAGTCGTCGAATACATTGACCGGCACTTCACTCAGGACCTGTCCCTCGATATGATCGCGGTTCATGTCGAGCTGCATCCGAACTATATCAGCGGCCTGTTCAGGAAGGAAACGGGTCTTACCTTCATTCATTACCTGCATTTATGCCGGATCAGGAAGGCCAAGCAGCTGATGCTCTCCGACGAGGATATCTCCTTTCAGACGATTTCGGAGGAAGTCGGGTATGAGAATGTCCGCCATTTTTTTACTGTATTCAAGAAATATGCGGGCGTGACGCCCGGCGAGTTCCGCGAGCTGTACCGCCAGACGCTGCGCGAGATCCATTAGCCGGATTTTCAAAAAGCTCCGCCTCATTGTCAAAGGGTAGCTTGTCCTTTATTATGGTACTTGTGCATCGAACCTGTGAAGAATCTATCCTTACCCTATAATGGAGGACAATTGAATGCGTATCGGAGCAATAGAAGCGGGCGGAACCAAATTTGTATGCGGAATCGGCAATGAGCATGGCGATGTTGAGGATCGGGTCAGCTTTCCGACGGAGCAGCCAGAGGTTACACTTGCTAATGTCATTAATTATTTCCGGGATAAACAGGTTGAGGCGATCGGAGTCGGCACGTTCGGGCCGATCGATATCGATCCATCCAGCCCGACATACGGCCATGTAACAACTACCCCCAAGCCAGGCTGGGGCGGCTATGATTTTCTGGGAACGCTGAAGAAGGAGTTCGACGTTCCGTTCGGCTGGGACACGGATGTGAATGCCGCGGCGCTTGGAGAGGCCACCTGGGGCGCAGCCAAAGGCCTTGACAGCTGCATCTACTACACGATCGGAACCGGCGTAGGCGTAGGCGTCTATACGGAGGGCCGCCTGGTGCATGGACTTGTGCATCCGGAAGGCGGTCATGTACTGGTGCGCCGTCATCCGGAGGATGCTTACGAGGGCTTCTGCCCGTACCACGGCGATTGTCTGGAAGGCATGGCGGCAGGTCCGGCCATTGAGAAGCGCTGGAAGGTGAAGGCGAGCGAGCTTCCGGTGGATCACCCGGCATGGGCGATGGAGGCATTCTATATCGGACAAGCTGCAGCAGGCGCGATACTCCTGTTATCGCCCAAGAAGATCATTCTGGGCGGCGGCGTCATGCATCAGCTGCAGCTGTTCCCGCTCATTCACGCGGAAGTGCAGCGCAATTTGAACGGCTATGTGAATCACCCCAGCGTCAAGGAAGGCATCGCGGATTATATCGTGTCGCCAGGACTTGGCGACAATGCCGGATTATGCGGCTCGGTGGCGCTTGGTCTTGAGGCGCTTAAGCGGGGTTAGTCCATATTTCAGGCTTATGAGGAGCCGGTTCCTGATGTACAGGAACCGGCTTTTCATTATTTATAGTATATAAAGCCAAAAGGAAACATTGAGATGGCGGATAATTAAAACTTACGTTTATGATAAGGGAGACCAGACCCCTCTTCACAGTAGGATTTGAGACTATAAAGGAAAATAGCCCAGTTGTAGTTACAAGAGCGAAAAAATGGCGTTACTTCTCTCCAGTTCATATGACGTAAAGTAATATAAGACTTCCCGTTCTTTTCTTCAATATCAAAGGAAATAATCGTACCAATCCATTCTGGATCTGAATCTATACACTGCCACATGACTTTTTTATTAGGGATCAATTCCTCTATTTTCATCTTAGTTATGTCATTGCTGCCGAATCGAAATTCATTAATAAAGCCAATTTGATTATTGATAATGAGTTCATTGGTCCATATTTCCGACAGTCCCTCAGCGGTGGTTAAAGTTTCATACACCTTCGACGCTGGAACATGTACGGTTTGCAAGTGCTCGATATTTGCCATGTCCTACCCCTTTCTATACCTTGGATATGGTTATTAGCAGTTTCATGCTTATGATAACATGTAATGAATATAATAGTTTCTTTTGGATTGCTATGTCGGCAATTAGGCACATCATCTCCAATCACGATATTACCCGTAATTATGGATCGAATGTTATCTATCAAATAAAAAAAAGACACATGCTCCTTGGAGCACATGTCTTAACCGATCCTGTCATCGTTTTCGCATAGCCTTGCCGTACACATAAAATTAATATATCAATAATTGGTTTAGCTAACATCCTGGGGACTGATGTGCTACCAAAGTGCTGAATGTCTAAAACGGTTTCTTTAAATATAATTGAAAGAATTGATTTCTCATTATGTTAGCGCAATGCGGTGCAGAGCAGTGTTGCAAAAACAAAATAGCGATGGATCGGATCCACCGCTATGCTTGCGCTTTTTGCTTATTTTTAATACTCGCCTTTAATTACAAAAAACGAGCCTCGAATTGTCCCGGCTAGTTTAGACTTCTGTCTGGCAAACTTAAACTTCTTCTCTTCTAACTCCTTTGGTACCCCCATCCCCTCAGAAAGCTTAAAACCAACGGCCCGTTTCTTAGGATCATCAACCGTATACATGACATTGACCGCTAGACCATCCTCATAAAAAACGAAGGCCCATTTGATATTTTCCACTTGAAAACGTGACGTTTCTAAAGGTTTGGCTGCAAACTCAATATCACGTTCTACTTTCAAAATTCGGTTCACATAATCAAGTGTCTCCTGGCTTTCGCTAGCTGGTACAACCGTAAATTCATGCTTGTATTTGTTCATAAAGTAACGGGCTTCATTAGCACGTAAACCAGCAAGCGCTTCTGCTACTGGTGAAGACTCTAAATCAATCGTAGACACATTTTTAAAATCAACGATATGGGACATTTCCATCCTCCTCGTATTATAGATGATGCCGTCCCATCCTTCGACCGGTTCCCTTCGGAACTGATAATGATGGCCGACAATCGGTTTGAAATCGTTGTCCATGACCCATTTCGCCAGCTTACTATAGTCGGTCACGGCATCCCACGCCTGCTTGATAGAACTTTCGAACTTAAAATCGAGCGATAGATCGATCTTGCTTTAGTCCTGTTCCTCCTTAAGAAGCTGGTCCAGGCGAACCATATTTTGTTTCCAAAATTTCTCGTAGTACGACAACCAGTCCTGGAGTTCCTTCAGCGGTGCGGGATTGAGACGGTTTCGCGTCTCACGGCCGACTTTACGCTCGGTGACAAGGCCGACTTCCTTCAAAATCGTCAAATGCCCGGAGACTGCGGTGCGGCCCATCGTAAAATACGGAGTCAACCGATTGAGTGGCAATTCATCCGCATCCGCCAGCAGTCGAATGATTTCGCGCCGGGTCGGATCGGCCACGGCATAATAGACATCCCGTTTCTGTGCAACTGCGCTCATCATCACCGACTCCCTCGTATGAAATGAAATTAAAAAGATTAGTCCTCTGATTATAGGACAGTAAATAGTGTCTAGTCAATAGGTCCACCTTCCTTCCAAAGAGAACCAATTGATTCATGTGAAGATGAAAAATCATTATTGACAAGACAGTAAATGGTGTCCTATAGTTGATTTCGACAGTAAATGGTGTCCAATAGACTTTGAGGAGGAAACAAATGAGCAAGATTGTCGATGCGGTAACAACCTCAAAAGAAGAAACCTATCCCCGTGGAAAAGTTGTCACCTATTGGGTTACAACGGCGCTGCTTGCATTCGTTGAGGGGAGCGGAGGAATTGGGGAACTAAGCCATCAATGGGGAACGCTCGATACAGTGGAGATAGTAGAGTATCCGGTGTACTTGCTGACCATTCTCGGGATTTGGAAGGTGCTTGGAACGATAGCCATCCTCGTGCCGGGCTTTCCGCGGCTTAAGGAATGGGCGTATGCAGGCATTTTCTTTGGAATGACGGGCGCAGCTGCATCACATGCATTCGTGGGGGACTACGGGGCTTATGCGTACCATATTTGGAGCACTCTTGGTCTTGCAATCCTAGCTCTCGCCTCGTGGGCGCTACGTCCGAAGAGCCGCAAACTTTAAGGAGGTGATGAAATGATCACCGTCTATCTTGAAAATACGTTACCTTAAACCATCCATTCAAAGCGGGGAGAAGGTGATGTGAACGAGAAAATCCTATCAAAAGAGGACCATGAAGAATTACTTTGAGACCGTTGTGGGATTCAAATCTTAGTATCTAAGTCACACCGAGTAACCAACAGTGTGGTTCTGTGCAAAACTTATCTGACAAGGAGATGACATCATGCAAGCACGCATGAAAAACCCTGCAATGATCATATCTGACGCAATGAAGGCAATTCAGTCTTTAAATGCCGCAGTGCACAAGGGCTCAATATCAGAGACAACTCTGCATCTGGCTCACTTACGCGCGAGTCAAATAAACGGCTTCCGGCATGCGGTCATGTACGTCTTTAACGAGAACATTTGGATCCTCTCCCAGTCGTGGAAACCAGACTGAGGCGCTGCTCTGAAGCCAAGACATCTAAGCAAGAAAAACAAAACAAACGACCGTCGAATGGGTCGTTTGTTTGTTTTCCTTTTTTTTTAGCTGGATCGAAACATTTGAGCTGGGGAGTCAATCAGATCTGTGACCTGCCGGCTCTCAACAAAATCAATACCAACCATGGCCGTTGCTCAAGTGGATCGTGATGCTTATCTCTGGGAGTGCTTGATCCTCCCCTTGCCGATATTCAACGGAAGACCAGCCCATTTTCAGTGTCCGGTTGCTGCTTTCCATCTAGCGGAATTTGTGACCGAGCCAATGGAAGGGATCAGCGCAGCGGTGTCCGCAGATACGACGGACGCTCCGAATAAAGCCAGGCCAGGCTGATTTGCCAGGCTTAGCCCGCTCGCCATATTGACATCGCATGTTTTGTAATAGCCGACGGCTGGATCCGTGCCGAAATCATGATTGGAGCACATGACGGTATTCGTAAATGTACCGTAGACATAGCTGCCGTTCGCGCCGTAGCGGACTTCCTTCGTGCCTGCAAAGTTGCACGGATTGTTCTCGCCTGCGCAGTTGACCCAGTTGGCTGCTGCTGAGCCCGTGGTCGTCACGTTCAATGCATTGCTCGCCGCCGACACATTTCCAGCCGCGTCTTTGGCTTTCACCGTGAAGCTGTATGGCGTGCTCGCCGTCAAACCTGACACCGTGAAGGTCAATGCGCCGGTGGTGGAGCCGGCCAGCGTCCCGTCTTTATAAATGTCATAGCCGGTGACGCCGATATTGTCGGTCGAGGCCGACCAGGACAGGCTGACGCTCGTATTCGTTTTCGATGGCGAGGTCAGGCTTGCCGGTACGGAAGGAGCTTGCGTATCTGCTGATGAATTCGTCGTCACGTTAAGCGTATTGCTCGCTGCCGACAGATTGTTCGCGGCATCCTTGGCCTTGACGGTGAAGCTGTAGGCGGTGTTTGCAGTAAGGCCGGACACGGTGAAAGTCAGCGCGCCTGTCGTGGAACCGGCCAGCGTGCCGCCGTTATAGATGTTGTAGCCCGTTACGCCGACATTGTCGGTCGAGGCCGACCAGGACAGATTGACGCTTGTCGTGGTCTTCGAAGGCGATGTCAGACTTGCCGGAGCTGCAGGCGCCTGCGTGTCGCTGCTTCCGCTGCCAGCCATATTGACATCGCAGGTTTTGTATTGTCCGGGTGCCGGATCGACGCCGAAGGCGTTGTTGGAGCACATGACGGTATTCGTATAAGTGCCGTAAACATAGCTGCCTGGCGCGCCGTAGCGCACTTCTTTGGTGCCAGTGAAGCTGCACGGATTGTTCTCGCCCGCGCAATTGACCCAGTTGGCGGCTGGATTGGTCGTTATGCTCACAGAATTGCTGGCAGCCGACAGGTTGTTCGACGCATCCTTCGCTTTTACGGTGAAGGTAAAGGCTGTGCTTGGCGCAAGCCCGGTGACGTTGAAGATCGTCGCCCCCGCTCCTGTCGTGGAACCCGCCAGATTGGATCCGTTGTAGATGTTATAGCCTGTTACGCCGACATTATCCGACGATGCTGACCAGGACAAGCTTATGCTGGTATCCGTCTTCGACGGGGAGGCCAGGCCGGACGGTGCCGTAGGCGGCTGTGTATCACCGGCGTCGGTTGTCACGTTCAGCGTGTTGCTGGCGGCTGATATATTGCCGGAGGCATCCTTCGCCTTGACCGTGAAGCTGTATGCCGTGCTTGGCGTTAGGCCCGTGATGGGGAAGGTTGTGGCGCCTGCTCCGGATGTTGATCCGGTCAGCACGCCGTTCTTATAAACATCGTAGCCGATCACAGCGACATTGTCGGTCGAGGCCGACCAGGACAGATCGACCGTAACGTTGGACTTCGTCGGCGCGGACAGATTCGTCGGCGCGGAAGGAGCAGTCGTGTCCGGCGGGCCTGTAAAGACGGTAATCGTCTGCTCCTTGACGCTTGCCCGTCCGCCGTTATCCCATACCCCCAGAATGACATGGTACGTACCCGGCTTCTGATACGTATAGGTCGGACTTGCGGCCGTAACGGGAAGGCCTTCCCCGAGATCCCACAGGTTCTCGACGATCGAGCCGTTATCGGTCGAGGTGTTCGTGAACGTAACAGGCTGCCCGAGCTGTACGGTAAGCGGTGCCGTGAAATTCGCAACCGGCTTCGCGTCGCTGAAGCCGCGGCTCGTAAGCTGCGTATTCGTGCCGTTGCCGCTTACGGTGTTGCCGCTCCACTCGAGATCAGCAGCAGAGGACGGATATTGATCGATTGACGGTCCGCCGTTTCCTGTGATCGTGTTGTTGATGAAGCTCAGACGGTCGGTACCGCTTGCCGTCGTGATCTCGATCGCTTTCCGGCCGTTATTGATGATCTGGTTGCTGTCGAACACGATGTTTCTGGTATCGCCGTGAATCCGGACGGCATTGCCGTCATAACCCGGGTAAGCGGCGGCCGGATTGCCGATCGGACCGTTCTGCCAGATGTTTTTGTAGAAATACTGATACTGTTCGATTTCTCCTGTACCTGTGCCCTGGAGCTGCATGCCCCACATGACGATGTTCTTGACCGTGTTGTAGTTCCACAGCTGATAGCCTGTACCGGGCGACTGCTGCATGCCTACCTGCTGGCCGCCGTCGACCAGGTTGCCTGATGTGATGCCATGGTCAACCATGACCTCAAGGCCCATGTTGCCGACAGAGCCGTCGGTCGCCTTGACGGTGTTATTGCGCACTGCGATGTATGCCGAGCGTACCGCGCTGATCCAATGGTCGACATTGTTGTTCTCCACAATGGAATAGTCGACACCGGTGTGCAGCTCAATGCCGAGTCCTTCCATCTTCTTGCCGGTGCCGGTAACCGTATTGCCGCGGACAATGGCGTAGGGGCTGTCGTCATTGACAAAAATCCCGCCGCGTCCGGTATCTGCGATCGTATTGTTCTCAATCAATGCATGATCGGATCCCCAGCCCACGCGGACACCGCCGCCCCAATCGGAGTTTACGCCGGTATTTGTCACGATGTTGTCGGAGATCTCAAGGTTGGTGGTCGTAATTCCGTAGAGGGCAAAAGGGCCGAAGCCGGATGAAGCGGCTAAATCCTTGACTCTCAGATGCCGCATTTTGTTGCCGTCGCCGAATTCGGATGTGACCGCGGACAAAGCAATCGTACTGTTATTGCCGTCGAGCGTCATGTCTGACACTTCCGCGTTCGTTACATTATATAAGTGAAAGAATGTGGTATCCGAAGTTGACGTGAATTTGACGGTCGTTGAATCGCGTCCTGCGCCGGCGATCTTGACGCCGGACTTGCCGTTTACCTTCCCGGACAGATAATAGGTTCCGGCCGGAAGGCTTACGGTATCGCCGCTCGCGGCCGCATTGACGGCGTTCTGGATCGCCGTTTTGTCATCCGCCGTGTCGCTTCCGTTTGCGCCGTAAGCGGTTACATTAATGGTGGCGGCTGAAGCAATCTGCGCCGGTATGACCGGCAGAATTACCGATAGCGCACAAAAAACACTGAGTACCCTCATCTTCAGTTTACGGGGTTTAATAGCCTTGCTCCTCATCTTCATTGATCCCTCGCTTTCGTTATTTGCTGCTCTCTTAAAACTGTCATGCGCCTAATACTCTTTGTATTACGACAACCGCACATCCGTTCTTCCGTGCTTCGTGACCGCCCTCCTCTCAAATCGATCATGTCATTCTTTGGAAAAATCGTAAACTGTACAAAAACATACAAACTGTACAAAACCTGCAATCCGGATTATCAAAATTTCGATTTCCAGTACATTTCGGTGTCTGGATTACGGCCATCGGACATACCCTCCAAACAATAAAGGGAGCATAAGACGGATCTCTCGACCGAATTCGAATATTTTACAGCTGGAATATTTCGTTTCTTTGTTTGAGCAGCGCCGGAGTCCCAGCTTCCCAAACAAGAACGGAAACAGCAAAAAAGCCAAATCCCCTAAAGGAATTTGGCTTCACATGCTGTATATGCTATTGGATAGGCCCGCAAGCAATCCGGTTGCCGGAATTGCCGGAAGGATCGGTCACATAGTCATCGGCCTTCTCGTGAATGATGATCGCTGTGCCGCCAGGTTTGCGCAGAGAATTGGCTGCGTCTTTGGCCAGGGTAACGTTTTTGCTCTCCATATCGGCCTTGACCGTTCCATCTGCTCCAACTGTTATGTTCAGCAGGTCGCCATCATGAAATCCTTTGGGATTATTAAATCCATGCTCCTTATTCCGCGGGTTCAGATGTGCGCCTGAGGAAGTGAAGTCCGGGGTCTCGCATTTTCCGGTTTCATGGAAGTGAATGCCATGGACGCCCGGCGGGAGATTTTTGGCTTCGATATGAAACAGGACTCCCTCGCCTTTCTGGGTAAGTATGGCGGTGCCGACGGCTTCTCCCTTGGTGTTGATCAATTGTACGGTCACCTTCGCTTCCATGTGATCTGCATTGGCCTCCGGGACAAGGATTACGGATCCGATCAGAAGGAAGCCAAGCAAATTCATACAGACTGACACGATGATTTTTTTCATTGATTTTTGTCCTCCTGGATGCTGGTTTTTTGAAAATATAAGAAAGTATAAAACTCCTCCATACTTCGCTTATATTTCTGAGGGAAGAAACTTGCTGCGCCACCGAATGACGGGGCCGTCAAAGAGATTGGCGCATGTCAAATTCTTCTTACGGATTAGCATTTCCTTTTCCCTGGCAAACAAAACGTGTGAGCCCTGTTTTAAACTTTTAGCGTCATTAAGTTTCACGCCTTTATAGGACGATAAATTTGGGGGGAGATGCTTGCTGTTCTGCCAATGGATGGCGACATTCCTTACTTTTTGTCGAAAAAGCTTGCCCAGTGCACTATTATTAATCTCTCTGAAATTAAACTGTAATATTATACAATATCTGGGTGACTCATAGTTATGCAGTCTGATATACTGAAAAAAAAGGTGATTATACGGGCGGGAGAAGGGTTTATCATGAGTTTTGAGAAGGAGTTAACCTATCTCTTCGAGCAAAAGGAAAAATTATTTTCCAACTGGTTCGGTTCCATCCACGAGAATTGTCCGGATTTTTATTCTTTTTCCGATCTGCATACGCAGGTGAATTTATTTTTTCAATTCAGTACGGAGCTTGAGCATCCTATTGAAAACCATGCTTTATTTGATACGATCCCGGAGTGGTGCAGGAAATCTATTCACGAGGACCTTCCCATTTCCCATGTTCTGATCAGCTCCCACTGCTGGAGAAACGCGATTATCGAAATTTTATATACTTATGACGGTTCGAATGCTGCATTGGAGCTTATTATTTTGCTGCTGACCAGACAGGATGCCTTCGATAAGAAAGTAAGTGAAGAGTTCTGGCAGCTTTCCAAGAAAATCATCACGGACAAGGACGCCAAGATCAACGAAATTCATGAGGACCGGATTCAGTTGATCGGGAAGATGGCATCCAGCATGGCTCATGAAATAAGAAACCCTTTGACAGCTATCCGGGGGTTCCTGAAATTAATCCGGTCGAATATCTCGTCGGAAATATCGAATAAAATAGGTCACTATATCGGCATTATCGAAAATGAATTTGAATCGATAAATATGCAAATTACAGGCTTCTTAAGCTTCTCGAGAAATCGCAAAATCGAAGAAGAGATGATGGACTTCCCCGTGTCTGCAGTAGTCGCAACAACCCTGTCTTTATTAAATCCCCGAATCATCAGTGAAGATATCAGCTTCACCACCACGTATGAGAATGACTTCATCTTCAACGTTCAGAAAACGGCCATCCAGCAGGTATTATCGAATATTATCAATAATGCGATCGATGCACTGTTTGCGATCGAGCAGGGCAAAGAAATAAGTATCGTATGCAATGAGGATGCTGATCATTTTTATATGATTATCTGGAATAATGGTCCTGAAATACCGGAGAAAATGAAAAGTGAAATGTTCCTGCCCTTTGTAACGAATAAAGAATACGGGACAGGTCTTGGCCTGGCCATCTGCAAAGAAATCATGCTTCGCAACAACGGGGACATTATGTTCAGTTCAACGGAGTTTGAGACAACATTCACCTTGTCCTTCCAAAAACCGCTATAGCCTCATCACAACCAAATGACAGAATAACGGCCAAAGCTGATTTCGTATCAGCTTTATTTTTGCGTTCAGGGCGGGGTAATTTAATGGTCCCCGTATTCTCCCAGCTGCCTGAAACGCGGGCTTTAGAAATAAATCGGGCCTTCTATAGTCTGCTATTGTCCAAATAGAGGTCTTAAATGTCCATGGCTAATGGAGATTTATCCCATATAATAGGTAATGAGAATGAATCTCAATTGAATGAAGAAATCAGGATAAATCAATTCCGGAGGGGAGTCGTGGCAGAACCGTATTGATAATGATAATCAATATCAAAATTTACAGCTGCTGAAGCTTTGCGCCTAATTCTAAGAATCATACAAATTGGAAGGAGAGATTATGATGGTTGAAGCATCCGTTATGGAACAATCGAAAAACAAGATGTATCTGGAAAGTCAGGAGGCCCGCGAATCCAGCGCCCGGTCCTACCCCCGGAGGCTTCCGATTGCCATTCTTGAAGCGGAGGGCATTCACATCAAGGATATGGACGGCAAAATCTATTACGATTGCCTTGCCGGAGCCGGGACGCTGGCGCTTGGCCACAATCACCCGGTCGTCATCGAGGCGATCAGACAACTGATCGACAACAAGAGGCCGCTTCATACACTGGATCTGACGACGCCGCTGAAGGAGCATTTTGTGGACGAGCTGTTTGCAAGCCTGCCGGAGGAATTCGCCCGGTCCGCGCGCATTCAGTTCTGCGGGCCGACCGGCGGAGATGCCATTGAAGCGGCAATCAAGCTGGTGAAGACCGCAACCGGCAGACGCAGCATCCTGTCCTTCCAGGGCGGATACCATGGTTCGACCCATGCGACCATGAGCCTGAGCGGCACGCCGGGACAGAAGGAGAAGGTGCAGGGTCTGATGCCTGATGTTCATTTTCTGCCGTATCCCTATGCCTACCGGTGCCCGTTCGGAGCCGGCGGCGATCAGACCCATCTGCTCAGCAGCCGCTACATCGAGAATTTGCTGAACGATCCGGAAAGCGGGATTTTGCCACCATGCGCGATGATTTTTGAAGTGGTGCAGGGAGAAGGAGGCTCGATCCCGGCGCCGGTCGAATGGATCCGCGAGATGCGCCGGATTACCAGGGAGCATAATATTCCGCTCATTATAGACGAGGTGCAGACCGGAATCGGGAGAACGGGGAAGCTGTTTGCTTTTGAACACGCGGGCATCATTCCGGATGTGCTGGTCCTCTCCAAAGCGATTGGCGGAAGCCTGCCGCTGTCGGTGATGATTTACAATGATCAGCTGGATGTATGGAAGCCGGGGGCACATATTGGAACCTTCCGTGGCAACCAGATGGCCATGGCGGCAGGGCTGGCTACGCTGAAATATGTCAAGGAAAACGACATACCGGCCAAAGCGGAAGAACGGGGCAAGCAGCTGATGAGCCGGTTGAACGGGCTGAAGGAGCAGGCCGCCTGTATCGGCGATGTCCGCGGAAGAGGATTAATGGTCGGCGTGGAAGTGGTCAACGAGAACGGCGGGCTGGACCAGCTGGGCCATTATCCGGCCTATCCGAGGCTGGCAAGCCGCATTCAGCAGGAATGCCTCAAGCGGGGCCTGATCCTGGAGGTGGGAGGCAGGCATTCCTCGGTTATGCGCTTCCTGCCGCCGCTGATCGTAACGGAGGAGCAGATCGACGACATTACCCGCATCTTCGGGGAAGCCATTCTGGAAGCCTCTGCGGCTCTCTCTGTGGAATGAGCGGGAGCGGATAGAATGGGAATCAGCCTGAAATCTGAGCAGGGGAAGGTTCTGCTCGCTGTTCTGCTTGGAACCTTCACGGTTATTCTGAACAACAGCTCTCTGAATCCGGCGATACCCGAATTTATGGAGGTTTTCCATATTAACGCCGTATCAGCCAGCTGGATTATTACGATCTTCCTCCTCGCCATGGGCATCACGATGCCGCTCACGGGCTATCTGGGAGACCGGTTCGGCAAAAAAAGAATCTATCTGCTGGGGCTGGGTTTATTCGTGGCCGGCTCGCTGCTGGGGGCATTATCCTGGGGACTTCTTCCCGTCATTATATCCCGGGGGATGCAGGGGATAGCGGGTGGGCTGATGATCCCCTTGTCGCTCGCGATGATTTTCGAGGCTTCCCCCAAAGAGGAACGGGGCAGGGTGACGGGTGTCTGGGGCATCGCCGTCATGGTCGCTCCGGTGATTGGACCGACAGTCGGCGGAATAGCGCTTGGATTTAGCAGCTGGCAGTGGCTTTTTCTGATGAATGTGCCGACGGGCCTGCTTGGCCTGCTGCTGGGAATGCGTTATTTGAAGCAAAAGCCGCCTGACCCGTCGCGCACGTTCGACCGGCTTGGCTTTGCCGCCGTCACTCTGGGCGTAGGCGCCATCCTGCTGGCGCTTGGGAGGATTTCCGATCTGGCGGATTTGACGGCTCCCTTCCAGCTGACACTGCTGGCTGCCGGAGTGTGCCTGCTGATCCTGTTTGCCCGCATCGAGCTCAGCCAGCAGCAGCCGCTCTTGAATATACGGATATTCAAGGTGCCGATGTACAGCCTCAGCGTGATTGTGGCCAGCGTCCAGGCGCTCGCCATGTTCGCAGGCATTTTCCTGATTCCTCTGCTTGTGCAAAATGTGTACGGGTATGACTCCATTATGACCGGTCTTGTTTTTCTGCCGTCGGCGATTACGACCGGCCTGTTCGTCAACGTCGGAGGCAAACGGCTCGACCTCAAGGGGCCCAGAGGCATTGCGCTCGCTGGCCTCGCGACAACATGCGCCGCGACGGCGATGCTCGGGATGCTGAAGCTGAGTTCACCGATTTGGGTGGTGTTTGTGCTCATGCTGCTGCGGGGCGTGGGGCTGGGCTTGTCCAATATGCCAATCACGACGGCAGGCCTGAGCGCGATTCCGGATCATCTGGTATCGCAGGGCTCTGCGATCAATAATGTGTCGAGAAGAATGGTGTCTTCACTCGGGATCGTGCTGGTGTCAATCTATTACGAGGTGCGCAAGGCGCAGCTGCTGACCAGCGGCTATTCACCCGTGGAAGGCACGCTGCAGGCGATTAACGAGGGATTTATTGCGCTCAGCATTCTTGTTTTTCTGACCCTGCCGGCCGCCTTCTACATGAGAAAGCCTGCCGCTGCAAAGGAGAAGCACTCTGCCGTATCCACAACGAAAACCTGACAGGAAGGGAGAGCACCAATAATGCCGCAATACTCAACACTTGCCTCAGCTGCCGCGCCCGGTACCGCATCCGCCTCATCGGTCAGCGAGGAGCTGGCGGAACGGACGGCGGTACGCGTGCTGCTGAACAGCTATTTGAGGGAGACCGGCGCCTATGATCCGCGGATAGCGGAACCGGTGCCGGAACAGCAGGGCAGCAGACAGGCCGTCGAAGAAATGATCATACGACTTCCCGTATTGGGGAAGGGAATCAGGGGCTATTTGACGTACTTCTCCGTCATGGGGCAGCATGTCTACGGCTCGTCTTTCTATGAGGTGCACGGGGATCGTACATCCAGAAACCTCGATGCCAAAAGCCTGATCGCCTTATTGCTGGACGAAATGAGCCGTGATGCCTCAGGGCCGGAGCGCGAACAGATGAAGGCGCGGATTGATAACAGCATTCACAAAATGACAATCTATATCGAATATGCGATGAAGCATACGCCAGCCGAGCAGACAGCGGCAGCAAAATGGGATTTCATCCGCTCCGAGCAGTCGCTGCTTCTGGGCCATCCCTTCCATCCTTTCCCGAAAAGCTCGGAAGGCTTCGGAGATGATGAGCTTCTGTATTTCAGCCCTGAGATGGGCGCTTCCTTCCAGCTGAACTATATAGCACTGCGTTGCGATTATGTTCAGGAGCAGCGGCTTGCCGGAGAAGAGGAGATGGTGGACCCGGCGGTGATTCTTCATACCAGGCAGTGGCTCGGCGCGGAATGGGACAGGTACAGGCTGCTGCCCATGCATCCCTGGCAGGCCAAATATTTGCTCCGGCAGCCGTTTGCGGAGCAATTGATGCAGCGGGGAGATTTGATTGATTTTGGCGTGCTGGGCCCTGCCGTATATCCGACTTCATCGGTAAGAACAGTATGGGATAAGAACAGCGGCAGAGGCTTCAAGCTGCCTCTACATGTCCGGATTACCAATCTGGTCCGGGACAATACACGGGAGCAGTGCATGCGGACGATGGACGCCGCGCGGGTGATTCGTTCTATCCGCCGGAGGATAGAGTCGGACGGCTTCAAGGTGCTGACGGAAACTGGGTACAGCAGCGTGCTGCTCGATGAGTCCCTGTTCGAACAATCGGAGCAGGGAGCCGCGGTGCGCGCGCAAGCGGAAGCGGGCTTCAACGTCCTCTACCGCCCGATGGAGCTTCGGCAGTCGCATACCTATGTTATGGCTGCGCTGCTTGAGACCTGTCCCGGCGAAGCCGAGCCCATGCTGATCGCCGCCATCCGGCAGACCGGGCATGGACAGCTGCCTGATCTGGGATTATGGCTGGAAGCCTGCTTGCGGATATCGATGCTGCCGCTGCTCCGGCTGCTTGCGGATCAGGGCATCAGCTTTGAGGCGCATTTGCAAAATTCGCTGCTTGCGATAGTGGACGGGATGCCGGCCTGCTATTACGTGCGGGATCTCGAAGGCGTGAGCATTCACCGCGCCAAGGCAGCGGAGGCAGGGTGGATCGGGACCCTTATCCCGGAGGATAGTCCTGTGCTGTATGAACAGTCCGAGGCCTGGATGAGAACCAAATATTATTATTTCGTGAATCATCTTGGCTCGCTTATTCATACCCTTGCCGCTTACGGGCAGGTTGATGAACGGCGTTATTGGGGAATTGTGCAGGAGCTGCTGCAGCAGGAGAAGCAGACGGCAAGCCGGGAACTGCTTTACTATCTGAACGATCTGCTGCTCAGTCCCCATCTGCCGGCCAAAGCTAATTTTACGAGCTGTTTAAAGTCCAGGGGAGAACGCCCCCTGTTTGTCCCAATACCAAATCCAATGAATATAAGCGGGGTGCAGGCATGATATCAACCGAAACGATAGATAAATTGCGTGATGCGGCGGGGGAATACCTGGTTCGGGCATTGGGCTCCGGGCACCTGCTTCATGTCGAGCAGCGGATTATCCGCCAATTGATACAGGCTCTGATCTATGAAGAGATTGTGATCTATGAGGAAATTGCGGCCTGCGACAGCAGCGGCCTGCCCGCAGAAGGCAGCCGGAGCGTGTTCAAGCTTCCGGGCAGAACAGAGGAAGGCGAGGCTGTGGCGTATGAAGCGCAAGGCCGGCGCATGGCCAGCTTCGGGCGGGTCCGGCTGGAGAGCGTTCCGGTGAGACGGTTGCCGGGGGAAGGCGCAGCCATGAATGCGCAGCTCGGTCTGTTCGTTACCGAGGTGCTTGCGCAGGTTCAGCAGGGAGAGCGGCTGGAGCGTTTCATGGAGGAGCTTGCGCAGACGCTGCTGAAGGATGTGCAGGCCCAAGCTTTTGAACCGGTCATGCAGCTTGGCGGGGAGCAGCGAAGCTACGACGAGCTGGAGGGAAACATCAAGGACGGCCATCCCTATCATCCCTGCTATAAATCCAGAATCGGGTTTACGCTAGGCGATAATGCCGCTTATGGACCTGAATTCAAGAGGCTGCACAGGCCCGTCTGGATTGCCGTCGACCGTAGGAGCAGCCGCATGGCCCATTCGGAGGGCATCGGCTACGGGGAATATATCGGGCAGGAAATGGGCCGCGAGCAATATGCCCTTTTTAGCTCCATAATTGCCGGTCAAGGAAGACAGGCGGAGGATTATTACTTCATGCCCGTCCACCCCTGGCAGTGGGCGAATATCATTATTCCGCAGTTTCACAGGGCGCTGGCCGGGCAGGAGATCATCATGCTGGGGGAAAGCAGTGACCTCTACCGCCCGCAGCAGTCGATCCGGACGCTCGCCAACTTTACATCCAGGAGCAGGGCCTATCTCAAGCTGTCGCTGAGTATTACCAACACATCCACCAGCCGCATCATGGCAGGCCACACAGTGCTGAATGGGCCGCTTATTACCGATTGGCTGCATGGCCTGATTCAGAACGACGCTTATGCCAAACAGCTGAATTTCGTTATTTTGCGGGAAGTGCTGGGCGTAACCTACGATTATGGGCAGCTGCCCGGGCATAACAGGAACAAGGCTTACGGCACGCTTGGCGCAGTATGGAGAGAAAGCCTCCATCATTATCTGCAAAAGGATGAGGATGGCGTTCCTTTCAACGGGCTGTGCCATGTGGAGCCGTCCGGCGTACCGTTGATCGATCCCTGGATCCGGGCCTACGGCGTGGAGAACTGGACGGAGCAGATGCTCCGGGCTGCCGTTTCAACGATTATTCATATGCTCTATGCACACGGAATCGGCATGGAATCGCATGGACAGAATATCATTCTTCTCCATAAGCAGGGACTGCCGCAGCGGGTGGCGCTGAAGGATTTTCACGATGGCGTCCGCTTCTCGGTCTCGCATCTGACTGAGCCGGAGCGTTGTCCCGATCTGAACCCGGAGCCGGCAAGCCATGCATTGGTCAATCCCAATTCCTTCATTAAGACCACCAGCCCTGCGGATGTCAGGGATTTCTCCTACGATGCTTTCTTCTTCATCTGCTTGTCGGAGCTTGCGATGTTTCTGGAGGAGCACTATCAGCTGGGAGAGGACCGCTTCTGGGCAGCAACGGCAAAAATCATTGTCGACTACCAGCAAAAGCATCCGCAGCATAAGGAGAGATACCGCTTGTTTGACCTATTCGAAGAAACGGTGCAGATCGAAGAGCTGACCAAAAGACGGCTGTTCGGCGATGGGGAATCCCGGTTCAGAGCGGGCCGCAACCCGCTTTACCCGTTCAGGCCGTCCTCATGCTGAAGTCCAACCGCTTAAAGGCCAAATTGCGCGCGGGTGAACAGGCATTCGGCTTGTTCGCTTCCATTCCGGCTCCGGTTGCAGTGGAAATGATCGGCTATGCCGGATTTGATTTTGTCATTATCGATATGGAGCATGTCATGGTCAATCCGGAGACGCTGGAAAATATGATACGGGCTGCGGAATCGGCCGGAATTACCGCATTGGTGCGAGTTCCCGAGGTACACCCGAAGCTGATTCTGCAGGTGCTGGACAGCGGAGCGCAGGGGATTGTCGTGCCGCATATGGAGAGCGCCGAACAGGCGGAGCGGCTCGTTCGGGCCGCCAAATTCTACCCCGAAGGCAGCCGCAGCATGAACAGCGGCAGACCCGGCGTGTTCGGCAAGGTTGATCTCGTCGATTATATGCGCCGCGCGAACGGAGAGATTATGCTTGTTCCCATGATTGAAAGCCGTGAGGGCGTTGAGCGCGCAGCCGAAATACTGGCTGTTCCCGGCATCGATATGGTGCTGGAGGGTGCGGCCGATCTGTCGCAATCCCTCGGCGTTCCCTGGCAGACCGGCGCCCGGGAAGTGAGAGAAGGGCTGAACGGGATTCTGCGTGCTGCCCGGGATCAGGGCGTTGCCTACTGCGCCATTCCCCGGGCTGACGGGGATTACGAGTATTGGCGGGATAGAGGAGCATCGGCGTTTGTATTGGGGGATGAGCGGGGCATTGCTTTCCGGGCGCTGCAGGCGCGGCTGAACGGGGTCAAATCCAGTGATAAAGACCCGATTGGACAGGGGGAGAAATCATGAGCAATGCGGTATTGGACAGCGGGGTGGAAGCTGGCCTCAGAGAGCTGATTCATGGGGGGAGCGGCCCTGTATGCTCCTTTATCTACGATTTGAACGCGCTGCGCAGGCATGTGCAGGGAATGGTCCGGGATATTCCGCAGCAGGAGGCCAGCTTGTTTTATGCCATTAAAGCCAATCCCGACCGCCGGATTCTGGAATGCCTGGCACCTGTGGTGAACGGCTTCGAGGCGGCCTCGATCGGCGAGGTCCGCATGATCCGCGAGGTTTCCGCGGATATTCCGGTGCTGTTTGGCGGACCGGGGAAGAAGGATGCGGAGCTTGAGGAGGCAATGGAGCGCGGCGTGATGCTGATCCATGCGGAAAGCCTGCATGAGCTGCGCCGGATTGCCTGGATTGCGGAGCGGAGGGGGCAGACGGTGTCGGTGCTGCTGCGGATCAATCTGCATGAGGAGGTTCCGCTGGCGACCGTGACGATGGCCGGCCGCGCCACGCAGTTCGGCATGGACGAAGCGCAGGTGCCAGAAGCGATTGCGCTGCTGAGGACGCTGCCGCATGTGAAGCTGGAAGGCTTCCATATGCATTCGATATCCAATAACCTGGATGCGGTGCTGCATGCAAGGCTCGTTGCCACCTATTTGCAGCGGGTCAAGGGCTGGATCGAGCAGTTTGGGCTGTCAATCAAGTATGTCAATGCTGGCGGCGGCTTCGGGGTTTCCTATACCGAGCCCTTCCGCCATTTTGCATGGGAGACGTTCATGAGCGAGCTTCGGGTGGTGCTGGACGCACACCGCATTCCGGGCGTCCAGCTGCTGTTCGAGCCCGGCCGTTATATGGTTGCGGAATGCGGTTATTATGCGGCCGAGGTTATTGATTTGAAAACCAGCCACGGCAAGCATTATGGCATAATCCGGGGCGGTACGCATCATTTCCGGCTGCCGGCGTCATGGAAGCATAATCATCCCTTTAAAGTAGTTCCGGTGGAGCGCTGGGATTATCCTTTTGCAAGGCCTGAGCTGGTGCGTAGCAAGGTAACGATTGCCGGGGAGCTGTGTACGCCCAAGGATATACTTGCCGGGGATGTTCCGGTGGAGCGATTGCGGATCGGGGATGTCCTGCTCTTCACGATTGCCGGAGCGTATGGCTGGACGATCTCGCATCGTGATTTTCTCAGCCATCCCCATCCCGGGAGGCTGTATCTCGACAATGAATATGAAGGGGGAAAGTTAAGCGAATGAAATCGACAAGCACAGAGGAGAAGGCATTGGATACAGACGTCAAGGAGGCAAATGACGCCGAGGAGCAGGTAATGACCGATCTGATCAACAGTCTGCTGGCGGAAGGCTTCTGGGATCAAGCGGACGCGGAGGCGCTCTCCCGCAGGCAGTGGGAGGCGGTCGCCGGTAATGCCACCGGGATGCCGGCGGCAGCAGCGCAGGCGGGACCGGATGATCCGCTGATGTACCGGTGGTGGACGGGCAGAGAAAGGGGAGAATATGTCTGCTTTCCGATCCGGGCCGCAGTCTTTCAGCCCTACCGTTATGTCAAGGCGGGCGGCGTGTACCGAATTGGGACGGATGCGGATGGTTCCGGAGCAGCCATAGAGCGCCTGAAGCCCGTTCGGCTGATGGAGCTGGTCATAAGGCTGTGTCTGGAGAAGGACAAGAGGGAGCAGGCAGGCGTGGGCCGTTTTCTGCAGCTGCTTGAGGAAACCGTCCGCCAGCTCTCATGGTCTCTGGGCAGCAGCATTCCGGGGCAGGATCTGCTGAGCCTGCCCCCGGCGGCTTTCTTCCAGCAGCTGGAGCGGTATGCTTCGCTGCGGGACAGGCCGTTCCATCCCGTGGCCAAAGCCAAGACGGGCCTTGCGCAGGAGGATTACCGCCGGTATATCGCGGAATTCGGCGGGGATATCCCCATGCGCTGGATCGCCGTACGGCGGGAGTGCATCGTGGCCGGTTCGGGTGCCGCGGCCGGTGATCCTGCGGCCACTCCCGCAGAGCTGCTGCTCTCAGAGGCGGAACGCGGACTTGTGTACCGGGAAATGGCCCAAAGGGGGCTGCCGCCGGAAAGCTTTATCGCCCTTCCCGTTCATCCCTGGCAAATGAACATCCTTCCGCAGCAGCTTTCGCCGGCATTCGAATCGGGCAGCTGTATCCCGCTGGATGCGGAAGCGGGCATATTCCAGGCGACCTCATCTGTCAGGTCGCTGGCGCCGAAGGACGGAGGCCGTCACTATGTGAAACTCCCGCTCAGCGTGTTTTCATTGGGCGCTTCCCGCTATCTTCCGGCCGTCAAGCTGATGAACGGAGAGCGGGGACAGGCGCTGCTGTCGCAGGCGAAGGAGCGCGACGATGTGCTGGGGAAACGGCTGTTCCTGTGCGAGGAGACCAAGTGGTGGGGGTATATGCCCCAAGGCGGAAGTCTGTTCGACGATCCCCCGCGGCATCTGGGGGCCATGATCCGGACCTATCCGCCGGAGCTTGCCGCCGATTCCGGAGTGCGTCTGGTGCCGATGTCCGCGCTGGCGGCACGGGTGACTGGCCCTGACCGGCATTTCTTTGATGTCTGGATGAAGGTCCGCGGCCTGGAGGCCAATGAGGCTTCCGTCAGGAAGCTGTTCGGGGAAGTATGCGATGCCTTCTTCGATATCAATTTGCGCTTGTACCGGATCGGCCTGCTTCCGGAGATCCATGGGCAGAACAGTGTCCTGGTCTGGAAGGACGGGAGAATCGAAGGGATGCTGCTCCGCGATCACGACTCCGTCCGTCTTCATCTGCCGTGGCTTGCGGCGCAGGGTATTGGCGATCCGGAATACCGGATCAGACCGGGCTACTCCAACAGCCTGTATAACGAAACGCCGGAGAAGCTGCTGTTTTACATGCAGACATTGGGCATCCAGGTCAATTTGTATTCCATTATCGATATGCTGACCGCCATCTATTCCGTGGAAGAAAGAGCGTTGTGGCTTACTCTGCAGGTGAGTCTGAAAGCAGCCATGCGGTCTCTCCCGTTCCAGGTGGAGGTCCGCTCACAAATGGAAGAGATTTTATTTGCCCGCCACGATTGGCCGCTCAAGCTTATTGTGAAGCCGCTGCTGGAACAGGAAGGCGTTCCCGGCAGCATGCCTTCGGGGAAAGGAATTGTGCAAAATCCTTTTCATCATCTGGATAAATCGGTACCTCTTCTATATAATGAGAATAATTCTCGTTAAATTGAGAATTATTCTCATTTAGTGGAGTGTGGGGCTTAAATCATGAAAAAGGATCACGACCGTTTCGAATTGTTCGCCTCCTATTTATACAAGCTGGAAGAGATAGAGCATGTCAGTGCGGGGCAATCTTTTTTTCAGCGTGAAGCCTCCATGCATACCCTGCTGCTGTTCAAGGAAGCAGCAGGGGAGATTATCGTCGACGGTCAAATCTGCGCTTTGCACCGGCAGAAGGTATTTCTTGCGGCTCCCGGCGCGAGCCTGAAGCTGGTCGTCGACCCGGGGCGGAGCACGGATTATTATCAAATACGGTTTCGCGCGGTGCAGGCTGCGGAGAATCGTTTCGTGCCTGTGGCGCTGGACGGTCCGATTGAGCTGGCTATTGCTATTTTTGATTTTCTGTCCGATAAGGCCGGGGAGATAGAGCGCAAGCTGCGCAGCAAGGATTCCTGGGACCGGATGAAGGCCAATATTCTCTTCCAGGAAATGATCTGCGTCTTGTTCAAGGATACGCTCCGCGAGCAAAGTCCTAGCCCGAACCAGACATTGGACCTGACGCTCGATTATATGGAACAGCATTACCATGAGGGAATTACCCGCAATAAACTCGCGGTTATGGCCGGGATGAGCGCGGATTATTATTCGCGCGCGTTCAAGAAGAAGGTCGGCAAAAGTCCGATGGAATATCTCACGGACATCCGTATCAATCAGGCGAAGCAGTCGCTGGTGCTTTCCCGCGATTCCTTCCGGACGATTGCCCACAGCGTCGGGTTCAGTGATGAATTTTATTTCAGCCGCAAATTCAAAGCGGCGACGGGACGCTCGCCCTCCGCGTATGTGAACAAGATCAGATATTCGGAGAAAATAGCCTCGCTGAAGCATTTATTGACAGGCCACCTCGTGGCGCTCGGCATTGAGCCCTACGCCGCTGTGATTAATAATGGATATCCCGTGACGACCCAGTTCCGCAATACGATCGCTATTGGCGGCTATAAGCCCGACCTGGAGAAGCTGATGACAGCCCAGCCGGATTTGATCGTTACCTGCGAATTTCGGGACTTTGAGAAATCGCAAAAGGAGAAAATGTTTGACCAGATCGCTCCGACTATCACCCTGCCGTTCTTCCAGGACTGGCGGATCCATTTTCAATCAGTCGCAAGAATTGTGGGCAAGGAGAAGGAAGCGGGGGAGTGGCTGGAGCGCTACGATTACAAGGCCGAGAGAACCCGCAAGCAGGTGCGCCGCAAAGTCGGCGACGAAACGATGCTGATCGTCGGTATCGGGGAGGATTCCCTCTGCATTTACGGCCAGCGCAATCTGGGCACGGTGCTGTATGGGGATTTGCAGTTGAATATGCCCAAGGGCGTAGCCGAGATCAGGCACTACAGGGAAATAACTCCGGAGGAGCTTGCGGGATATGACGCGGATCGGATTCTGTTGACCAGCCATAAGCATGACGGCACCCGGAAAATGGATGAGGCGATCCGCCGGCAGGCAGAGACGCTGTTTGCCAGCAGGCGCTGGAAGGAGCTCAAAGCTGTGCGCGGCGGGAATGTTTATGATATTTACAACACCAGGCATCTCTACACCTGCTATACGTCGCTGTCCCATGATTTGCTGCTGGATAAGACCAGTCAGCTGATCGGTTCGGATTCGTCCAGTCTGGTGAGATTATGACGGCGAACACGGTGAGGGAGTTTTACAAGATGGATTGTAAAGAAAGGATGTGTATTCATGTTCCGTATCGAACCGAGGGTCCAGGGCGTAACCCCGGAGCTGTTGGAAATGTATGAGGCGGTCAGTCCATCCACCATCGGACACTTTACCGATTTTGGTTTCATCCATGGACTGCAGCCCTTGTTTCGGCCGATTCAGCTTCTGGGCAATGCGGTCACGGTGCGTATTCCGCATTTGGATTCCACCGCGATTCGACACGCGCTGGAGCTTGCCCGGCCTGGCGACGTTCTGGTCGTCGACATGTCCGGCGATGACGACCGGGCGTGCTGGGGGGAATTCAGAACCTATGCGGCCATGGCCAAGCAAATTGCCGGCGTGGTCGTATCCGGCTGCGTCACTGATGTGCGCGCCATTACGAAGCTCGGCTTCCCCGTCTATTCCAGGGGCATCAGCGCCAAGACGACGCGCGCAATGGAGCTTGAAGGCGAGGTCAACACAACGGTCAGCGTAGCCGGCGTAAGTGTGCAGCCCGGAGATTTGGTCGTCGGCGACGATGACGGCCTGTTCGTCGTGAATCCCCGCGACGCCGGCGAAATCGGCCTCAAGGCGATCGAGAAGCAGCGCCGGGAGGAAGTCAAAAGGCGGGAGTACGGTTTTGTAAGTGATACCGGCCCGGCTGGTATATAACTGTGGTGCCATGCTGCCGGATTTTCACCGGCATCTGACGATAAAGGATATTGGAGGGCAGGCCGTTTCCCCAGGGAAACGCCTGCCCTTTATTTCAATCGATGCCAATAAGGTCTATGAAAGCCCGGTTTGCCGCCAAAGGCTTGTGAAAGTTGTTTTTCTTATCGGAAATAATGACATATTCGTGTTACACTAATGGTATTGAATTCCAGTGCTGCAGCATATGTGTTACCAAGGCACCTTACGAAAGGATGATCTTTGTGTGGCTGCTTCCTGTTGCCTCTTTACTTCTCGTCCTGGCCTCCATGTTTATTTCCGTCCGGAGCAAAGAGGAGAGAGATCCTGTTTCCCCGAATTTTCTCATTTCGGTAAATGGGGTCTTTCTTTTTTTCCTCCTCGTTTTTCTGGTTTACTATGTTCAGGATGAGAGAATCATTACGGCCATTCCTGCAGTCTTTTATTGGTTTCTGATTGTGCTCGGCGCCGTCGTCGGACTGTTCTCGTCAGTGAGGAAATACATTCCCGGTTATATGACCTCTGCCGCTTTACTGTTGTTTACAGGATTTATTGCGATCTTTTCCGTGGGTATCCTGTTGATTGCCATGGCGTTAAGCGAATTGCTTATTGTCGCTTGTCTGCAATTTATGAAATTGAGAAGATCAGCCTGACTTCTGCTTCACAGCTGCCCTCCGGTCTATACGGAGGGTAGTTTTTTTGCTTTTGCAAAATACTTTATCGTGTTAATGCTTGCTTGCATGAAGTTTTCTTTAAGATAGGGTAACAGGAGGAAGCAGCCGGAACCCGGGAAACTGCTATGGTGAAAAAATCTTCTTCCTCTGTCAAGAGACGGGGCCACGACAGGCATCTCCTGTTAAAATGAATTACAATTGAGCGAACCGCTGCTCTGTTTTTATCAGATACTGCCGCCTCGTCTCCGGACTGCGGTTGTTCATGCCTGTGTAGTTGTACCAGCGAAGCTTGCGGATACCTATTTTGCGGAAAGTACCCCGGAATAGAATCTTGGTAACGGGATTTCCGAATAACCACCGGTAGATAAAGTCGGGAGTGCTCATTACGGTCAAGAGGGAAACTCCTTTAACATTGGGAAGCAGGCTGTGGAATGGTCTTCCCGGTTTGGTTTCCTTATAGATCGTGCCCTCTACGAATACCTTATCGAGGAATCCTTTGGTAAGAGCCGGCATCGTCTCCCACCAGACGGGAAAAATGAAAACAATATGATCCGCGGCAATAAGACGCCGCTGGTAATCGGCAGCGAGGGGGTCACTGGTCTTCTTTTGCCGCCAGGAGGCAAGCTCTTCGGCAGACATGACGGGATTAAATCCGTCTGTAGCCAAATCGATAAGATCAATCTTGTGGCCCTTGGCGGCAAGACCCCGCATAACGGCGGCCAAGAGAGCCGCGGAATAGCTTCTGTGATGGGGAATATTCTCGGATGCGGACGCTCCGTAAGGATGATCGAAGATAATGACGACATTCATATACAAATCTCCTCTTTGAATTATTGTTTCCAGAATATAAAATTGTATCACGGAAACAATAATACGTTTATATTTCCTTTCTGTCAATATTGTTTCCGGGAAACTTTATTTATTCCTGGCTGTTTGTTAAACTGGGCATAAGAAAAGCTTGCGAGGAGATCCTTCCATGATTCATTCTGCCGGTCATCTGCCTGATAAGGACATTCTAATAAAGAAATTGATCGAGACAATTCCCAAATTACATAAGCGGTTTCAATCGGAGGATGACGAAGAAAAGGAGTGGTTGCTCCGGAACTGCGGCAATCCCGCGATCATTGATTTCCTTCAGGAGTCCACGGTCATGATGCTTCACGTAATCGATGCCATTGGACATCTTGAGCCGGTGAATGGAGCTTCCATCTCCAGACAATTTGGAATCCCCAAAGGCAGCGTGTCCAAGATCACCAGAAAATTAGTGCAGCAGCAAATTATCCGCACGGAATATCTTCTGGATAATAAGAAAGAAGTGCTCTTCCACACGACTCCCTTGGGCAAAGAAATATTTCAACTGCATCAAGCTCTGCATAAGCAGATGAATATAGGGATAACCCGTTTTCTCCAGAAATATGACGAGGCTGAATTGATATTTCTTATCCGTGGCTTCGAGGATACCCTGCAAGCATCGTGGGTAAATTCGGAACCCGGGGAATCAGAGCTTGAGAAAACACGCTCAATGACCCGGCATGAGTCAGAGGAAGACGAGGAAATGAACGCGATCGTAAACATGCTTAAACAACTGGATACGCGCAGCCTGAAAAAAGCAAAAACGATTCTCAATGATGTATTTTTCACCTCCTTTGATTAGTAAAGGGATCAAGTGAAAACTTGCTTCCCTGCGCTTGAAGGACGTCTCCAACAATCTCTCCCTCTGAAGGTGAACTGATTCCTATGGACAAAATGATACAAATCCTGGTGGTGGAGGATGATAACGACATCAACCAGCTGCTGTGCAATATTATAAGAAAAAGCGGTTATCTGCCCCAGCCGGCCTACTCCGGAACCGAAGCTCTGCTCTATCTGGACAAGCAGGCATGGCATATGGTGCTGCTTGATCTGATGCTCCCCGGCATGAGCGGCGAGGAGCTGCTGGCCCGGATTCATGAGCTTGGCCCTGTGCCGGTAATCGTGATTTCGGCCAAGGAGGAGCAGCGGACGAAGGTTGCCATGCTGCGGACCGGCGCGGACGATTATATTACGAAGCCCTTCGACATCGAGGAGGTATCGGCCCGGATTGACTCCCATCTGCGCAGATACAGGCGCGATTCAACGTCGGATGCACGAAGCCGTCAACTGGCCTATAAATCGATTATTCTTGATCCGGAAGCAAAATCGGTCACTTTAGGCGCAGAGCTGCTGTCATTGACGGCAAGGGAATATGAGATACTGGCCCTCCTCATGTCCTCGCCCAAGAAGGTATTTACCAAGGCGAACGTGTATGAAAGCGTATGGGGAGAAGAGTTTTTCGGAGATGATAATACGATTAACGTCCATATGAGCAATCTGCGGAGCAAGCTGGCCAAAGCAAGTCCGAACGAAGAATTTATCGAGACGGTATGGGGAATGGGATACCGGCTTAAGCCCTGAGTGGTTCATCCATTAAGCAGCTTAAGACTTTCTTAAGGATTGTCTTTAGCTCCTCTTATGTTTTCGTTTCTATACTTGAGCTATCACATAAGAGGAGGCCAGGAGGAATGAGTCAGTATCTGCTGCAAACCCATAATTTGACCAAGAGCTTCAAGGGCAGCAATGCCTTGGACAAAGTGAACCTGTCGATCAGGAAAGGGTCCATATACGGTTTTATCGGCCAGAACGGAGCTGGCAAATCGACGCTGATCCGCATCGTGGCAGGGCTTGCTTTCCCCACTGAAGGCACGCTCGAGCTGTTCGGGGAAACCGGCGGAAGCGGGCTTGTGGCCGCGCGCAAGCGGATCGGGTCGATCATTGAAAGTCCGGCGTTGTTCCCCCAAATGACAGCGCATGAGAATGTCGAAGCGAACCGGCTGCTGCGGGGCATTCCGGGCAAAGAAAATGTCCGCAAAACGCTTGAAATTGTCGGGCTTGAGGGCACCGGCAGGAAAAAAGCGAAAAATTTCTCGCTGGGGATGAAGCAGCGGCTGGGTCTTGCGATAGCGCTTCTGGGCGACCCGGAGTTCCTTATTCTTGACGAGCCGACCAATGGTCTGGACCCTATGGGCGTGGTTGAAATGAGGGAGCTGCTCAAACGGTTGAACAGTGAAAGAGGCATCACGATTCTGATTTCCAGTCATATTCTCAGCGAGCTGTATCTGCTGGCCAGCCATTATGGGATTATTCATCACGGGCAGCTGCTGGAACAGCTGACGGCGAAGGAATTGAACGAGAAATGCCAACAGTATGTGCACATTAAGGTGAATGATCCGGCCAAGGCGGCCTCGGTTATTCAGAACAAGCTTGCAACGACGGATTTTGAAGTGATGCCTGGCGGTGTTATCCGGTTGTACGCGCTTCTCGAACATCCCGGGAAAATCTCGACCGCACTTGCGGCTTCGGGTCTGGAAATAGAAGAGTTCATGCCGATGGGCGAGGATCTGGAGAGCTTCTTCACGAAGCGGATCGGGGGTGCGCGGACATGAGCAACCTGATTATGGCGGAATTGTTCAAGCTGCGCAAAGACCGTGCCTTCCGGATGCTGGTTTACCTGCTGCTCTTCATCGCGGCAGCTTACCCGATTATTATCTACATCGATAATCAATCAGACGGGGGAGTCGTTCACGGAGCGGATTTCTTTCTGGAGAGCATGGCTGGAAATACCTATATCATCAAATTCGGAACGGCCATTCTGGCTGGATTCTTCATCTCCAGCGAATACTCGACCGGGGTCATGAAAACCATCGCATCGTCGGGCAGCAGCCGGATCCGGATTTTTATAGCCAAGCTGTTTGGCTTCACGGTCGGGACTCTGGTCATCTCCATCATTTTCCCGGTTGTCAGCACATTGATCACCACTGTGTTGTCCGGCTTCGGCGAGCTGCCAGCGGAAGCTGCCGCCGGTTATATCCCGGGCACCATAGGATTGATGCTTCTTTATGCGGCTGCTTTTGGCGCTATAGCCGCATTGTTCGCGACGATCTTCACGGACAGCGGCAAGACGATCGGTTTCCTGATATTTTTATTTCTGATGATCGATTCCATTCTCCCCGGTTTGGGCCAATATGTTCATTTCCTGGGCACCATCTATGACTATTCGGTGTTCAAGCTGCTGCTCGAAATCACAAAATTTCATTTCGGGAGCGGTGAGCTGCTGGAGATCCTGCTGGTCCCAGTCCTGACGATTGCGGCGTTCGGGGCGCTTGGCGTTCTGGTTTACCGGAGAAAAGAAATCAAATAGCAGGCGGAAAGGCGGATGAAGGGCATGCTCTATATCACGATCATCTCGGTTATAGCGGCGGCTGCCTGTTTAGTCCGCCTTTGGTTTGTGAAACGGGAAATGAAAAGGATGACAAGCAAGCTCAAAGCATACAATGATGGGCGGACAGGAAAAAAACTGGATTTGACGTTCTTCGATCGGCATATTGAATCCCTCGCGGCGGAGATTAACCGGCAGTCGGATCTAGTCGTGGAGGCGGAAGCGCAGCGAAGGCGTACCGAAAATGAGCTGAGGCAGGCGGTGGCCAATATTTCACATGATATCCGGACACCGCTTACGTCGATTTTCGGTTATATTCAGCTGTTGGAGTCGGATGAAATAACCGGAGAGGAAAAGCAGGAATATGTCGGCATCGTCAAAAACAGAACGAAGCGGCTGCAGGTGCTGCTGAATGATTTTTTTGAGCTGTCGGTTATTGAATCCCCGGATTACCCGATGAAGCATGAACGGCTGAGATTAAACATTCTGCTCCCGGATATCGTCACGGGCTTGTACGACCAGTTCAATGAATATCATATAACGCCGGATCTTCAGCTGCCGGAGTCCGATATCATCCTGTATGCGGACGAATCGGCAGTCAGGAGAGTTGCCGAGAACCTGCTCCTTAATACCATTAAACATACGAGCGGTCAGGTCAGGATTATTCTCGAGATGCGCCAGGGTACGGCCGTATTGACCATTGCTAATGAGGCCAGACATCTGACCGGCAGCGATCTGAATGTTTTATTCGACCGGTTCTACACAGCGGATCAGACAAGATCGGGCAAGGGAACAGGCCTTGGCTTATCCATTGCACGAAGTCTGATGGAGAAGATGAATGGAAGCCTGAACGCCGAGCTGCAGGGCGGTCATTTGCTGATGATCTGCAAGTGGAAGCTGCCATAAATGAACGGATAGGGCGAATGACTGAAGTCAAATCAGTTATTTTTAGATTATTTAGAAAATTAAATTATTTCTATGGTAAACGTTCGTTAAATTTGGTATATTTCAGGAAAGTAATCCATTTTACAAGAGGTAAGGGGAGAATTATCAGCTAACCTGGTAACAAAAATCTATAGGGATGAAAGGTGGCGGATAGTAAAATAGATAGCTCGGCAAGATTTTGTTGGAAGCATTGTCAACAAAATAGTAAGCGCTTACTTTAAAATCAAACGATTCAACCATAATGTTATTTAAAATAACATATCTTAATGTTTTATATACTAATCTTATGAGGGATGACAAGCAGTCTTAGAATTAGGACAAATTTGATTGCATAATATGGCGTATTTTTGAATGGAAATTTATGTACAGCATTTATTTTATGTGATACATTATGTATCGGGAGGTAAAGGTGATATTTAATGTTACATAAATGATAGGTTTATATGATTTTATGTTAGGTATATGTAGTTTTGTTTTTTGTTTATTAAGGAGCGGAATGGCTCCAATTAGCCTCGGTGAAAGCCGGGAGTTTATTTACTATGAGGAGGTTTAATTTATGAAGAAAGTTACCCCATGGATGTCCTGTTTGTCCATTATCGCGCTTATTGGTATTCTGCTGGCGGGATGCACCGATTCCAACAGCCCTGCAAACTCCGAAACAACAGAACCGTCCACCACAGCCCCTGCCACCAATGCTACTGACGAACCAGCCGCCCCGGCTGACAGTTCAGAAACCCCGGGTGCGCCTGTAGAAGGAGGAACGCTGACAATCAGCACGTTCTCCGATATTGTTTCCATAAACCCGCTGTACATTAATGATACGTCCTCCGGAGATATCGAAACCCTGATCTTTGCCAAGCTGTACGATCTGGACCGCAATGCCAATCTGGCGGTTGAGCCTTGGTCGATCGGTGCGGAGCTGCCGAAAATCAGCGAGGATGGAAAAACATATACAGTCAAATTGAAAACAACGGCCAAATGGAGCGACGGACAGCCGATTACCGCCGACGATATCGTATATACATACGATACGCTCCGCAATCCGGAAGCGGCATCACCGGGAATCAGCATGTACGATAAGATTGAATCCGTTACTAAAGTAGACGATCAGACGGTCGACATTAAATTGAAGCAGGTCTATGCTCCTTTTCAATTCTCGCTATTTATCTCCATTCTTCCCGCACACATACTCAAAGATGTCCCCCTCAAGGATCTCAAGACGAATCCTTACGGAGTGGATCCCGCCAAAACGGTCACCAGCGGCCCGTGGAAATGGACCGAGTGGAAACAAGGCCAGTATATTACCCTTGAAGCAAATCCGGATTACTGGGGAGAAAAGAAGCCGCATATAGCCAAGATCATTTACAAGATCTATGCGGATCAAAATACAGAGGTTCAAGCCCTGATCAAGGGCGATGTCCAAATGACGCAGGCCGTTCCGGTCACTCAAATCGATGCGGTCAAGGAGCATGACAACCTGAGCATCATCCTGGAGCCGGGTCCGACGTATGAGTACGTATCGTTTAACTTTAAAGACGAGAATTTCCCGGACAACTATTCCCCGTTCAAAGGGCAAAAGACCCGGCAGGCTATCGCCTACGCCATTAATCGTCAAGGTATGGTAGACAATGTACTGAAGGGATCCGGAGGACTGATGAACTCGCCGTTCCTGCCCGGGTCATGGGCAGATCCCGGCGATGAGGCGGTCAACTACACATATGATGCAGAGAAGGCGAAGAGTCTGCTGGCAGAGGATGGCTGGGCGGCCGGGAAAGACGGGATACTGGAAAAAGACGGGCACCGCTTCTCCTTCGAGCTGCAATATAATGCGGGTAACAGCCGTCGCGAGCAGGTGGCGGCAGTCATTCAGCAGAACCTGAAGGATGTCGGGATTGAAGTCAAGCCCAAAGGCATCGATTTTGCCACATGGATCGACCAGAATGTTACGCCAGGCAAGTTCCCGGCCGTTCTTCTGTCATGGTCGCTGTCCAACCCTGATCCGGATGCGGAGAGCATTTTCTCGTCCAAGTATTTTCCGCCTGCCGGACAAAACAGCGGGTGGTACAAAAATGAGAAGCTGGATGAGTTGTGGGTGAAAGGGCAGCTGACGGTCGACCAAGCCGAGCGGACAAGTATTTATCACGAAATCGGCAAAGAGATCTCCACCGACCTGCCTTATGTGTTTCTGTATCAATACGGCCTTCCTCAAGGCATTGATTCCACTACCGTTCATTGGGCTGAGGAGGATCGTCCTGAATCTTCCCTGGCATACGGGTACCTGTTCCACGCCATCAATTGGTGGTCAGACAAAAAGTAACCAAGCCAAGCAGCCAAAATGACAGGGGAAGGTAACATGATGCCTTCCCCTGTACAGGAATCGGGGGACGTCTCAATGACTGAGTATTTAATACGCCGCTTGCTGCAATCCGTCCTTGTGCTGTTCTTGATCTCTGTGCTGACCTTCGCCATGATCCATGCGGCGCCGGGCGGACCGACCCAGGTGTTTCTCGGTCCCGGAATGTCGCCGGAGGCGGCAAAGATTCAGGCGCATAATCTGGGGCTTGACCGCTCCGTTCCCGTCCAATTTTTTATATGGCTTGGGAATTTGCTGCAGGGGGATCTCGGGCACACCTTCAAAAATCATATTCCAGTCGGCGATATTCTGTGGCCGACCGTGCTCAACACGATGGTACTGATGGGCTCGGCATGGTTGATTTCCTTATTGATTGCCATTCCATGGGGGATTTATAACAGCACGGTCGAATATGGGCTGTCCGATCACACGGCTTCCTTCATCTCGTATATCGGATTCGCCATGCCGACGTTCTGGTTTGGGATTCTGCTGCAGGAGTATTTCGCCGTTAAGCTGAATTGGCTGCCCTTGTCCGATATGTGGACGATGGGGATGGAAGGCAATCTCGGCAATTTGCTCCTTCACCTTGTACTTCCCGTGACCGTACTCGCGCTTGGATTTCTGGCCTCCTACTCCAAGTATGCCCGGTCCAGTATGCTGGAGGTTCTGAATCAGGATTATATCCGTACGGCAAGGGCTAAGGGATTGAAAGAACGCAGAGTCATTTTCCGCCATGCCTTGCGGAATGCTCTGATTCCGATTATTACAGTCCTCGGACTCGATCTGCCCATTCTGGTAGGGGGCGCCGTGCTGACGGAAAGTGTGTTCAATTGGCCCGGAATGGGCCGGCTGTTTGTCGAGATGGCGGTAGCAAGGGAATACTCCGTGCTGATGTCCATCACGCTGATCGTATCGGTCATCGTCGTTATCGGCAATCTTGCTGCGGATATCCTCTATGCTCTTGTAGATCCGAGGGTCCAGCTGGGACGGGAGGGAGGAGCCTCATTATGATTGAAGTGGAGCACGGGAAGCCTCTCCCGCAAGGAAACTGGAATCCGGAGCCAAGACCGCCGGCAGATCTTCAAGATGCCTTGGTGGAAGCGCGCCCGCCGGGACCATGGAGGGCGGCCTGGAAGAAATTTCTGCATAATCCGTTTGCCGTTACGGGGCTTGCGGTACTGCTTCTGTTCATCCTGGCGGCTTTCCTGGCCAAATGGATCGCTCCTTATGATCCTACCCGGATTGACATGATGTTCCCTAACCTGCCGGCCGGTACGGACAATCATCTGCTAGGGACGGACGAGCTGGGAAGGGACATATTCTCCCGGCTGTTGTACAGCAGCCGAATCTCGCTTTCGGTCGGATTTGCCGTTGCTTTCGTGTCCGTCGTGATCGGTACGCTGATTGGAGCGGTATCCGGGTATTTTGGCGGCTGGGTGGATACGATAGCCATGCGTCTGGTAGACGTCATGAATTCCATCCCCTCGCTGTTCCTTAATATCTTGATTTTGGCCGTTTTTGGTTCGAAAATGTCCTACATGATCATGGTATTGGCCTTCACCAGCTGGATGGGCGTGGCGCGGCTTGTCCGGGGCAATTATCTCCAGCTGCGGGAGATGCAGTATGTGGAGGCGGCAAGGGCGACCGGCGTGACCAGCTGGGGCATTATTTTCCGCCATCTTCTTCGCAATGCGTCCGCTCCGATCATTGTGACGGCCACGCTGATGGTAGGCGGTGCCATTCTGAGCGAATCGGCCTTATCCTACCTGGGCCTGGGCGTTCAGACGCCGGACACGAGCTGGGGGCTGATGCTCAGCAACGCGCAGGAATTTATGCTTGTTGATCCTATACAAGCTGTATATCCCGGCCTGTGCATCCTGTTAGTCGTGCTGTCCGTGAATTTTATCGGGGATGGAATCCGCGACGGGCTGGACCCCAGGAAGACCACGATCCCGCGAAGGAGGCTGGACCAATGGCGGAAACAATACTTGAAATCCGGAATTTGACAACCGGTTTTCTGTCGGACCAGGGCATGGTCAAGGCAACGGACCGCGTCTCGCTCACTTTGGATAAAGGGCAGACTCTCTGTGTGGTAGGCGAATCGGGCAGCGGGAAAAGCGTTACCGCGCTCTCGGTCGTACGGCTCGTCGATTATGCCGGCGGGGTAATCATGGACGGTCAGATCCTATTTAACGGAGAGGATCTGGCACAGAAAAGGCAGAGCGAAATGCTGCGGATTCGCGGCAGCTTAATCGCCATGATATTCCAGGATCCGATGTCCGCGCTGAATCCCGTCTTCACGGTAGGGGACCAAATTGCGGAGGTTCTTCAGGTTCATAAGCATTTAAACCGGAAGGAAGCATGGCATAGAAGTGTGGAGATGCTTCGGCTGGTGGGCATTCCCGCTCCTGAAATACGTGCGAAACAGTATCCCTATGAAATGTCCGGCGGGATGTGCCAACGGGTCGTCATTGCCATGGCGCTCTCCTGCAATCCGCAATTGCTGATCGCGGATGAGCCGACGACGGCGCTTGATGTGACGGTGCAGGCACAGATTCTGGAGCTGCTTCTCCAATTAAAGCGGGAATTCCGGATGTCGATGCTGCTGATCACCCATGATATGGGGGTGGCGGCTGAAGTCGCGGACCGTATTGCGGTCATGTATGCGGGAACCGTTGTGGAAGAGGGGACGGTAGAGGAGATTTTCGGGCATCCCCGCCACCCCTATACGATGGGACTTCTGCGATCCATCCCTGGCATGGATGGGAATCGCGGAGAAGAATTATATACGATTAAGGGTGCCATTCCCCCCATCAGCAGGCTGCCTTCCGGCTGCCGTTTTCACTCCCGCTGTCCGTATGTGATGGAGATTTGCCGGGAAGAGGAGCCTCCTCTGCTGGAATCTGCGACCGGACATAAGGCCGCCTGCTGGCTCCGCGATACGGTTGGAGCCACTCAGTCGGCCACTGCCGCAGAAGAGCAGCAGAAGACGGAAGCTGTGAATGGAACCGGGACGGAGGTGGGCCTTCCATGAACCAGCCGTATTTGGTGGAAGCCAAGCATGTGAAGATGTATTATCCCATCAGGACCGGGCTGCTGAATCGCGTAGTTGGCCATGTGAAGGCGGTCGATGACGTTTCCTTCGGGATCCGGTCCGGCGAGACATTCGGTTTGGTCGGTGAATCGGGCTGCGGAAAATCCACATTGGCCCGGGTTTTGTTGAAGCTGAAGAAGGCGACCGGCGGAGAAATCCGGTTTGACGGTCAGAATATTCATGAGGTACGCAGCCAGGATCTTCGCCGGCTCCGCGAGGGAATGCAGATTATTTTTCAAGATCCGTACAGCTCCTTGAATCCGCGCTTTCTGGTTCGGGATCTCATAGGCGAGCCTCTGCGCATTCACCGGAGAATGTCGTCCAAGGAGAAGGATGACCGGGTCGTGCAGCTGATGGAGCTGGTAGGGCTGGATGTCAGCCGGCGCAACCGGTACCCGCATGAGTTCTCAGGCGGACAGCGACAACGTATCGGCATCGCCCGCGCAATCGCGCTGAATCCCAAATTCATCATAGCGGACGAAGCGGTATCCGCATTGGATGTTTCAGTACAGTCTCAAGTGCTGAACCTGATGATGAAGCTGCAGAAGGAGCTGGGGCTGACTTATTTGTTTATTGCCCATGGACTTCATGTGGTGCGCCATATATCCAATCGCGTTGGTGTCATGTATTTGGGGAAAATGGTGGAGGTGGCCCCGACGGATGAGCTGTTTGCGCACCCGCTGCATCCTTATACGTCCGTGCTGCTTTCCGCTATTCCTCAGGCTGCACTGCACCGCAAGAACGAACGGATTATTTTGCAGGGGGATGTGCCGTCTCCCGCCAATCCGCCTTCGGGCTGCCGTTTTCACCCGCGTTGTCCCATTGCCCGGGATCGCTGCAGAGTGGAGGAGCCTCTCCTCCAGTCTGCAGACGGGGAGAGACAGGTGGCTTGCCATTATCCGCTATGACTTTACGATCCACCGGAATATCCGCATCATTGCAATTTCTTCACAGCAGATGCTGTAAAATCAAAAGGTCTGCCTGAACTCCTATGGCTTACAGGAGCTCAGGCAGACCTTTCTTGTGAGGGTGAAGCAGGACTTCATCCTCTTTGCGATTTTTGGTGATTAGAGGTGTGGAACAGAACAGAAGGTACTGAAGCGAGTAATCTTTGACGAGAATGGTTGTTGGGGTAACGTAAAAGTTGCTATGGCGAAAAAAAGAACCGTCAGGGAACCGGATTATTCCTGACGGTTTTTTCTTAAAATATGAGAAAGTATAAAATGTGGCTTCGCCTTTTCTGATTTTTCGGAGGGAAGAAGCTAACTTGCCCGTCAAAGGACGGCAAAGCCGTTTCTTCTTGCCCGATTATTTCCGATACTAGCTGCGTCTGCTATCACTCCTCACCGGGCAAAGAAACGGTTGAAATTCCCCCCTGGTGTGACGAGATTCTCTCCCGGGTCCTTCCCTCCAGCCTCTATACTAACGTTAGGAAACCTTTAAATACGCATAAATTAACTAAGGGGGCAATCAGGTTGAATCGAAAATGGGTTGTTTTATTTATTGCAGTAATGATGGTGGCAACAACGGCTTGCGGCAGCAACAATAATGCGGATACAGACAAAAACGCAGGAAATTCGCAGGCGGACGAAGCAAGCGCGGGACCTTTCACCGCCTACAAGGAGCCTGTAACGTTCTCGGTAGCCAAAGTGATCAATTCCAAAAATTCCGGGCTGCCTGCCGGAGAAACCTTCGACGATAATGCCTATTACCAATTTATGGAGAAAAAATTCAATATCAAGGTCGAGAATGATTGGCTGGTCGAAACGCCCGAAGCCTATCAGCAGAAAATATCGCTTGCCATCTCCACACGCGATTTGCCGGACGTGTTTTCCGTCAATGAGCAGCAGCTGAAGCAGCTCGTGGAAACGGAGCAGATTGCAGATTTGACCAGCGCTTATGAAACGACCGCCAGTCCGCTGGTCAAAGAAGTCTATGATTCCTATGATGATCGGGTGTTGTCCAAAGCAACCTTCGACGGCAAGCTGATGGCGCTTCCCTCCACCAATATTGGCGGAGAATTCAACCTGACCTGGATCAGAGCGGACTGGCTGGAGAAAGAAGGCCTTCAGCCTCCCAAGACACTGGATGATCTGATTGCGATTGCCAAAGCTTTCGTAGAGAACGATCCGGATGGCAACGGCAAGAAAGATACGTATGGCTTCACAGGCGTGCCCGTATTGACAGGGCTGAACACCAATCACGGATTTGATCCGATTCTCGGCGCCCTCCATGCCTACAAGGGTCAATGGATGAAGGATGCATCGGGTCAGATCGGTTACAGCTCGAACTTTCCAGAGATGAAGGCGGCGCTGGACAAGCTTCATCAGCTGTATGCGGATGGTCTGATTGACAAAGAGTTTATCGTCCGCAAGGACCCGAACGAGCTGGTTGCAGCAGGTCAGGTGGGAATTGCTTTTGCACCCTGGTGGTTTCCATACGGCGCCTTGAAGGATTCCGTCAAGAATGATTCCAAGGCGGAATGGGTTGCTTTTACCACGCCGCTTGACGAAGCCGGAAAGTTCAACACATACGATCAGAATCCGTCGACTAATTTCATTGTGGTGAACAAGGATTACAAGCATCCCGAAGCGGTAGTAAAGGTACTGAACGAGATGCTGGCCATAGGGAAAAATGTGGATCCTGATGCTGCCGATCTGTACAAAGGCATTGTGGTTGATTCCAGCGCTCTTCCCTTTTCGCTGGGTGTCGACTATGAAGATATCGTGTATCAAGGTTACTTGAAGCTGAAAGAGCTGATCGATTCCAAGGGTGAATCGGAGGCCAGCGGCGAAGTGCAGAAGTGGTATGAAGCCTGGAAAATCAATGAGGAATCGCCGAAGAAGGATCTTAGCGCCTGGAGCGAAGCGACCGCAAGGAATGTCGGCTCTGCGGTAGTGGAAGCAAGCGATATCAATATCGCCCGCAGCGAGTTCTTCGGCACAACGAAGACGATGGAGAAGAAATGGGCCATTCTGCAAAAAATGGAGAATGAAGCTTTCCTGAAAATTATTGTGGGCGAGGCGCCTGTCGATTCCTTTGATCAATACGTAGCCGATTGGAAGAGCGCGGGCGGAGACGACATTGTCAAAGAGGTCCAGGAGGCCGCCAAGCAATAACATTTCGCAAAAGGGCGTCAGATCCGGGATCGGCGCCTTTTTACACAAAATTTGGATGACGGTGGTTAGCGATGAAAAACAAAAAGACCTATCTTCATTATCATGCGATGCTGCTTCCCGGCATGATTCTGCTGATTATTTTCAGCGTTCTTCCCATGCTGGGAATTGCCATTGCCTTTCAGGACTTCATACCGGGCAAATCAGTCTGGAAACAGGAATGGTCAGGCTTTGATAATTTTGATTTCATGTTTCATCTGAAGGATATCCGCAGTGTATTTATGAACACCCTGATTATTGCCGTTCTCAAGACGATTGCCAATCTGATCGTCCCGATTGTGTTTGCTCTTTTGCTTCATGAGGTACGCCTCAGCTGGTTTAAGCGCTGGGTGCAGACGATCGTTTACCTGCCGCATTTTATGTCCTGGGTCATTTTGTCGGGCGTGCTGGCATCCATCTTTTCACTGGATGGCGTCGTCAATCAGCTGTTTGGTCTGTTTGGCTTCGAGGGCAGGATCTTCCTGGCCGACAATACCTGGTTCCGCGGTATTCTGGTTGGAAGCGATGTATGGAAGGAATTCGGATTTAATACGATCGTTTATTTGGCCGCACTTACGGCCATTAATCCGGCTTTGTACGAGGCTGTAGCTATTGACGGCGCGGGACGCATGCAGCGGCTGCTCCATATCACCCTGCCGGGTATTGCCCCGACCATTGTGCTGCTATCCACCCTAAGCTTGGGAAATATATTGAATGCGGGCTTTGACCAGGTATTTAATTTATATAATCCGCTTGTTTATTCTTCAAGCGACATCATCGATACGTATGTCTATCGAATCGGTCTTCTGGAGCAGCAGTACGGTCTTGCGACCGCCGTTGGGCTGCTGAAATCGGTCGTCAGCATTATTCTCATCATTATTTCGTACCTGTTAGCCGCCAGATTTGCCAAATACCGAATATTCTAGTTGGAAGGGAATCGATCATGGTAAGATCACAAACGTTATCCGTTCGGCTTGTCGACGCGGGAATCCTTATCTTTCTGGCTGTCGTCACCCTGCTGAGTCTATACCCGACCTGGTACACGGTAGTGCTTTCCTTCAGTGAGAAAGCATCGGCTAATGCGGGACTTGTTCGTTTCTTTCCTGTCGGGTTTAATCTGAGCTCCTACCAGATCGTGCTGGGGGATGAGAAATTTTTTACGGCCTTCGGCGTTTCCGTTAAGCGGGTGCTTCTGGGCGGGGCGATCAATTTTGCCGTTACGGTGCTGATGGCCTATCCGCTGTCCAAGCAGCCGAAACTGTTTCCCGGGCGCAATATCTATATGTGGTTTCTGGTTGTGTGCATGCTGTTTACTGCCGGGCTTATTCCATTGTTCATCGTTGTAACCACATTGGGCCTGCAGAACAGTATTTGGGCCCTGGTTCTCCCGACAGCGGTGCCGGTGCTCAATGTCATTCTGGTGATGAATTTCTTCCGCAGCCTGCCCAAGGAATTGGAGGAGGCCGCGGTGGTCGATGGATCCGGCCCCTGGAAAACGCTTATACTGATCTATCTGCCGCTCGCGCTGCCATCGCTGGCCACCGTTTCGTTGTTTAGCATCGTTAACCATTGGAATGCTTTTCTGGATGGCTTGATCTACATGAACCGGCCGGAGCAGTATCCGCTCCAGACCTATATTCAACAGCTGGTCGTCAGGATCGATCCCGAGCTGATAAAAAGCTTAACCACCGAGCAGTTGATCAAGGTTATGAATACTTCCGAGAGAACCCTGAATGCGGCGAAGCTGGTCGTGGCGATGGTGCCGATTCTGATCATTTATCCCTTTTTGCAGCGTTATTTTGTACATGGAATTGTAATGGGCTCGGTAAAAGAGTGAGTTGGCGGCTCCTTGAAAATAAATGCGACTGTGGCTATGATAGCTAGAACAACCCATTCGACCTATTTCACGGGCATTTGCATAAAGGAGTGAGAGCTAGCCATGATCAAGGCATTAATTGTGGATGACGAGAAATTAGTCAGAAAGGGCCTTATCACCACGACCCCGTGGGCTCGCTTTGGCATTGAGATTGTGGGTGAGGCAAGCAATGGAAAAGCAGCTTTGGCCTATTTGAGGAACCATGAGGTCGATTTGCTTATTGCCGATTTGACGATGCCCGTTATGGGAGGGCTCGAATTGATGAGAAGAGTCAAGCAGCAATACCCGAGCGTCTGGAGCGTTGTGCTGACCTGCCATCAGGAATTTGAGCATATTCAGGAATCCATGCGTGTCGGTGCCATCGATTATATCGTAAAGACGCAGCTCGAGAAGGAAAGCGTGGAGAAGGTACTCTCCCGCATTACCGGCAGAATTCGCATGGAAGAAGCACACAGGGCGATAGCCCCGTTCCGGGAGAAAAAGGTTGGCGGCATTCTGGTCGATCTCTCGGTCTCCCCCTCACAGAGCCTTCCCGAAGAATCCGGTACGCACCGTTTCCTGGCTGTTGGCGTTGGAATGTGGCTTAGCCTGGATTGGGAAGAAAGCCAATTGAAGCAGCTCCATCAGAGCCTCTTGGGTTCAACGGAATTACGCCTGGTCATCGTCACGGATATGAAGGACAACCCTCTGCTTCAGCATAAAAAGTCGCTTCAGGCAGCTGTCTCCACCACCTTGTTCTTTGAGGGCTCCGTCAACCAGACGGTTTATGAAATATCCCAGCAGCAGCTGCTGGATTTTCACAGGGGAGACAGAAATGAAGGGATGGAATCGTCTGTTTACCAGGAATGGGAGGCCCTGCATTGGGTTTATCATGATGCGGTCTTTGAAAAGCTGCTCCAGGACAGCAAGCAGTCTATTCCCGACCGGACTCGTCTTCTCAACATCATTTATTCATCCATTTGCCCATGGCAGGAGATTTTCCCTGAGGGAATTCACCGGGAATATATGAAAGAATGCTATGCTTTGTTTTTTTGGGATGATCATGTGCGTTACCTTGAGGCCATACGCAATGATTTGCTGAAAGGCATGCAGGCCTTTCCCTACTCCTTCGAAGTGATCGTCAGTATCGTGAAGGCGATCGGTTACATGCAGCAGCATGTTTCTGTCAGCCGTGACGAACTGGCCGCTTTAGTCTTCATGAGCAGCGGGTATTTCAGCGAATGCTTCCAGATGCTGACGGGGAAGCCGTTCGGCAAATATTTGAAGGAACTCCGAATGGCTAAAGCAGGAAAGCTTCTCGCGCTCACCAGCATTCCCATGTATGCCGTCGCTTCGGAAGTGGGTTATAAGGATGAGAAATATTTCAGCAAATTGTTTCGCGATCACACGGGACAATATCCGACCGACTACCGCAAGAATCTCCTGAAGAGCGAGGATGCATGGTGAAGGGCGGAGGGAGTCAGGTCAAGCGGCATTCGCTGAAGAATAGGCTGATTACGATACTGTTTCTCTATACGCTCATTCCGCTGCTGCTGTTGGGAATCGTATCCTATCTGTCGATCCAGAATATTTATCGCAACAAAATCGAGAGCGGGATTAACAACACGCTTGAAAATATATCGATCTCTCTGGAGAATACCCTGAGCAATATGGAATACGCCTCCTTGCAGCTGTCAGCGGAGGGCAGCGTAGGCCAGGACCTGTATGCGATGCTGTCCAATCCCAGTATCGTAGCGAAGTTTCACAGCCAGCAGGAAATCCGCGCGAGCATGAACCTGATTAATTTTACCAATAAGGACTTAGGCTTGATGCTTTATTATTTTTCCGAGAACAGAACGGTAAATTTTGAGACTATGGCTGTCAATCAGGAATATCTCTTCAACCAGACGCTGCTTGCGCGGACTAAAGGGGGAGAATTTTACGGTCCTCATCAGACAGCCTATACATTCGGGGATAATCAGGTGTTTTCTTTTTTGCGTCCGGTTGATGTGACCAATTCGGATCAGAAGCCCATTTATATCTACGTGGAGACCAATCTGTCCTTGTTTGAAAAGATACTGGCCAAAGCCAAATACGGGATGCCCGTTGTCAATTATCTGACCAATGAAGATGGCATCATCGTCTATAGTGACGACGAAATGAAGTATCCGCTTGGAACGGCCGTAACGGATAACGCGCTTCATTCCACCATCCTGTTCAATAAGACCAGTGAGCAAGGCTGGACGCTGGGGGTCGCCATTGAGCGTCATGCCTTTAATATTGAATTTCGCAAATGGCTCTACACCTATATGGGAACCGGTCTGCTGTGCCTGGCTTTGAGTGTGCTGCTTGCCTCTCTTGTATGGCGGATCGTATACCGGCCGTTAAAAAAAATACAAATGCAGCTGACGATTACGAATGAGGATCATTCGCCGGCCATAATCAAGATGACGGGCATCGTCGAATTTGATTCCCTGCTGAGAGAGTTTCAGAGCTCGCGGGATCATGTGCTTGTATTGTTCAAGGAGATTGAGGGCAAGGAAAGGGACAAGGCCCGTCTGGAAGTGGAGAAGCTGCTGTATCAGATCAATCCCCACTTTATTCACAATACCTTGAATACGATCCAATGGATTGCACGCATGAATAATCAGGAGGAAATCTATCGTTTGATTTCCATATTTACGCGGATTCTTCATCATAACCTGGGCAAGGAAGGCAGCTTTGTTCTGCTGCAGGACGAGATCAAGGCGATGCAGGATTACATTGCGCTGCAGGGTATACGGTACGACTGCACCTTTGATGTCCGGATCGCTATCGAGGAAGGCATTCATCATGCCTATGTGCCCCGTTTTATTTTACAGCCCTTATTGGAAAATGCCTTATATCATGGAATGGGCGAAGAAACGGGAGAAGGCGCCATAGAAGTCCGCATTCATGCGGATAGCAGTTACCTCTATATCAATGTATCCGACAGCGGCGCCGGGATGACCGAGGAGCAGGTAAACCTGCTGTTAAGCCCCGCGAAGGGCGGCGGCAGCCTGGGTTACGGAATCGGGCTGCAGTATGTATTCAGCATGATTAAGGTCTATTACGGGAATGAGGCCCAAATCGATATTGTCAGTAAAATCGATCAGGGTACGACGATTTTTTTGCGGCTTCCTTTGAATCAGCTTCAGGACAGGGGCTATTACGAGTGAGCAGCGTGAAGATTGGATAGGCAAGGAGCAGGAACATCGGCAGGCCATTCTGAAACAAAACCGGGAGGAATGAGCAGTATGTTAGCAAACAATAAGCTTGGTGTCATTGTTGACAGCTTTGGATTAGGCGTTCGAAAGGGTTTGCTTCGGGCAAAGGAGATTGGAGCGGACGGCGTGCAGATTTATGCGGTGGAAGGGGAAATGGACCCGGCGAATCTGAAGCCGGCCGACCGCAGGGAGCTGTGTGATTATTTTGCTTCTCATGGGATGGAGATCAGTGCGCTGTGCGGGGAGATGGGGGGCCACGGCTTCCAGGACAAGACCGTCAATCCCATGAAAATTGAGAAATCCAAGCGTATTCTTGACCTGGCTGTCGAGCTTGGAACGAATATCGTCACTACGCATATCGGTCCTGTTCCCGAAGATACGGACAGCGAGGTTTACGAGGAAATGCAGAAGGCATGCGCGGAGTTGAACGGGTATGCCAACAGCCTGAATGCGTATTTTGCCATTGAGACGGGACCGGAATCGCCGGCGAATCTCAAACGATTCCTGGATTCGCTCGGTTCCCGCGGCGTAGCCGTCAACTATGACCCTGCCAATCTGGTGATGGTGAATGGGTATGATGCGGTCGAAGGGGTGAGGATTCTCAAGGATTATATTGTGCATACGCATGTAAAGGACGGCATCCGGTACAAGGAATTTGATTCACGGTATGTGTATGTGCCGCTGGGGTATGAGCCATGGGATTTGAAGGAAGTTTCGAAACTGGTTTCCTCCGGGGAGTACTTCCGCGAGGTCGCGCTCGGTGAAGGGCAGGTAGACTTCAAGGCCTATTTTGCCGCTCTGGACCAGATAGGCTACAAGGGTTATCTGACCGTCGAGCGTGAAGTGGAAAACCCGGAAGCCGATATCCGCAAAGCGATTGATTTCATTAGGCAGTATCAGGTTTAGCAGGAACTCTTGTAGAATTCACCAACAGAGCGATTTAATATTCGGTACTTGACGAAGCCCATATAACCGGTGCTGCCGGGGGATTTACGGGACTGGCCGCCGCTGCAGCGGATCGTTATTTGCCCATATCCAAAAGGAATGCCTGAACTCCTGCGATTTTGCAGGAATTCAGGCATTTTTTGAGAAGATGCAGCCCTTCGAAGGAGAACCGGCCCTTCCGTTATTCCCCGCTCTGAGATTCTCCCGGAAGCGGAAGGTCGCCCTGCGCAGTATCTTCCTCCACATAACGACGGAGCGCGGACATCTTGTTGTCCCAGTACCGCTCATAATAGGCAAGCCATCGCTTCAGCTCCAGCAGGGGCTCGGGATCGAGCCGGTAGCGGGTCTCGCGGCCAACCTTCCGCTCGCGGAGCAGGCCGGCATCCGTCAGGATGCGAAGATGCTTGGATACCGCAGTCCGGGACATGGGATAATGTCCGGAAATGCTGGTGACAGGCATTTCCTTCCCGTCAAGCAGCATCAGCAGACTGCGGCGGGTAGGATCGGCGATCGCTTGGAATACATCGTGCTTCGGGGCGGATGCGGCCGCATCACGCTTCGACATATTTGCCCAATGCGGCGGTAATACCCGCCCAGCCCTGAGCCATGTTCTCGCGGATCTGCGTGTGGGACTGGCCGAATTCGGTAACCTTGTCCACATCCCAGCCGCTGTGGATCAGGGTGATTTCCGTCTTGCCTGCGAGATCGGCCAGCTCGAAGGTCAGCGTCCAGTCCTTGCCCCACAGGAAGGACAGGCGGTTCGGAGGATCGATCTCCGTTACTTTGCAGGGAGAGCTCCCGAATGGCCCTGCCTCCAGATGAAATTCATAACCTTCCTCCGGCTTGAAATCATTAGGCATAAACCAGGCCGCGATTCCCTCCGATGTGGCAACGGCATCCCATACCTTCTGAATAGGCGCGTTAAATACATGCGTTTGCCGGATATCCGGCAGTGATCCTTGTGCATTGTTATTCATGAGAAATCCTCCAAAGTGTTATTTAAAAAATAGGAAACTATTTGGTTTCGCTTTATTATTATATGACACCATTTAGTTTCGTGTCAATCACGGTATCCAAAGCCGATATTGAAGCTGTTTAATGTGAACAATCCTCCTGTCCGTTCCGAAAGAGGATTGCTTGATTGTGCCCGAATGGGTATTATAAGGCTTATTCGGGTTTACAGAGGGGCTGAAGGGATTGTTTTACTCCTTAAAGAACCGGCTGATCGCCATCTTTGTCCTGCTGCTTGTGTTCTCCGCAGGAACGATGTCGGTGCTGCTGTTCAATCAATCGCGTTCTATTATCCGGTCATATATTGAATCCTCCGCCCGGGAGAAGATGGATGAGTATGGTTCTTTTATCCACATGGCGCTGGTGCAAACCTATGATTTGTCTTCTATCGTCTTTAACAGCGACACGACGAAGGGCTGGAATGATGCGATGGCGGACAAGACGCTGAGCGAAGGCGAGAAGATGCTGTACAACATCGATTTGAGCAAGTTTCTGACCAAGACCATCAACAGCTATACAAGCGTATCCTCCGTAATGGTTTACCGGCAGGGGGGTCTTCGGATCAGCGCGGATAATCAGGTGGTGAAGGACAGCACGTTCATGTCCACGGACTGGTATCAGAATTTCAAGAATCACAGCGTACAGTGGGTGTCGGCTCATAACGACCCGGATGAGCAGACCAGCATCAAGCCTTATCAGGTCGTCAGTCTGCTGCTGCCGATCGGCACCTTCGAGCCCTCGCTCTCGAAGAGCCTCATGAAAGTCAATGTAAAGTCGGACTTCTTGCTGGAGCCCTTAAACGGCATTCATCTTGGTGAAAGCGGTACAATTTTTCTGCTGGATGCGGAAGGAAAGCCTATTTTATCCCAGGATGAGTATTACACGCATCAAGAAACGATTGCCCAGGTGGAGAACATCCGCAAGATGCCGTCGATTCAGGGCGTGGTTTATTTGCGCAACAAGTCCGGGTCAACTGATGTGCTCGTTTATAAAAAGCTGGAGCGCTACGACTGGATGCTGGTTGGCTTCGTTCCCGAGGGTGAGCTGTATGCCAAGCTGATCAAGCTTCGGACTTATATTATCGTTTTTACGACTTTATTATGTATTGCTGCCATATTGGTGGCAAGCTGGCTGTCTGTTGGCATAACGAAGCCGCTCTCCCGGCTGGCCTCCGCCATGCGTTCCATTCAATCAGGCGATTTTGACATGGCGGAGAACCGGATTCCGCCGGAGAAAAGCATCCGCAATGAGGTAGGCTTCGTAACCGAGGCCTTCCGCAATATGGTCAGACGGCTCAGGGATCATATCAAGACGGAATTCGAGCTCAAGCTGCTCCGCCAGCAGGCGGAGTACAAGGCGCTGCTGATGCAGATCAACCCGCATTTTATCTTCAACACGCTGGAGCTTCTGACCAGTCTGTCGATGCAGAAGCGCACGGATGATACGGTTCATGTCATTGAGTCGCTGGGCAAAATGATGCGTTATTCGCTCAAAGTGAACCATGATACGATATCGCTCACGGAAGAGCTAACGTACTTGAACTACTACACGTCGATCCTGCAGATTCGTTTCCGCGAACGGTTGGAAATTAACATGATTAAGGAAGGGAAGCTGGATGATTTGCAGGTCATCAAGTTTATCCTGCAGCCCCTTGTGGAAAATGCCGTCAAATACGGCTTCCAGCACCGGAACGGCGCTGTTGTCCACATCGGAATCCGCAGGGAGGGGATGCAGCTTGCGCTCTCCGTTGCAGACAACGGGCCGGGTATCCCGCCGGAAATCATCCAGCGGCTGCAGGCGGAATCCGCTTCGGTGCAGCTCGATCATGTGCTCAACAACGAAACCAGTCAGATCGGCCTGAGGAATGTGCTGATCCGCTGCCGCCTTTATTATGGAGCTCTCTTCAGCTTCAACATTGAATCCTATTATGGGCAAGGAACGACCATTACCTTAATTTTGCCTGCACAGGAGGGAAACCCGGATGTATCGAGCATTGATCGTGGATGATGAACCGGACATCAGACTTGGCCTGCAGCTTAAGGTGGATTGGAACAGTCTGAATGCCACAGTCGCGGCGGAGGCCGCCAATGGAGCTGAAGCGCTGGAGAAGCTTAAACAGGAAGAGATCGATATTATGATTGCCGATATGAATATGCCGGTCATGAACGGGGTTTCCCTGCTGGAGGCCTGCAGCAAGCAGTATCCCGCCCTTAAGGTCATTGTCGTGACAGGCTACGAGGATTTTCATTACGCCAAGGCGGCCCTGAAGAATCAGGCACGGGATTATCTGTTGAAGCCGGTATCCAGGGAAGAACTGCTGACGGCGCTTACGCGTGTAATCGGCGAGCTGGATGACGAGCGCAAGGATGAAGATGAGCAGAAGCTGGTCCAGTGGCGGCTTTCCCAGTATTTTAAAGAAATGAAGGAGCATTTTATCCTCTATATTGTCAAGGAGGAGCTGAAGCGGAAGGACGATGTGATCGAGCGTTCCAGACGCTTTGGGCTGGATGACTGGGATGAGAGGCGCGTGCGTTTCCTGACGGCAGGCCTTCGGGAGCGGTCGGTGCATAATGATGCACAGCTGCGCACCCCGGATAAATTCCATATGCCCTTCGAAATGGTCTGCCGGGAATTCGCCCAGACGTATCCGGCTCCGGAACAGCCGCAGGTATTTCGCGATGCCAATTATCCGGGCCTGATGCATTTCATCCTGCCCGATGACGAGCATGGAATTGCCGTGTTCGCGGCTGCTTTACGCGAATGCATTGCGGAGCAGCTGGCGTTTGAGCCGACGATTGGCATCGGGCAGCCGGTTACGGGTTTCCAGGCCTGGAAGGAGGGCTGCATGTCTTCCCTGCTGGAGTGGAATCTCTCGCAGAGCCGGATGGACCGCAAATCCGAAGATCAGGGTGATGCGAAGGCGGTGCTGACAGAGGATATGTCGAAGGTGATTCACCGGTACATCATCAATGGAGAGCTGGGCGCTTTTGAGGAAACCATCCACAAGGAGCTGGCGGAGGCCTTCAGGCAATCCCAGGCGCGTTTCGTCAAATTGATTGTTCAATTTTATTTTCTGCTGGATGCTCTGGCCCACTCTGCGGGCGTTGAGCTTGCGGGCAGGGAGCAGCTGTGGATCCGGCCCGACCGTGTGCTGGAATTCGATACGGTGGAGAAGGCGGAGAGCTTTCTCATCGCATTAGGCAGCAAAATCCACAAGACCCAGGCGGATTCGGAGGATGCGGAGCTCTCCGTCGTGCAGGCGGCCCAGCAGTTCATCCATCAGAATTATATGGTCGAGCTTAATCTGAACATGCTGGCGGAACGCTTTAATTACAACCGTTCTTATTTCTCCGAGCTGTTCAAATCCAAGGTAGGCATAAGCTTCATCCAGTATGTGACGGAGGTGCGCATGGAGCAGGCTGTCAGGCTGCTGAAGGAGACAACGCTCGGCTTATGGGATATTGCCGAGTTGACCGGGTTCTCCAATGCAAGCTACTTCAGCTCCAAATTCAAGCGGATGTATGGGATTTCTCCTTCGGAGTTCCGGATTGCCAATAGGGGTAAGGATTGAACAGCGAAAACCTCGCCGGCCTATTGGCTGAGCGGGGATTTTTCTATTTGAAATGATTCGCAATCGTTCCAACCGGTCTAAAATACACTGTGCCCGGACTCAAATTAACCGCCATTGGAGAATATATATTAACTTGACATGGAGTAAGCTCCATGGGGTAAGATGCAGATGGGAAAACGAACAAGTTAGCCGGAAGCGTCAATAGGCAGAGGAGGAGGCCGAGTGATGGAGGAGCCTACATTTACAATTGCGGATATTTCCACAAGTACGGGTCTCAGTTACGATACGATCCGTTATTATGAGAAAATCGGACTGCAGCCGCCTGCAAAGCGCAAGGAAAACGGGCAGCGGGAATACGACAAGCGCGATCTTGACCGTTTCATCTTCATTACCCATCTTAAACGGACTCATATGCCGCTGAAGGAAATTGAACGGTATATGACGATGGCATCCGATCAAAAATACTCAAACTGCTACAGCGTGCTCTGTGAGCACAAACTCAGAATAGAGTCGGAATTGGCGGAAATGAACGCTACTTTAGAAATCATGAAATACAAAATGGATCACTTTCAAGATATGATGAAGCGTTCAGGATTAGGCGCAGATGTGACTGAAGAGCAAGTTCACCATCGTTGACCGCGAAGCGAAAATATGGAACAGAGCAAGCAGCCCCGGACAATCAAATGTTCAGGGGTTTTTTTTCTGCAGCGGCAGCAACCTGAAAAAAACGATAGCGATATGCCGAAGAATTAGAATTCAATCCCGAAGCCATAATCCGTATGCTTGAATCATCGGATCGCCCGTTCGATCCATGTTGCGCAAGGAGGAGGCTTTTTTCATGCAAAAAACTCGTAAATCAACCCTTTGGAGTCAGAACAGGACCGCATATCTATTTTTGCTCCCATGGCTGATCGGCTTCTTCTGTCTCACGCTTGGTCCCATGCTGGGCTCCTTGTTTTTGTCCTTGACCAAGTTCAATCTGCTCACGCCTCCCAGGTGGCTGGGATTCGGGAACTATCAGGAAATTTTCACGAAAGACGATTCTTTCTACAACTCCTTATCGCTGACCTTCAAGTATGTGCTCTTCTCGGTGCCGCTCAAGCTGATCTTTGCTCTTCTGGTCGCAATGGCACTCAACAAGGGAATCCGGGCATTGGGCATTTACCGGACCGTCTACTACATTCCTTCGCTGCTTGGCGGCAGTGTGGCTATTGCGATTGTATGGAGACGAATCTTCGAAGGAGACGGGTTGTTCAATCATTTTCTCGGCTGGTTCGGGATTCAGGGACCTTCCTGGATATCCAATCCGGATACGATCATGTACACGATTATTACGCTCTCGGTATGGCAGTTCGGATCGGCAATGGTCATCTTTATGGCCGGCCTGAAGCAGATTCCCGGTGATTTGTACGAAGCGTCCGAGGTGGATGGCGCAGGCAAGACCCGGCAGTTCTTCCAGATCACGCTGCCCATGCTCTCGCCGGTTATTTTCTTTAATCTGGTGATGGGGCTCATCAATTCCTTCCAGGTGTTCACGCCCGGTTATGTGATCGGGGACGGACGGGGAGGTCCGATCGATTCGACATTGTATTACACGCTTTATCTTTATCTGAAAGGCTTCTCGTTCTTCGAAATGGGTTATGCTTCGGCGCTGGCCTGGATCATGCTGGTCATTATCGGGGCATTCACGGCAATCGTATTCGTGACCTCGAAGTATTGGGTATTTTATGGAGACGATAAGGGAAAATAGGAGGTGATCACATATGGCAATGAAAAAAATATATGGAAGCATGAGCCGGCATGTTCTGATTATTGCGCTGGGACTGATTATGATGTATCCCGTGCTGTGGCTGCTGAGCAGCTCCTTCAAGCCGAACCAGCTGATCTTTTCTGACCCCGGCATCTGGCCCAAGCAGTTCACCCTGGATAATTATATCAACGGCTGGAAGGGATTGCAGGGGATTTCGTTCGGTCGGTTTTTCGCCAATTCGGCGATTATATCCGTCCTGTCGGTCTTGGGCAACGTCATTACCTGCTCGCTGGCTGCCTTTGCCTTCGGCCGGCTTCACTTCAAGGGCAAGCGTCTCTGGTTCAGTCTGATGCTCGTAACCATCATGCTTCCCTATCATGTTACACTTGTACCTCAATATGTTTTGTATAATCAATTTGAATGGATTAATACGTTCTTCCCGCTGATTGTTCCAAAATGGCTGGCAACAGATTCCTTCTTCATCCTGCTCATGATTCAATTCATCCGGGGCATTCCTGCTGAGCTGGATGAGAGCGCGACCATTGACGGCTGCGGTCCGGCACAGATTTATTTCAAAATCATTCTGCCGCTGCTGGTGCCGGCGCTCATCACAACCGCGATCTTCACCTTCATCTGGACATGGGATGACTTCTTCAGCCAGATGATCTATTTGAACCAGGTCAAGCTGTTTACCGTTCAGCTCGGCATCCGCTCCATGTTTGACCCGTCCGGATCATCGGATTGGGGCGCGCTGCTGGCGATGTCGGTGCTCTCCTTAATTCCGATCATGACCATATTCCTGTCGTTCCAGCGCCATTTTGTCGATGGGATCGCGACGACCGGTCTGAAATAAACCCAAATATAATAGATGCCAAGAGCCAACGAAATAGCATGTATTCATTCCGGAACTTGCATTACGATGAAAATGTAAGCGTTAAATAAAATGAAGGGGGATAAACAAAATGAAGAAGCAATTATCGGTACTGATGCTTGCGCTGCTGGTGGTCGTGCTGACGGCCTGCTCCGGCGGTACGGGTGGCGGTCCCAACACGGGGAATGCGGGTAACACCGGAAATACCGGAAATGCCGCGAATACAGGTGAGGACAATGCGGCAGACAACGGAGCTGCTGCAGGCAAGCAGGTCGAGCTGCGCATCATGTGGTGGGGCGACCAGAAGCGTGCCGACCGTACCAATGAGGCGCTCCGCAAGTTTGAAGAGAAGAATCCCGGCATTAAGGTTGTCGGCGAATTCTCCCCATCCTCCGGTTACTTCGACAAGCTCAATACCCAGCTCGCATCGGGAACGGCACCGGACGTATTCTTCCTCGGCGGCAATGTCGTGGATTATGCCAACAAGAATGTGCTGCTCGATCTTCAGCCCTATGTCGGCAAGCAGCTGAACCTGGACGACATGGATAAAGCGATGGTGGAGTACGGCACGATTAACGGCAAGCTTATCCATATCTCGGCAGGGGCGAATGCCCGCGGTGTGGTCGTCAATACCGAAATGTTCAAGAAAGCCGGGATGCCGGTTCCAACGGATGATTGGACCTGGGATCAATATATCGCAATCAGCAAAGAGCTGTCGGATAAGCTGGGCAAGGGATATTACGGCACGTATGATTTCACCGTTGACGGCATGGACATCGCTTTGAAGCAAAAAGGCAAGCAGCTGTACGATATGGAAGCCGGCACGCTCGGTTTTGAGGAGAAGGATGCCGAAGGCTGGTTCTCTTTCTGGAACAAGGCTCATCAGACAGGCGGCGTTGTGCCGGCGGAGCTTCATGTATCCAATCCTCCGGGCGACACCAGTAAATCCTTGATCGTCACCGGCAAGGTTGCCATGGGGCTGATTCCCTCGAACCAATTTGCGGCTCATCAGAATTTGATCCAGGATCCGCTGACGCTGCTGCAGGTTCCAAAAGGCGACAAGGGCAGAGCGATCGTATTCGAATCCAGCCAGGGGATGTCCGGCTATGCCAAAACCAAGCACCCTGAGGAAGTGGCGAAGCTGATGGATTTCTGGATCAATGATCCTGATGCGGCCGCCATTCTGGGCAATGACCGCGGCGTGCCGGTTACGTCGAAAATGCGCGATCTGCTCTCGAAGGACGCTACGCCGATCGATCAAATCGTGTATGACTATACGAGCAAGGTTTCCGTAACGGCTGCAGAGGAGCAGGTTAAGGTCAGCTATAACCCTCCTGGCTTCACGGAATATTCCAAGCTTGCGGATTCCACTATGCTGGAGATCGGCTTCGGCCGGAAAAAGGTCGAGGAAGCCGTGAATGACTTCTATACCGGCGTCGTTAAAATTTTCAACAGCAACACGGAATAATAAGAAGATAAGGGCTGCTGCGCTGCAGCCTTTTCTTTTTATGGAGACCGGTGAAAAAGCCGGACAAATCAATGAAAGAAATGAGGCGTTGGATCGTGGACAATGAGTTGCTGCTGGAACGGCTTCGCACAACCAGTCCTGAGGAGCGGGCAGGGGAGCTTGGCAAGGCATCGGATCAACCGGTAATGGAGGAATGGACCCGCAGCGGCGTGAAATTCGCCGCATCGTCGCAAGGCTTCGAGGATGTCTATTACTCCGCTCTGCGCAAGCTTATGGACTGTATTGTGCCAACCGGCGGGGCTGATCCCGTTTTGCAAGAGGGCGGCATATATTTGGGCTGCTGGCTGGAGAGCACGGGAACCATCAATGCGGAGCTGTTGTCGCGGTTTATCCCATCCGTATCGGAATCGACCTATCAGCTGTTCGCCGATTATCAGCTGGAGGACGGCTTGATGCCTTATAAGATTACGGGCCAAGGCCCGGCCTACAGACAGATTCAGCTGGTGACGCCGCTGGCCAGAAGCGTCTGGAATCATTACCTGCTTCATGGACGCAATAAGCAGTTTCTGGGCAAAATGTTCGGCGCCATGCAGCGCTATGACAAGTGGCTCGCCGTTTACCGGAATACCCGGGGAACCGGCTGCGTGGAAGCTTTCTCGACCTTTGACACCGGGCATGATCTGTCCCCGCGCTTCTGGCATATTCCCGATACGCCGCATCTGGACGATCCGAGGCAGTATAATCCATATTCGCCGACGCTGCCTCTGTTGGCGCCGGATCTGACGGCCAATGTCTACTGCCAGCGCATGTATCTGGCGCGGATTGCACAGGAGCTGGGAGAATCATCCGCTGCGGATTGGATCAGCCAAGCAGAGCAAAGCAAAGCGAGCTTGTTCAAGTATTGCTATGACGAGACGGATGCATTCTTCTATGATCTGGACAATAATGATCAATTTGTCCGTGTGCAGTCGGATGTTCTGCTGCGGGTTCTGGCCTGCGAGGTAGGAGACAGGGATCTGTTCGATACCGCATTGCGGCGATACCTGCTCAATTCAAGCAAATTCTTCGCCAAATACCCGTTCACTTCGATTGCGATGGACGATCCGAGATTTGATCCGTTCTCCAGCTATAACAGCTGGGGCGGCCCGTCCAATTTTCTCAGCCTGATCCGCACGGCGCATGCCTTCGAGCATCATCAGCGTTATGTGGAGCTGACCTGGGTGCTTTACCCGATTCTGGCGGCCATGTCCAATATGAAGCGCTTCTCCCAGGCGCTCAGCCCGTGGACCGGAGAAGAAGGCTTCACCCAGACCTATTCCCCGGCCATTCTGTGCATGCTGGATTATGTGGAGCGGCTTTGCGGCATCCTGCCAAATCCGGACGGAGACATTTGGTTCACCGGACTGGTGCCTTATCCGCTTGACCACGGCGCTGAAGTTGCGAACGAAACGGCCTATTCGCGGACAATCGACGGGACGGAATTTGAACTGCTCAATGCCCGCAGCGGCTGCACGGCTTACCGCAGCGGTGAAGCGTATATCCGTTTTCCATTCGGGATCAGGCTCGTGACGGACCGTGAGGGCAGGCTGAAGGCCATCATCGGAATGAGTGTCAGAACGGTTGAAGGGACGCTCACCTATAAGGAGCGGGATTATTCGATTGCGGTAAAAGGCAACGAGCGGCTTGATTTCACGGACGGCGGATTTGCAAGCGTGTCGGATATCGGCGTCGTTATGCCAACCTACAGATAAGAAAACAGAACAAGGGAGTGGAGAGCGTGCTAAAGACGGAGGATATTCAAATCCGGGACCCGTTCATTGTGCCGGTTGAATCGGCAGGGACTTATTATATGTATGGCAGCACCGACAAGAATATTTGGGGCAAGGGTACAGGCTTTGACGTTTATGTGAGCCGGGATCTGGAGATGTGGGAGGGGCCGTTTCCGGTCTTCCGCCCGCCGGGCGATTTCTTCGCGGACAATAATTTCTGGGCGCCTGAGGTATACAGCTATCAGGGCCGTTATTATATGTTCGCCACCTTCCGGCGCAGGGATAATCAACTGCTCGGAACGGCGGTTCTTGCCGCCGACAGCATGATGGGACCCTTCCATCCGCATAGCGACGGACCGGTAACGCCAAGCGATTGGAGCTCGCTCGATGGTTCCCTGCACATCGATAAAGAGGGGCAGCCATGGATGGTCTTCTGCCATGAATGGCAGCAGATCACCGACGGACAGGTATGCGCGGTCCGGCTTAGCGATGATTTGAAGCAGGCGCAGGGTGATCCTGTCCTGCTGTTCAGCGCTTCAGAAGCTCCCTGGACGACACCGCTTGCGTCCGACAAGGTGCTGGTGGGCGACAATTATGTGACGGATGGCCCGTACCTGTTCAAAGGCGAAGACGGCAGGCTCTTTATGCTGTGGGCCAGCTTTATCCATCGCAGCTACGCGCTCGGGATCGCCGTTTCGGCTTCCGGCAAGGTGACTGGACCATGGATGAACGAACCGGAGCCTCTCTACAGCAATGACGGCGGACACGGCATGCTTTTCCGCACCTTCGAAGGCAAGCTGATGCTGACGATCCATACCCCGAACAAAACGCCTCTTGAGAGGCCGGTTTTCATCGAGGTTGAAGAGAGTAATGGCAAGCTCAGGGTAATAGGCAGCTAGCGTTAAGCACCTTCGGTTCCCCACATCAATAGCGGTTCTGAAGGTGCTCTATCTCTATCTCCATATCGGGATCCTATCGATTGCCTCATTCTTTAGACCCCTTTTTAGGAGGGGAAAGACATTTCATTCCAGCTTGTGACTTCATCTACTGTCAATCGAATCGATGGAATTCCTTCTTTCGCAGCTTTCCCGATCGCAATCAGCAAGACAGAAACGTAACGCTCGCCAATTCCGAAAGCTTCTTTGAATTTATCCAGATCATAACCGGCCATTGGCACAGTATCGTAGCCCCTTGCTTTGGCAGCAAGCATCAATTGCATGGATACGAGGCCTCCGTCAATATAGGCATATTTGCTTTTGAGTTCGTAAGAAAACCCCTCATACATGTTTAATGTATTTCTGACCTTCCTTTCTTTTGCGCTCTCCGTCATATATCCGGCTTGAACCGTACGATCATAAATCGTATCCGTGTATTTAAAGTTCTCCAGATCACCCAGTACGGCAATGACAGCGGCAGCTTCGACAACCTGCTTCTGATTTAAGGCAATCGGAAGCAGCTTCTCTTTCAACGGTTGTGAGTCGATGACCAGAAATCTCCAGGATTGCAAGTTAGTACCGGATGGAGCTTGAATGGCTTCTCCCAATATTTCCTTGATCTCATCCCTTGAAATTCTGATTGTCGGGTCAAAAGTTCGGACGGCACGTCGTTCGCGCATTACCGTAGACAAAGGAATACTTTGCGAAGCAGATGTTGTTGACATTTAAAATTGATGCCTCCCTTTATGCAAGTGATTAATTCTGTAACGTTCACTAAATATATAGGACGCAGAATGAAATGTCAAACATTCATCCAAGCAAGATATTTCCAAGCTCGTTTCAGCCCGCCACTGCGTTCATCATAAATCGCAAATGAGGGACATTAGCCGCAATAAGTCAAGATACATCCGCCAAGAAAGCAAATAAGGCCAGCCATGGTTATTGGCTGACCTTATTTATTGAAATTGAGGTTCAATGTAATCGTCTCAAAATGCTTTGCATTCGTCCCGTTTAGGATGGCCAAAGACGCAGAGCATTTGCTGTAATTCTCTGCAATTTTTCATGGCTTGCCCCAGCACCGGCCTGAACGGCCATTCCCTGGAATACTGTTGCGTAGAAGCTGGCCAGTTCCTCAGCGTCGACATCGGCAGGAATTTCACCATTCTTTTTCGCTTGTTCAAAGCGCTCGCGAAGCGCATTTTCGCCGCCCGCACGGCGAGCGTTTAACTCCTGCCGGATCGCGTCGCCAGTCTCTCCAGAGGAAAGCGCACCCTGTACGGTTAAGCAGCCCAGAGGCGTAGCGGGGTTCGTAGTTGCTTTCGCGGCTCCATACAGTAGACTTTCCACAACCTGGCGTGCTGTCGGCTGTTCGAAAGCTTCACGCATATAAGCTGCCGGGCCTTCGGCATACCGGTCAAGAATTTTAAGAAACAATTCCTCTTTGTTGCCAAAAGCAGCATATAAGCTTGGGGTGTTAATCCCCATAGCTTCTGTCAAATCTGCTACAGACGTTCCTTCATACCCTTTTTGCCAAAACAAATGAAGTGCACAATCCAGAGCAGTTTCGGTATCGAAGGAACGGGGACGTCCTCTTGCCATAGATGTTCCCCTCCGTTTCTTTTTCTTATCGATATAGTACCAAAAGTCATTCCAAGAGTTCATTCTCTATATTGAATGGTTAGGCCACAGGAGTCAAGAATGTATAATTCGTACCCGTTATGCTCAACCTAGCTTTTAAATCCTCCCACTTGTGAGTGGATATATTTCCAGTTTGACAAAACCAAACCTCATGCTATATATTTAGCGAGCACTACAAAATTAGATTGAGGGAGTGGTTAAGGATGTCAAACAAACTTACGGGTAAAGTTGCTATCGTTACAGGGGGTACTCGCGGGATTGGAGCAGCAGCAGCTCGAGCGCTGGCTGATCAAGGCGCAGATGTGGCAATCAGCTACGGTAAATCAGCTGAACAAGCTGAAGCTGTTGTACGTGAACTGCAAGCGAAAGGGGTTCGGGCGGCCGCGTTTAAAGCGGATCAAGCTGATCCATCTTCTGCTGAAGAGCTTGTGAAGGCAGTTGTCGAAAGGTTTGGCAGACTCGATATCCTTGTCAACAACGCTGGGGTTACCGTATTCGCTCCGATCGATAATCCGGAGAATAATGTGGCGGACTTCGATCGTCAATTGAACATTAACTTCAACAGTCCAGTTGCCGCAATCCGCGCCGCGATTAAAGTGATGGGTGAAGGCGGCCGTATCATAAGCATGGGTTCAGGCGTCGGTACACGTACAGGTTTCTCCGGTCTTGCCGACTACACGGCCACAAAATCCGCAATCGCTGGTTACAGCCGAGGCGCTGCCCGCGACTTGGCAGCGAAAGGCATTACAATAAATGTTCTGCAGGCCGGTTTTGTCGATACGGAGATGAATCCTGCCGACGGCCCGTTTGCTTCCCACTTCAATGCGACTACAGCTCTTGGCCGTTTCGCTCGGCCGGAAGAAATCGCGGCCGGCATTGTCTTCCTGGCTAGCCCGGAAGCTTCTTACGTTACGGGTACGGTATTGAACATCGATGGCGGTTACGGAGCGTAATCTGCATGAAATTTCCAGTCTTATTAATCACAACAAAGCCAACCGGTTAACACCCGGGTGGCTTTGTTATGTTTATCCAGAATTCAATTGTCTATTCATGAAAAGTGTAAGCAGAAGTCATTTCAGGCTGCCAATGCGCCTGATCAAAAGACGCGTTTGTCACTTGCGGCTATCAAAAGACGTTTCCGCATGCGCAGCCCATTTTTCCACCGGACAATTTAGCATGTGAATGATTAATCTTATTTAAGACCTTTATCCGTAAGAAACGCTTCCCACTGTTTATCGGTTTCCAGATCGATTTTTTCCTGGCCCGATGCTTTCAGCTTATTGATATACTCCGGCACTTCCTGGGCCGGGTCGACCGCTCCGGTTTCGATGGCGACCTGGTATTCGTTATTGACCGCGAGCGTATTGGCAACCTCGGATTTGATGGCATCATCATTGCGGGAGAATCCGTAGGAGGCAGGCACCAGCGCGCTTTCGTTCAGAGCGATTGTTTTCTCCCACACATCCGCAGCCTGAGGCGCTTTCAGGTAAGCGTTGAATTGATTGCCGAACACCCAATCGACATTGGGCGCATAGCCGGAATCCTTAATCGGCTCGATGTAAGCATCGTCCTTCTTGGTATAGTGCGTGCCTTCGATACCGTTGCAGATCAGATTATAGAGATATTTATCGGTATTAAGCAAATTGATCAGCATCAAGGCGCGTTCCGGATTTTTGGAGGTTTTGCTGACAATATGCATGGCGCTGGCCACTCCGGTAAAGTAGGATTCGGAGAGCGGGACGCGGACGACCTCATTGCCGCCGTTATTGTTCATCTCATCGACTTCCCCGCCGGGCTTCGTCACGAAATCGAGAACAGCCGCAACATTGCCTTTTTTCTTCAGATCATTGATATTCCCGAGAATCGGAGCATCCTCGTTGATGTAGCCGGCCTGGTACCAATCATGCATGGTCGCATAGAAATCTTTCTTGTCCTCAATGGATTGCAGCGTCGGAATCGCTTTATAGGTCGCGTCGTCTTTCGCATACATGACTCCCAAGCCATCGCTGAATATAACATTGGGATCCACGTAAAAGCCCCATGAGTTTTGAGCCATGCCCATCGGGATGACATCCGGCTCATTTTCCTTCACGGCTTTGAAGAAGGGCTCAAAATCCTTGTAGGAATGAATGGTGTTTACATCAAGGTCCAGGTATTTATCGGCGTAACGCTTCTGGATTACGAGACTTTTTTGCTTGGCGGCAATTTGGTAGACGGGGAATCCATATACCTTGCCGTCATTCGCCTTCAGATCCGGCCAGAATTTATCCGGGATATTGGCGCGGGCTTCCGGTGCATAGCTGGAGATCATGTCATCGGTCAGCTCCAGGAAGGCGCCTTTATCAATATTCGGCTGGTAATTCAAGAGCCAGCCTCTTGCGCTCCAGGCAATATCGAATTCTTCGCCCGCTGCCATGATGGCGTTGAGTTTGGGCTCGTATTCGTCAAAAGTGAGCGGTTTCAACTCGACGGTCGCGTTGATTTTCTCTTTGAGATATTTGTTGATTTCATCGTTGACCAGCTTCTGGTCCTTGCCCGGGGCGCTGGATACCGGATAGTAGAAGGTCAGCTTGGCTTCATCAAGCGCAGGGGCCGCGGGTTCTTCATCCTTCTCCGCTGTCGTGCCTGCGTTATTGGGAGTATTGGCGCTGTTCTTTGGCGTATCCGGCGTATTGGCACCATTTGTCCCGCCGGAATTGTTGTTATTTCCGCATGCGGCCAGAACGGTGAAGCATAGAAGCAATGCGACGAGCTGCGCAGTCATTGATCTTTTTTTATTTTTCATGTATTAACCCTCCATTTGTTATCGTTCGCCTATAGGAAAGATTGCTTTTTCCCGCTTTCTCTATAGCTCCGGGGGGAGCGTTTCTCCTTGGAGCATAGCAGAAAGCAACCGCTTGCTGCTACAGAAATATAACCTGCCATTGCTTGCCCCGATCACCCCCTTCAAGTACCGGATTCACCGGGCCCACAGCGGTATTGTCCTTATCTCGCGCAGCTTGCAGCTCCCGGCGTGCGGTGTGGCGCTGCTGACGGCTGTACGAGCCACATTCGGCATTCTGTGTCCTAACCCTTAAGCGAACCGACCGCAATTCCTTTCACAAAATACTTCTGGAAGAACGGGAAGATTACCAGCATCGGCCCGCCTGCGAGAATCGCCATCGCCATCCTCACGGACAAGGTCGGGAAGTTGGCATACTGCAGCTTGCTGGCCGCCTCCGCGAGCGGGGAATTTGCCAGAAACTCGATCTGCGACAGGATGCGGACGAGCAGCAGCTGCAGCGGGATATACGTATCGTTGTCGATGAACAGCAGGGCGTAATACCAGTCATTCCAATAAGCAAAAGCAATGAATAGGCCCAGGGTGGCAAGCGCCGGCGTCGACAGCGGAAGGATGATCCGGAAGAAAATCCGGTATTCGCCGGCGCCGTCCACCTTGGCCGATTCGATGATCTCCTTGGAGATCTTATCCAGGAAGCCCTTCATAATGAGAATGTTGAAGGGATTCAGCAGCAGGGGAATAATCAGGGAACCCAGTGTATTCTTGAGATGGAGATACTGGGTAATCAGGATGTAGTACGGAATGAGTCCGCCGCTGAATAGCATGGTGAAGAAGATGTAGAAGGTCATCGGACGGTTGTAGCGGAAATCGCGGCGTGACATGGGATAGGCGGTCATGGCGGTCATCAGGAGCGATAATACCGTACCCACAACGGTTACGAGAATGGTCACGCCGTAGCCCTTGATCAGAACCTCCGGCTGCTCGAAGGAAATCCGGAAGGCTTCCAGGCTGAGCTGCCTGGGAATAAATTGATAGCCATGCTGGATAAGGCTTTGCTCGGAGGTGATCGATACGGCCACGACCAGAGCGAACGGCACCGCAATGAGGAAGCAGACCACGATGAAAAAGCTGTTGATGACGACGTTGGGCAGGTTAATGGTTTTTGAATTTGTCATATCGGTCGATGCTCCTTCTAAAACAACGCATTGTCTTTATCGATGCGGCGGACAAAATAATTGGCGGTTACGACCGTAATAAGTCCCACCACCGATTGCAGGAAGCCGACGGCCGCCCCGGAGTTGATATCCCCCAGCTTGGTGAGCGCCCGGTAGACATAGGTGTCAATGACATCCGTGGTCGGAAAATTGGGTCCGGCGTTATTGGGCACGAAATAATGCAATCCGAAGTCGCCCCGGAAAATATTGCCCAGCCCCAAAATAAACAAAATAATAATGAGCGGCTTCAGCAGCGGCAGCGTAATGCGCAGCATCATCTGAACGCGGGATGCGCCATCCAGCCGGGCAGCCTCGTAATAGTCGGTGTTGATGCCGGTAATGCCCGCATAATACACCAGTGTCGAGAAGCCGACGCCCTTCCAGACGGCGACCAGCGGCAGGATGAAGATCCACGGCGTGGTTTCCATGTACCAGTTATGCGTGGACAGTCCCAGGGATTCGAGTACCGTATTGAGGTAGCCATTCTTCGAATCCAGGAAGGCGTTGGCGATATAGCCCACCAGCACCATGGAGATGAAGAAGGGAAGGAACATCGTCGTCTGGTAAATCTTGATCATCCGCCCCGACAATTCATTAAGCAGCAGGGCGAAAAGCAGGGCGACCACCGTTCCCAGAATGATATATGAAATGTTGTAGAGCAGAGTATTGCGGATAATCCTCCAGGCATCCTGGGCTTTGAAGAGAAATTCGAAATTTTTGAGCCCCACCCATTTGCTGCCGAATATCCCCTGGTCATACCTGTAAAATTTGAAGGCCAGAATCAGTCCGATCATGGGAATGTAAGCAATGACGAATTTGAACAAAATGCCAGGCAGCGCCAGCAGCAGCAGCTCCCGGTTCTTCTTCAGATGCTTCCACTCGTTCGTGAACCATCGCCATCTGGCGGGCGGCGTCTTCTCCATCGTAAATCTCCTCCATCTGTCGTTTAAGCTGTCGCTCATGCTGTTCATGCTCCCATCATGGCATGGCCGGGTATGGCGGATATATAATAAGATCTTCGAAAAGCTATACGGCGGGAGTGTACAATATTCGAATTCATGGATTTTCCTTGAAAATCAAGCTTTGGCCAAACTGCGGGTGCTCCGCGACCGGCAGTCCCCCTGAATAAATAAAGCCCTCTGCCTGCTGGTAGGCAGGACGAGAGGGCGTTGGATTTAGGATAGTGAATCAGGAAATCGATTTTTTCATCCGGTATTCTTTGGGGGTACTGCCGAACTTCCCTTTGAACAAACGGAAGAAGTAGCTCTGGTTGGCGTAGCCGCATTTCTCCATCACTTCCGCGATCGTAAAGCTGTCGTTCTGCAGCAGTATCTGTGCATGCCGCAGCCGCACCTCATTCATGTATTCAGTGATGGATATTTTGAAGCTGTCCTTGAACAGCTTGCCGATATAGGCCGAGGTCAGCTTGACCGTGGAGGCGATGGACTGCTGGCTCAAATTGATATCGGCGTATTTCTGCTCGATTAATTCCTTGATGGTCTCAAGCACCATCTCATTTCGTTCCATATTGGAGGGCTTTTGGCCCTCGCATATTTTGGCGCATATGGACAGGAGGGAGATGTACATTTCCTCCAGTGTTTCACTCTCCTGGGGAATTAGTTGAATATAGTCCATATCCACATTAATCGCGGCAACGCGATTATTCATAATATCCGTAGTCGCGTTCTTGATAATCCAGCCCAGATTCGACACCGCCCGGAGCATATCGTCATACGGGAAGGCGGCAATCAGAGAGAAGGCCTTCTCCAGCTCGTTGCCGACCGCGGTCATCTGTCCTTTCTTCAAGGCTTCGGACAGCTTCTTCTCGATCGTATCCGGCAGCGACCTCTGCGTTCCGGCAAGATTTTCGCGGATATCCCCGGATGTGATGATGGAGCCGCTCCCCTTTACAATGCTGTATGAGCTCAGCTGCAGCGCCTGGTTGTAAGCCGCCGAGATAAATGGGAACTGCGAGATAACTTCACTGATCCCGCAGGATAAGGAGAGATTATAGTACTGCTTGACCGTCTGCTGAATATCGCGGAGCAGCGGTGTGACGCGCTCGAAGATGGCTTCAATATCACTTTCGCTTCTGGACACGATCAGGACTACGTGATCTCCCCGTACCTCTACGGCTTCGCATGGATAAACCCCGGACATGATTTCCTGCGCAATGTTGACCATGGCGAAGCTGTAAAGCTTCTTGGATTCCCCTTTCGTATTCCGGTCATAAGCGGCGTACCGGTCGATTCTCAGCACGCAGACGAGGAGCTCATCCTTCAACGAGATATTCAGCTCATGCTTTTCGATCAGATGCTGCATATCGTTATGGGAGAACATCTGGGAGTCGGTCAGAAATTTGCGGATATAATATTTGCTCACAATCTGCTCGGAGCTGATCTCCTGAAGCTTCTCCGAAAGACGCAAATAATGGTCGCTCATCAAGTGGAATTCATCCCGGGAGCGGTGCTTGGACTGCCGCCCGCCCGTGGTGTGGAGATGAATCCGCTGGAGCATATTCTCGATAGGATGATACAGCTTATAGGACAGCCAGATTGACAAGCCAATGGACAGGAGGAGAAAAATTCCGGCTATGACCAGCGATTTGACCCGGGTGCTCGTGACTTCCTCCATCAATTTGCCGTAGGACTGCACATAGAGAATGGTCCAGCCGCGGATGCTGTCATCCAGATAGGTAACCATGCTCTTGCTCCCGCCGATATCTCCGATAACGAAACCGGACGATTGCCTGGAGATTTCCATGTCCCGGCTGAGCAGCTGTCCGATTTGCGTCTGGTTCTCCTCGGGGGAGGAGGTTTCATTATGATTCGACGAATATAAGCGGCCATCCTGAGCCTTGATATAAATCTGGCCCTGCTCGCGGCTGCTCACGATGTTCATTTTCTTCAGACTATCGAATACCCAATCGGATTTGATGAACAGGATAATCGCGGATTGGGAGCTTGCGAAGGGCTTCAGGGAATCGGTCACAATGAAGGCGAAGGTATCGATCCGGCCGTTCTCCGTCTCCAGGCTCATGGGAATCAACCGGGAGGTCGGGAGCGTATGGCTGGTATCGAGCAGCCAATTGCGGATCTTGGCTTTCATGATTCCGCCATCCAGCAGGAAGGTGCTTGTTGTGCCGTACAGCTCCGATTGCGAGTGATTATAGACGACCATGGAATGCAGGAAGGAGGAGCTCTCCAGAATATTGGTCATCTGCCGGTAGCTGCGGATCATGTCCATCTTGGGCAGGCCATCATTGAACATAAGGGAGATCAGCAGATTGTCGCGGTAAACAAAATTCGACAGATGGGTAATGATCTCATTCATATACGATAAATTATATTGGATTTGCGAGAGCACCTTCAGATTGGACTCCTCCTGGATGTTCTTCACCGATCGCTCCAGGATATAAGTATTGGTTACAGACAGGGCCGTCAGTACGATAACCATCGAGATCATAATGGAGAACATGACCCGCTGCAGGTATTTTTTGGATCGGTAAAATTCAAATATCTTCATTAACTATCAGCCCCCCTTACCGTTCGAAATATATTGTAACCGCTTTCCAGCCGGCTGTCATCGGAAGGATCAACAATATCGCGGTAAGACGGAAAATATGCAGGGATTCGAATATTGTACATGGGAATTGTACATCTTTTCGAAGATCGTATTCTATGATGGAACCGCTTAATCATGTCATGATGGCAGCAGCATGCATATATTCGGACGATTGATGATAACGTGGAGCATGAGGGGGTCTGACCGGCAGCCAGGCGGCCTGCGGTGAATCCCGTTATGCAGTCCGCGTAAGGGAGAGTGGAGCAGCGATGACTGACGGAGCTAACGAGTTATATGTATCCGTACTTCATGGAGACGACGGCAATGCCGGCACGAAGGATAAGCCATTCCACAGCATTGAACGGGCCCGCGACGAGCTTCGTTCAAGAGCAGAGGCTGGCAGCATAACGGGAAATGCCGTCGTGTGGGTCGGCGGAGGCGATTACGAGCTTACAAGCCCTCTTCATTTTGATGAGCGGGATTCCGGCAGCGACGGATGTACCATTACTTACCGCAATGTGAACGAAGAGCATCCCGTTCTGGTCGGAGGCCGGATTTTAGCGGAAGGGTGGTCACGCTACAGGGAAGGAATCTACCGCATCCATCTGGGAACCGGACATTCCTTTCATACCTTGTTCGAGAACGGAGTCCGATCGCATAAGGCCCGAAGTCCCAAAGCTGGCTATTATGCTGCAGCGGGCAATGGCAGGGGCAAGGGCGGCGGCGATTTCTCGTTTCACCCGGAGGATCTGCCTGAACGGATCGATTGCAGCAGCGCGCAGGTGCATATTTGGCCGGGAGAAGGGGAATGGAACTGGTTCACGGAGACGAAGTCCGTGGCGGCAGTTGACTGGGATGAAGCCGTTATTTCGCTGAAGGAGCCGGCGCCCTGGGGGATCGACCGCGGCTCCCGCTACCGGCTTCAGGGTGCGCTTGAGCTGCTGACCGAGCCGGGCGAATTCCACTTCGATGAACAGGCGGGGGAGCTATATTATTATCCCAGGAAGCTGCCGATCGAAGATCAGCGGGTTGTTGTTCCATCGGTGAAGCGGGTCCTGGAGATTAAGGGAAGCTCCTGTCAAGCCCCTGCAAGGAACCTGATATTCGAAGGCTTGACGATTGAAGGGTCGGATTTTACGGATGAGTATCGTATGCCCCATAACAATTGCGAGTATCCGGAAGCGAGGGAAGGGCTTGTTTATATGGAAAATGCCGAGCATATCGCCGTTCTCGGCTGCCGTCTGCGGCATTCCGGCTTCAGCGGGGTCATGCTGAACGGAAGCTGCCGGAACAACCGCATCGAGGGGAATCTGATCGGGCATATCGGACATAATGGCATTTATCTGATTGGAGCCGAGCCGGGCGGCGGTCCGTTCAAGAATGCCGGAGAGTCGTACACGAACAAGCTTAACAGCATCCGGAACAACTGGATACGCAGCTGCGGAGAACTGGTCGGACATGGCTCGGGCATCCAATTGTACCAGAGCGGAGACAATTGTATTGTCCATAACCGCATCCATGACATGCCCCGCTACGGCATATCGGTCAAAGGGCTTCGTTATCAATTGATGGAGGGCAGTTACTACAACGAGGAAGTAACGTGGGACAATCATTGGGATTTCCTCCATGCCCGCAATAATCTCATAGCCTGGAACGATATTTCCGATGTGATGAAGGACAGCCAGGATGGCGGCATGTTCGAGTCATGGGGGGCCGGAAGAGGCAACCGGATAATCGGGAATCGGTTCCATCACAGCGGGATTTATTTTTCCTTCGGATTTTGCATCTATCTGGACGACGCCTCGGATGATTATTTGATCGCTCATAATGTCATACATGATCTCTTCAGCGCGGGGAGCGGCGTATTGTGGTTTGTGATATTCGCCAAAGGCATCGGCAGCCGCATCGAGAATAACCTGCTTGTCCGCAACGATGCCAGGGCGGCGTTCGGCACGCAGGAGATGGCGGGGGAAGCGAACCGGGATATTGCCATAGTGCGCAACATCGCCTGTGATTCCGGGGAGCAGCTGTATCATTTTGTAAATTGGGACGACAGCCGCCTGCTGGAGGCGGATTATAATATCTTTTTCAGGGGCGGGCAGGAGCCGACAGTTACGGGAATCTACGGCGACGACAAGATGGGCCGTTCACCGGTGCCCTGGGAGGCATGGCGGAAGGTGATGGGAGGCAAATTCGATGCCCATACGTTGGAGGCAGATCCTCTGCTGCTTGAAAGCGAAGACGGAATGGAATTCCGATTGTCTGCGGATTCTCCGGCCTATGCTCTGGGCTGGGAGACGATAGATATAACCCGTATCGGGCTCACGGATGAATTTCCATTCGAGGAGAAATAGCGGAGTCGTGGCGAATGACAGCCTTCTCCGCATGCAGGCAGTTAATGAAAAAGATGAAAAACCCGAACCACCTGAAAACAGGTGGTTTTTTGAAATACAATTTGGTGTAAAGTTAGCTTTACATTAAGTTAAGTTTGTTTTACAATAAGTAAAGCAAACTTAACTTGCAGAAAGGAGATGAGACTAGAAATGGGGGAACAAAGCCGGCAATTAACCAACCGGATTGCCGTTTTAAGATCCGAACGCAAAATGACCCAAAAATATTTAGCTGAAAAGGCAGGGGTAAGCAGGCAGACCATCATATCGATTGAGAATAAAAAATACACCCCGTCCTTGACATTGGCTTTTGAAATTGCAAATGCGCTTGGGGCGGAAATAACGGAAGTGTTTCAATATGTAAACGATAATGGAGGAGATTCATGATGAATACGATAATAACGCTGACCAACGGTTTGGCTGGAATTGCTTTTTTTGTATTTGTAGGGCTTTTTATTTTAGTTGCCAGAGAGGGAAAGGATGAGCGTGCAGCACTTTTAGGATATAAGCTTTTCAGCTTCTTATTTGTTTTCCTGCTTGGCGGTCTGTCCCTCATCATTTTGTATACAGGCTGGAGAGCGTTGGATTATGAGATGCTGCGGGTTTGTATGACAACGTTAATGTCTTTAACGGTCGTTGTTGGTTTTGTTTATTGGCTGATTCTCCGCAGAAAATATTAGCGGGACAGGAGAACGCAACCATTTTGCTGCCGGGAGCATATAGACTTAGCAGCTATCCTCCAACATAAAAGATAAAGGGCTGCCGTTTGGCAGCCCTCCCCGATTTGTCAACAGCGCTTGCAGGCGCCAAGCAACATCAGTATTTAAAATCTTCTTTTAACAGCCCCATGATAACAGTATCGTAGTATTTCCCATCAATATAGGCATCATTACGCAAACGCCCTTCGACAACAAAACCGCATTTTTCATAGGAGCGGATTGCACGCATATTTCCACTCCAGGTATCGAGCTGCACACGATTGAGATTCATGGTCTGGAACAAGTAGTGGATGAGCGCCTTCAAGGCATCCGATCCGTAGCCGTTGTTCCAATATTCTTTATCGCCTATTCCGATGCCTATCGTACAGCGCCGGGAGATAATGTTCAATTCCCTGTAAACAATCAAGCCGATATGCTTCTGTTGCTCCCCGCGTGTATAGATGCTGAATTTCCCCTCTTCACGCTTGTCCAGATTTAGTATTGCTTTCTCATAAGAGCCTTCCAATTGCTCGGAGGGAATATGGCTAAAGCGAAACAGGCTGGTTCCTGACTGTAATTTCACGGTTTCCTCATCGTTGCGCCATTCGTATGTTCGTTTAAAGTCTTCCAGCGACACAGGCCGCAATTCAACTTTCGTTCCCGTAATCAAAGGGGGGGACACCGTCCTTCTATTTGTTTTGTTGAGTATTATAGCTTTATGCAATGCCGCCAGTCAATTTGAGCCAGTCCACAGTCCGGTATTGGGAGATGCGCGGATAAAATTTCCTTTATCTTCGGATGATAACAGGAATTAACAAAATAAAGGCGAATGTATATTCGTATATTTACTGGCTATGACGATTAGGGCGATAAGCCATATTGACGGGCAGGGGGACGGGAAATGAGAAAACCGGAATACGAGCGCAGGTCCACAAGCGATTCGCTTGGCATGGGATGAATTCCTCGACCGGATAGGGAAATTCGGCATTCCGCCGAGGTTGAAATTGAGGCGGCAGCCTCCTCACGCTTTCGCCGATAGGAGACCTCTTGGACTTGGGCAATGTCGGGTGCGGCATCGTTCTACTTAATCATGTACAATGGAAGATCGATGGAAGGCTGCCGCAATGGGGCGTCATGCATCACAATCTACTCGTTGAAGGGACAGGTTTGCAGTTTATGACTCAAGATGTGGAAGAGAACTGGGCAGCGGAAATCGCGGTTCATCTTAAGAACCGGTTTGGACTATCGGTAAGGGAAGCGGCGCCGATCGATAAGGGCTGGCTCAACGTCAAGTGGAAGATGATAACGGACCAAGGACCGGTATTTGTCAAGTATTATCACCCGGAGCGCTACAAGCTGCATGCGCGTCCCGAGAGAAGAAGCGCGATCGAGAAGACGCTCCAGCTGCAGAACGGGCTGAGCGCTGCCGGAATACCATGTCCAGGGGTTTACCTTTTCAACGGGCAGTTCATACAGGAAACGCCTTCGGGCTTGTTTTATACGGTGCTGGATTGGGTGGATGGGTACACGGCTCAAGCCGGGTGCCTGAATGCCGCTCAAATGTTTGAATTAGGCGCGGCGGCCGGGCGAATGCACAAGTGGCTGCGGTCCGTACCGCCGTTGGACAAGCCTGCCTGGAAGCCGGACAAGGACGCCTATCTGAGAGAATGGCAGGACAACTGGGAAAAGGCGCAGGCGGCGGAAGATAAGACTGTGATGGAGTGGCTCAGGCGGTCAGAGGCCATTGTATTATCAATGGATTTTCGCATGTTTGAATCAAGCACGACAGGATGGCTGCACTGGGATTTGTGGGTGGATAACATGGTGCTGAATGAGCAGGGATTGGCCGGTATTGTCGATTTTGACCGCATGTCGATGGCGTACCAGGAAATCGATGTGGCCCGTGCGGTTCTGTCGGGGGCTTTGCTAGATGACCGGATGCGGTTGGAGGCAGCCCGGGCGTTTATGGACGGGTACCGTGAACAATTGGAAGTTCCGCAAGGCACGCTCACCCGGGGGATGCGCATGCTTTACCTGATCGAATCCCTCTGGTGGCTCCGTACGGAGGTTCGCACGGAAAGCGGGCTGCGCGGGCTGCTTGGCCGGTTTATCGGAGAAATACATTGGATCGAGGATCATTGGACATCGCTTTCGGAGCAATTGGATACGGTGTGAATAATGACAAAGTATTTAATTAAATCAGTCCCTGGAAGGAGGAAAACAGGCAGAAGGGACGTATAATTAGGGATGGGGAAAAAGTGAGCTGTAAATAACCATATGTGGAAATATTCACAAGATCCCTGGATGAGTTTCCAATATATTTTAGGATATGAATGAATGAGGAGGTTAATAAGTTTGGATACACAACAGAAAGGCACTGCCGCGCCGAGTCTTCTCGGCAATCGTTTCCTGCAGACGATTCTATTATCCAATGTGCTGCTGCAGCTCGGCATTTGGGTACGTAATTTCGCGATTCTCCTGTACGTTGCGGATAGAACGAACAACGATCCATACGCGATATCGCTGATCAGCATAGCGGAGTTCGCGCCTATTTTCGTATTTTCGTTCATCGGAGGCACGTTCGCCGACCGCTGGAAGCCGAGGCTGACCATGATCTGGTGCGACACGTTGTCTGCGGTATCGGTGTTCGTCGTGCTGCTGACCATTCATTTCGGATCCTGGCAATCCGTTTACCTGGTCGCATTTATCTCGGCCATTCTCTCGCAGTTCTCGCAGCCATCAGGCATGCGGCTGTTCAAGCAGCATGTGCCGGAAGAGCAGCTGCAGCAAGGGATGGCATTGTTCCAGTCGCTGATGGCGATCTTCATGGTGCTTGGGCCGATGATTGGTACCTTTACTTACAGCACGTTTGGGCTGGAAACGTCAATAGCCGTTATGGGCGTGGTCTTTTTGCTTTCCGCTCTCGTCCTGTTCCGCCTGCCCCAGGATAAGTCGGAGCCGCGGGCAGTGGCCGTAAAAGGTCAGTTCCGCAAAGAATTCGTCGAGGGCTTCCGTTATGTCTGGCAGAGTCAGGTGCTTCGGATGCTCGGACTGGCGTTCGTTCTGGCCGGTCTCGCTGTTGGCGTTGCCCAGGCGCTCAATCTGTTCATCGTCACGGAGCGGCTCGGCAGGGATAAGGAATTTCTGCAATACCTGCTGATGGTCAATGGTGTCGCCATGCTGATCGGCGGCGGGCTCGTAGCTGTTTTCGCGAAGCGTGTCGCACCGCAGCTCCTGCTTGCCATCGGCATGCTGGTTGGCGCCGTCTGCACGGTCATTGTCGGGTATTCGACGAGCGTGCCAATCACGCTTGCCGTGCAGTTTCTGAACGGGCTCGTATTCCCCTGCATTCATATCGGGATCAGCACGATGATCCTGAAATGGTCGCACGCCTCCATTGTCGGCCGGGTGAACGGGGTGCTGAATCCTATGTTCGTCGGCATGATGGTTGTCTCCATGTCTTTTGCCGGCGTGTTGAAGGATGCGTTCTCACTGGTATCGATCTATACCGGCTCAGGCCTGCTGTTCCTTCTCGGCGCATTGGTCATGATGCCGATCATGAACCAGAAAGCACCGGAGCACGCGCAGGCGGGCCTGCCGGTCAAAGCCGAAATGGACATGGGAGCCGGTTGAGCAGTATATGGTGAATGTATGGAATGGAGGGGCTGCTTCGGAGCAGCTCCTCTTTTTTTATGTTCTGTTAAGGCTGCTTTAAGTTAAAGGTTGGATAATAAAGGAAAAGCAATCGGAGGACTTTATGACAATCCGCTTGAGGTTGACTTTATTATACTCATGCATCCTGGCTTCCACCTTGCTCCTGTTTGGCGTTGCCTTATACAGCTTCCTGCAGCTCTATATCTTTAACGATCTGAAGTCGTCGCTTAAGGCTCAAACCAATGCTTTTCAGGAAAATGTGAAATATATGGTGGAGGTTGACCCTTCAGGCTGGGATCTATCCATCCGATTGGATAAATTCGATACGGTACAGACAGGTATGTATATCCAGGCGGTCAATCTGATCAATGGCGCTCTAGAAAGGTCAATAAACCTGGGAACGGTCGAGCTGCCCTTTTCCCATAAGACGCTTGACGAGAAGAAGCAGGGCTATTATGTCACTACAAAAGTCCAGCATTCGCTCTTCCTCATATATAATGATCCCTTGATGCTTGACGATCATGTAGTTGGGGTCATACAGTCGGCCTATAATATAGGCGTTATAAGCAAGTTTTTATCGATTTTGCGGTTTCTGCTCGTTTCCCTCTCGCTCCTGGTTGTAATCCTGGCTTCGTACATCGGGTGGCTGTCAGCCAGGCGGTCCCTGAAACCCATCTACACTTTAATAGAAGAGACGCAGCAAATCCAAAGCAGCGAGGATTTGGGCAAAAGAGTGCAATTTCAGAACGCCGCAGATGAAGTCAGTCTATTAAGCAAAACGATTAACGGAATGCTTGAACGCATTCAGACGAATTACGCCGAATTGGACAGATTATATGTGAATCAGCGCCGCTTTGTGGCAGATGCCTCCCATGAATTGAGAACTCCGCTCACGACGATTAGCGGAAATGCCGAGTTTCTTCAGAAAATATGGACGGCTTACAATGGAACGCCAAACCGCCTGACGGACAAAAATGAGATGGAGCTGTCTGTGGAGGCGCTTAATGACATCGTAGATGAAGCCAACCGAATGAGGAGATTGGTTAATGATCTTCTGGTCCTCGCAAGAGCGGATGCGGGGCAGCAAATACAAAAAAACAGCTTTGACATCAGGCCAATTGTAGAAGCCGTCACCCCCGGTACGGGTCTTGGATTATCCATAGCCAAATGGATTCTCGATGAGCACGAAGGCAGCGTCGAGGTGCTGAGCAATCCCGGCAAAGGCACTTCCTTCGTTATCCGTCTGCCGATTCTCCAAGGGCAGGCGGATTAAAATAAAGCAAGGCCGCGGCGTTATGTCGCGGCCTTGCTTTTGTTGGCGGCAGCATCGGCATCGGCGCTGCCCGCGATTGCCGGCTTGAAGGAGTAAGTTCGGTTCCTGACCAGTACGGCAATGACCAGCATGCAGGTGCCATTGATCAGAAAAACGGCAGGAATGGAGATCAAATTGGCTAATAATCCGCCGGTCACCGGACCGAGCATCAACCCCATCTGGGTAGCAGATTGATTCAGGCTGAAGGCGCGGCCGCGAAAGCCGGAATCCGTCGCACGGACGATGGATGCGCTGATCGCCGGGTAGACGGCGGCGAAAAAGAAGCCGTAGACGAAGCGTAAAACCCCGAAGCTGACCAGGTCATGAAACGCGATTTGCAGCAAATTGCCGATGCCTCCGCCCGCCAATCCGATGAGGAGAACCTTCCCGTAGCCGATCCTTCCCCCGATTTTGCCCCATATCGGAGCGGCGATTAACGTCGCGATACCGACCGATGAGAAAATAATGCCTGAGCTGAGCGTAGCCGACCCTTCGGAGGCCCCCAGCTTCAGCACATACGCCGTCAACAGCGGCTCGATGATCATCACGGACGTGGAGACAGCCAGCGTGATGCCCAAAAGGACCATCAGTCCGCGGTTCGACGCGCCTTCCTTCAAGTCTGCGGATATTTTGCGCCGCGTGGCGGACGGCGTTATTTTTACCTCCTTCACCCAGATGATCGCGATGAAAAAGGCAATGAAGACAAGCCCGGACGAGACAATGAACGCTTCGCGATTGCCGATCCACTGGCTGACCAGACCACCGGCAAGAGGACCGATAATGCCTCCCGCAGCGGTAGAGGTTGACAAAATACCGAGCGCGTAGCCCGCATGATTTTCCGGCGTGTTGGTTGCGACCAGGGCGACGGTAGCCGGAATATATCCCGCCAACAGACCTTCCAGAATACGCACGGCGATCAGCTCGTAGGGATTCTGCACAAGAAAATAGAGCAGATAGGTGGCGGTCAGGCAGATGCCCGCACGGATCATCATCGGCTTCCGTCCATAGCGGTCGGCAAGCGATCCCCAGAAAGGGGCAATTAGCGCGGCGGCGAGAAAGGTGATGGCAAAGGTAATGCCGGTCCAGGTTTCAAGGTGATCCTGCACGCCCAACTGATCGTGCAGGAAAATGGGAAGGAAGGGGATCGAAACGGAGTAAGCGGTGCTGACGAAGAAGGAGCCGACCCATAAGACCAACAGATTGCGCTTCCAGGAGAACGTCATGAGTAAACACTTCCGATCTGTAGCATTACTGTTATCTTATCATGTTAATACCCCGCGGCTGATAAAGTTCTGTTATCAAGCTGATCGAATTTTGTTATGAATCAGCATTTTCGGGCTTGAAAGCGGAGTATATTCGGTGTTAGTCAGCCCAATTGCTGAGGGTGCGATAGCTGACCGCCAGGCTTTCGAAAGGGTCTCCTGAGCATTTATCCTGTTCTACAACATACCACTCTACGCCAGTCTCCCGGCATGCCTCGATAACGGCTGGCCAGTCCATATTTCCTTCGCCAATCTCTGCAAACACCTGCGTGTCGTCCACGATCGCCATATCCTTCAAATGAATGACCTTCATCCGCCCCTCAACCTTGCGGACCCATTTCACCGGATCGGCGCCTCCTGCTTGAATCCAATACGTATCCAGTTCAAAACCGACATGCGCGGCATCCGCTGCATCCAGCAGCCACTCCAGACCTGGCTTGCCTTCAAATTTCTCAAATTCGAACTTATGGTTATGATAAATCAGCTCAAGACCCGCCTCGGACAGCTTCGCGCCGATACCGGACAGAGTCCGGGCCATTTCCTGATAGCCTGCCAAGCCGGTTCTGTATTCGGCAGGCATCGATCCAATTCCGACGTAGCGGCAGCCCCAGGATTGGTGAACCTTCATAACGGACTCCAGATGATGAAGCAGCCATTCAAATGGAACATGCGTTGCGCAAATCGTCAAACCATGCCGCTGGCACATTTCCCGGACAGCCTCCGGCTCAATGGGGCCAATACCGGATACCTGTACCGCCTCATAACCGATCTCCTTGATCTTTTTGAGGGAAGCATCCAGATCCTCGGCAGTTTTCGTGAAATTACGCACTGTATATAATTGGGCGGCTATTTGGCTTTTTTTCATAATGGAAAACACTCCTCGGTTTCAATTTGTCCATCGGGCGGAAAAGCAGCACAATTAAACGACGTTAGATGGATTAAAACGTTCCGCTAAAGACCGGCAGGCTTGACTGCTGTCTCCGGGCTTGTCTGCTTCTGGAAGCTGGACCCCGCGATACGCTTATTCAGCTCGGCCTCGTGCAGATTCTCGTCAAATGGAAGATCGACCCAGCCGTCCAGCCAGGTGGACAGATGCATGGCATTGGAAATCGTCAGCCCGTCAATTCCTTCCTCGCCGGGGGCAACCAGCTGCGCTCCATGCAGCACCGCATCCGTGAAATTCTGGAGGATGCCGGCATGCTCCGGGCTCGGACCTTGAGCGGGGATTTCGAACTTCCAAACCTCCGGCGAACCGAAGGAGCTGGTATTGCGTTTATTGAATTCGGTCTCCGATTCACGAAGCCGCCAGAAGGTCATTTTGCCGTCCTCGATGACGATTTTGCCGCGGTCGCCCGACACCTCCAGACGATTGGTGCCCGGAGCCTCCGACGTTGCCGTAATAAAGACGCCTGTAGCGCCGTTCTCATATTCCGCGTAGGCGGTCACATCATTCTCCACCTCGATATCGCGGTGCTTGCCCATCTGGCAGAATGCGCGAATCCTTGTCGGCATCATGCCGATGGTCCACTGCCACAGATCGAGCTGATGGGGGCATTGATTGATCAGAACGCCGCCGCCCTCGCCGCCCCAGGTCGCACGCCAGGTTCCGGAATCGTAATAAGCCTGCGAGCGGTACCAGTTCGTAATGATCCAGTTGGTCCGGCGGATTTCCCCGAGCTCTCCGGAGGAGATCAATTCGCGGAGCTTCTGATAGAGCGGATTCATCCGCTGGTTGTAGACGATACCGAACTTGGTGCCGCTCTTCGCGGCAGTTTCATTCATTTCACGCACCTGCTTGACATAGACGCCTGCAGGCTTCTCGATCAGAACATGCATGCCTTTGCCAAAAGCCTTGATCGCTTCCGAAGGATGATCGTAATGCGGAGTGGCCACGATAACCGCATCCACAAGACCGGAATCAATCATTGCCGTTGAATCTTCAAAAACCTCCACATCCGGCAGATGCTTTCGGGCCAATTCGCGTTTGGACTCAAACAAGTCGCATACGGCTGTCAGTATGGCGCCTTTAATTTTACCGGCCTGCAGCAGTTTGATATGACCGGATCCCATGTTGCCGATCCCGATAATTCCATAACGAAGCTTGCTCATCTGATTTCCTCCCTCCATCATGTCCTTGGAACCGTTATTTGCGGGGGGCCAGAAAAACAACACCAACCTTGGCCGTCGTGATATCCGACCGGTCCGGACCCGGAACGATTTCGCTTATGCGGACGTCATACTTGTCCTCCAGGCGGTTCAACCCGTCGTAGGCGACAATGGCTTCGCCCCGGATGGTGCCGTATAGAACCAGCTCCACGCCAAGCGGATCATGAACCTTCTCGTTCTTATCCTTGATGGTGCCGCCCATATAGGCCTCATATTCGCCTGTGCATCCGCAATACGGGCATTCGTCGACATACGGATGGAACTTCTTGGGACGGTCAACCTCGTAATGCACGCTGGCAGCCACTTGATAATAGCGGCCCTCAGCAGTCTCGACCGGATTTCCGGCGTAAAGCGGGGAGTAATAAAACCTCAGATGCACGCAGTGATCGTGGCTTCTTGCGCCGTCCGGACCCAGATGAACGGGCTGAAGGCCCCGTCTGCGGGCAAACGCGTCGCAGCCCTCGCCTGTATGCGCATAGCCGAAATCATTGTACATGTCGGTGCATTCTTCAAGCTGCTGCATAACTAAAGTAATCGCAGCCCTGTAATTGGCTGCCAGCGACTCATGCACCAGAACCCAGATGTTGGGGTAGCGCGGAGCGGAGCTGGGGAATATCGTTCCCGGCGGCAGCTCGTATTCGGATAAAATCGCATGATTGGTAGGGGTCATCATCGTTGTCGCATCTCCTCATTAATTGTTTTGTCAGGTACCTGGCCATCCATGCCCGGACGGCCAGGTGGACTCCGCAAAGTCAATGACGTCGAGCAGCGCCGATTTCTCGTTGCTGCGGGCAAGCACATGCGCGGCTGCGGCCTTGACGACGGGATTGGCGTTCGCGACGGCAAACCCGTTGCGGACCGAGCCGATCATCTCCAGGTCGTTCAGATTATCTCCGACAGCGGCGAAGCCGTCCGCTTCCGCTCCGACCAGCCGAATCATCGCCGACAAGGCGATGCTCTTGTTGATCCCGGAAGGCAGCACCTCAAGCAGCTGCCGTTCGGACTGGACGGTATTAAGCGGGATTGCGGATGCGGATTTTTGAAAGCTGATAATTTCGGCTTCGGGCCCAAGCAGCATGAGCTTGGTCACTTTGCCGGATATGGACTCCATCCACAGCGGCGATGCCTTCTCGATGACGACGCCGTCCTTGCGCATCTGCTGCTTTACCTGCTCCGACATTGCTGTACTGAAGATGCCCTCCTGGTGAAACAGCAGCAGATCGAGTTGTCCGGCGGTACCGGCCTCCTCGTACATGCGCATAACATGGCGGACTGCGGGCGGTTCCAGATAGTGCTCCGTCAGATAGGTGCCCGAGACCGGATCATAGATGCGGGCGCCGTTGAACAAAATAACAGGTGATGTCACCTGAAGCAATGAGATAAACGGCATGGCCGCGCTCAGGGTTCTTCCTGTAGCGAACGTGAAGCGTCCGCCCGATTGGGTGAAGCGGGCGATTCGCCGGACAAGCTCGGGAGGAATCTGCTGTCTGGAATCAAGCAGCGTACCGTCCAGATCGGAGACGATCCAGCGGATCGGGATGCTTTGCTCGGTTTGTTGATTAGAGGGAATAGGCTGCTTGTTTAACAAAAGGCATGTCTCCCGTTTCACTTATTTTCGGCTGTCCGCCCGCGGCGGGCAGCCTGAGGTTCTCGCCCGATTCCCGGTCGAACAAGTAATAATCGGCGTCCAGCCGAATGGCGATTTCCTGATGCTCATCAAGAGATTCGGCCATATCGGCATACACCTTTATGGCTGTATCGCCAATCCGGATATGAACGAGGCGCTCTCTTCCGGTAAATTCAACGGAAGCGACTCTGCCTCTTAAATCGGTATCCCGGAATTGCCCGGTGGCCGTGATCAGCGAGACCTGGTGGGGGCGGAAGGCAAGCCGCATCTCTTGACCCTGATGCAGAGCGCTGAGCCCGGACCCGCCATTCACGGGAATAGTCTGGCCTGTATCTGCTATCTGCAGGCAGCCGTCGGCGCGCCAGCTGCACATTAGCTCATTCATTGCGGGCATGCCGAGAAAATTGGCGACGAACCAGTTTGCAGGAGCGTTGTACAGCTGAAGCGGAGTGCCGATCTGCTGCAGTTCCCCGGCGTTCATCACGGCAATTTTGTCGGACATGGAGAGCGCCTCTTCCTGATCATGCGTGACCATAATGGTCGTAATGCCCAGCTCCTTCTGCAGGCGCCTGATTTCTTCGCGCATATTTCCCCGCAGATTGGCGTCCAGGCTGGACAAGGGCTCATCGAGCAGCAGCAGCCCCGGCCGTTTCACAACCGCCCGGGCAATGGCGACCCGCTGGCGTTGTCCGCCGGAGAGCTGGCCCGGCTTGCGCCGCAGATAATCGCTCATCTGCACCATCCGCGCCGCCTCTTCGGAGCGCTGCACTCTTTCTTTGCGGGCAACGCCCATATTTTTCAGCGGAAATTCGATATTTTTCAGAACATTCATATTCGGATACAGCGCGGAATTCTGAAACACCATGCCGATTCGCCGATCCTTCGGCAGCACGTTGTTCACCCGGTGCCCGTCGAACAGGATATCGCCCTGCGTAGGCGGGAAGATGCCCGCAATCATCAGCAGCGTGGTGGACTTGCCGCAGCCGCTCGGGCCCAGAATCGTCATCAGCTCGCCGTCCTGCACCGACAGGCTCAGGTCCTTGACGGACGGCGCTTCCGCTTCGTAGCGTTTGGAAACATGCTGCAGTTCAATGCGCATGACGAAGCCTCCTTTACATTTTCATTCTCATCAGCGCGCGCTGGGAGAAGAAATACAGAATCAGGCATGGCAGCATATAGAAGCTGCCCACTGCCATCACGACGCCATAGCTTGCCGTGGACGTCTCCGAGAACAGACTCCGGACGATCAGCGAAAGCGTGTTGATATTGTCGTCAAACAAGAAAACCGAAACCATGATATATTCGCCCCAGCCGCTCAGAAAAGCGAACAGGGAGACCGCCACGATTCCCGGCCAGACGAGTGGCAGATAGACCGCCATGAATGTCTTGATCCGGCTGCTGCCGTCTACGCTGGAGGCCCATTCGAGCTCCTTGGGCACATCGTCGAAGAAGCCCTTGATAATCCAGGTCGACATGCCGAGTCCGGCAAAGCCCTTCAGCAGAATGATGCCGCCGAGCGTATTGATCAGCCCCAGCTCGTTGAGAATATAGAAGGAAGCGATCAGCGACGTCACGGCAGGGAAGGCGTGAGTAAGCATCGTGGAGTGCAGCAGGCCGTTTTTCCCCGGGAAATTCGCCCGGGAAATGACATAGCCCGCCATCAGGCCGGCAGACACCTCCAGCACGGAGGAGCCGACGGCAATGATCAGCGTATTGGCAAAAATGCCCCAGATGCTCGGATAAACCATGCCGTCAACCTTAAGCTCCGACCAGAGGAAGCTCCAGTTCTGAAAGGTAAAGCCATGCGGCATGATGCCGTTGACCATCTCGCCGCCGAATGAAATCAGAATAAGCCATACATAAATAAACAGCAGCGGTACCGTCACAATGGTCAACAGGACGATCGATAATAGATTGGGCAGTCCCCTGATGCGTCCGATCCGGACCGGCGGCGTAAAGCTCTCCGATCGAACCGGACGAACCGGCAGTGTACCGGCTTCAACCGTTTTGCCTGGCATGATGTATAAAGCCTCCTTTCGTCGCCCGTCAGCGGGCGCCTCCCATTAATTTGCGGAAGCCGAACAACCGGTACGACACCACCATGGCAATGACAATGATGGGCAGTATGAACAGCGAGATTGCCGAGCCATAGCCAAAATCCAATGTGAAGAACGCCGTATGGAACGCGTAGAGCGCCCAGGTCTCCGAGCGGTTGGCCGGCCCGCCGTCGGTCAGCAGCAGGATGGATTCGTAGCTGGTGAGCAGGCCGAGCCCCTGCCATACCGCAAGAAAGGTAAGCGGCCACCGGAGGAAAGGAACGATCAGCTTCCATAGAATGCTCCATTCGGTGGCTCCATCCACGCGGGCAACATAGAAGTAGGATTTGTCCACGGCCTGCAGCGCAGAAGAGAATACGATCATGGACAGCGTAGAACCCATGACTCCCGACAGCAGAATATTGATCAGCATCGGGTATTTATCCAGCCAGGCTACAGGCTCCCAGCCGTACCAGGCATGCATAATCGTATTCAGCACACCGTACTTGCTGGGGCTTAGAATCCATGTCCAGAGCAGCGCCTCGACCACGCCCGGCGAAACGCGGGGAAGCAGCCAGATCGTTCTGAACAGGGAACCGACCGTCTGATTGCGCACATAATGGGTGGTCGTTACCGCAATGACAAATCCCCAGGCGATCTGTATGACCAGCGTCGATATGACGAACAGGACCGTATTGGCGATAATGAGCCCGACCTTGGGGTCGATCAGCGCTTTGCGGAAATTCGTCAGCCCGCTGAAATCAAAGCGCAGCGCCGAGTCCATCGAGGTGAAGGCGATCAGGATGACGATGACAGCTGTCGCGGCAAACAGGACGAATTGATTAAACAAAAACGGACTCAGCATCATTCCCGAGATGCCGTATTCCCGCAGCTTGCCGCGCAATCCCCCAGCTTCCTGCTGGGGGAATTGCGGTTTGGTATCGTTATGCATAGCGTTCATGCCGACCACATCACTTTACCGTAAATTTGTCAAGATTCAGCTTCATTTGCTCTTCCATCCACTTCACCGTTTCTTCGGGGCTTTTGCCTGAAGCGATGTTTTTGATGGCATCCGTATAAATTTTTGCGAATTTGGGCTGGTCGGGATCATTCGGAATAAATTTCGAATAGTTGATCAAATAGCTGTTGGCATTCAGCCATACATTGTCTTTGATCTGCTCCTGACCCTCCTTTGTGAACGGAAGATGCGAGCTTTGCTCGTCATGCTCCTTCTGCAGCTCCGGCGCACTGACATAGGTCAGCAGGCGTTTGGCCAGCTCCGGGTACTTCGTTTGCTTGCTGACGACGTATGTCCACGGTCCGGATACGGTGACGGGCTTGCCGCCTTTCTCCGTAGGAGGCATCAGCATGACGCCGATATTTTCCATAATGAAGTCCGTCGAAACGTTCCCCTGCGTTTTCTCCATGCCGCGCGTTCTCCATTTCGCTTCATCCCAGACGCCGGCGACCATGAACATCGTTTCTCCGTTGATCATTGCCTTTAGGTTGTCGTCCTTGGGAGCTGCGAGCGCAGCTGCAGGCAGCACCTTGGAATCGAGCAGCTGTTTGATCCACTGCAGCGTATCGGTCATATGGGCTTTATCCAGCACATATTCAGCCTTCTCCTGGTCATACATCTCCACATTGTGACTGTAGAAGAGGAGAGCCAGGTCGCTCTGGCCGGTAGTCGGCACAAACCCGTTCTGGACAATCTTCTGGTCGACGGCGTCCTTGGCGATCTTGTCCATGTCGTCCATCGTGAATTCGCCCTTCTCGACCTTGCCCGGCAGCTCCGCGATCTGCTCGTCCGTCCAGCCAAGCTTCTTCAGCGCAGGCTTCCAGAAATAGACCGGGCGGGCTTCCGTATCCTGAATGACGCCCCAGACGCTCTTATCCCAGGTCACCGCATCCCAGTAGCCGGCAATCTGGTTTTTGAAGACGTCTTCTTTCTCAATTCCGTCGAGATTCAGCAGATAATCCCCGTCCGCCATCCAGCCGATATTGGAAAAGGTGGTTGCATAGATATCGGAGGCATTGCCCGATTTGGAGGCAAAGATGAAATTTTGCTTGAAATCCTCGTCGGCCAGCGGCTTAACGACGGCGTTGACCTTGACCCGCTGCTTGGCGTTTTCCTTTTCCAGCTGGGCATTGAGCATATCGGCAGCTTTAATGAAATTGTTCGCCCGGGCCGGAGCGGAGGAGTCGGGTGTCATGACTTCGATCGGCACGATTTCCACATCTCCGGTCGTCTGAACGATGTTCTCCTTCGTGCCGCCTGTATCGATATCCGAGGCCGTATTGGGGTTCTGGCCGCTTTCCACCTGCTTCGTATTGTTGGCTGTTTCCTGAACGGCCTGTCCGCATCCGGAAAGCAGCAGGGTCAGTACGGCAATAATTGCGGCAGTGTACTTCCAGTGAAGCATGGGCTGGATTTTCACGTAGCATTCTCCTCGACAAATGAATTTTGGACAATCGGATGCTCAGGCGATGAAATCGCGAAGCCGAATCTCAGGTGCGCCTGACAAAAAAACGGATCATATCGTTGCGCATAAAATCGTACGAGAGAAAGACCGGCGCCCCCTTGGCATCGTAATGCACCTGAATGAATTTCAGCAGGGGGGAATTGCTCATCTTCAGACGATACGGGAGCATGTCCTCGTCCGTCACGGCGCATATTTCCATCAACGCCTCTGCGATCGTAATGCCATACTTCTGACTGAGGCATTTGGTCAATGAGCCGGGCTCGAACTTCTCCGGAAAATCGGCTCCCACAATACTTTGGGGAAGGATGTTTTTGGAGTAGACCACCGGCTCGCGGTTGGCCGTTCGAATCCGGTCGATGACAAATACAACGTCCTGGCTGTTCAGATCCAGCAGTTGAATCTCCTGCGCATCGGGCTTGCGTTTGAAAATTTGAACCTCCAGATCGCCTTCGGTCAAATTCGCGTTCCGAATCAGCTCGGTGATGCTGGAAAAGCGGTTGATGGTGCTTTTCATATGCTGGCCTTGACGCCGCACATAATAACCCGAACCCTGGATGCCGTGAATCCGCCCAAGCTCGATCAACTGCTTGAGTGATCTGCGGATCGTTTCCCGGCTTACCTCGAACCGGCTGCACAGCTCCTTCTCCGTCGGCAGTCTCTCGCCTTCATTGAAGAGTCCCTGATCAATTTCCCGGATGAGAGTAGCGCAGATATCTGAATAACGATTTGTCATAATGGACTCCATTCACTCCTTGCCATGGCCACAACTTAGGATGATCACCTGTATTCAGCATAAGTGCAGAATGTTAGTAGGGAATAAAGAAAAGTGCGACGAATGCTAACTGCATGTAAAGCTTCGGTTAATTTGTCTATATAAATTTTTCCTTTTCTCCGGGCGAAGTGCCTGTTTTCAAGGGAAATGGGGGTTTTGGTGAGCGTATGGGGGAATCTGGATCATAATTTGTCTAGAACAATTTTTTTGAGAAGGAGGTTTGATGCCGAAAGGGCTGCGGCATGGCACGATCAGCTCGCTGCAGACCCGCATAACGCTTCACGCCTGATTTCAACCCCCGCTTCACAGGCCGGAAATGAATGCTCCGCAAAAGAAATTGAATACGATGCGCCTTCAAAAGCCTCATCCCTCCAAGGAACGCCCAAACTGCCCCGGAAATGAATATCGACCTGAACCGGAACCGTCCTTACGATTAAGAAGGGCAATGTCCGCGCCATGAACATGTTCTCGCGGATAATACAAACTGCAGTGTAAGGACCGGTGAAACGATGAATTTTCAATTGGATGACTTTGCTTTCGATTTGCGGGCGAGCCTCGCACCAGCCCATCATATCTGGGTGGGAAGCGGCCGAGGCACGGCCGCTCCCCTTGCCAATACTGCGGCAGGCGTGAAAGGCTTGTTCTCCCCGCCGTTCGCGGCGCGCGACGTTCAGCTGCTGCTGGATATCGAGGCCGACGGGCATGCGGTTAGCGATACCGGGAATTTGGGGAAGGGGGACTGCGGGCTGCTGTATGCAGGGGGCGAGTGGCGGCCGGACCGGATTACGCGCCGAGGCACGTATCACTATATGCACGAAGGCCGGCTCATCTCCTTATCCGTCCGGAGCAGTCTCGTACCGCTGGCGGACAGCGCCGGGTTTGTGCTGAGCGCGGCAATCCTCAACCGCACGGACCGGAGCATGCAAGTTGGCGTTAAGCCTCGTCTGACGCCGGGGCGCCTCCGCTTCCAGCCGCTGGACGATTGGGATTATGGGCACCCTGAGCCGGGAGAACCGGCGCAGATGATTGCCCCCGGTATTTGGGAGAATGAGGAAGCGCGGCTGACGCTGCTTCAGGATGACGAGCGGTCATCCCTGCTGGCTCCGGGTGAGGAAGCGGTATACCGCTTTTCCGTTGTACTGACGCGTTGCGGCGAGGAATGTCCGCCCGGAAGCTTGGCGGATTGGGAGAAACGGACGGAAGATGTCTGGCGGGAGCGTATTGAACGGATGTGCGGCTCCGTGCCCCGTCTGGAAAGCGATATTTCCGGGCTGGACGACTATTATAACCGTTCCCTTGCCAGCGGACTGGTCTGCCTGTGGGAGCATCCGGATTTCGCCATGTCGCCTTTCCCGGTTGTATCCGGCATGGAGGGTGCGGGAGTTTGCTGCTATCCGTGGGATACGGGCGGCTACGCGGGAAGAATGCTGGCCATGATGATCGGCAGCGGCAAAATGATTGAGCTGGCGACGCTTATGGCCAATAGCGGCATCGAGAGCCATTCGAGATTTTCGCCAAGCGGAGCCGGCAAGGACGTGCCCTATTCCTACAATATGTGGTCGTTCTTTAATCTGGTGTGGAGCAATATGCAGCAGAACGGCGAAGGACGACAGCTGTACGGGACGATGCACAGGCTGCTGCTGAGCGAGGAGGAGAGGTTTCCTGCCCGCTGGGAGTTGCTCGATTACGGCAGCCAGCATAATTTGCTGGAAATGAGAAGCGCCGCGCATGAGCATATCGTCGCAAGTCCCAATGCCGAGCGGGCCTGGTGCTATGATCTGCTGGCGGACCTGGCCGAACATTCGGATGTTCGGGATAGCGGCGAAAATGCCCGTCCAGGCCGGAATGCCGGGCAGATGGAAGCCGGGGAGGAAGAGGCTCAAGGGAACGCGCCGACCGGACAAGCCGCGGTCGAACAAGCGGCGTTATGGCGGGGCAAGGCGGAGCGGATCCGGCAGTCGATCCGGGATCATCTGTGGGATGAAGAGGCGGGGTGGTTCAATTGCGTCTACCCGGACGGGCATCAGGAACGGGTGTACACGATCCAGGCATACGATACCCTGCGGATGGGCGTGTGCACCGAATCGATGAAGGAGGCGCTGCTGTCGCATCTGCGGGAAGGCGCGTTTCTCGCTCCTTATGGAGTAAGCAGCATATCGGCGGAAGATCCGCTGCATTATGAGTTGAACGATCCGGATTGGTCGGGCGGAGGCTGCTACACGGGAGAAGCATCCATGCTTGCCCTTATCTTATGGGAAGCCGGCGAATCCGCGAAGGCTTGGGATGTCTTAAGGAGATTGCTATGGATGGGTCAACATTTGCCGTATTTCCCCCAGGAGCATTATTGCGACCGTCCGGCGGTGCCGGCTCATAAACGGGCGAACGTCATCGCCGGCCTGTCCGGCGCCGAAGCCATTTTGTTCGGGATGGCGGGTCTTCAGCCCGCACCGGACGGATCGCTTAAGGTATTTCCGCAGCCGCCCTCCGAGGGACGGGTTTCCATCACGGGATATGTGCACAGGGGACGCCGCATCGACATCCATATGAAGCCGGTTCATTGCGAGATCGTCTGCGACGGGATAACAGTCTATGAAGGCATGCCCGCTTTAATCGTCATCCCTTGTGGGACTGAATAGAAGATGATAAGCAAGTGGCAGAAAATGAATATTTTTGCCCGTTATATACCGCTTTTGCCTTTCATGCGGGCAACTGGGAACATAATGATTATCGACGGAAACGGAAGCCCGGCATTACGATGGGGGTGTCAACGTTTTCAGGGAAAGGTGGGTTCAAGATGAGAAGGGCAGCGGCTTCAAAGCCGGGGAACCGGGCGGACGGCAGCGCAATCTGGCCGCAACCGTCCGAACGGGGATATTTCAGGCAGCTGTTGCTGGATATTGGCAAGGAGAAACTGCTGTATGCCATGCTGCTTCCCGGCCTCTTATTTTTTGTGTTGCTCAAGTATCTGCCGATGCTTGGCGTCGTTATTGCATTTCAGGACTATCAGCCGTTCGCGGGCATTCTGCACAGCCAATGGGTCGGCTTGAAGCATTTCCAGCGCTTCTTCGCCGATCCGGCCTTCTGGATGCTGTTCCGCAATACACTGGTGCTGGCGGTGTACAATCTGCTCTTCTTCTTCCCGCTGCCTATTATATTGGCGCTTATGCTGAACGAGGTGCGGAAGCAGGCGTACAAGCGGATTGTGCAGACAGTCATTTACGTTCCGCATTTTATTTCATGGGTCGTCGTGGCCGGGCTGACCTACACGATGCTGACTACGGAAGGAGGGATTGTCAACGAAGCGCTCGCTTCCATCGGCGGGGACAAAATCAACTTCCTGCTGAGCCCCGACTGGTTCCGCACAATGATCACCTCGCAGGTCATCTGGAAGGAAATGGGCTGGGGGACGGTTATTTTCCTGGCAGCGCTGGCTGGCGTCGACCTGCAGCAGTACGAAGCTGCACGCATCGACGGTGCCAACCGCTGGCAGCAATTATGGCATATCACGCTGCCTGCGCTCAAGACGACGATCGTGATTCTCCTTATTCTGCGGCTGGGCAGCTTTCTCGATTCGGGCTTCGAGCAAATTTTCCTGATGCTGAATTCCGGAAATCGCGACGTGGCGGAAGTGTTCGATACGTATGCCTATACGTCCGGCCTGCTCAATGCGCAGTTCAGCTACAGCACCACAGTCGGATTGTTCAAATCGGTCGTCAGCCTCATTCTCGTTCTGTCAGCCAATACGCTGGTGAAGAAATTCGGCGAGGAAGGGGTGTATTAGCTTGGGGAATCGCACATGGGGCGGCAGAGCGTTCGACGCGGCCAATTATACACTGCTGGCGGTTATCGGCCTTATTACCGTTCTGCCGTTTCTGTTTGTCATATCCGGTTCGCTGGTCAGCTCTGAGGAGCTGCTCGTCAAAAAAATCGTGTTTATTCCGACGAATATTTCATGGGATGCGTACCGGTTTATTTTTGCCACAAAAGTCATTTACCAAAGCTTGCTGAACACCGTGCTCATCACCGTCGTCGGAACCTTCATCAACCTTCTGATGACGACGCTGATGGCCTATCCGCTCTCCAAAAAAACGCTGCGCGGGCGAAGCAAGATCATGCTGCTTGTCGTATTTACGATGCTCTTCAACGGGGGCATCATTCCGACATACCTCGTCGTCAAAAGCTTCAGCATGCTGGATACGTATTGGTCGCTCTGGATTCCGTCCGCGATCAGCGCGTTCAATCTGATCCTGCTGCGCAACTTCTTCCAGCAGCTTCCCGAAGGGCTGGAGGAATCGGCCAAAATCGACGGCTGCAACGAGCTGCGCATTCTATTCTCTATCGTGCTGCCGCTGTCGCTGCCGGCGATGGCCACCTTCGCGCTGTTTTATGCCGTAGGGCACTGGAATTCGTTCTTCAGCGCGGTCATTTATATCAACGATTCGAATATGTGGCCGATTCAGGTGTGGCTGCGCCAGATTGTCATGCTGTCGGCGGGCGGCTTCGGCGACGCCGGGGCGTTGTCGGAGGTCGTCGTTCCGCCGGAGAGCATCAAATATTCGGTTATCGTGGTGGCGGCGCTGCCGGTCCTTCTGCTTTATCCGCTGCTGCAGAAGCATTTTGCCAAGGGCGTACTGCTCGGTTCGGTAAAAGGATAACCGGCCTCTGGGCATATGCGGGCTGTCTTATATGCAGCGGGAAGAAACAAACTGCGCCGCGGTGGTCGGCGGCAGCCGTTTCTTCTTCCCTTATCGAATCTGCAAGTTTCACGTCTATAAATTTCTATAAGGTTTCAGGGAAGAAACGAACTGCACCGTTAAAGGTCGGCGGCGTCCTTTTCTTCTTATATAATTACAATAACGGAGGGTGTTCAATGAGAAAGACGAGAAGGTTGAAAATGAAAATGGCAAGCGCCGGCGTAGCCGCGATTGCGGCTCTGTCCCTGCTTAGCGCTTGCGGTGGAGAAGCGGGAAACAGCGGCAACAACGCTGCCGCACCATCCGGAGAAGCCGCTCCGCAGCCGGTCGGAATCAGCATGATGTCGCCGTTCTATTCCGCTCAGCCGCCGACGACGGACGATTCCAACGCCGCCTTCAAGGCGCTGCAGGAGAAACTGGGCGTTAAGCTGGATGTGACATTCATTCCCGGCACGACGTATAACGACAAGCTGAATGTAATGCTCGCTTCCGGCAATCTCCCGCAGGTGATGGTTGTGCTGGACAATAAGAATGCGGCCATCATCAATGCGGTCCGCTCCGGGGCCTTCTGGGAGATCGGCCCGTATATCAAGGATTATCCGAATTTGCAGAAGTACTGGAACGACCAGATCGCCAACAATATTTCCGTCGACGGCAAAATTTACGGTATCTACCGCGACCGTCCGCTGGCGCGCAAAGGAGTTATTTTCCGTCAGGACTGGCTCGACAATCTGGGGCTCCAGCAGCCGGAGAAGGTCGACGACTTGTATACGATTGCCAAGGCCTTTACTCTGGACGATCCGGACAAGAACGGCAAGAATGACACGTTCGGCCTGTCGCTGTCCGACGACAACCTGATGACGGATACGACCGTCGTGATCGAGACTGCGATGGGCGGCTTCAACCAGTGGGGTGTCAAGGACGGCAAAGTTATGCCGGACTTTATGACGGACGAATATATGGAAGCGCTTAAGCTGCTCAGGAAAATGTACGAGGAGAAGCTGCTCAACCAGGATTTCGGCGCGGTCAAGGGGACGAAGCTTCAGGACAACATCAATCAGGGCAAAGCGGGGTTGTATATCTCCAGCATCGACGACGCGAACGCCAAGCATTCGGATCTGTTCAAGCTGAATCCGGAGGCCAAGATCGATTTCGTGCTCGGGCTTGAGGGGCCAAGCGGCGACAAGCTGCCTGCGAACTCCGGCTATTCCGGCGTATTCATGTTCCCGAAATCCAGCGTCAAGACGGAAGAGGATCTGAAGCAGATCTTGACGTATTTCGACAAAAACATGGATCCGGAAGTCTTGAAGCTGTTTGCATTCGGGGTGGAAGGCGTACATTATAAAACGGAGAACGGAAATCCGGTGTTCACGAACGAACAGCTGTGGAAGGATCAGGTCGATACGCTGAGCCAGCTCCGCATCGCGCCTTCGGACCTGACGTTTCCGACCGAATCGGACGTGATGAAGAAAGTGAAGCAGCTGTATAAGGACAATGTGCCGAATGCAGTGCCAAGCGTGATCGAGCCGTTCATCTCCCCGACTAATTCGGAGATCGGCGCAGAGCTGGTCAAGGTGATCAACGATGCCCGCGTCAAATTCATCATGGGCGATATCGATGAAGCCGGCTTCGCCAAAGCGACGGAAGAATGGCGTAAACAAGGCGGCGACAAGATCATCGACGAATTTACCCAGGCCTACAATAGCGTGCAAAAATAATAACGTCGCGGCTTTCCGCCAAGGCGCCTCCTACGCCGGACCCGTCCGGTCGGGAGGCGCCGCATGTGCCGACATTCCCGCGGTATTGCGGCCTTGCAGGCAAGAATGCTCGGGAAAGACCGTCAGACATGAGCGGCGGAGGCTTCATTTATGAAATTGTATGCATCTTCTTTTTTGTCCAGGCTTTTATGGTTCAGCTTGCTGCTAGGGACGTTCCCGGTCATTGTACTGGGGGCTTTTTCCTATTTCAAAGCGTCTGAAACCGTGCAGACGAAAGTATACGAGAGCAATCAGCAGCAGCTGCAGCAGACAGAATCGCAGATCGAGCAGATGCTCCGTCTCGTCGATTATTCGGCCATCCAATTTATGAATCAAACGGTCGTGACGTCCGCCCTGCGGGGAGAGCTGCACAGTAATAGCAGCGGGGTCCGCACGGTGAAGGAACTGCTTGAGTCGATGAGCAAGCAGCAAAGCAATGAGCTCGGCATGATGAGCATGCAGCTGATCAGTCTGGAGAGCGGCTGGTCGGTCGACGGCACGGGGCTGTCCGGGCTGTCCGCGGAGGAGCTGAAGGGTTACGCGAGCTGGGTCCGCGACCCGAGAACCTCCTTCTGGATAGCCGGTCCGGCGACCGTCAAGCTGATCAAAAAGATTCCCGCTTATTCCGCGAACCCTACGGGACTGCTTATATTCTCCGTTCCGGCTTACGAGGTCAACAAGCTGATCAGCAGCGATACGAAGCTTGGCAAGGTGCTGGTGATGGACGAAGAGCGTCATGTTATTTCCGGCAATGACGGCGGCCTGCCGGACAATCAGCTGGAGGAGCCGCCCCTCGGCGGGGAACCGGATGTGCCGGGAGCGGAGTACGGGTTCTATAAGTCCCGCATCGGACAGGAGCGGGTAGGGGTAAGCTACCGCAAATCGTCCTACAACGGCTGGGTATATACGTCTATCGTTTCGATCGACGAGCTCAACAAGGAGGCACGGGATATCGGCTGGTTCACCTTGTACCTGTGTCTGGGCATATTGGCCGCTGCTCTGCTCATTTCGTATCTCGGCTCCAGAAAAATGTACCGGCCGATCCGGAATCTGTACGAAATTGTGCGGAATTCGCCGGATACAGACAGGACAACTGCGACAAGTGATGAATTCGTCCTGATCAATGAACGGTTTCGCGGACTGCTGCAGCAGGAATCCCGTCTGCTGCAGGAGGTACAGGGACAATCCCGCAATGTGAAGGAATATTTTGTATTCAAGCTGTTTCAGAGCGATATGACCAAGACGGAAATCCGCGACAGGCTGCTGCTGTTCGGCGATCCCTTGAACTGGAGCGGCATGTGCGTGATGGCGGTCCAGATCGATACGCTGTCGGATACGCGTTTCCGCGAGCAGGACCGGGACCTGCTGTTGTTTGCCGTCAACAACATCGTAGCAGAGCTGGTTGCGGCGGAGCGGAGACTGCCGCCCGTGGTGATGGGAGAATCCCAGATCACGCTGCTGGGCGGCACGGAGTCCGACCCTCAGCGGTTCAAGGATCAGCTCGACTCGCTGGCGCAGCAAATCATGAAGACGATCGACAGCTTCCTGGGGCTGAAGATCAGCATCGGTTTCAGCCGGGTCTTTGCCGATATCAAGCAAATCCGTCATGCTTACGGGGAAGCACTTACTGCGCTCAAATACCGGATGAAGCTGGGCGCGGAATCCATTCTGTTCATCGGCGACGTGCAGCCGGAGCAGGGCTTGCCGCAGCATTATCCCGATGCCCTCGAACGCGAGCTGCTTGACGCGCTGAAGCTTGCGGACCGGGAACAGGCTTTCGGGCTGCTGCCCCGATTGATCGAGGCAATCGCCGTCGATGACCGGACGCATGAGGAATATTTCATGTCATTTGTTCGTCTGCTGCTGCAGATGCTGCAGGCTGTCAAGGAAGCCGGGGTGCACCCGGGCCGGTTGAACATGACGGAGCAGTCCCTGTTCATTCATCTGTTTCAATTGAGGACGGTCAAGGAGGTGGAGCTGTGGTTCCGGCATGAGGTGATGGGTCCGCTGCTTCAGCACCTCGAGCAGCGGCGCGAAGAGCAGTATCAGAGCATTTCCAGCGGAATCGTCCACATTATCGAAACCGGCTTCGACACCGATCTTACGCTGGAGGTTTGCGCCAAGCGGATGAACTACAGCCCGAATTATTTGAGCAAGGTATTCCGCAAGGAAACGGGCGTTAATTTCAGCGATTATTTGGCGGAATACCGCATGAGGATGGCGCAGCAGTGGCTGACCGAAACGGATATGAAGATAGCGGAAATCGCCGAAAAGTTGAAATACAACACGCCAGCCAACTTTATTCGCTATTTCCGCAAACTGGAGGGCATAACCCCGGGCAAATACCGGGAAAAGCATTTGAATAAAACAACAAGCGGCTTCCGGCACCAGTAAAACCCCTGAGGTACGATATTCCATGATATATGAACGGACATGATCGTTGAACCTCCAAGGGCTTGCCGCACGGCAGGCCCTTCCCTTGGCTTTACCTGTGGGGCAGAAATACTGCATGCAACGGAAACAAAAAAGGCCGGTAAACGATTTTACCCGTTTCCCGGCCATAGTTAATTTACAGGTTCTGATGGCGTAATCAAGCGTTTCTTCTTGCCAGGAAAGCGTTTAGAATAATCTCCTGGCCGTTACAAAACGTTTCTTCCACTTTTCATCGAAATCCTCGAAGTGAACGCCTTGGTCTTTCGAATAAGTATGAAGAACACGGCCGTCTCCCGCATAGATGCCTACATGCCCGATATCGAGCCCGCGGGCACTGAAGAACAGAAGATCGCCTTTGCGCAGCTCGTCAATCCCGACCTTGTTTCCCTCCAGGGCCTGGTCGTAGGAGACTCGCGGCAGATCGATGGATAATGCTTCGCTGAAAACATACCGGACGAAAGAGGAGCAATCGAACGTGTCGGTCTGGCCGGAGACGGCACCGAACTCGTAAGGGGTCCCCAGAAATTTGGATCCGAAGGCGAGCAGCTCATCCGCTTGCTTATCGGCTAGCGCCGGGCTCGTATAATCGGTATACAGCGGTTTGGCCGAAATGAAACCGACTGTATTATCCTGGGCCTGCACTTCCAGCCAATCGGCGTCTATTTCCCGGATGACGTGGATTCTCTCGTTTTTTGAAAGCATTCGGATGAGGGGGGAATCCGTATCTTTCCCGGGAGAAACGCGCAGGTTGACGCCGTATTCGATCGTGGTTTCATAATCATGTACGGATGAAATCGTAATTGAACGTGAATATTCATGCCATTTAACGAGATTCCCCAGCGTTTCGCTAATAAATCGAAGGGGAACCATGGTAGATCCGTCGATAATTTTGCCGGATACGGGCAGCTCCAGCCTTACTTGATTTTTATAAGCGGTTTTTTCTCCAATTTTGTATGTAAGGATGGCTCCGTCTTTATTCGCAGTAACCGTTTGCGTACTCGTATCCCAGGAAATTTTTGCGCCCTCAGCCTCGAAAATTGAGCGCATGGGAACGAAACTGTAGCCCCCTTCAATAACCGGCGCAGTCTGAAAGGACAGCGGATGCCCATCCAGAAATACAGAAGGCGGGGGATTCGTCTCGGCATGGACCGGCCCTGCATGGACCAGCATCATACTCATAAGCGCTGATGCAGCGCCTGTAAGGAAGCAATTTCTAATCTTCATGTTCAGACTCCTCTTCCAGAGTTTTCTTTTGCAATGTATAAACGCAGCCGCAGGACGTTTGTTTCTATCCAATTATTGGTATAAATAAAAAAGGCCGGGCAACGAAATTAATCGCTGCCGGCCTGGGTTGAAATAAATGAGTAAGAATGGCTTAATAAAGCGTTTCTTCCGTGATGTTGTAATAGCCGGTAAGGTTATTGGAAGTGGTCAGAACGATTTTTGCGCTTGCGTATCTTGCAAAGGTATTTTTTGTAAAACGAATTTGTGTCCCGTTATTGATGATCTCCGCTTTAAAATCCCCCGCAGAGCCGATTGTTGGGATCACCGTTATCGAAGTAATATTTTGCTGGAAGTTAACAGGAAGATTTCTTGTTTCCGGGGAAACAAGCAGCCTGACATCACCGAGATGAAACTGAATGTTAATGGGCACATGCGGAATTGTCAGGATCGGGCCAACTCCTCCTCCTCTTAAGGCAGACGACGAATCAGCTGCGGCACTTGCGGCTGCCGGAATGCTCAACATTGCGACAGCGGCCAAAGCAATTCCGGACTTTTTGATTGTTTTACGTACATTTTTCACGATTTGTTTTCCTCCATGATTTCGTTTATTTGGTGTGGACCTCTTCCTCACAAGATTGAATAATAACGGATCCAAGTGAAGTCGGATATACTCAAAAATCCAAGTATATACATGAAAGGGACAGACGTGGTCCTAATTTATGGGAATTACCGCAACTTTTCTACATCAAAATCGTCTCAAGAATCGACTATCCCTGAAGGCGGTGGTTTATATATGCAAAGACAATTCAAAGTCGAGTTGAAGATATTGTTTGCTTCGCTGTTCCTGGCTATTTTGTTATTTTTTTTGGTCGATCTTTTTACCTTTACATATAAAGGAGACGGCGTTTCAGGCAATGGTAATTTGGGATTGATCTTTGTTTATCCTGCTGTCCCCGTTTATTTATTCATGTTGGTTTTCATTTATAAAGTCAGTCAATCCTGTTGTCGTGATCGAAAAAACATGGTTGTTTGGGCCGCTACTTTCCTCCTGTTGATCTGCATATGCATCTATGGGGAATATCATTTGGCCCAAGCACTCATTCAGAATTTAGGGGGAGGACCCGAAAGCCCTGATTCTGTGATTTACAGGTGGGGCTGGTTAAATCAATATACAAATGTCCTGTTTTTTAACTTCTTCACGTTTACTATTGGAGTGCTGCTAACCTTATTGATTAGCTCTTGTGTTGTAATAGTTAGAAGAAGCTGCTCAACCAGTAATCATAAATAGTCATTTATTCGACGGGCGGACTAACCAAACAAGTTACTATCATGATTCGCCGCGGCAGCAGCTTATTCAATGAGATTAAGTTCTTATGGCGTTTATCATACAAGTATTCGCTTCATGATGATCATAAAAATGGAAGCTGTTCCATTTCTTACGCAACTTTTACGTGGCAGCAAGCGTTAAACATGTCATGGAAGCTTGCTGGTGTCTTTTGCCCGGGTGGATCCGTAATTCAGAGAATTGAAGGAGATAAAAAATGAAAACGTTTAAATCAATAAGGTGGCTGCTTATTTTATCTTTCCTGATCATGCCGTTTGCGAACGTCTCCCATTCAACCGTATCGGCTGCAGGAGAAATGTCGGATACGGTTATCCTTCAAATGAACAGCAAGGTTATGGTTCATAATGGCGTCACCATGAACTCGGCCCAGCCGGTCACAGTGCAAAATGGCACAACATTCATCACACTGAGCTCGATCTCTGCGCTTTACGGTTACAAGGTCTCCTATAACGCGGCCACCAAAGAAATTACGGCTGCTAACGATTATCACGATCTTATCTTCAAAATCGGCAGCACGATTGTCTACGGAGACGGCCTGCCTGTCAAGATTGCGATTGCTCCCTATATCCTGAACGGTTCCCTGATGGTTCCGGTTCGGACATGGTCGAATCTGGCTGAGAGCACATTGGTCTTAAGCGGCAAGCAAATTACGCTTTCCTGGAATGTGCTCAAGCAGCCAACGGCGGATTTTGCCGTCGAGCCGGGTGAAATCATCGCTGGGGAGACGACAGTGAACTATATCGACAAGTCCACGAACCCAAGTGGCCAGCCCTACGTGCAGGACTTTTACACCGGAAGAATGGATGTTTTCCCTGCTGCCGGTTCCTATACGATTACAAGGCAGGTTCAGGATGTGAATGGCTTGTGGAGCGAGCCGTACTCGGTCACGGTTGAGGTTCAGCCGCAGAATATGCCTCCGGTCGCAAGCTTCACGACGGATAAGCAGGAGTATCGGCTTGGCGAGGAAATCAACTATACGGATCTAAGCACAGATGACAGCAATGAAATCGTCCGCAGAACCTGGACCGGCGATGATGACGTGTTTTTCGAGCCCGGGCTTAAGACCGTCACATTGGAAGTGCAGGATGCCAAGGGACTGACCCATTCTGTGACACAGACGATCAATGTCACGGATGAAGTGCTCTATACGCAGGATGAATACTATAAGCTGTTTGCGGAGCCAGGCGTCAAGTTCCCCATGGAGAGCAAAAACGTTCTGGATTACCCTTCATTGCCCTACAAAATTCAGGATGAAGGATCCCAGTTTGTCCGCAGCAACAGCCCCGAGGTTCTTGAGGGAGAAGGAATAGCCTATGTTTCGCAGTTGACGGGGCAGGTTCGCTTCATGTTTCATAACATTAACAAAATCGGTTACCCGGCAAAGATTTATCTTGTCGCGACCAATAATAACAGCTCGTCGGTTACCGTAAGCACAGGATCGGTCGGTATTGGCGGACCGGATCCCTATGTGGATAAATCCGGCAAGATGGCGGTCCTGCGCTATATGAATTCACTGGTTGCCCGGCCGGCGCCGATAACAACAACGATCAAGCCGGGGCAATCCGTCACCCTGCTTCCGGAAATATCCAAGATTCCCTTGAAGCAAAGCGATGTCTTCACCGCTTACGCAGATTTGTATGCGGACAAAGAGCTGACCTACCGCGTGGTGGTCGTGGCATCCTCCAAGGACCCGATTCAAGAGATACCAAACTTGAGTATTCTGGAGCGCAACGATGTTCATGTTCGCGGTACGTTCAACAAAGCGAACCGGGCTATCGAGATGTCCGATACATTGGGCGAAGAGCCGGAGGTCATTATGCTCGGCGACCGTAAGATGGACACCTATACGGATGGAATTGACGAAATTACGGGCCAGCTTGAGCTGAATACCGGCAATTTTGGCGTTCTGTACAAGATGCGGCTGCAGCATGTGGCTCCCCATACCCTGATTGCGCTTAATCCACGTGGCGGCATATATACCGGAGCCTTTATCGTCAACGGCCAGGTCGTCCAGGCGGCTAACGACGGCGCGCTGAAGGACAGCGGTCAAGCCGTTGCGCTGTACCGGACGGGCGATTCCGAGGAATCGGTTGAAATCGTGTTTACGATTGCAGCAGGAAGCAATACGCCGATCGCCATGCTGTTCCTGCCGATGCCAGCCAAACGTATGTAGGTTATCGAGCCGCTGCTGAGATTCATTCAAATACAGGAGGGATGACCATGAAAGCCGTTAAACTTCGTCCATTCATTCCATCAGGCCAGGATTATACGCTTGCGCAGCGATTTTTTGAGGATCTTGGATTTGAGAAAGTGTACTCCGATGACGGATTGAGCATCTTCCGGATGGGGGAACAGGAATTTTTTCTGCAGAATTTCCATAATCAGGAGTTCCAGGAGAATTTCATGGTAGAGCTGATTGTCGAGGATCTTGATGGCTGGTGGACGCATATACAAGCAGTTGTCCGCGAGAACAATTATCCTGTTAAAATAAAAGAGCCGACAGTCTATCCCTGGGGAAAGCGTGAAATCAACTTAATTGATCTATCCGGTGTTTGCTGGCATATTTCGGAGGCAACCAAATAGAATTCACCCAGGCGGTGAGTTAAGGCGAGGAGTCCAGGAATTCTTGGGCTCCTTTTTGTTTTGCACCGTATCCCCGTGGGCTATGAAGATATTCAATATTCCAGGAAATCTTTAAATCGATCAAGGGGGTTGCGCCAATGCAGTACCGGGGGAAAATGAACAATATTACAAATAATGGAAGATACAGTTTGCTGCTGCGGAACTGGACTTAGGTCTGGTCTACTTTCCATCCGCAAGCGGATGCTCACAGCTGGCTCTCGGGGCTACAATGGAAGCAACGAAACGAGAAAGCGTGGTTATGACAATGAAAAAGCAAAGCGCCGTCAAGGCTTGGAAAATGCTCGTCATGGCACTCCCGAAAGGAATTGCGGCATTTGTAGTCGCAATTGTCGGTCTGTCAGTGGGCCTGCCGCTATTGGTCATTTTGATTGGCCTGCCGCTATTGTCGGCGACGCTGGTCCTGTGCCGCCGCTTCATGAAAGAGGAAGCCAGCTACACGAAAGCCTGGCTCAACAAGGCCGATCATCATTCCGCTCCCGCTGTGACGGAGCCTGTTTCCGGGCAGAAGGGCTGGCTGGCGCTGCTGTCTCCATTCAGAGAGGGACAATCTTATCGGGGCATCGTCTACAGCATCCTTCAGCTCCCTATCGGCATAGCGGCGTTCACGACCGCAATCGTGCTGCCTGTAACGGCATTCGCAGTTATGCTGTCCCCGCTCGCTTATGAGGTGAGCATCCGATTGTTCGATTTCAATTTATTCCCCGATGCATGGATGATGGACCGCTTGAACATTGAGTTGTCGTCGGCTCAGCGCTCATGGATTGCCGGGGGCGTTGGCCTGATATTCGTGCTGCTGCAGCCCATGATACTGAGGATGTTGGGCCGCTGGTATGCCTCATGGGTTCAGAATGTGGCCGGACCGGAAGCCTGGCAGCGCCAGAATCTGGGTGAGTTTGCCGGCGATGAGATGACGCTAATGGCAGATGAGGCACGGGAAATCCGCTTGCATGCTTAAGTTAAAGAACAGCGCCAGTTTTGGACTCGATTATGTCCGAAGCTGCCGCTGTTTTTTTGCTGAACCCGCCCCTATGTTTCTTCATAGCGGCAAAAGAGACCGCATTTTGCCAACTCTCCAATCGAAATTCAAATCGATGTCGCGTGTGGCGTGGGACGACGAGCACCCGTGTGAGCGTGTACCACCTGACTACGATTAGCGCAGCGATTTGAACCCTGCACGGAGTTCTGCAGCGAAAAGCTGTGGCTGCTCCCACGCAGCGAAGTGTCCGCCCTTGTCGAGCCTGTTGAAATACATGAGCTTGGGATACGCCCGCTCCGTCCAAGTCAGCGGGGCCTGATAGAGCTCGTAAGGAAAGACGCTCACGGCAACCGGGATGCAGACGCCCTTGACGGCGAAGAAGGAGAACTTGTTTTCCCAATAGAGACGAGCCGAAGAAATCGCCGTATTCGTCAGCCAGTAGAGCGTGATGTTGTCGAGGACATCGTCTCGCGTAAGACCTCCGGGGTGTCCGGCAAAGGCCTGAGAGATCAGCTCCAGACTATGCGCGTCATGGTCAAGCATAAAGGCTGCCAAACCGACGGGCGAATCCGCAAGTCCAGTCAGTGTCTGAGGGCGCGTCCCCATCATCTTGGCGTAGCCGATGTGCTTGTATACGAAGTCCAGCTGCCGGGACGCACGCCTCTCGTCGTCTGAGAGACCGGGGGGCAGCGGGCTGCCGCACTGGAGCTCCTTATCAAGGTCGGGCGGAACTACGCCAGGCATGTTGGAGTGAATGCCGAGCAGTCCCGGAGGCGCCTGTACACCCATCAAATCCGTGATAATCGCACCCCAGTCGCCGCCCTGTGCCACATACTTCGTGTACCCCAGGCGCTTCATCAGCTCTGCCCAGGCTTGTGCGATGCGGCCGGGGCCCCAGCCGGTTGTGGTCGGCTTGCCTGAAAACCCGTAGCCGGGCATCGACGGAATCACCAGATGGAAAGCGTCCGATGCCTTCGCGCCATATGCCGTGGGATTGGTAAGCGGTTCGACAATCTTCAGCATCTCGATGATCGAGCCTGGCCATCCATGCGTGATGATGAGCGGCAAAGCATCTTTATGCTTCGAACGAACGTGAATGAAATGAATGTCCAGCCCATCGATCTCGGTGATGAACTGCGGCAGGGCGTTCAGCTTCGCCTCGCACTTGCGCCAATCGTAATCCGACGCCCAATAGCGCGCGAGTGCCTGAATCGTCGCAAGCTGCACGCCTTGCGATGCATCCGCGACCGTTTCCCGATCAGGCCATTTTGTCGCATATATGCGCCTGCGCAATTCGGTAAGTTCCGCTTCCGGAACATTCACATGAAACGGACCCCGAATGGCGTTCTTATCTGTAGGCAAGGATTGTTTTGTCGGCATACTCAATCGCCAATGCGCCATTGGTTGCTCCGGATATACGTGGCGGGATAATCCTGCGTAAGGTATGGCTGGCTGCCCAAGAGACATGGGGTAAGATATTTTCATATAAGGCTGGCGGAAAAAGAATGGATTATAGAAGTGGCTTCCTAATCCTCCCTGCCCAAAATTTCCGTTGCCTCCATGGATACCCATATTTGTTGTCCTCCATTTATGTGGTAATAGACATTTGACCATGTATTGTATGGGCTTCTGTCCTAATCAGTTCGTATTCAGCTGTTAATTGGGCTTTTCGGATTCAAACTAAGACTTGCCTGAAACAGCGAACGGGCATCCATCTGGAAGGGAGACTCATCACAAGGCGCAGCTCCAGCAGCAAGAATGTATAAAATGGTGACATGGAGCTAAAGATTAGCAGAGCATACGTTTACGAAAATATTAATAAAGGAGTTAATTATGACTCATATATCAATGAATAATCGCGTTGTTACCCTGATCAATGTGTTCACAGTTGATCCCGAAAATCAGGAACGTCTGGTCGAGTTACTTACCCGTGCAACAGAAGTCTCCGTTCGACACGCTGCCGGATTTATTTCTTGCAGTCTCCATCGAAGCACAGATGGGAATAAGGTTACAATGTATGCTCAATGGAGAAGTGCGGAAGATTACCAAGCTATGCGAAATGACCCTAAACCACTTCCGTATCTTCAGGAAGCATTAACTATAGCTTCGTTTGATCCGGGCATGTATGAAGTCGTCAAAACATTTGAACCCTCCAATGAATAGGGAGCCCGCCAGCGTTTTAGCGAAAATATAAGCACCGCCATGTGAAAAAACACATGGCGGTTTTCATTTATGAACTTATTAATTTCTTTCTGTAACTCCTGCATCCGGTTAGTCCGTTAAGCAAAACGGATACGATTATTATTCGTTCCATGGCAGCAAGCTGTCGACAATGCTTCCCGGTGAAATTCGTAAGGGATGGCCAGAAATTCAACAGCCCGCCCATCAATGATGGACGGGCTGGTTTATTCCAATCCTCTAGGGGATTCTAAAGCGAGGCCTCTTCCACAAGCTCCGGATGATGATAAGCCCGGTGATGATGAATCTCGATTCTCATAATCCGGTTCTTTACCTTCTCCCGGATGATGAAGCTCAGCTCGCCGAAACGCCACTCCACATTCTCTTTGAGCTCCGGCTGCCTGCTGTACAACCAGCCGCCAATGGAATCGACATCGTCATGCTCAAGATCGGTTCCGAGCAGCTGGTTGATCTCGGTTATGAGCACCACACCCTCTACCAGGAAGCGGTTCTCTCCCAGAGTTTCAATTTCCTTCTTCTCGTCGCTGTCGAATTCATCGCGGATTTCGCCCACGATCTCTTCAATGATATCTTCAATTGTAATCAATCCCGAGGTGCCTCCGTATTCATCCACCAGCATGGCGATATGGACGCGCTCTTTTTGCATTTTCTTAAGCAGGGTATCCACGGGCATGACCTCGGGAATCGACATGACGGGTTGAAGCAGCGTGCTGAAATCAAAGGATGGATTATTGTCATATTTCAGGAAAAACTGCTTGGTGTTGATGGTTCCGATAATATGATCCTTATTGTCCATGGCAACGGGAAAACGGGTATATTGTTCTTTCTTAATAATTGCGAGATTCTCGGAAAGCGTCTTGTTGGCATATAAGCAGACCATGTCGGTGCGCGGTATCATAATTTCCCGGGCCAGCAGCTCGTCGAAGGCGAAAATCCGGTTCACATAACCGAATTCCGCTTTGTTGATTTTACCGCTCTGATAGCTGTCCGAGAGAATGATGCGGATTTCTTCTTCCGAATGGGCTTCTTCATGCTCACTGGCCGGCTTCATGCCGAATAAGCGGACCAATCCGTTAGCTGAGCCGTTCAGCAGCCAAATGAAAGGATACATGACTTTATGGAAAAAAATGATAAGCGGCGCCACGATAACCGTGATCTGCTCCGCTTTTTGAATCGCGAGTGTCTTGGGCGCGAGTTCGCCGATGACGACATGCAGATAGGTCATAACCGCAAGCGCAATAATCATGGAGAGTACGTGGCTGAGGCCGTCACCGACAGCCAGCCGGTCGAATAGGGGATGGAGCAGCCTCTCTACCGTAGGCTCACCGAGCCAGCCAAGACCCAGAGCGGTTATGGTAATACCAAGCTGGCAGGCGGACAAGTAGGCGTCCAGGTGGCTTGTTACTTTTTGTACAGCCAGAGCGTTCTTCTTACCCTCAAGCACCATCTGATCGACCCGGCTTCCGCGCAGCTTAATGATCGCGAATTCGGTAGCCACGAAGAATGCGGTGAGAATAATCAATAAAGCGATCAATAAGAAATTCAGAGCCATAACAACCTTCCTTCGTTTTGAACAATTCATATTAGTAGTTCTTATGAACTTATTTTACAGGGTTTCCGTACAAACTACAAAGTCATGAATGGCTCATATCTGCTGATATGGGTCAGATAACCTCCGGGATTGTCATATAACAAGGGTCATTCCTCCATTAATTCACTTTGACACAACCGTACGCGAGTTTTATGATGAGCTTTAGAAGAACGATTCGAATGGTTGAGGTGTTAGTATGGAAACATTATCTTTTACCCGCAAGGAGATGGCTGAGCTTCTTCTTTCGATAAATAAACAATCTGCGCGTTCGCCGCTGACTATTCTACAGGAGACTTGGATTGCCCATTATAAGAGGGAGAAGGCCCAGGGGATCTCCATGACGGCTTTCGTCTCCACAACGCTTCCTCCCGTAATCGAGCGGATGATCAAGTCGGATATGAACCCGGCTCTGTCTCTTCATGATATCGTATCCCTGGGATCGCAAATTGAGTACACCCATTTTTCCGTCACATCGGTACAGAACTGGGTGAAGCGGGATTTTAAGGACTTTATTGGTTTGGCTGAAGAGGGGAAGAAATATTCCCTGCAGCAGGCTTCCCTGTTTTTTATTATCGAGGATTTGAGATCTGCCCTGGATTACGAAGCGATCCGCAAGCTGTTCGAGATTGTGTTCCCTGTTCAGGGGGCTAATGAACATCACCTGCCGCTGATTGCTCCGCTGGATTTCTATGCCGCTTACGCCGAGCTGTTCGAGGAGCTGGACGAGCGTTACCGGACATATGAAGGCGGGCGGAACGATATGGTGTACAAATGGGACCAAATGATCCATGAACTCTCCCGGGAATTCGTATCCCGCAAGGAGTCTTTCACCGATGCACAGAAGGAAGCCTTGCAAAATGCGCTCCATGTCGCGCTGATCTCCGTGCATACGTCCTGCTTCCATTCGCTTGCGCGGCGCTATTTGAACGGTATGGTATTTATGAACGGATTGAACGAGATGAAGCCATGAGAGAGCGTGAATGATGAAGAAGAAGCTGATTTATGAAGTGGTATATGACGAAATCAAACGGCGGATTGAAGAGGGAATATGGAAGCCGGGCGAGCGCATTCCCACATTGGAGGATATTTCGGAGGAGCTTCAGGTGGGGATTTCCTCTGTCCGCGAAGCGGTGCGGATACTCGGCAAGCAGAAGATTCTGACCGTCGAGCAGGGAAGAGGAACCTTCATCAGCGAGCAGATTCCCGGCAATCCGAACCGCTATCTGGCGGCGATGGAACGAGCCTCGTGGATGCAGCTGACGGAAGCGCGTCTGGTTATCGAACCGGAGCTCGCTGCTCTTGCGGCAGAGAAAGCCGCTCCGGAGGACAGGGATGCCATCTTGAAAAGCGCCGAAGCGATGCAGCGCAAGGTGAAGGCCGGCAAGCCTTTTCTCAAGGAGGATATTGAGTTCCATGATCTCATTGCCAAAGCTTCGCGTAATGAAATTCTGATCAATATGATTCACATGGTCGGAGATGTGCTGCTGGACAGCCGGCGCCATACGATGCGGATTCCCGGCATGCATGAGAAAGCCTCGTCCTACCATTACCTGATCGCGCAGGCGATTGTGCAGCACAATCCCCAGCAGGCCAAGGAGCTGATGAAGCTGCATCTGGTTGATATGCGGGATCAATGGGATCCCGAGACTGATGTTGAACAGGACATGCAGGCTGTGGCTCGTTTCCCGTAGGGAAGAAGAGAGGAAGGGAGAAGCGGATTCTCCTTGGCTGATATGGTAGAAAGCCATTCGGTATCAAATAATCGCCTTGTCCTTGACGGAAGGACAGGGCGATTTATTTGAGCGCGGCCGCAAAGCTCTTCTTTTCGAATAGATGACAACTACAATTTTTGTTTTTCCAATAAACTTGTTTCTTCTTCAATCTGACTAATGTCAATCCGCTGGAACAATAACTTCAGGTTTTGAATTTTTCGGTTGGCTGGAACTGATGTCAGTCTCCAAACCGGTTGTTCCAGTGCCAGGAACCTTCTTATTTCTTCACAAGAGAAGGGAATGAACGGGTGCAGCAGATTGGACAGATTCACTATAATTTGCACGCATATATTCAGTGTATGTCCACACGCTTCCCGGTTTTCCTTAATCTGTGCCCATGGCTTTTGTTCATCAAAGAATTTGTTTGCCCGGCGAACGCAAGTAAAAATCAGATCAATGGCTTCCTTTAGACGACCTTCTTCGATTAAGGCCCCGGACTCAAGATACAACTCCTCCATTATTTTCTTCCATTCTTCACTAAGATTACCTTCTGGAACGCATCCTTCAAAGGACTTGTCGATAAAAGCCAATGTACGATTAACAAGGTTTCCAAATGCGCCAAGCAATTCCCCATTATGGCTGTAGATGAACTCCCTCCAGGAAAAATCAGTCAGGACCGTTTGCGATTAAAAAATAACGAATAGAATCTGGTTGATAGCGACTCATAATATCCGGTACCCATACCGCCCAATTACTGCTTGTCGAGAACTTTTTCCCTTCCAGGGTCATGTACTCACATGATATAATCCGATCCGGCAAATGGAGACCCCCTACTCCAAGGAGCAGTGCCGGCCAGACCACGGTATGGAAAGGTATATTATCTTTACCATGTACATAATAAGCGGTTATATTCTCCTTCCCTTCCATCCAGAATGATTCCCAGCTGCCGCCTGTCTCAGCAGCCCACTGCTTGCTTGCCGATAAGTAGCCGCTGACCGCCTCGATCCAAACGTAGATTTTTTTTTCTTCGAACCCGTCAACCGGAACATCAACACCCCAAGTCAAGTCCCGGGTTACAGCACGATCTTGAAGACCTTCTTTTAAGTATCGTCCAGTTAACTGTACAGCATTTTCTTTCCATCCTTGGGCTTGTTTTGCATACTCGCTCAATTCAGCCTGAAATCGGGAGAGCGCAAAGTAATAATGCTCTGTTGGACGCTCAATAGGGGGATTCCCACAAATCTTGCAGGTCTTGTCTGACAGGTCTGCAGGATCTAACAAGGTCGAACAATAATCACATTGATCACCTCTGGCACGGTTCCCGCAAACGGGGCATGTACCCTCAACGTATCGATCCGGCAAGAAGCGTTGATCGGTTTCACAATAAGTCTGCTGTATTGTCTTTTTGTATAAATATCCATTTTTTAATAGTTGCAAGAACATTTCTTGAACCACTTGATGGTGAAAAACCTGGTCAGTACGTGTGTACAAATCATAAGTAAACCCCAGCTGCTTAAAGCACTCGGCAAACTCCAGGTGATACCGATCCGCAATATCCCCTGGGGAGACACCCTCTTGAAGGGCCTGAACGGCGACCGGTGTGCCATGGCAGTCGCTGCCCGAAACATACAGCACGTTTTCTCCCTTGGAACGAAAATAACGTGCCAGTACATCTCCTGGCAGTAAGCTTGCCAACCGTCCCAGATGCAATGAACCGTTCGCATACGGCCATGCTCCGCCAATAAAAATATTTGTCATTAAGACTCCTCCTTTTTTGACAAACAAAAAAACCCTCATCCCGAAGGGACGAGAGTTGCGCTCACGTGGTTCCACCCAATTTTATCAATGCCTTGCGGCATTAACCTCTTCAAGTACGACGCGTTTGCGTTTATACCCTAGCACGGTAACGGGTGCGGGTTCCGGCGCAACCTACAACCACATGAGGCTTCGATGCGCAGCTCCGAGACCATATTCCCAAGGTTATTCTTTACCCCTTTTCAGCAACCGGGGCTCTCTGCAAAAGACATCACCAGGGTACTCTTTCTCTTCTTAGCTTTTTTCAGAATATTCAAGTTATTTGTAATAATACTTTTTATAATTTTCAAAGTCAAGGTTATTATACGGCTTGCCGCTGCAGGTGTTTTAGTGCATCACAACTGAGTTATCATGCCCAAAATCATCATATTCATTAACGGGGGATAGTTTCCTTTCCCTCTTCGGACAACAGCACAGCGGATAATCTGTACTTCGCTGCAAAAATTACGGCTACAATAGAAACCGGAACGACACTCAAAGCGACAACCACCGGTGCAGCAGGCAGCATAAACATCACATAGACCAGCCAGCATACCGGTACATACAGCAGCAATATTCCTGCGCCGAGCACAGTCGATGCGATCATCCGGCCAACCGGATAGCGATCCAAAACTGCGACAATCATCATCACCAGCATCGGTAACGTAAACAGGTAACTGATTTCATAGAACAAGACCGTGGTTCCGGCGATCAGCAGCACTTGAATCGGCAGCACACTTGCGATCCCTTCGGCAAGCGATCGTTTTTGCATCCAGAAGAACCATATTGCGAGAGCGCCCAAGCCATGCGCCAAGGCTATGCAAAGAAAAACCGCATCATTGTTTGTTGATTCGCCGAGCCGCATCGTTTGGGTACATAATGAGACGATCCCCCAGCTCAGCAAGCCCATCGCGGCCATCGTACCGAGCAGCCAGCCCGTGCCGCCGGCGATTTGGCGAAGCGTAACCTTGCCAAGCCGAATCTGAATAATCAGCCAAGCTAATGAAGCCAACGCCGCACATACCGACAGGATATAGGCAGCAATGTCGCTCATGACCACGAGATTGCCGGTCAGCAATGTGAAAAACACGCTATCCCGGTTAGAGCCGCTGCCCTGGAATTGCGCTTGCCCGCTATAGTCGGCCATTTCCAAGGCGGTCTGCAGAAAGTTATAAGCCGTACCGCGATGCAAATTTTCAAAGGTGTCCGACGGCTGATGGTAATGCTCTACGCCCTCCGCAACGGCAAAATTAAGTCCAGGATATCCCGCCTCTAAGAAACGGGTCAAATCGGTGCCGTTCGGCATTTTTCGGTACAACCCGGTTGTGAACGAAAAAGCCAGGGGGCGTGAACTCGCCGATTGAAAATGCCGCAACAAATCATAGTTTGACGCAGACGTTTCAAACATGAGCAGTCCGCCGCGATTCCCGCGCGCATCGAAGTTAAGGACAAGATCGATCTTGCTTTGAAGCTCTGGATGCGACTTCACAAACGCTTTCGCGCCTAGCGCGCTTTCTTCCTCCCCATCCGTAAACAAAAAATAGAGATCGTTTTTCAAATCGGGCCTACTCGATTGCTCGCGCAATGCTTCAAGTATCGCGCTTACGGAAACCATATCGTCAGCCGTGCCGGGGGAGTTGACCTCGCTGTCGTAATGGGCGAGCATCAATATGCCGCGATCCGTGCCGGGCGCATCCAGTTTGACCCATATGTTGCTTAAAACCAATCCGTCCTTTTCTTCTGAAGGGGCTCTTTTATGATTGATACCTTCTAAAGCTCCTGAAGGCGGTGTCTTCCGAATGCTTCGTTCTCCCATCGCCGGACCGTCTTGAGCAAGACGATCGGCTTCCATATCCGCGGATGTATATATTTCCGGATCGACAGTCGCTTCCAGGCCCATATCGCGGATTTGCGCCAATAGATAGGTCCGTACCTCGTCAAGCTCCTTGGAACCGGATGGATGCGGTGCGACTGTCATGGCTTGCAAATGGGCAAGCATTCGTTGATAAGCCAAATAATCGGCACTGGATTCAGATGGCGGCGATGGCGGCCGCATTTGTGCAAAGCCTGTCCAGATTCCCGTCGCAAATACGATAAGCATAAGCAAAATCGAACTTTTTTTTACCATTTTTTTGTATCCCTCCTGTGAACTGAAGCATGCTCTCACTATAATTCAAGGAAGGTTAACTCAAGGTTAAGAAGACAGCCCGCCGAGAAAGTCAGCGGTCCGCTTTATTTTGAGGCTTCGGCAGCCGGATTACGACAGTCGTAGACACATCGGCCACGCTGTGCACCTGGATTTCACCTCCGTGCTTTTCGATGACCATCTTCACGATGGAAAGCCCCAAGCCACTGCCTCCAAGCTCTCTCGAGCGCGATTTGTCTACGCAGTAGAACGGATCGAAAATTTTATCGATCTGATCCTCCGGTATGCCGATTCCCGTATCAAGGATCGTAATTCGGGTGTTGACCGCGTTCTCCGCCGCAGCGATAATGATGACTCCATCTGGCTTGTTATATTTGACCGCGTTATGAATCATATTGTAAAAAGCTCTGTACAAGAGATGCTTATCGCCGTGCAGCAGCACGTCGGCGGTACGGTTTTCGATGCGAAGGTTTTTACTTTGAATAGGCTGCAGGAGCTCGTCAATAATATTTGCGAACATGTCCGCAGCTTCGATTTTCTCGCTTTCCGCGATATTCTGTCCGGCGTTCAGCTTCAGCAGGTCATTCACCAAAACGCTGAGACGCTGCGCGTTTTTAAGCGTGTCCTCCAGCGTTTCCTTATATTCGTCGACCGTAGGATGATCGTCAAGCTGGAGCACCTCGATGTTTGCGATCATGGCGGCGAGCGGCGTTTTGAGTTCATGCGCGGCATTGGCCGAGAAATTTTTGTGCGCGACAAACACTTTCTCCAATTTATGGATCATCCGGTTAAAAGACCGGCTCAGCTTGGAAACCTCGTCATTGGACGAAGGCACCCCGACCTGCCGGAACAAGTTGTTTTCGTCGATTTCCCCGATCTCCTTGCTTAAATCCGTTACAGGCTTCAAGGCTCTTCCCGCAATCAGATAGGTTAAGCCGGTTCCTATAACAACGACCATCACAGCGCTAATAATGCCGATGGCTGTAAAGTCGTTATTCCTCTCTGTCACTGCTGTTTTTGGCAATGCGAATGGTCGTGCAACCAGAGATCTCTGTATAAACTCCGATGCATTTACTTTGTACTTGGGAAAGTCAGCGTTATAAATCTTTCGTGCGGCATAGATCGAAGTCATCATCAGCACGATCGAAGCAATGATCAATATCAGCGCCATTAATAGGGTCAGCCGCAGCCGCAGCGGAAGATGGTTAAACCGGGCCATACTGCACCTCCACGATGAAATAGCCGAGCCCTCTTGCGTTTTTGACGATTTCCTGTTTCCCAAGGTGGACGGCAAGCTTTTTCTTGAGCGAATTGATGTGTACCTTAAAGGAGTTGGAAAATAAATCGGTTTGACTGTCCCACACGTGTTCGATTATCTCTTCCGCGCCTACGATTTTATCCTTGTGCATCATCAGATACTCGAGGATGCCGTATTCTTTCTTGGTTAGGTCAATCAACTGATTCCGAACGTATACCTGCTTTAATGCGGTATCGATTTGTAAATCTCCATGTGCGATTCGCGTATCCGTCAGGATGAATTTTCGGCGAAGCAACGCGCGAAGCCTCGCTTCAAGCTCCTTGAAGTGAAACGGCTTCGCCATATAATCGTTGGCACCGGTATCGAGCCCCGCGATCTTGTCCTCCACCTCGGAACGCGCGGACAGGATGAGCACCTTGATTTCCTGGTTGTTCTTGCGAATTTCCGTCAGAACATCAATACCATCTATTTTCGGCAGATTCAAATCAAGCACGATCGCATCGTACTCATTGACCTGGGCGAGCTGCAGGGCTTCTTCTCCGTCAGGTGCGGCATCGACCGCGTATCCGAATTTTCTCAGCCCCGTGCCGATTGCTTTTTGCATCGATAAGTCATCCTCGACAACCAATACTTTCAGTTCCATCATCCCCCGCATTTCAATTTGATCATGATAGCTCAAGCCTGGTTAAATTACGGTTAATTTTTTGCCTTACTGTTAAAGTAATAAACATTTGACTGAGAATTAACAAGTCCCAAAATAAAATAAAGGGTTCTACATATTATGCATGACTAATATGTGGAACCCTTTACTTTTCAAGCAAAGTACCTAATTTAAAATATTACCTTGACAGACAAAGTAGTATGTCGTATTATACAGATGCGGAGGTGATGAGATGAGCGAGAACAAAATTACATCCGACCTGCTGCGCGGGCATACCGATACGATGATTTTACGGCTCTTATCCGAAGCGGACCGCTACGGGTACGAGATTGTCAAGCTGATTGCCGAGCGCTCAGGCGGCGAGTATGAATTAAAGGAAGCCACGATGTACTCCAGCGTCAAGCGGCTGGAGGTGGACGGTGATATCGAGTGGTATTGGGGCGATGAATCCCAGGGCGGACGGCGTAAATATTTCAGGATTACCGAAAAGGGCAAGGCTGCTTACGACCGCAACAAAAGCAATTGGGAGTACGCAAAGCGAGTGCTTGAAAACTTATTATAAGGAGTGTTGAGATTATGAATGAGAAATTGACAAACTATTTGAACGGCGTGTTTGCACCCTACGATGAGGTAAAAAGCGTCACCGAATTAAAGACGGACCTGCTCTCCGATTTGCAGGAGCGGTTCCGTGAACTCAAAGCCGAGGGCAAGGATGATGAAACCGCTTTTGAGATGACCATTGACAGCATCGGCGACATTGAGCAAACCGTACAGGAGGTTGCAAACCTGTCCCGTTCGCTGGAGCGGCAGGTGCTGACTAACCTCAGCGCGAGTAACTTAGCAAATAGCGATTTTGCGGGCGTTATCGCGCATAAAGGAAAATTTACAGCGAGTGCGTTACGGGGATCTGACTTTTCGGGGGCCGACTTGACAGGCAGCACGTTTGCGAGCAGCGATGTGCGCGAAGCCAATTTTGACCATGCCAATCTGACTGACTGCACCCTATCTGCTAATGACCTTGCAAATTCGAGCTTCAACGAATCCATTCTTGTACGTACCGACTTCAGCCAGTCGGAACTGGCCGGAACAAAATTTATCGGTATAAAACTGACCGATGTTAAGTTGACCATGACCGACCTTAGAAAAGTGGTCTTTGAAAACTGTATGTTTGACGGCGTTGACTTCAGTTCCTCCGATCTGCGAGGGCTGCGATTTGACGGGCAGACCTTTATCGGCGTTAAGTTTGGCAAGTCGGCACTGAACGAAGTTTCGTTTAAAGGCGCGACACTCAAAAATACTTCGTTCAATCCTGGTTTTACGTTGTCCAAGAAGTACTACCGCGCCATCAAAACCATCTGCTTCGACGGTGCGATGATGGATAAGTTGACCTATGCCGCGCTTAAAGGCATGGGTGCCGATTTGTCAAAAGTTACAGTTCGATAAGGAGGGGAAAATATGCCAACCACATCCATTCAGGTAAAAGGACTGCAAAAATCCTACAAGCAGCTTCAAGTCCTAAAGGGCGTAGATTTCGAGGTGGAAAAGGGTAGTATTTTCGCCCTCCTCGGCTCCAACGGGGCGGGCAAGACCACGGTTGTCAAAATCCTCACCACGCTGCTCAAACCAGACAGCGGAACCGCCACCGTAAACGGATTCGATGTTGCGTCCAAACCCGACAATGTGCGGCAGGCAATCAGTCTGACCGGGCAATTTGCCGCCGTGGACGAAATGTTGACCGGACGGGAAAATCTGACCATGATTGCCAAGCTGCGATACCTCAAAAATCCGCGTCAGGTTGCGGACGACTTGCTTCAACGCCTCGGCTTGACAGACGCTGCCGACCGCAGGGCGTCTACGTATTCGGGCGGGATGCGCCGCAGGCTCGACATCGCCTTGAGCCTTGTGGGAAAACCGTCGATCATTTTCCTCGACGAGCCGACGACGGGGCTTGACCCCGAGGCGCGCATCGAGGTTTGGAAGATTGTGAAGGAGCTGTCGGGCGGTGGCACGACGGTCCTCCTCACCACGCAGTATCTGGAGGAGGCAGAGCAGCTTGCCGACCGAATTGCCATTTTGCACGAGGGCAAGATTATCGCAAACGGCACGCTCGCGGAGCTTAAAAAGCTGTTCCCATCCGCAAAGGTGGAGTATGTTGAAAAACAGCCGTCGTTAGAGGAGATCTTCCTCTCCATCGTCGGCAAGAAGGAGGCCATGTAAATGGAGGCGGCAAAAAATCATTTCTTCACCGATATTAGCGTGATGCTCGGGCGTTCCATGCGCCATATTTTCCGCAGCATGGACACCATCATCACGGTCTGCATCACGCCGATTGCGATGATGCTGCTGTTCGTCTATGTGTTTGGCGGCGCCATTCAAACCGGTACGGATAACTATGTGAACTACCTGCTGCCCGGTATCCTGCTGATTGCGATTGCAAGCGGCATATCCTATACGGCTTACCGCCTGTTTTTGGATAAGCAGCGGGGCATCATCGAGCGGTTTCACACCATGCCGATTTCACGTTCAGCCTTGCTTTGGGGGCATGTGTTGACCTCGCTGGTATCCAACGCCCTATCGGTTCTCGTCATCATTCTAGTAGCGCTCGTTATGGGCTTTCATTCGTCCGCCGGGATACTGTCATGGCTTGCAGTAGCCGGGATACTCGTATTGTTTACCCTGGCCTTAACTTGGGTCGCGGCGATTGCCGGGCTGACCGCAAAATCGGTGGAGGGCGCAACCGCCTTTTCCTACCCGATTATCTTTCTGCCATTTATCAGCTCGGCGTTTGTGCCGACCGAGTCGATGCCGAAGGTCGTTCGCGCCTTTGCCGAAAACCAGCCGGTGACCTCGATCGTGGAAGCCATCCGTGCGCTGCTGTCAGGTCAGCCGGTGGGCAATGAGATATGGGTCGCTCTTGCGTGGTGCATCGGGATTTTGCTCGTAGCCTATTACTTTGCGATGAGGGTGTATAAGAAGCGGGCGTGAAATAATTAAAGAAGGAAGCTGCATGACATATCTCGATTCTGATTATCCTGAATATTGCCAATATTCAGATTCTATAATGTATCGAATACACCTTTTTGACAAAGGGCTTTAAAGCATGAGTAACAAAAGAGAATTTATAGTTTAAAACAATAGGGCTGTTAAAAAGGAAAGAGAGGGAAACCAAATGCAAAAGATTACAACAGAAGATTTTAGTTCGTCAGAAAATATGAAGGATGTTGTTGGCTTCTCCGAAACAGGGCTGAGCAGAATGCGCGAGGTGCTGGCAAGGCATGTCGAGTCCGGGAAGATTCCCGGGCTGGTCGCCCTGGTCAGCCGCGGCGGCAAGACGCATGTCGAAGCGATCGGGACGATGCGCCATGATGGAGGCGCGCCGATGCGCCGGGACACGATCTTCCGGATGGCGTCGACGTCCAAGATGGTCGCGGTCGCGCCAGTGATGATCCTGCTCGACGAGTGCAAGCTGCGTCTGGACGACCCAGTAGACACATGGCTGCCCGAACTCGCCAACCGGCAGGTGCTGAAACGACCCGACGGCCCGCTGGACGACACCGTGCCAGCGCGGCGGCCGATCACCGTAAGGGATCTGCTGACCTCCACGTTCGGGATCGGAGTAGATCTGACGTTGATGGGCTCCCCGATCCAGAACGCGATCTTCGAGAATGGGTTATTCGACACGCCACTGGAGGCGTTGCCCGAGCCGGATGAGTGGATGCGCCGCCTGGGCACACTCCCGCTGAGCTACCAGCCCGGAGAGCGGTGGCAGTACCACATTAGCAACGAAGTGCTCGGCGTGCTCGTCGCCAGGGCCACGGGTCAGTCGTTTGAAACGTTCCTGCGCGAACGCATCTTAGACCCCCTGGGCATGAAGGACACCGGCTTCTACGTGCCCGCCAACAAGATTGACCGGCTGCCGCCCGCTTTCAACCCCGATCCGAAGACCGGAGATTTCATCGTGTGGGACGAGGCCGCTGGCGGACGCTACACTCAGCCCCCGGCGTTCCAGGCAGGCGGCGGTGGGCTGCTCTCAACCGTAGACGACTATCACGCGTATTTACAGATGCTGCTGAACCAAGGGATGCACGGGACCGAACGGATCCTGTCCAGGCCCGCCGTCCAGCTGATGACCACCAACCGTCTCACACCCGAGCAACAAGCATATCGAGACGACCTGGCCAAAAACAACGTCCATTTGTCGTTCGGCCAAGGGCAGCACGGCGGCTGGGGCATGGGGATGGCGGTGCGCACCTACCGCGGCGACTACGCCTCCATCGGCCAGTTCGGCTGGGACGGCGGTACCGGCACCTCGACCTACGCCGACCCGGACAAACAGCTCACCGGAATCCTGCTCACCCAGATCGGGATGTCCACTGCGGATTCCGTGCATCTTATCCACGACTTCTGGACCACAGTCTATCAGGCAATCGAAGACTGACACCGAGCCCGCGCCTGGTATGCCCGCCCTCAACCCACGACCCCAACGGTCAGCCACCTGACGGCCGATTGGAAGCAGAAGTTGCCTTTGTACTTTGCTTAGACGCTTCACAGATATAAAAATTGCGATTGGCTAGATATAACCGTGTGATTTCTTCCATTCCTGTGTAAAAAAACAGACCGATATCTATTTCAAATCGGTCTGCTTTTTCATTTATTGGTCAAATTGGGGTTCGTCGTTCGCTTGCTGGTTGCCGGTGACCTCGATCATGGAGGCTATCCGTGGGCTGCTCTCAGGTCAGCCGGTGGGCCATGATATATGGGTCGCTCCCAATCATCATTTAATCGGAACCCTGAATATGGCCAGTATTGCAATAGCAAGCGGTATGGAGATCGTGTACGCTAGTAATGGCCGGGAAAAATGTAACCGAAGCAACGGGAACATGATCATATTGAATAAAACGGAATAAAGCATGGTCCAACCGTTAAAATGTTTAATCGCCCCACAAAACAAATAAAATACCTCGATTAACGAATAAACGATTACCCAAAATCCAATCCATAATATTGACTTACCGAGTCCGTTTGGGAATAAACCAAGGTATATCAACGTGGTAGATGCAAAGCACACCAAACAGCATAGTTCGACACCTAAATAACTATGAATTGGCGGCCAGGGCTGATGCTGCCATAGCGGATAACTGCTTGTCAGCACCATATAAATAACGTCCCCAAGCAAGAAATACAAAATAGTCGAATGATATTTTTGCCAATGTCTCCAATCTCCCCAGCGCCATGCCGCAAGTAAGAATATTATGTCCAAAGCAATGAAAGGCATTTGAGATCATACTCCATATTTCTGAAATTTTAGTTTAAACGTTATAGTAGTTCTCTAATCAATCTGTATGTATACGCGCTTCATCCTTCAGCGCACTATGCCTGCGCTTGATTTGAACTCATTCATATTTACGCGTCCGTCATTTACGGTGCTTCACGTAGTTGTAACGGCTAGCTTTGGGGAGCACCAGGTGCCGGTTCAAATACATCCTTAACCACATCAATGAAAGCTTCTATCGCAGGCGACAACCATTTATCCTTATGCCGCAGCATCTGGGTCACGACATGAAGATCAGGCATTTCCCAAGGCAGAGAGACAAGTTCGCCCCGCGCAAGCTCCGCTTTTACGGCCATATCGGGCAGAAAAGCAATGCCCATACCCGTCATAGCACAGTGTTTAATCGCTTCTGCACTGAAAAACTCCAAGCTTGTGACACCATCGATTCCACTTCTCTCAATAGATCGATCAAATAAATTCCGATAGGTACAGCCTTTCTCCGTCAGCAGAAATACCTCTTCTTGCAAATCCTGGACTTGAAGTCTTGTTCGATCCGCGAGCGGAATGAAATAGCAGAGGCAACCGATAGGCGCAAAGAATCTTACTTCCGCTAATCGTAATAATCCCCGTGATGTCCTCATTTTTTTGTACTTCCAGCCGGCACTCCGCCAGGCACAAGGCGCGCGGGTGTCACGTTATCGGCGTATACGCACAGCCGGTCGCCTGTCGTTTTTGAAGACATCCATTTTGAGCGCCGCGACTATATCCCTTGGTCAGGTTATGGCCAGTCGAAGACGGCGAATATCCTCTTCACGGTTGAGCTGGACAAGCGGGGGGAAGCGGATGGCATACGTGCGTTCGCCCTTCATCCGGGAAGCATTGTCGAGACGGGCCTGTCAAGGCATCTGTCGGAGGAGCAGCTGCGGGCATTTGGCGTCATTGACGAGGAGGGGAAGCCAATTCTCGATTCGTCGACGAACCTGAAAACCGTCAAGCAGGGAGCGGCGACCGGTGTATGGTGCGCGACAAGTCCGGAGCTTGACGGCAAGGGCGGCGTCTATTGTGAAAACTGTGAAATTGCCATGCTGGCGGACGGGAAGGATGCAGTTGTCCGGGCTCCATCGGCGAATCTTGGCGTGATGCCTCATGCGGTTGACCCCGATGCTGCCGCCCGCTTGTGGAGCCTGAGCGAGCAGCTGGTATTTGGAGCCAATCAGGTATAATTCGTAAGCTGTGTATCCGGTGAACGGAAGAAACTTTAACAGGAATGGTAAAAAGGATTGAAGTGCACCCTTTAGAATAGGCATTGGATAAAACCCCCGAGGGAATCCGATGAATTCTAGGGGGTGTATTTTTTTGAAATCGTTCTAATGGAAGAAAACTTGCTGCGCCGCCGAAGGACAGCGAAGCAGAAGCTGGCACCGGTTAAGTACCAGGCGCCAGCTTGCTTTTTACTGTACACCAAATGGGGTCTTGACCCATTCGCTTCTTTTTATGATATAGTCAGGTTTTCATGTTATTTTACAATAATACCGGCAAACTTGTTCGTTAAAGTCTTCGATCCGCCTTTAGATTACGACACCGCCATCGACATTGATGGTCGCCCCTGTAATGAAACTGGCTTCAGGCGAGGCGAGATAAGCGACCATACTTGCGATTTCGGAAGCTTTGCCGTACCGCCCCAGCGAAATCATCCCTTTGGCGAGCGATGCGTAAGGTCCATCTGCCGGGTTCATATCCGTGTCGACCGGTCCCGGTTGAATATTATTTACCGTGACGCCTTTTGGAGCCAGATCACGGGCCAGACCTCGCGTCAATCCGGCCACAGCGGCCTTGTTTGCTGCGTACAGGCTGTTTCCGGGGATGGGATTCCAGGAGGCATTAATACTGCCAATATTGATAATGCGGCCTCCTTCTTTCATTTGCGGCCCTGCGGCTTGGATCGCCACGAACACCGCCCTGAAATTTACGGCCGCCATCTGGTCGAATTCCTCGATCGTAACCTCATCGTAAGGCTTCACATTGGCGATGCCTGCATTGTTTACCACAATATCTATGGAGCCTAATACGTTGATCGTTTCCATGACGGCGCCTTTTACAGCATCGACATTGGCGCTGTCGGCACGAACGGCCAAGGCGGTGCCGCCGTCTTCCTGAATTTCCCGAACCAGTTCTTCCGCTTTATATTGCGCGCTGACATAGGTGAAGGCTACGGATGCCCCCTCGCTTGCAAGTCTTCTTACAATCGCCGCGCCAATGCTGCGGGATCCGCCCGTTACGAATGCGATTTTACCGGATAGAGGTTTGTTTATAACGGTCATTTTAACATCTCCTTTTTAGTTTCTGCTGCGTTACTATGATTAATAAATTGCGGGTCCGCTCTCCAACAGACTTTCTCCTTTCTTCATAATTAAACGGCAATCCAATAATAAACCTTGATGTATTAATGAACATCTGTCTATAATTATAAACGGATACAAAAAGCATGCAATTGTTAGATGAGCGTGATTTGTCAATTAGTGAACAATCGCTTGATTATTGTTTATTATTTTCAGAAAGTCTGGTGGTCCTTTAATGTCTAAAGTGGATAGAAGAATTCCCAAAACGCAAGAAGCGTTAAAAAAAGCGGTTATTGAACTGATGTCCGAGAAAAATTTTGATGCCATTACGATACAGGATATCTCCGATAGGGCAGATGTGAGTCGCGGGACCATCTACCTTCATTATTTGGATAAATATGATTTGCTCGATAAGCTTATAGAGACACATATCAATGAACTCCGGAAAAAGTGCACAGCGGCAGCTGATATGGATTTTATAAGCGGGTCACCGCTCTGGACCGAATATTTTGAACGAAATTATTTATTCTTTTCGATGATGTTAGCGAGTAAAGGAGCTCCTTATTTTCGTACCCGGTTTCTTGACTTTCTTGTCGAGCAGTTCAGGAATGAGGTGGATGTAACCCAAGGGAAAAACCAGGGATTACATGAGGATGCTTTTGTCAGGTTTGTTGCATCGGCTTACGTAGGGGTAGTGGAATGGTGGTTCATGAATGAAAAGCCAATCCCGCATCAGGTCTTGGCAGAACAGCTGGGGGTATTGTTGGAGAGGAATCTGTAAGCTGTACGACATACAAGGAACAAGCACAAATAATCCCGTCATCAGGCGGGATTATTTGTATGGCTTATAAGAGCTGCAGACCTTACATAGTCAAGGTTAACGCTGGTCAAGTCAACTGCCCGTTTTGGGGGACGGCACTCACTAACTGGGAAAAATTTTTTTTGAAGATGTCCCATAATTGCTGCGCCATCATTTCCGGAGAGAGCGGCATTTTATTTTTAATCCACCATTCCACGACTCCGACGAAAGCAGATGCCATATATTGAATGACAACCTCTTTGTTCTCCCCATGGTTAACTTCCCCGGTATTCAATCGCTCGGTAATTCCATTTTTGACCATCAGGATCAACTGTTCCTGAAAACAAGTTATACCTTTATTGCTCAGCATGGAGGAATAGAATAAATAATGTTTTTCAAAATATTGAAACATCGGCAGCGGGGAATTGATAACATCCAATTTTTCCTCGCCAGGCTTCGATAACGTGCAAAACTCCAGCATATGACTCAAATGATCCTTTATACATTTGTCGAGCAAATCATATTTGTCCGTATAGTGAAGATAAAGTGTCCCCCTGTTAAGATTCGCTTTTTCCGAGATGTCGTTGATCGTAATGTTTTCGAAGCTCTTCTCGGACATCAACTCAATTAGAGCGTTATTGATGGCTTCCCTCGTTTTCATTATTCTTCTGTCTACTTTAGGCATGATGGTTGGATCACCGTCCTTCGATGATTATGAACAAAAACAAATCATATGTTGATTAGTTGACAAAAGCCGGTTTTTTAACGATTGAGATTTTGTTGCGACTCTTTATAATATAAATCAATACATGTTAATTAATCAATTGTTGTTAATTAATCGATGACTGTTGATTAAATGAATCGGCAGCATTCATACATGTAGAGTTATTCCAAATCACAGGAGAGAGGCGAAGGAATGATGAAAATAGAGGTCTGGTCAGATATCATGTGCCCGTTGTGCTATATAGGCAAAACAAATTTGGAAACAGCCCTAGAACAATTTGAACATAAGGCTGAAGTCGAACTCGTCTACAGACCGTTCCAGCTGTTCCCGAATGCTCCGAGCAACACCGGCAAAGATTATTACACCTGGACAGCCGAAATTCATGGCGGAGGGATGTCCGCTGATTATGTGAGAGAAGGAAATAAAACGGTGGTCAAGATGGGCAAAGATGTTGGCCTTACCTATAATCTCGACACATTGATTCCATCAAATACGTCAGATGCTCTCCGCGTGGCCGTTTATGCGCAGGAACAGGGTAAAGCAGGAGAGTGGATGGCTCAGGTTTATAAAGCCTATTTTACCGATTCGCTGGATATCGGCGATCACGAAACACTTGCCAGGCTTGCGGGCGAGAGCGGTCTTGATGCCCAAGAGGTTCTTGATATGCTGTCCAGCGATAAATACAAGGATACGGTAAAGAAAGAGCGGCAGCATGGATCCGGGCTAGGGATTACAGGCACGCCTTTCTATATCATCAATGATAAGTATGCTGTTTCCGGAGTACGGCCAAGCGGCGTGTTCCTGGAGCTGCTTGAACAAGTGTGGAGAGAAGAACATCCTTTGCAGATGCTTGACTCAGGTCCAGATGGCGATTCCGAGGGCGGCCTCTGCGGGGATGGAGTTTGCAAGATTTAACTTGATTTGTGAAACAGAGGCATCTGATGGGGAGGCTCCAACATCCGCTCAGAACTAATTTATCAAAAAGGAGACAACAAAACATGAATCCGGCTTATAAACCCATAGTTGAACCATTTACTTTCCCTTCGGGAGTACAGCTTAAGAACCGCGTATTAATGGCGCCAATGACAAACTCTTCCTCTCTTGAGGATGGAGGCGTGTCAGAGCAAGAATTGGATTATTATCGTGTCCGTTCAGGCGGAGTAGGTGCGGTTATTACAGCGAGCAGCCATGTTTCGCCAGAAGGGAAGGCTTTTATTAATGAAATTGGCGTATATGATGACTCTTTAATACCTGGATTGAAAAAACTGTCAGGTACGATTCAAGGACAGGGGGCTAAAGCGATTTTACAGATTTACCATGCGGGGAGAATGGCCTCGCCTGAGCTTACAGGCGGCAAACAGCCGATAAGCCCAAGCGCTGCAGCCTCAGAACGTCCGGGTTCGGTTGTTCCAAGAGAAATGACGGAAGAAAATATCAAGGATATGATTAAAGCCTTTGGAGAAGCAACCCGCAGAGCAATCAAAGCAGGTTTTGACGGCGTGGAGATTCAAGGCTCAAATACGTATCTGGTTCAGCAATTCTTCTCCCCTCATTCCAATCGCCGGTCTGACCAGTGGGGAGGTACGATTGAAAAAAGAATGACATTTCCTCTCGCCATAATCGACAGCGTAAAACAGGCAGTTGCTGAGCATGCGAAAAATCCGTTCATTGTCGGATATAGATTGTCGCCTGAAGAAAGAGAAAACCCGGGTATAACCATGGAAGACACGCTTCAGTTAGTTGACGTTCTGGCACAGCAGAAGCTGGACTACATTCATGTCTCCGTACGAGGTTTTTGGGATGGATCAATGCGGGATGAGACGGATACGAAATCACGTGTTCTGCTCATCCAGGAACGGGCAGGCAGCCGTGTTCCCGTAATCGGGGTTGGCGAATTATCTTCACCGGAAGATGTTAATAAGGCGCTGAACGCCGGGGTACCTCTATTAGCTTTAGCGCATGCCATCATTATGGAACCGAAATGGGTTGAAAAGGTTCTGAACGATCAAGAAAACGAGATTAGAACGACCCTGCCCAGAACGGCTCAAAAAGACCTGACCATACCGGACGCATTATGGAACATGCTTATTAACGTACCTGGATGGTTTCCGGTTGTTTAAGGGTTCTGACTGAGTCAGGCTCGGGCAGAAAACATTTTCCAAGCATGTTTTACAAAGACAAGGCCATCCTGCAAAGGATGGCCTTATTTGAATGATAAGAAAGCACAAAATTTGACCTGTACTTGCTTATATTATTGAGGGAAGCAACTTACTGCGCCACAAAAGGAAGGCGGCTGCCGTTTCTTCTTCATTGCTGTTTTTTAAAGGGATTAAGTTATCAGACCGCTTTGCCAAGCTGTGTTCTGAACTGTACACGGTGGTGAAGCACATAGTAGACAACGCCCGACAGAATAACCAGAAGTCCGGCGATGTGGTACATGGTTTCATAATGGGTATGCTGGGCAACCACGCCAAGGACATAGGAACCGATCCCGTAGCCCAGGTCGAACATGAGGAAGAAGGTGCCCGTCGCAAGTCCGCTGCGGCCGCTTGGAGCCGAGCGGAGCGCCACGGTCTGGAAGCAGGGAATAATGGCGCCGTGGCCAAGCCCGATTACAGCTCCCGATAACAGGAAGACGGCCGGAGAATGCGCACTGCCCAGGATCAGCATGCCGATAACGAACAAGGCAATGCCGGGATAAGCCAGCACATGCTCGCCGTAGCGGTCGAATATTTTGCCGATTATGGGGCGGGGAAGCACAATCATAACGGCAAAGACGACGAAAAAGTAACTCGCAACCTCGGTCAGATCGATTTCTTTGGCAAAGACGGAAATGAAAGAAGTCAGCGAGCTGTATGAGAACGCAAGGACGAATCCCGCAAGCGATACCGGCAGCGCCTTGGCTTCCACAATGGAGGACCAGCTCAAGCTGAAGGGCTTGTTCTTGACTGACGCCTCCTTCGGAGCTTCCTTCGTCAGGAATCCGAAAAGCAGCGAGAAGGCGGTCAGACAGATGCACACGATGAAAAGCACCGTGTAATTGGCCTGATGAACCAGCGTCAGCCCAAGGAACGGCCCGATGACCATCGCCAGGCTCATGAACATGCTGAAGTACCCGATGCCTTCCCCTTTGCGTGCGGCGGGAATCAGCTCTGCAGCCATCGCCCCGGTCATAGTGGAGGACATGCCGTAGCTTCCGCCATGGATGGCTCTGAGAACGAGCAGAAGAAGCAGGCTGTGGATAGCGGGATACAGCAGGGTGCTTGCGAAAAATAAAGCGAGCGAAAGAACAGCGGCAAACTTGCCGTAGCGGTCCACCCACTGGCCGGCGAGAGGACGCATAATAACGGCCGCAAGAACATATACGGTAATGACCAGCCCCATCTGCTGGCCGCTTGCGGACAGGCGCTCCGACACATACTGGGGCAGCGTGGTTGCAAGCATGTAGAAATTCAAAAAAATAAAAAAGCTGCTGAGGCAGATGGCCACGAAATCCCTGGTCCATATTTTGTGATGATTCATGCTGTTCATACTCCTTCTTAAGGCTTCATCTATTCCAGATAGCTTAGCAACAAGGGCGTCATCATTTTATCTTAACACAGGATCGGGATGGCCTGCCTGATGATTGTGGAGGAAATAAAAACAAACATCCCGCCGCTGCCGGGTGGGCAGTGACGGGATGCCTTGTTTTATTGAAATTTAAGAAAGTATGAAATTCCATCATACTTTGCTTATGTTCTGAGGGAAGAAACTAACTTTACCGCCAAAGGACGGTTTCTGCCATTTCCTCTTACAGGAGAATGTTTATTTGAAATCGTCGCCCTTCAGGTAGCTGTAGAACGGTCTGTCCACCCAGAAGGTCGAGGTGGTGATGTCAATGGCCGGATCAATCGCCTTGAATCCTTGGACAATTGCTGCGGACTGCTCGTTCAGGGAGAAGGATTGCGCGTAATAGAAGCCGCTGCCGGTAATTTTGTTGTTGGTGATGAGATCGTAATCTTTCAGCTTGGTTTGGGTATAATAGAGCGGCTGCCACCAGGAAGCGGCAATCAGTCCAGGCTCGTCGTCGCTGTCTTTCTTGGCATAAGCAAGCACGACTGGCTGGAAGCGCTGCTTATCGGCGGCTGTTGCGAATTCGAACGAAATATCATATTCCTTGGCGGATGCGATATAGTTGCCGTTCTCCAGCTTCTTGTAGTGGTTATCGTGATCCGGCGCAGGCTCGCCCCATTCCAGCAAATGAACGAAGGCGGAGGTTTTAGGCTCGAACTGGACCTTGGCCTGCAGTCCTTCGCTGCGCAGCAGTCCGATCAGCTGCACCGCATGCTGAATATCGGAGTGGCCGTATGTAATCGTCAGCGAGTCAATGAAATTCGCATCGTAACGGGAGTCCTTCAGATTATAGCCCGTTACGAGACCCTTCTCCAGCGCACCGTTAACGATCGTTTCCAGTTCGGGAGCCTCAATTACATCGGAGGTCGAGTAAGCGTCAATCAGCTTCGCATAAATATCCGAATCGCCGGTCAGGCCAATATAGTGCTCATAGAGGCCCTTGCTTACCAGCACTTGACCCAGAAGCTGTTCAAGGAATGTCTTCGATGCCAGTGCGCCGGGCTTGAGCTCGCCATAAAGCGAAGGTGCCACGAGACCGGTGTCCACAGCAGCAGCGATTTCCTGTGCAGCGGTTTCTGACTGGAAAGCATCCGGCTTCAAATGAAGCTTGTTCAGCGCGGCAGCGGTCTTCGCTTCCGGATAGCTATAGGCCAACTCCTTTAATCCGGCTGCTTTCAAAGCGATGAATACGGCCTGGAAACCACCGATCGGTTCATCCGGATGAATGGCCGGGCCGCTCACAATTCCTTGCTGGCTAAGCGCAGCTGCAGCTTCATAATACGGGCTGGATGGGCTCAAGTCGCTGAAGGTGACAGCGTCAGCTGTGGGCTTGTAGTTCAAAATCAGGGCGAGATCTTGAAGCAATTCACCCTTCGTCGTTGAATCTCCAATCGTCAGATCGAATTTCTCCTGCAGAAATAATGAATAATTACCGGTCTGGTCAACAGCTGGAGCAAGAGGGCTGGCAGCAGCCCCGGCTGCGGCAGAGCTTAGCGGAACCGCCAATAATAATGACATGGATAAAACGGCAGCGGCCAACCATTTTGGATACGAGATTTTTCTGTACATGAATAATTCCCCCCGAGTGTAATGGCAAATAACCTTAATTCCGATTGATAAGATTGGAATTATTTTTTTCGATTCTATCATTAGAAAAAAACGCTTGTCAACAGAAATTAAATTTTGTGTTTTCCCACAGTAAAAAGCCCCCTTCATGAAAAGGGGGCGATCAATCATTCTGCAGCTGGATTGAAGCTACGGCTGCTGCTGATTCAAAGACATTTTTGCACATTCTGAAGCGATGTCTGCGATCGTCACAGCAGCAAGCTCCGATTCCAGGGCAATCTGCGCTCTGCCGAAGGTGTCCTCTAAAGCATGTTCAATATTGTTTCCTACCGGGCAGTTGGGATTAGGATTCTCATGCAGGGAGAACAGCCCTTCCTGACTGGAATGCTCCACCGCGCAGTATACATCAGCCAGACTGATGTCCCTGGCAGGCCTTAACAGGGTGGCGCCGGGAATGCCCGGCGTTGTGGCAATGATGCCCGCTTTGTTCAATACGCCCATAAGCCGTCTTACGACAACGGGGTTCGTATTGACGCTGCTTGCAATATAGTCGGATGTGATCCGCTTGCCCTCATGCGTTTCGATTAATACTAATATATGCACCGCCACAGCGAGCCGGCTGCTGATTGCCATAAGAAGCACCTCATTTCGTCCTCTATCATCGTCTAACAACGGACATGAAATGTCAACGGGGATACGGGAGCAATAAAGTATTTGACAAAAGTAACCTGTAACAATTATAGTTACAACTATATCAGATATTCTGATAATCATCAACCTGCGATTCCAAATAAGCGCGATATGAGAAAAACGCGAAAGAGGTGATTGTAATGTCGAACGCGATTCACCCGGAAACAGGCATCAAGCTTGTCAAGCTGAGGGTCAGCGATCTGAAACGCTCAATCGGGTTCTATCAGGATGTAGTGGGATTAAAGCTGATCAAGGAAGAGAACGGAACGGCCGAGCTTTCCGTGGAGGGCGCGGCTCCCTTGCTGCTTCTGGAGGAAATAGAAGGAGCCGTTCAGCGCCCCAGAAGATCAGGAGCGGGCTTGTACCATTTTGCCATCCTGCTGCCGGACCGCAAATCGCTGGGATTATCCTTGCGCAATCTCATCCGTGCAGGCATTCACATCGGCCAGTCCGACCATCTTGTGAGCGAGGCTCTCTACATTGCGGATCCCGACAATAACGGCATTGAGATCTATCGCGACCGTTCGCGGGAAGAATGGCAGCGCGACGCTGCAGGCCATTATATCATGGCGGTTGATCCGATCGATTGGGACGGCCTGCTTGCGGAGGCGGGCGATGATCCCTGGAACGGTCTGCCCGCAGGGACCACGGTCGGGCATATGCATCTGCATGTATCCGACCTGGCCGCGGTTGAGCGTTTTTATATCGATGTGCTCGGGTTTGCTGTTATGGCGCGGATGGGCAATGCGGCTTTGTTTATATCCGCCGGCGGCTATCATCATCATATCGGACTCAATACCTGGGCTGGCGTGGGAGCTCCGCTAACACCCAAGGATGCGGCGGGACTCGCCTATTATGTGATCGGTCTGCCGGACCAGGCTGCGCTTTCTGCTGTCCTTGGACGCTTGCAGGAAGAAGGAGTTCCTGTGGCGCATCACGGGGATGGGACGGTTGTTGTTCTGGATCCCAGCGGCATTGAAATCCGTTTATCGGCTGCTGGGGTTGTTCAACACGTTTAGTCATGATAATCAGCTGGAAACTCCTGTGCGCCAAGCCTTGGGCTCGGCCGGATTTTTAGTATAATTTGGCAGCTCTCCTGTTATCCGTTACTATGAACAAAGGGGGAGTGGAAAATGAAACGAATCGTTCTTGCGCTGCTCATGATATTGGCTGTGGCGACAGCCTGCACCACCGAGGCGGATCTCAATCTGGATGATCTAAAGACCGTATTCGCGGACAAAGGGATAATGCTGCTGAATGAGGACGGGACAAAGAATCATTTTGTGCTGAAAGGCCTGAAAGCTACTACCTACAAGCTGGAGAATGACGAATCGGTTTCCTTCTATTTATTCCCCACCGAGAAGAAGCGCGAAGAGGGACTCACGGATTTCAATCAGCAAAAAGCGAAATTTGATATGCAAATCCCGGCCATTTATGAAGTGAAGAATGTTCTTATTCTTTATTGGTACGGCGGGCAGACAGGCTCCCCTACCCGGCATGATACGGACATCAAAGAAGCCGTCAAGGCGCTAAGCGCATTGGCGACGGATAATATTTGAACCTGGGCCACTCCCGGGGTTTACATACGCGCGCGGCTTGTCTCCTGCAACGGGAACAGGCTGCGTTTATTTTTTTAGAAGGACCTGTTTAGAGAAAATTAATACCCGGAGCGGTTGACCGGGACGATCATCGTCAGTATTTTATAAGTACTGCCCGTCAGTGCAGATGCATAATAAAAGGAGGTTCGGGTAAAAGAGGGAATGACGATAGTCTGATTCGGGATAAGTAGAGTAAGGAGGAGATGAAAATGATGAAAATATGCATGCGCAGTCCGATGGCCAAATGGGCCGGAGCTCTGCTGTTCATTCTGCTCGCGGCCATCACGTTCGAAAGTTATACGCAGGCAGCTGTACCCGTCTCGCAAAGGTTTGATCTGACGGACCCTTCCACGCAGCTCATTCGCTCGAAGGCTTTGCACAATAATACCGTCCTGCAGTCGTTTGCTTTTGACAATACGAATAAGAAAATCTTCGCGGTCCAGCTCATGGCGGGAGGCCAGCAGCTGCCTGGGGAATCGGCTCCTGTATCTGGCGCCAACCGGGCATTGAATGGCGATTTATGCGTGACGAAGCTGGACTTGTCAGGGAATGTAGAAGGATATATGTTCTTGAAGGGATTCGGGCATGGTGTTCAAATCGGTGTTGAGCCGGTGGGCTCCGCTTCGTATTTGTGGACAGAGGTTGATGCGCTCAGCGATGGAACATCCGGCTGGGGCTCCAAGCTGGCACGGTTTCAATTCGTGAACGGTCAGGTGCTGACCTCAGCTTCCTCTTCTTTGACGAAGTTCGAGCTCGTACCGGGCGCAGACCGCACAACAGTCAGTATCGATATGACCCACGGGTATTTGACCATGCGTTATCGTGAGGACGGTTCTTTCCGCTATGGCGTGTACAGCCTGGCTCAGGTGAAAGCAGGGAATTACACAGCTCTTGCGGATATTGCCCAGCCGTCCGGTCTTGGCACATTCCAGGGCTTCACCTCCTTCGGAAGCACTTTGTACCTCTTGGAGGGAAATTCGTACAACTCGACCACTTCTATCTATCCGAACGGCAACACGTACATTACCAGTGTTAACCTGAATAACGGCATTGTCAGCGACAAGCAGCTGACCAAGGCAGGCTACACACTCACCTTCAGGGAGCCTGAAGGTATGGCCGTCCAGATTCCCGACACGAATCATCCGGAGAACGCGCGGCTTGGCATCGGGCTGGCTTCAACGGTATCGGAGAGCAATACATCCAAGCTGGCCAGTATTTATTATAAGGATTCATTAACGGATTAAGGAGTTTAATTAAACAGGAAGACGATCTAATCAAAAACGTCCGGATGGATCTTATGCTTCGTTTCAGAGGCATATGGTTCCATTCAGGCGTTTTTTTCTACGCAAACCTGCGGACCGGGTATGGGAAAGCGACTTAAATAGAAATTTGATACGAATTGTATATAGAGGACTTTAAAATGATAAGGGATGTGGTGGAATGCAGGATCGGTCCTTAATCACAATGGAAGAAATGATCCTGGAGGCGGAGCTGTTTCAATCCGTTTATCCGGATTTAATAGGAGAGATTGACCGGGGTGAGGTCGCGCATGGCAAGCTGAATGATTTTCAGCTTATGCAGGCGGTGGCGCATGCCAAGAACGGATTGGGGGTTCTGAGCTTCGAGCGCCGCCAGGTGATCAACGCGGTTTTTGATGCGTTCACAACCATTTACCGCAAGGATGGCCGGGGCTCGGCGGAGCGGTGGGCGAAGCAGTCATTTGGATGCTTCAGCAGCAGCCTGTCGGTGAAGGAGAAGGATATCGCCGATATCGTGATGAAAATCGACGAGCTGTCCCGGCTCATCCAGGGGAAGGAGTCCGAGCTGCTTCAGCTGTACCGGGAGCTGAATATGCTGCAGAGGTATTTGGCGCAGGAGGAAGGCGTTCAGCCGAATCCTTCCTGACAGCTTTCCCATAGCGGTCTATCATGGGCAGCGCGGCTTCGGCTGCGGCCCTCCACAAGCGGGCTGTGCGCCGCTTGCTGCGCTTGTGAGGATCAAAACCCCGTCCACGCGGCCATGCCGGGGGATGGGGTTTTGATTATTTTTTATTTTCCCGCACCGGTGTAAATGTGGATCGCATCTCTCAGAAATTCTGCCGTTCCCGGCTGAGCGGCGTCATAATGGGCCTTGAACCGCTCGTCGTCGACGTACATTTGCGCGAGCCCGGCATGGGCTTCCTTGCTGTAATTGCTCCAATAAAAGGTGAGCCACTGTTTGTGCAGGTCGGCCGCCTTCTGGGCGAGCCCGCCCGCCGGATCGCCCTCCTTGAATGCTTCTGCGAGTGTGACCGTTAATTCTTCCGCCAGGCGGGTCACCTCGGCATGCTCCTCCTGCGTCATGTTCATGAATTTCTGATTGGATTTGTCGACTACCTCGTTTCCGTATTTCCGGCGAATCTCTTCTCCGTATTTGTCTTCATTGTCTTCAACCATCTTCTGTTTGAAGCCTTCAAATTTCTGCTGATCGGTCATGGTCGTTCTCCCTTCTGCCGCTGAAATGGTTTGTTCCACATTGGCGATGAGCGTATCAAGCTGCCTGCGTCTGTCAAGGAGCTGTGCGTAATGCGTCCGGAGCGCCTCGGCACTGTCGAAGGATGGAGCGGTCACGACCTCCCTGACCCGTTCCAGCGGGAACCCAAGCTCTCTGAAAAACAAAATTTGCTGCAGCCGGTCGACCTCCGCCTGACCGTAGATCCGGTAACCGGACGAATTGATCCGGGCCGGCTTGAGAATGCCGATCTGATCGTAATAGCGGAGTGTCCTTGTGCTGATTCCAGCGAGCCTTCCAAGCTTCTGTACGGTATATTCCATGCCTTCGCCTCCTGACATTTCTAAATGTACACCTTTACGCAGCGTCAATGTCAATGCCGCCTTCGCGGATTTATTTCGCGGCAGACTGATTCCTTAAATGGATATTATTGGAACATAAATAAGCACATATGTTTGCTGCCATCTCGGCTTTTATGGTAAATTAAATTCAATATGAAGAGCATCGCTGGCAAGCCTTCATGCTAGCACTATCATATACCTGTCGGGACCTCCTGATTCACAATATGCATATGCAATAGAACAGACCATGATCCATTATGGGAGGCGCATATATGATAAACCAAGTTAGACTGGTCGAACCATCCCTGGAATACCGCGATTTATATATGAACTTTTATAAAGACTGGCTTGAGAGCGGTGAGGATATGGTGCCCTGGGTGATTGAGAGGGATCCTTCTGATTTTGAAGCGTATGTTGCATTCTTGTATGCGGAAGATAGCGAGGACAAGCTGACAAGAGAGAGCTGGGTGCCCCACTCCACCTATTGGCTGATCAACGAAGCGGATAAGCTTGTTGGCGCAGTCAATATCCGCCACCGGCTGAATCAGAAATTAACCGAAAGCGGCGGGAATATTGGTTATGGCATCCGTCCTTCCGAGAGGCACAAGGGTTACGCCGGAGCCTTATTGGCCAAATCCCTGATCAGAACCAGAGAGCTTGGCCTGAACCGGGTGCTGCTTGTTTGCGACAAAGGGAATATCGGCTCTGAGAAGACCATTCTCAAAAATGGCGGCATATTTGAATCGGAGTTCACCGAAGCGAATGGGAATATCATCAGGAGATTCTGGATTGAACTGTAGAGGCCGGCGCGGACAGTCATTTGAAAATAGTTGGTGGAGGCCATGAAGGCAAGAATATATTATATCATTGCGGTATTTATCGTTATGGTGCTGGGCTACAGCTCCAGAGCATATTCCGAAACGCTGCCCGTTTTCGTGTCCGAGCACTTCGGAGATGCACTTTGGGCGGGTATGATCTATTTTGGCGTTCGTTTCTTATGGGTCCACAAGCGCTTATCCTGGGCATTCGGGGTGAGCTTGATATTTTGCTTTGCTATTGAGTTCAGCCAGCTTTATCAGGCGGATTGGATCAATGGCATAAGGAGCACGTTTGCGGGCTCGTTGATACTGGGAAAAGGGTTCCTGGCTGTGGACTTGCTCCGCTACAGTATTGGAATTCTGGTTTCCTGCATGATAGATGCCGCTCTTCGAAGGAATCAGTCATGACAGGCAAGTGAAATGGAGATGAACGAATGCTATTTTATATCATTTCTATAGTGGTTATCCTTATTGATCAAATATCAAAAGCCCTTATCCGCATGTCGATGGAAGTGGGGGAGACGATTTCCATTTGGCCAGGCGTCCTGCGATTTATTCATTACGAAAACACCGGTGCAGCCATGAGCTCCTTTCAGGGCTTTGGCCGTTATTTTGTCATTGTTGCGGTGGTCCTTGCTGCGGCCGTGCTTTACTACCGGCGTCAAGGGGAGCTGCGCGGCGTGATGCTGGAGCTGATTACAGGGCTAATCGTTGGCGGAGCGCTGGGTAATGCTATTGATCGGGCGGTATTCGGCAAGGTGACGGATTTTATCTCGCTCGGGAAAGGGGGAGGAAGCATGAATGTGGCGGATATCGCCATCACGATCAGCTTCTTCCTCATTCTCGCACGTCTGGCCTTGCATAAAAGAATCTCCTCCCATTCAAGGAGAATATAATGTACGGTGATTGATTTATACCATTAAATATCTGCTTTGCGTTTCAATCGCGCTCTGACATTTGCACTGCTGCAATACCCATGTGACCGCAAGATTTTATCCCGATGAACATTCATCGGGATATTCTGCTTAGGTCGATGCAGGATAAAATTTATAAATTCACATATATCCTGGTAAAATAAAATAATGCTCCCACTATTCAATTGGAAAGATGAAGGGTTATAATACTCTATAGATTATAAAGTAACTTAAAGTAATATTGTAGAGGAGGAAAAAACCTTGTCCAGATTAAATCAAACTTTCTCAATTAAAGGCCTGACGCTCCGCAACCGGATTGTCATGCCTCCGATGTGTCAGTATTCCGTCAGCGCCAAGGACGGCAAGCCGAATGAGTGGCATGATGTGCATTATACTTCCCGTGCTGTAGGGGGTACCGGGCTGATCATCATAGAAATGACGGATGTGGAACCGGACGGACGGATAAGCGATTATGATCTTGGCATATGGTCGGATGAGCATGTGCCGGCGTTTGCCCGCGTTATTGAGGGCATACACCGTTTCGGCGCCAAAGCCGGCATTCAAATCGCCCATGCAGGACGTAAGGCGGGGGATGCGGAAGTGCCGGTCGGTCCTTCTGCCATTCGTTTTAGTGAAACCTTCAAGCAGCCGCATGCGCTGACGACTGAGGAAACGCAAGCCATGGTTGTCAAATTCGGAGATGCCGCCAGACGGGCAGTGGAGGCGGGCGTGGACACGATTGAGGTGCATGGGGCACATGGCTATCTGATTCATCAGTTCCACTCGCCATCGATTAACAATCGCGATGATAAATACGGACAGGACCGTGCTCTGTTCGGTGTTGAAGTGCTGCAGGCGGTTAAGGCTCAAATGCCGTCCGACATGCCGCTCATCATGCGAATATCGGCAATTGAATATATGGATGGAGGATACGGCATCGAATATGCGCTTGAGATGGCACGCCGTTATCTTGATGCGGGTGTGGATATCTTTCACGTGAGCAGCGGCGGGGATGGCCCTGTCGGCAAGCTCAAGCCGGGCAATTATCCAGGTTACCATCTGCCGCTTGCACGAAAATTCAAGGAAGCGCTGGGCGTGCCGGTTATCGCGGTTGGCATCTTGGACGATCCGGAGCTTGCGCTTGCGGCAGTGGCAAATGGCGATGCGGATCTGGTCGCGGTTGGACGGGGAATGCTGAACGACCCGTACTGGGCGGCGCATGCAATTCGCGCTACCGGCGGCGAATGGAAGGAACTGCTTCCGAAGCAGTATGACAGAATCCTGTAAACGGTCTGCTGGATTCGGCCATTTTCCCTGATGCGGCTTGAATTGATGCGGTTAATCGATATATAATGGAACCGTTCCAATATTCCAATGACCTTACGGAGGACCCACGCCGATGAATTAATCACATGAATCCCAAGATAACTTGTCAATGTGCAAGCAGCGTTCGCCTATAGCGCGAACCGGTCTGGGATACGTGTGTCAACGCGGGGGTACTCCTTTTATATGAAGCAGGGTACGGATGGACTGCGAAAATGCTTGACGCTGTCGGAGGTGTCTATTTCAGGCGCTTCAGCTTGCTTTCAGGCATATTAGCGGCATGGTTCATGCTGTTCCTCTGCTTCCCCCGGACGTATAAGACCGCGAGCTGCTGGCCGCGGTTTTTTGTGTTTCCATTTGGGATCGGGGGGAATGACTATGTATATCGTCAAGGCATCGGGACTAAAACATGAATATGGCGGGGAACCGCTGTTTGAAGATATTGAATTGGAAATCAGGAAGGGCGAGCGGGTGGCTCTGTTCGGCAGCAACGGCATCGGGAAGACTACGCTGCTCCAGGGCTTGTTCGGCCGGATCCATCTGACAGGCGGGGATATTCACCGCGTGCTCCCGCTATCGGATTGGGGCTCGATCGATCAGCTGGTGGAGCAGGGGGATGAGCTGTCCACACTGGAATTTGTCCAGTTTGGCTCGACCGAGCTGTACAACCTTAAGCGCACATTAAACGATCTGCAGACGCGCTTAAGTACCGGAGACACAGAATCTGACGTTATGGAGCAGTACAGCCGGACGTACGACAGATATATGCAGCTGGACGGGTACGGCTGGGAAGTGAAGACGGAGAAATGCCTGCAGCAGCTGAAACTGGATCCGGCGCTGTGGAAGCTGCCGTTCTGCCAGCTGAGCGGCGGGCAGAAAACAAGAGCGCAGCTGGCGGCGCTGATGGTCCGGGAGCCTGAGTTTATTGTGCTGGATGAGCCGACCAACCATCTGGATGCGGAGATGCTTGGCTGGCTCGAGGAGTGGGTGCGGTCCTATCCGGGCACCGTGCTGTATGTATCGCACGACCGCGCTTTTATAGACCAAACGGCAACGGCTGTGATGGAGCTGTCCCGTCACGACTGCCGTCGTTATCCCGGCGGGTACACCGATTACCGCAAGCAGAAGGATCTGGAGCTGCGGACGCAGGAAGCGCTGTATGCGAAGCAGCAGCAGGAGAAGGAGAAGCTTCTCGAGAGTATCCGCCGCTACTCGGAGTGGTTTCAGCAATCGCATAAGGCTGCGGGCCAGAATGATTTCTACCGGTCGAAGGCGAAGAAGAACGTCTCCCGCATGCACGCCAAGGAATCCGCGCTCGATAAGCTGGAACAGGAAGGGGTGCAGAAGCCGAGCGAATCGGCCCGCTTGAGCATGCGGCTGGAGGACGCGGGGTTCGCAGCATCGACTCTGCTTCGGCTCGAGAATGCGGGCTTTGCGTATCAGGGAACGCCCGAGATATTCCGGAACCTCCAGCTGTCGGTGAACCGCGGAGACCGGATTGCCATTCTGGGGCCTAACGGCGCAGGCAAGTCCACGCTGCTGAAGCTGGCGGCTGGTGTGCTGCCGCCGACTTCCGGGACCGTGCGTCTGCATCCGCAGACCAGAATCGGTTATTTTGCCCAGGAGCTTGGCAATCTGGATGAGGAGGAGACCATACTCGGGAGCTTGCTTTCCCTTCCCGATATGATGCAGTCGCAGGCGAGGACCATTCTTGGCTGCTTCATGTTCAAGCGCGAGGAGGTCTTCAAGAAAATCGCCGGCCTGAGCATGGGCGAGAAATGCCGGGTGGCCTTCCTGAAGCTGTACTTTGGCCGCGCCAATCTGCTGGTTCTGGATGAACCGACCAACTATCTGGATATCGACACCCGGGAGCGTGTGGAGGAGGCGCTGCAGCAGTATCCCGGAGCGCTTCTGCTCGTTACGCATGACCGGTATTTGATCCGCAAGACGGCGAACCGGCTGATCCTGATGGACAACAATCAAGCTCCGGAGCTGTTTCCCGGGACATACGAGGAATACGCGTCCCGCAGCCGGACTCATCCGCTCAATACGGATGGGCAGGAACGCGCGAATGAGTGCGGACAGCTTGAGCTCCGCCTGGTCCGATTGATGAACGAGACGGAGCCGGAGAATGAGCTGCAGCAGAAAAAGCTGATGCAGGAAATTAAAGAGCTGCAAAAGCAGATCGCGCTATTGAGGCAGATATAGAATCTGCATACGGATTGTCTGAAAGCATAGCTATTTCAAAGAAGCCGGAAGCGATGAACTGATCGCTTCCGGCTTCTTTACTTGGCAGAAATATTGCTTAAGATTCAAAAGCCCGACTAACCGACGGAGAGCGGAAAGCGGAAATAGTCTGAGAAGCGCAGGCGCTCTCCTTCCATGCGCAAGCTGTTTTCTTCGCCGGACTTTTATGTCTCGATGACCACCATTTGATGGCATTCCAGGCGCGGGACCGTATAGGCGACGATCGTTTCATTTTGCCGGAACGGCAGCTCGGTGCCTTGCGGGGCCAGATAAACGCGCTTCGCGGCTTCCGGCAGATTCAGCGCAACCTCCACATCATGAAGCGGAATAATATCTTCGATGACCTCGACGCCATCCCCGCGTTTCACGGGTGAAGCATAGAGAAGATGATTGACATAACGCGCCTGCCCCGGCTGATGCTGCAGCGTTACCACTCCCTGCGCAGGCAGGCTGGTGCGCAGCGTGATGTCAGGGAGCAGCCGTCGCAAGGCCCACAACACCGTCTCCTTCAGGATCAGGCTGCCTTTGGTCGCGTAATCCTCGAACACATTCCAGGCCACATAAATGCCGTTCTTGTTTTCAGTCATGCCCGGACCGGCGATGCTGCCGCTGGCAGGCGTATGCTGATGGGAGCAGAACGTGAATACATCGCGGTTGAAATAAGGATCCTCCCGGTGTCCAAGCTCCGTTCCTCCGCTGCCCAGAGCAATCCTCTGCCCCTGCGAATAGAAAATATATGCGGCGGAGCCGAGTGCGGGCAGCTCGAAGTGCGGACGGAAATAATCCGGTTTATACGGGTTCTCGCCCAGCCAGGAAGCGCCCAAATCAAGCACAAAGCCGTCGTCTGGATCCGTCAGGCTGGCGCAGCTGGCCTTCCGCAGCCCGCTCTCGCCGGTCGCGAGCAGCTTGCCTCCTTGGGCCAGATAGGCCTCCAATTTGGCCGTCAATGCCTCCCCTTCCGCAAGGCGTATATGGTCGGGGAGAATGATGACCCGATAGGCACCGAAATCCGCCTCCTGATCGATAACGTCAAACAGCAGCTTGCCTTCCAGAAGCATGCGCACAGCGCCGACATCGGAGATTTTATTCCGGCCGGTATGCTCATTGGCGGCAGCCTCCTCGGAGAGCAGCGCCACATCGGCAACGGCTGTGGCATCGACGCACCATGCCTCCTTGGCTTCGGCTTCGGAATACGCGGCTCCAATCAAGGAATAGGTGGCCTCATCCATCAAGCCTTCCGGGTGAAGCTGGTCGCCGATGGAGCAGCGCGCTCCGTTGGCAAGATTGAGCGCAACCTCGTAGCGCAGCGCATTGGGATGCTTGTAGCCGCCGAATTCTCCCCATGAGGTGTGGAATTTGCCTGTCATACCGAGATAAGGCATGCCAAGCGTCTGGGCATAGCGGGCGGAGAGCGGGAAGTGGTCATAGCCCCAGCCGCCCGTCGGCAGCGATTCCAGCTCCAGATGGGTATTCATATGCGCCAAATCACGGCGGCCCCGCTGAATATGGCCCCCATTATGGAAGATCGGCATATCCGGCTTGATGGCATGAATAACGCGTTTGACGGATTCTGTGTAATGGGCATAAACCGTTTCGCCATAGGCCAGAATCACGTTTTCGTCGCGGGGATCGAGACCTTGGGCGCGAATGCCGGCGATGCAGACTTGGCAGTAGCATTTGCGAACGCCTACAATATCCAGGAAGATGCCATCGGCATCATACCGGGTGGCGACTTCCTCAATCTGCTTCAGCAGCACGTCCAGATAGGGCGTATTCATGCAGAATTCGTGATAGCCCGGCACCATGAATCCCTTGACCCACTGCGTCTGGTCGTCCCTGCTGCGGATCAGCCACTCGGGATGACGCCGCGCAAGCTTCTCGTCAAGTCCGGCTGAGATATAGACAGGTGTGTTCACGTTGATCTCATGGGCTGCTTCGATCATGGAGCCTAGCAGATCGAAGGAGAGGCCGGGATGGGTCTCGTTGGCCTCCGAAGGGTGGTACGCCCAGCCATGATGACATTTGGAGAATACCGTGATGGAATCGACATGCCCTTTTTGGAGCATCTGCTGGAACTGTTTTTTGTCAAAGGATTTACCGATGCCGGGGATCATTTCGGACGTATGGAAATCAAGATGGACCTGTCGGAACCGCATGATACAAACAACCCCTTTACGTTTAATGGCGTTAATCGGTACACATGGTGTGAATGTTAGGGAAAAAGGCAGCTTTCAGCTTTAATCTATCGCATCCGCTCTGTTTGCGTATAGGGACGTAAGCGATTTCAATAGGACGATATCGACTTTTTGGAACAATGGGCAAGGATAGGCTGCATAAGCGTTCCCTGCCGTCGAAGGATGGCGGCAGCAAGTTCCTTCTTACTGCCGGATATAGCGTATAATAACTTTGAACGGAACGTTTTCAAGCTTGAACAGGATCGTTAGGAATACGAACGGCAGGAGCTTGAGGGGAGGTTATGGGCATGGATTGCCTGCAGCTGTTAATACCGCCAATTCCGCAGTTTATGACGATTGGGCATACGGTCTGGAAGCCGGGAGACAGCCATTTTGAACGGACCTTCCAGGTGTACGATATGCTGATTGTGGCCAAGGGAACGATGTATATGGCTGAGGACGGGGTGGAATACGCGATCAAAACGGGCGGAATGCTGGTGCTGGAGGCAGGCAGGACGCATGTTGGGTACCGGCCGTGCGAGGAGGATACGGAAATCTATTGGCTGCACTTTGTCCATAAGGGACCGGCGATTACGGTAAAGGCCGATGATATCCCCTGGTTCTCGATCCGGCGTAAAGATACGGATACAGATACGGAGCCAACGGCACATTACATGTTTATTCCGAAATTCGCACAGGGCCTCGATCTGCTGCCGCTTATTCCCACGCTTCAGGCAATGCTGGATTTGCATCGCAGTCTGCAGCTGTTCGGCGCGCTTCAGCTGCATTCTTATCTGGCCAGGCTGTTTACCCAGCTTCAATCGATTGTGGCTGCCGGGCAGCAGCCGTCCAAGTCGCTGGAGATCAGCCGGGAGGCGGAGAAGTTTCTGCGCCGCAGCATCGATCAGCCCTTCTCCTCAAGCGCCCTCGAGGCCGCGCTGTCCTATCATTTTGACTACATAACCCGCTGTCTGAAGAAGCACACCGGGATGAGCCCGATGAAATATCTCCATTATCTTCGTGTGGAGGAAGCGAAGAAGCTGCTTGTCCAGACCCGCGACTCTGTGCCGGTCATCGCCGGGAAGGTCGGCATACCGGATTATAATTATTTTATCCGCGTGTTCCGCAAGCAGACCGGACAGGCACCCGGGGCGTACCGGCGGGAGCGTCAGGGCTTCGTCTGATGCATGTTGACGGCAAATAATCAAGCGTGGAGCGGGATACGCCCGGCAGCCCATTAACCCGGAAGGGTTTTTAGCCTATACCTCACTAGACCTGCTGCCGCATCGCGTTCATCCGGCTGCCGCTGCGGTAGGCGCGGGGCGAGAGCCCGGCCATTTTCTTGAAGGCTTTGCCGAAATGCGAGAAATTATCGAAGCCGGTTCGAAGCGCGATATCCGTGATTTTCAGATCCGTTTCGCGAAGCAGCCGCTGGGATTCCTTCAAGCGCAGCAGGTTGATATATTCGCTGAAAGCAAACCCTGTCGCGGATTTGAAGGTGCGGCTCAGGTAATAGGAGCTGATGGCGAACTGCTTCGCTACGTTTGTTAAGGACAGCGGCTCCGCATAATGCTCATTGAGAAACTGGACTACCTTGATCATTCGTATGTGCATGGGCGAACCATGGTCAGCGGGCGCAGGCTGGCCGTGATCGCCGCTTTTTGCACGGACGGCAATCAGCAGCAGCTCGATAATGGCGTGGCGCAGGCGGATGGCGCATCCTGTCTCCTGCAGCCGCATTTCGTTTATGATTTCGGCAATGACCCGCTTGAGCTCGGGAAGCTGCTGCGCCGGTAGGGAGACAACGGGATAATCGCGTCTAAAAGTTTCCACCAGTATAGCGGCATCGTGAGGGTAGGTTTGTTCCAGCCATTCATGCTGATAATTGATCACAATTCTTTCGTGGTCGGGCACTCCGGTATCGGAGGTTTTGTGCAGCACCTGCCGGTCTATAAAAACCATATCCCCTGCCTTCACCCGGTAAGCGCGGTCCTTTACGAAGTACATTCGCTCGCCCTCACATAAATAATACAGCTCATAATAAGGGTGGAAGTGGTTTGCGGTCATCGAGAAATGCCCTTTGCGTTTTAAATTATCGATATCCCATCCGCCGGATGGATCCTGAAAGCTGGTTCGTGTGGAGGCACTCATTCGTTTCGCTCACCGCCCGTCTATGTTTCTTCATGATATTATAGCAATAAAAGCGGGGTTAGGGGTGACTTATACATAAACTGCGGTGAAAAATCGTTTTATTTGCGCTAAAGTTAGCTGTGACGAACTCATTCAAATCTAGCATGAAAGCGGTGGCAAAATGGCACAACGTAAAAAATATGTATTAGTCGGCACTGGCGGAAGAGCGGAATTCTTCTATGGAGCGCTTGCCAAGCATTACCGGGCAACTTCGGAGCTGACAGCCTTCTGCGATATTAACGAAACCCGCATGGCTTACGCGAATAAGCTGCTTGTGGACAAATATGATCATCCCGAAGTGCGGACCTACCGCGCCGACGAATTCGAAGAGATGATCGCGCAGGAGCGTCCGGATGCGGTGATTGTTACGACGGTTGACCGCACGCATCACAAATATATTATCCGGGCCATGGAGCTCGGCTGCGATATTGTGACCGAGAAGCCGATGACAGTGGATGAAAACAAGCTTCAGGAAATTCTCGATGCCGTCAAACGCACAGGCCGCAAAATCCGAGTCACCTTCAACTACCGCTATGCACCGCACCATACGAAAGCGCGCGAGCTTATTATGGAGGGGGCCATCGGCCGCGTGAATTCGATCCATTTTGAATGGCTGCTGAACACCCAGCACGGCGCGGATTATTTCCGCCGCTGGCACCGGGACAAGCGCAACAGCGGCGGACTCCTGGTGCACAAATCGACGCATCACTTCGATCTGGTCAATTTCTGGATCGGCTCGGAGCCGAAATCCGTATTCGCTTATGGCGATCTGATGTTCTATGGCCGTGAGAATGCCGAGAACCGCGGCGTGACGGAATTCTATGAGCGCGCGACGGGCAATCCGATCGCCGAGAACGATCCGTTCGCCCTCCAACTCGACAATAACAAGCATCTGAAGGCGATGTATCTGGATGCCGAGCATGAAGACGGCTACCGCCGCGATCAGAGCGTCTTCGGCGACGGGATTTCCATCGAGGATACGATGGGCGTGCTTGTGAAATACAACAGCGGCGCGATTCTGACGTATTCCTTGAATGCTTATCTGCCTTGGGAAGGCTACCGCATCGCATTCAACGGAACCAGAGGACGGCTTGAGATGACCATTGTCGAGAAATCCTATGTCAATTCCGGCGGGGAAAAGTCCCAGGAGGGTGCCGTGGAAGGGATATCGATCACCGTTTATCCCATGTTCGACGCTCCTTATACCGTGAAGGTGGATGAAGGCGAAGGCGGCCATGGCGGCGGCGATCCTGTGCTGCTCAATGATGTATTTGGCGAGCCCGTGCCGGATAAGTTCAATCGTGCCGCGGATCATCGGGACGGCGCGATGTCCATTCTGACGGGGATTGCCGCCAACCGTTCCATACGCACCGGATTGCCGGTTCAAGTGAGCGATCTTGTCAAGTTCTAGGATAACCGTAAGGGAAGGGAGCAGGTAAAATGAAACCGTTTATGGATGATAATTTTCTGCTGAACAGTGAAACGGCAATCGACCTTTACCACAGCTTTGCCAAGGATATGCCAATCATTGATTACCACTGTCATTTGAGCCCGCAGGAAATATACGAGAATAAGACGTTCCGCAATATTACCGATGTATGGCTGTCCGGGGATCATTACAAGTGGCGCGCTTTGAGAAGCAACGGGGTCGAGGAACAGCTGATTACCGGAGATTCCGACGATCGGAGCAAATTCGACGCCTGGGCGGCTACGGTGCCGGTAACACTCGGTAATCCGCTCTATCAATGGTCGCATCTGGAGCTTAGACGGTTCTTCGGCATTGAAGAGCTTATTAATACGGGCAATGCGGAAGCGATCTGGGAGAAAGCGAACGCGCTGCTGACCGGAGGGGGTTACGGCGCCCGCGACTTGATCACACGCTCCAAGGTGAAGGTGATCTGTACGACGGATGACCCGGCGGATTCGCTTGAATACCATATCAAGCTGAAGGAGGACAGCAGCTTCGATACGGTCGTGCTGCCGTCCTTCCGCCCGGACAAAAGTCTGGAGATTAACCGCGCCACCTTCAGGCCGTGGATTGCCAGACTGAGCGAGGCTGTAGGGCAGCCGATCGGCAGCTACGGCGAATTGCTCTCCGCGCTCGAATCGCGGATACAGTTCTTCGATTCGATTGGCTGCAGGGTATCGGACCATGCGCTCGATTATGTGCCATATGCGGATACGACGGAAGGGGAAGCCGCGGAGATTTTCGCCAAAGCGCTGCAAGGTGCGGAAGTGAGCCTCCTGGAGGAGCAAAAATACAAGACGCATACGCTCCTGTTCCTGGGCCGGCAGTACAACAAGCTCGGCTGGGCCATGCAGCTTCATATTAACGCTTCCCGCAACAATAACAGCCTTATGTTCGGCAAGCTGGGGCCGGATACGGGTTACGATTCCATCAACGACAGCCAGGTTGCGTATCCCCTGACCAGACTGCTGGACGCTCTGAATTCGGCGGATGCTCTGCCCAAGACGATTCTGTACTCCCTCGATCCGGTGAATTATCCGGTGCTGGCTACTGTAATGGGCAGCTTTCAGGGCGGCGGCGTTGCGGGTAAAATGCAACTTGGCTCCGCCTGGTGGTATAACGACACGAAGGACGGCATGCTGGTGCAGATGAACACGCTCGCGAACATTGGCTTGCTGAGCCGTTTTGTCGGCATGCTGACGGATTCGCGCAGCTTCCTGTCGTACACGCGTCATGAGTATTTCCGCAGACTGCTGTGCGACATGCTCGGCGACTGGGTGGAGAAGGGCGAAGCTCCCCATGACCGGGAGCTGCTTGGAACCATTGTGCAGGATATTTGCTACAATAACGCGCAGCAGTATTTTGGATTTGCGCAGTAGGGATTTTTGTGAAGACGGCTGTCCGGCGGTTTGCGGGCAGCTGTCTTTTTCACATGGAATGCTGCTGACGAAGAAAGCTTCGCTTGTGCGGCTGAAGTCCGACGCTGACGGGGGCGCGTTAACATTACTCGCTTCTGTGCGCGTCCTGCAGCAGGTTAAGAGTTTATCGAAGCCGCCGTGCTGAAAAGCCTGCCGGTTTACATGCTTTTGCAGCCTGCTTAAAGTTCTCCATACAGAAGCTGCTGCAGGAGCGGGGATGGCGGGCTGGAAGCCGGAAATTCCTTGCTGGAGTCGGCTTCCGTATAGGCAGAAGGCCCATAAGATCGGCTGAAATCCCCCTATCCCGCTGCGGATTATCGCATGTATAATAGTTAACTGGAGGTGTTATTGATGACATTAATCGAAAACAATGCAGTTGTGCTGTTTCAGGGGGACAGCATTACCGATGCAGGACGCAACCGGGAGGATGGAAAAAGTCTGGGCAGCGGCTACGCCAATATTGCTACGGCGCTGTTTACCAGCAAGCACCCGGAGAAACAGGTCCGCTTCCTTAACCGCGGTATCGGAGGCGACCGCGTGGTTGATCTGGAACGCAGGTGGGAGCGGGATTGCCTGGAACTGAAGCCGACCTGGTTGTCGATCTATATCGGGATCAACGATACCTGGCGCCGGTATGACAGGGGCATTCCGATGAGCGCGGAGGAATATGAAACCACCTACCGCAAACTGATCAAGCAGGCGAAGGAGCAGCTGAATGTCAAACTGATCCTGGTAGAGCCGTTCGTGCTTCCGGTCAACGAGGCCCAGAAGACCTGGAGAGAGGATTTGGACCCGAAGATTCAAGTGGTCCGCAAGCTCGCCAACGAGTTCCAAGCCCTGTATGTTCCGCTCGACGGGTTGTTCGCTCAAGCGGGTACACAGACAAGCCCCGCTTATTGGGCGCCGGACGGCGTTCACCCATCGCCTGCGGGGAGCGCGTTGATCGCCCAGGCCTGGCTGAATGCTGTGAAAGCTTAAGAGAACTTATTATCAATGACGTGAATATAAGGCTGGTGTCCGGGAAATCAGGCGCCGGCTTTTTTGTCGTTTTCTTTCGCTTCAAAGGGGAAGATCTTCCTTGATGCATCCTCTGCTCTTCATTTCATTAAAAATTAAATCACCCAAAATTGTAACTTTTTTCTTTTTTTCTCGTCCATATATTTGGAAATGTTATGCGAATCCTGAAAACCGGAATTTATAAATGATAGATGAGTAAAAATCCGCAGTCGTAAAGGAGCTTCACGAAATTGAATACGAAAAAAAAGACACTTCCTCGCGTCCATGAAAAAGAGGCATCGAATACTTCGCTCATTCAGTGGACGATCGTAGCGGCGGTAACGCTTTTCCTGTTTATTTTTCCATTCAGGTACGCTCTGTTTAACGGAGCCGAATTGAATTTTGAAGCGCCTCTGATTGAATTCCTGATGTATTCGTCCGTCATCGTCTTTCTTCTCGGCATTCGCTTTCTCTACAATTGGAGACTGGATGACTACAGGTTTCTGTTGTCCCTGGGAGTGCTCATGCTCCCGCTTATGTATGTGCTGTCTTCCTTCCAGGCGGCTTCCGCCCATAATGCGAAGCTGATGGTTCAGCTTGAATTTATGACCGCGGCTTTCTTTATCGTCGGTCTGTATATGATGGAAAATAAGCTTCACAGGAACATCATGGAAGCGGCCATTCAAATATCCGGCTACACGATTGTCATCTATGGATTCATGAATTGGTTCGGACAGGTGTATTATCCCAATGCACTGTGGCTGGCCGATACCTCTTACCGTCTGACCTCGGTTTTTCAGTATTCCAATTCCTATGCCGCATTTCTTACCGCTCTTTTCCTGGGCGGACTGTTCTCAGCTATCCATACCAGGCAGTGGTACCTGCGGGCAATACATAGTTTCATGCTTGTCCCGATCTGGTTGTCTCTCATGCTGACTTACTCGCGGGCGGCGCTTGTCCTGCTGCCAGTCATCGTCTTGTTCATTCTTCCTTTTCTGAAAATAAGCAGGCAGCTGCTGTATTTGATTTATATGGTTCTGGCTGTTCTGTTTTCTTTCGTGATCCTGAGCCATGTGACGCGAATAGGCACCGATATCTCGGCTATACTGGAGCCCGCCTCCGAGCTTGGGAAGACCATGTCCCTCTGGAATCCTCTCCCCTTAAACGGCTGGAGCTTCGTTCTGGGCATTTCTGTCGTACTTGCAGCACTGATTGTTTTCATTCACCCGCGGTTATCCGGCTTTCTCGAAGCCAAAACCTTCAGGCTGGAAAAGTCCAGGCTGTCTATTGCCGCTGTACCTGCGCTCTTCATCATCCTGGGGACGCTGGCCGTTACTCTTGTTCTTACAAGCAGCGGAATCAGAAGCTTGCTGCCTGTGAGTATCGCGAACCGCCTGGAAAATATCAATTTGCACCAGCACAGCGTCCTGGAGCGCGAGACCTTCTACAGAGATTCATTCAAAATCTCGGCTGACTATCCCATCCTGGGCGGCGGAGGCGGTGCCTGGGCAGCGCTTTACCAGAAGTATCAAAACAATCCGTATGGCAGCCAGCAGACGCACAGCTATTTATTACAAACCATGGTTGAAATCGGCTGGCTGGGGCTCCTCGTTCTGCTCGGATTCCTGATTACCGTTTACGGCCTGTTTATCCGGTCCTATATCAGAAATCCCGGGCTTCGCGGCGGCGGAATCTATTTCTTCATCATTTCCCTGTCCATTCTGGCGCATAGTGTAATCGACTTCGATATGAGCTACATGTTTCTTTCCGTACTTGTGTTCCTGTGCCTGGGCGCCATGCTGGCACCTTATCACAAGACATTTCTCATACCGGCGTGGCAAGCATTTCAAAAGGTCAATTGGCGGTGGGTCTTTCCCTCCTCGATTTCTTTGCTGGCGCTCGTTCTATTCATCGGGGCGTACAGGGAATACGAGGCACGCGCAAGCTTCGATCATTCCTTGAATATGGCAGTCGCAGAGAGGAAGCCGCTTAATGAGCTGCTCACCTACATCGACCGGGCGATTGCGATTTCACCGGAGCATCCCGATTATACGCTGCTCAAGATAGACTGGATGAAGCAGGCGTTCAGCTCAACCCGGGATGAGCAGTACCTGCAGGAGCAGGGACGGCTGATCACTCAGTTAAAATCCTATTCTCCTTACGACTATAAGTTATTGAGAGAAGAATACCAATATTACAAAAGCATAGGAGACAATGACCGTGCCTTGAGGACGATCGACGAAGGTCTGGACAGGTTCCCGTGGGATATGTATTTCTATGAAGCGGGGATGATGGAGTATTATTTGTCCGGGATGAACGGGAAGCAGACGGATGAACAGGCGGCAAATGCCATGTGGGATCACTCTTTTGCCTTGTATCGGGAAGTGCTGGACCGGATCGAACGCCTCAAATCGCTTCCGGAAGGACAGCTTCAGGGCAATGAGTTTATTGTTACCCCGACGATGAGGCTGGCTCTGGGCCAAATTTATTACAACCGGCATGATTATGAGCAGGCCATTAATATGCTGAAGGAGGATATTAATGGTAATTTTGAAGATCCGATCATACGCTCCGGGGTTCATGCCTATCTATCCGCTCTTGAAGCTGCAGGACGGAAGGATGAGGCCTTGCAGGCTAAATTAGTGGAGGCCGAGGAGAAGGCCAAGGCTGAGCAAGAGTTAATGGAACAACAGAAGATTGCGGCAATAGAGAGCTAGTCGCAATGAGGTCCCCTTCTGCCGGAGCATACGAGAGACATTTCATAAGCATGCTGCCGATAAAAGATCGGAACGACGGAACCCATTCGGGTATATGATAAAGCATCGAATATTTCTGATGGAAAGCACTGCCTGCCCAGTGAGGATGCGCCTTTCGTTTTTCTGGGCAATCCAGCGTCCGTTGTCCAGCCGCCTGAGTGTAGCAATGAAGAGGGCATAGAACGCTTGATTAATGGTTTCATCATTGAAAGTAGCATCTCGGTTAATCGTAAACGGTTACGGAGGGACGGGACGTATGCTGCTACAACAAACGAAGGTTCAAACCTGCAGGGACCTGCTGCAGCAATTTGGTAATCATGAGCCTGCAACGGGCGGAGAGCGGATCCGCTTCGAAGGTATCGGGGGCCGGGATGTGTATAACATATCGGCTGCTTTTGCCGACCGGGAAAGTCTCGTTATCGCAGGGCGAGTGGAAGGACGCAGCACGGAATTTTCGGAGGTTATTTTTTTTCGCAAGGAAGGCGAGGTCTGGAAGCCCCATCCGGATTATCCGGTTTATGAGCTGCAGGATCCCTTTTTTACACGAATCAAAGGGGAACTGATCTTCGGCGGTGTACGGGTTATTGCCGATCCGCTGCATCCGCACTGCATCGTGGCTTGGGTGACGGAGTTCTATCGCGGTGCGGATACCGCCGGCCTGCGGCATTTTCTCAGCGGTCCATACCATATGAAGGATATTCGTCTGATCGAGCTTGCGGATGGAGAAATCGGTGTGCTGACCCGTCCCCAGGGGTACAAAGGCGGCAGAGGACAGATCGGCTTCGTCAAAGTCGGCCGGCTCGAAGATGTAACCGCTTATCTGATTGGCGAGGCTCCCGTATTCGAGGATCAGTTTGCCGGTACGCAGTGGGGCGGCGCCAATGAGGCGCATCTGCTGGCCAATGGCCTTGTCGGTGTACTCGGTCATATCGCCTCTTTCGATGAGGAGGATGGCAGCCGCCATTACTATGCCATGACCTTTGCCTTCAACCCGGACACCCTTGAGAAGACACCGATGAAAATCATTGCCCGGCGGGGGAGCTTCCCCGCAGGCCCCGCCAAGCGCCCCGATCTTGCCGATGTCATCTTCAGCGGCGGACTGGTGCGCAGGGAAGGCGGGTTGGCGGATCTCTATGTGGGAGCGGGGGATGCCGCAGCGTACAGGATTGAAATCGCGGATCCTTTTCTGGAATACGAGCAGTTGTAAGCTGCGGCGGGTCAGGACGGCATCTGCCCTGCCCTGAATCAGCAGACCGGTTAAGACAGCTATTCATCCATTCATGCGCTTGATGTGTTTTATCCATGTTGAACGATTTCCGCGATGCGATGACCCGTAAGACTCATCTGAAAGCCCCTTTTCCTCAGTCGGAAAAAGGGGCTTATTCCGGGAATAATCCGGACAAGGATTGTTCATGGCACTTGGACAAGGGTATAATGTAAGGGTATTCAAGATCCGAATCAAAGGAGGAATACCGACAATGGAAAAAGCATTGCTTGGCCGGACGGGCCTGCAGGTGACGAAGCTTGGTTTTGGAGCCATGGAGATTCGCGGTCCCCGGGTATGGAACGGACGCCACGTAGCCGATGAGGATTCCGAGCGTATTCTGAACGCTGTGCTGGATGCCGGCATTAACTTCATTGATACCGCATACGACTACGGCAGGAGCGAGGAGCTGATCGGCAAGTATATCAGCCATCGCCGGAATGAGTATTTCCTTGCAACCAAATGCGGATGCACCTTGGTGGACAAGGGTGATCACGACGAGACGCCTCATGTCTGGACACGCGATAATATCCTTCATAATATTGAGACCAGCCTGAAACGGATGAAAACGGACTATGTCGATCTGCTGCAGCTGCACGGGCCGACAGTGGAGCAGACGGAAGAGGGCGGACTCGTCGAGGCATTGAAGGAAATCCAGGCCTCGGGCAAAGTCCGCTGGATCGGTATTTCATCCTATTTGCCCCATCTACCGGCCTACATAGATACCGGTGCGTTCGACACCTTCCAGATTCCATATTCCGCCCTGGAGCGTGAGCATGAGAATCTTATTGCCAAGGCAGGCAAAGCTGGCGCGGGCATTATTATACGCGGCGGCGTAGGACAGGGCGAGCCTGGAGCTGGACGCGGTTCCCAGGACCGCTGGTCGGCATGGGAAGCGGCGAAGCTGGACGAGCTTCTCGAAGAAGGAGAGAGCCGGACAGGCTTCCTGCTGCGTTTTACTTTGTCCCACCCGCAGCTCTCGACAACGATTGTAGGCACTAAGAATCCGGAGCATCTGAAGGAGAATCTGCGTTTTGCCCAGCAGGGTCCGCTTGCGGGTGATGTCTATGAGGAAGCGAAGAAACGTTTGACTGAGGTAGGGCAGGCCGCGAAGGTTTAAGCGGAATGGATGACGGTCCGGCAGCGCCGTATATATAGGAGAAATAACCGGTCTAAACACAGGATTAATGTGTCTGGCCGGTTATTTTTTGTCTATTTTGCCTGCCCGGCAGCAATCTCCCGGATCAAATTCGGCATCCAGCTGCGGAGCTGCTGGAACGAAAAGCCGGCAGCCTCGGCTTTGGCCGTGTCCATATACCAGGGCTGGGGGATGCCAAAGGGCGACATATGCATGTTATCAGTCTCGCTCAGGATATTCGCCTCTTTGCCCGCGGCCTGCGATATAAGCGTCATGATTTGTCCAGGGGACAGCTCCCCTTGCGAGCAGGCGTTGACCGGCCCTTCCAGATTGGAACGGCCAAGCCAGGCGAGAAAGGAGGCAGCCTCATCCGAGTTGATGAACGACATTTGCGCATTCAGGTTTGGTATTCCGACGGGCAGCCCCTGCTCAACATGCTCAATGTGAAAATGCAGCCGCCGCGTGTAATCATCATGTCCCAAAACAATGGGGAAACGTACAGCCGCCACCGGAAACGGCGCTTTTTGCAGCAATACCGCTTCAACCAGCCGTTTTCCTTCAGCATAGTCCGCGTTCGCAGGAGAGGGCTCCGGAACAGGATAGGTGTAGGGGTCAAAATCACTCTCTTTTTTTCCGGGTTCTCCGAACGGATACACACTTAATGACGAAGTTACGATATATCTTCCTGTGCGCCCGGCAAACAGATTCACAGCTTCCTCCGCCTCTTGCGGCGTGAAGCAAATGTTGTCGTAAACAACATCATATTCCGAGGTACCCAGTACAGCGCGCAGAGCAGCCGGGTCTGTACGATCAGCTTGGAGCCGCTTCACCGAGCTGCCGAATGAATCGGGAGTAAGCCCTCTTGTTACGATGGTCAGGTCGACCTGATCATGGATCAACTGTTCCACTAACTTTTTGCCGAAAAATCGTGTTCCGCCCAAAATAAGCGCTTTTTTCATCGTCGACACCTCCTGTAATCAAATTTAACCATGCAGCCAGTCGTTTATATAGATATATCGTTCAGCCCATCATGACTCAGAAGGTTATATCGATTCCTCTTCCATCACTTGCTTGAACAGCCGCTTGGGCGCGGCGCGCAAATAAGCTTCCTTCAACTGAATGCCCATCTCTTCCCAGTCCTCGGGATTGCTGATGGATACCCAGCCGTGATGGCCGATATAGGGAGGCCTCGTGAAACGCTCCTGCTGGATCAGAATCTCCTGATTCTCCAGATCCGACTTGAAGGTGATCCCGTAGTCGCTCATGATGATAAACGATTTGTTGGCTACCTTGAACGTCGTATGCCCATGCCCATCGATCAACTCGGCGACCTCAGGCAGCACCTTGCAGATCTTGCGCACCTGCTCAAGCATTCTTACTCCCCCAGGCGTTTTCATCCCGCTCAAATCATGCTTCATCATAGCCCTCCTCGTATAATTGCTGCTCCCACTCCTAATACATGCTGCCATATCTGCGACCCGTCCTACTCAAGCAATTCGGAACCGTACCGTTCGAATAGCTGCTTCATGGATTCCGGATCCCGCTTGTCTGCAGCGTGGATGGCATCAATCAGCCCACTAATCTGTGCGGTCATGACAATGAGGTAACGGGCAGGCTCAGGTCTTGGATTCCAATAAGTGTGCGCTGTCCCACGCGGGACCATGACAGCGTCATTGGCGGAGGCCACAATCGCCGCATCGCCAATCTGGAAGCCGAGCGTGCCTTCGAGGATGTACCACGCTTCATTGTCGTAATGATGCAGATGGAGCGGAGCGATGAGCTGCGGCTGGGTCATGTCTGGCGAAGTGCCTGAAGCTGTCCACTCGGCAAGCACCAGATTGGAGCCGGATGGCGCCAGAGCTTGTCCGGCAAGAGGTGCAGCAAGGAAGTCGAATTCAGAAGAATGGGACAAATAAATGCCTCCTTTAGAGCGATCTATGAAAAATCTGTGAGCTTTCTGGCAGTTTGTTGTGCAGCAGATCATCATGAACCACTTTCTAACTATAATTTACCAGAGAAGGTGAACGAACTCTACCCGTTTGCCGGCCGGCATTGTAATTAATGTCGTTATTGACACAATACGATATATCGTTTATTTTTATATTACGATATATCGTATTCGCTAACAAGGGAGAGATTGAACGATGCGGAATGAGCGGTTTAATCATTTTTTTGAACATAGGGGCAGGAGATACGAAGAGCATGAGGGGCGTGGAGGCAGGGAGGATGGCGGCGAAGGCCGTTTCCGCAGCTCCAAACGGTATTTTGGCCGGGGAGGCGTCAAATATGCGCTGCTCCAGCTGCTTACGAAGGAGCCGATGCATGGCTATCAGATGATGAAAGCTCTGGAGGAGCAATCCGGCGGCTTGTATATTCCGAGTGCAGGATCGATTTATCCTACCCTTCAGATGCTTGAGGACCGCGAGCTGATCGCGGCAGCGGAGAGCGGCGGCAAGAAGGTGTACCGGATTACGGAGGAAGGCCGCACGATGCTCAGCGAAAGCCCCGAGCCGGAGCGGGGCGCATGCGGCAAGGGCCGGGAAGGCGAAAGAGGGGAGCGGCACAGGGGAGAAGAAGAGGATCTGCACCGGCATGAGCGGTTCCGCAGAAAGCTGGGTCTAAGTATAGAATCGTATGAAGTGCTGCGGCAGCTGATGAGGGCGGAACGATCCGCAGCCGGCAGTGAGGCGAGGCAGCATGAGCTCGCCGGATTGGTTGCAGACATGAATAATCTGTTAAAAGCTTATCTGGACTCTGGCGCGACAGATGCCGGGCCCGCCGATACGGAGTGATGGAAAGAATGGACAATCTGGCAAGACGACGAATAAGCTTGCAGCCTGCCAAACCGAATCCCGGCAGCATCTGGAGCATGTATAAACGGATGTTTTTCCATATTCGCGGTCAGCGTGGGCTTATCCTTGTGGCCTTCTTCTCGATCCTGGCCGTTTCCCTGCTGGCTTTTGTAATTCCGCAGATTACGCAGTATACCATTGACCACGTCATTCCCGGCAAGCATTATATGACGCTGGTATGGATTGCATTGGGTATCCTGGCCGCCGCTATCCTGCAGGGAATCTTTAATTATTTGAGCGGCATGGCGATGGCTTCTATCGGCCAGAAGGCCGTACTTGATTTGCGTCAGCAGCTGTACCGGCATTTACAATCGCTGGATGTCGGCTTCTTCGACCGCAGCCGGACCGGAGATCTGATGTCGCGCGTAACCAGCGATGTAGGGATGCTGCAGCAGCTGGTATCGTCCGGCATGATGTCGATCGTAACGGATTTGTTCACCTTTGTGGCTGTTCTTGCCTATATGCTGTGGGTGGATTGGCAGCTGACCGTCATCATTATGATTACCTTCCCTGTGATGATTCTGACGACGCGGTTCTTCTCCAAACGGATTCGCGCCGCATCCAAACGGATTCAGGAGTCGGTTGCCGAGGTGACCAATCATCTGCAGGATACCCTGTCCTCCATTCGGCTGATGAAGGCCTTCTCCACGGAGGACTACGAAACGGAGCGCTTCGCCGTTCGTACCCAGGCGAATATGGGGGCGAATCTGGCCGCCGTGAAGCTGCGTTCGGTCTATGAGCCGATAATCGACATGATCAACTTCGTCGGGATGGCGGCCGTCCTGATTTATGGGGCCAAGCAAACGATGGACGGGGCTTTGACCGTAGGGAATGTCGTTGCTTTTCTCGCGTATCTGCGGCTCCTGCAAAATCCGGTCCGCCGCTTCAGCCGGACGCTGAATACCATTCAGCAATCGGCGGCAGCTTACGAGCGGATAGTGGAAATTCTGGAGACGAAGTCCCAGGTGGTGGAGGTAGATCATGCCCGGGAGCTTGACCGCGTTCATGGCCATGTCCTGTTCGACGATGTAAGCTTTGCCTACCAAACAGGTCCGAAGGTGCTGGAGCATTTTAATTTCGAGCTGCTGCCCGGCAAAGTTACCGCCATCGTCGGTTCCTCGGGAGCGGGCAAATCCACCATCACCCATCTGATCACCCGTTTCTATGATCCGCAGCATGGGAGCATCAGCATTGACGGGCATCCGCTGACACAGCTTAGCCTGAGCTCGCTGCGGCGCCAAATGGGAATTGTTTCCCAGGATATCGTCCTGCTGAACGGGAGCATTCGCGACAACATGGTGTACGGGAAGCCGGAAGCGACATCGGCCCAGATCGAAGCGGCTGCACGCGCCGCCAACGCCCATGACTTCATCATGTCGTTCCCGCAGGGCTATGATTCGCAGATCGGGGAACGGGGAGTGAAGCTCTCCGGCGGCCAGAAACAGCGATTGTCCATCGCCCGGGCGATTCTGAAGGATCCCCGGCTCATTATTCTCGATGAAGCGACCTCCTCGCTTGATACGGAATCGGAGAAGGCCATTCAGGACGCGCTGGAGCATCTGCTGGAGAACCGCACGTCACTTGTCATTGCCCATCGTTTATCAACCATTCAGCGGGCAGACCGGATCTATGTCCTGGACAAAGGAAAGGTCGTCGAGGTGGGCACGCATCAATCGCTGCTGGAGCAGGGCGGCCGATACAAACAGCTCTATGAGCTGCAGTTTCCGCAGAAAGAGGAGCCGCAGCAGCCTGTGGAGCACCGAGGCAGGAAATTATCCCGGACATGATAGGATAGCCGGACCGGTGGTGTCGTTATAAGAGAACCTTCTGCGGAAAAGCGTTCTGCTGCAGGGCTGATTATATAGCATGCGGTATTACTGCTGTAAGCTCAAAAGAAAGGCTGTATCCTCTGGCGGGTCGATTACCCGCTTGAGGATACAGCCTTTTGTCAGCTGCCGCGTATAAGATCAGGCTTGTGCCGCTCCAACTTTAAGCTCCACATCAATATTGCCGCGTGTAGCCTTGGAGTAAGGGCACATTTGATGCGCCGCTTCCGCAAGCTCCATCGTCTGCTTCTCATCGAGACCCGGAACAGTCACGGTAAGAACGGCGGAGAGCTTGAAGCCGTCATCGTCCTTGTGAAGCCGGACAGTTGCGGTAACCTCCGATTTCTCCGTTTCGATCCCCTTGCCCTTGGCAATGGCTTTCAACGCGCTGTGGTAGCAGGCCGAAAATCCGGCTGCAAACAGCTGCTCCGGATTCGTTCCTTCAGCACCTTCCTTGGGCTGAGTGGTTTTCAAATTCAAATGACCATCGGAGGAGCGGACAACGCCTTCCCGGCCTCCGCGTGATGTGACATGCGCAGTGTAGATAACGCTCATAGTAATTCCTCTCCTTTCATTATGTAAGCACGCTTCTATATTACCCTACTTGTCCGTTGTGCAAACCTTTGAGCCGCACTCTTCATATTTATTTAATATCCTGAATTAATCATGGAATTAAGATCTTTTCTTTACATCGGATTAACAGTTTATTGGTTTAGAAATTTAACTTCAAAGGAACCCAAGGTTTGCTCCCCGCCTGCAGCAGCAGAGTCCAATCCAGTGAGCCTCAGCTCCACCGAATCTCCATCATGGATAGCGCTGACGCCGGCTGGCGTACCGGTATAAATAATATCCCCCGCATCCAGTCCATAGGTACCGCCGATATAGGTAACCAATTGCTCCACAGAGAAGGTCATGTCATTCGGGTTGCCCGTTTGGACGGCTTGTCCATTGATATGGAGACTGAAGCGCAGAGCTGCGATTTGCTCCAGACTGGAGACGCTGTGGAATTCGGAAAGAATAGCGGAGCCTTTAAAGCCTTTGGCCAGCAGCCAGGGATGCTGGTTGGCTTTTAAACGGGACTGCACGTCTCTTGCCGTCCAGTCGATGCCAAGGGCGATACCGTCAATTAGCTCGCCAACAGGCTTGCCTGGGTCGTAAGCCGAAGAGATCCGGAGCACCAGCTCGGCTTCATAATCGATAATGCCGATATGGCCGGGCAGCTCAGTCGTTCCATGGGCCGGTCGAAGGGCATGCGTCGGTTTGGAGAAGAGGATGGGCTCTTTCGGCACATCATTGCCCAGCTCCTTGGCGTGAAGGGAATAATTGCGCCCCACACAATAAATATTGCGAATCCAGTCAAACTCAGACATGGTTCATTCTCTCCTTTGCATAAACACGATTTGTTTCATTATACCTTAAGGAGAGGTTGTTTTCATCGCAATATCCGCCATCTTTACATAAAAGAGGTTAATTCTGTAAACCCTATCCGCGAACAATAGAGTGGGGATGCCCATAGACCGGAGTGATGACAGATGTTAATTACAAACAAGCCATTAAGAGAGCTTCCGCAGCTACCCGAATCGTATTGGCGCCATTCCGTACAGCTTCCCGATTACCCGAAGCTGGAAGAAGATACATCGACGGATACCGTCGTTATTGGCGGGGGAATCGCAGGAATAACGACCGCTTACCGGTTGGCTGAGGCAGGCGTCAACGTGGTGCTGCTTGAAGCGGATTCCCTTCTTGGCGGAACCACCGGGCATACGACAGCCAAGCTGACCGCCCAGCATGATCTGATCTACGCTCAATTGATCAAGGATCTGGGCGAGGACCAGGCCAGATTATATTATGAAGCCAACCGCGACGCTCTCGATTTTGTCAGGCATACGATCAAGTCGCTGGACATAGATTGCGGCTATTCCGAGCAGGATGCATACCTCTATGCGCAAACGGTCGATACGCTGACCAAGCTGCATGACGAAGCCGAGGCGTATGCCAAGCTGGATATTCCCGGCGGATATATTGACAAGATACCGCTCGATGTGCCGACCCATGGCGCCATTGTGATGCATAATCAGGCTCAGTTCCATCCCCTGCAGTACTTGAGCGCTCTGCTTCCCCGTATCACAGAGGCGGGGGGACGCATTTATGAGCATACCACGGCGGTGGATGTGGAGAATGGAGAGGAGCCTGTTGTCATCACCAAAGACGGGCATCGGGTGAAAGCATCCCATGTGGTCGTTTGCTCGCATTATCCGTTTATCGACCGGCATGGTTTTTATTTTGCCCGGCTGCATGCCCAGCGTTCCTATGTACTTGGAGTACGCATGGCGGATGAGGAACCATTCCCGGAGGGCATGTATCTGAGCGCCGACGATCCGAAGCGCTCAATCCGTACGGCGTCTACGATGAATGGTGAGAAGCTGGTTCTGATCGGCGGGGAAAACCATAAGACGGGACAGGGTCTGTGCACGATCCAGTATTATGAAGCATTGAGGGATTATGCGGTAAGGCATTTCAACGTGGCCTCGATACCGTACCGCTGGTCCGCCCAGGATTTGCTGACTCTCGACAAGGTTCCGTATGTGGGAGCTGTCACCTCAGGCATGCCTAATGTCCAGCTTGCCAGCGGCTTTGGCAAATGGGGAATGACCGGCGGAACGGCTGCGGCGATGATGCTGAGCGACAGCATCGTCGGGCGCGGCAATCCCTATCTGGAGCTGTATACGCCTCAGCGTTTTCACGCCCGTGCCAGCATGAAGAACGTGATATCGGAGAATGCGAACGTGGCCAAGTACTTGATCGCCGGAAAGCTGGAAATGGTGCATAAGCATGTCGAAGAGCTCGCGCAGGGGGAAGGCGGAGTCGTATCGTTCAATGGAAAGCGCGCAGGCGCCTACAAGGATCCTGACGGGATACTTCATCTGGTTGATACAACCTGCACCCACATGGGCTGCGAGCTGGATTGGAACAATGGCGACCGAAGCTGGGATTGCCCCTGCCACGGCTCGAGATTCTCCTATGACGGAGAGGTTATTGAAGGACCGGCGACCAAAGCGCTTAAAAAGCTTGGCTCCGATTAAGGATTAAATCATACCGCGGGGGTTTAACCGCTGCGCCCGGGCAATATCAACTTGTCATTACCCGGCCTGCATCACAGGTTCTTGACTTCAACCCGGGTCAAGAACCTTATGTTATAACAAAAGGCTTGGAATCTTTCCGCAGCATCTGCATTTACTGCTGGATGACCGGAAAAGTAACATCAAATTCGGATCCATGACCGATGCGGCTGCGTACGGTTATTTCCCCGCCGTGCGCCTCCACAATGGATTGCAAGATGGAGAGCCCCAGACCCGCTCCGCCGTAATTGCGCGCCCTCGAATGATCGCTGCGGTAGAACCGCTCAAACAGCCTTGAAAGATGATCCTCATGGTACGATCACCCTCATGAATCAAATCACTTTCCCTTTGGCAATCACTCCCCCGTTCGCGGCTGTTCTTCCCCAATTTACGTCTTTGCCGGGATAGAATATACTATAGGGTGAAACCTATCAAAGTTGTTCATTCAATAGGCCCCCATTTTCTAATAAGGAAAAACAAACCAATCTCCAAAGAAAACTTTATCCGCACAAAGGTTCATAAACCCGTCTCATTCCCGCCAACGTTATGATGGGACGAAGTCCAAAAGGCGGCACAGGAGCGGTAAATGGAAGTGTGTCCCGAAAGGGACGGAAACGATCCATGCTGGTTGCAGCTAACAAGCGATTCTCTGTAACACAGACGTTATGCCATTCCGGGTGTCCAGAGGGCCGGGGCCCTTGGGGTCCCTCCTCAGGAGGGATTTAGGGAGGGAAACAATCATAAACGCATCTCACTCCCGCCAACGTTATGATGGGACGAAGTCCACCGGGCGGCACAGGAGCGGTAAATGGAAGTGTGTCCCGGAAGGGACGGAAACGATCCATGCTGGTTGCAGCTAACAAGCGATTCTCTGTAACACAGACGTTATGCCATTCCGGGTGTCCAGAGGGCCGGGGCCCTTGGGGTCCCTCCTCA
>NZ_JBWDNU010000019.1:0-92431 GCF_056269365.1 Paenibacillus sp. JT22N12 | reverse complement strand
TAAGTTTCGGAGTGCCGATGGTATTGGCTGGCATTTCCGAAGATAAGATTGAGGGTAACGCTCGCACGGCCCATACTGGTGCCGCAATCAATCTCAAAACCCAAACACCGACGCCAGAGGCGATTCGGGAGGCGGTCCTCAACGTACTGACTAAGACGGAATTCTTAGCGAATGCACAAAGATTGAAGGCGGAATATGCTGCCCTTGATCCGTACACAGCCATCGCGAATGTCGTCGCCGAGTTAGAAGCCAAATAATATTACCCTTGTCAACCTATATTGATGACCGGGGAGATAAGGAGTTATTATTTACCTGCTCGGGAGTGGTTGTGAGATGAACGTTTCATTCACTTAAGATTGCGTCCATGGCGTAAAGCATTAAAGGAATTTTTAAAGTCGTTCTGCGTATATGGCATATAAAGGTGACATGCAAGTTTAATAGCTGAGCAAGAAAGAAGGAATTTAGTAATGAATCAATCTAATCAACATTTCAAACAACCATTGGCAGCTGGAGAACATGAAATCTTCATCGATGGTGTGCGTCAAGTTTATCACGTAGCTGGCAACGGCCCCGTTTGTTTGGTTCATTCAGGCGGACCAGGATTTCACTGGAAGTATCTGCAGATGCCAGAGCTGGAGAAAACAATGACAATGGTGTATCTAGAACCTGTAGGAACAGGTAAATCAGATACGCTGCCAGACGGAGACTATAGTATGCCTCGGTATGCGCATTTCGCACATAAAGTAGCCGAGCATATCGGTGCACAAAAGTATTACTTCCTGGGTCATGCTCATGGCGGTGGCGTTGGCATTCAATACGCTCTGGATTATCCGAACGAACTTGGCGGTCTGATCCTCCAATCCAGTGCTCCTTCTATGGGACTTGATCTATATATGGAGCAATTTAAACAAATCGAGAACTTTGCTCAACGTTGGCCTGATAACGCGGAAGCTCAAGATGCGAAGCAAGCTATGATGGATTCGAAAAACGTAAGAGACAAAGAATCGGCTCTGGCTGTTCTCCACCGCTTATTGCCTGCATACTTCGGTAACTACTGGAGCGTTAAGGAGAAAGTAGATAAATGGAAGGTTGATCTCGATTTCTTCGGAGACCCTAACCGCCAGCCATATGAGTGGGATGTCCGAGATGTCCTAAACACTATCACCACGCCAACGCTCATTCTAGTCGGTGAATATGATGTCAACTGCGGACCAAGGTGGTCCTATGAATTGGGGGAAAAAATTCCTGGATCTCACCTCATAGTGTTTGAGCGGGGCGGTCATATGGAGCACGTTGAGCATACCGAGCCATTTACGCAAGCTGTTAATGAATTCGTTGCTCAAACAAAGTGACTAATACGTAACAAGCGCACCGCGTGACTGCGTTCAGTCGAAAAGCCGGCCGAATTTATTCGGTTGGCTCTTGTGCTGTACGTCCAGCATGGGCGTCATCTCTAGGGTGAAAGTCCCGAACGGGGGTTGGCGGGAGGAGGCGCCCTAGCCCCCTCCGCTCACACCACCGTACGGATACCGAGCATCCTCACACCGCCTCCCAAAGTTTAGAAAGCAGTTCATGGAGAAAACTGTGATTTAGCGCGGAAGAGCGTAGGAATGACAACCTTCATATCATATTATTAGAACGATTCGTTCTATAATAATAGTAACAATCTTCGGAGTAATCCAATGACTAATTTAGAATTACGAATATTCCAGACATCTTCAGCCTTCTGTATAGTTAAGAACACAAAAGGAAATAGTAAAACGGCATACTGATTATAACTAGGAAATAAATTGGAGGTCTATTATTAATACTTCATTCTCGGTTAACTCATTGTTTAAGCCATTTACTTTTTGAAAATTTAGCGCTGTCAAATCGAATCGTGATGGGACCAATGACCCGAGGCTTCTCACCTGAGGGAGTTCCGGGTAACAATGTATCCCTACGCTGCTTGCAGTTCCACAGCATCGCTTGTTATGCGGGATCATCGTCCCAACCAGCTTAAACATGGTTCCCACAAGTAGGGGGTGTAGCGACGGGATTACCATTTCCCACGGGTACGATCGTTCTACCCCGGCTACCCGTACTAAACTCTTTAACGAAAAAGAGTTCAACCAGTAAAAACTGGCTGAACTCACGACGGGTATGATAACACAAAACTAAATACCTAACGCAGCCAAGGGGCTAAGCAGGAGGATATTCCCGTTGCTCAACTCTTTTTTTGAATGCAGTTCTGATTTCTTCTAGCACCAGAACTAAATGATTGGAAATACCCGCACTTGCATAACCAGTTACAACCCACGAACTCTTTGTTACTGTGGACGCGACATACCAACCGTTATTATGAAGTATTTCACCTTTGTGCCTACCCCTCATATAGTCCCATATCATCCAACCCATACCTCCTGCAGTTTACGAATTATTCATCCTATATATTTATTGACATACCTAAAATATGTATGGTAAACCAACCTCATTTGTTATATACCCCAATGATGCCTGAAGGTTGGGCATAATTAATCATTCCTTCTAGGTGAATGGCAAGGTTAGATTATTCACCCGTCATAATACCGAAGTCACAAACCAATATCCCGAGCTACATAATGTTCCTGTCGGCATCGCGGATGTCATACTTGACGGTGAAGTCGTATGTGTGGACGCAAGAACCGGAGCAGTTGATTTCGAGGCTGTCATGGGGCGGTTTAAATCCAAAAGATCCTATGCAGGCTGCTGCCAGATCTCCGTTACATTTCTACGTGTTTGATTTGCTACAGACAATGGGGCGGATGTACGAAGCCGCTCACTGATTGAGCGAAAAGCAATGCTTAATGAAATAATGATCGATAGCCCGTATTTTAGCCATGTACTTAGTGTTGACGGCGTTGGAACAGACTTGTATGACGTGATTAAGTCGCGATCAATGGGAAGGCATCGTTGCCAAGCGTAAGGATAGCAGATACGTCAGCAGGCGTTCTCATGAGTGGCTGAAGATCATCAATTACACATATGCCGAGGTCCAGATTGCAGGATACCGCAAAGACGAATTCGGTTGGATGGTACAGCATGAGGGCAGGTATGCGGGAGTAATCGAGCTTGCGGTGCCGGCTGCTTATCGGAAAGTATTTTATTATGTGGCAAGAACGATGGCTACCGGCGAGGATAAAAATTATGTCTATGTCCAGCCTGTTATCAAGGCCAGAGTATGTACAAGAAATTGGACTAAAGCCTGATTATTAAGATCACCTGAATTTGTAGACTTTGTCGTTTGAAATTGAGTCATATCTACTGGCGACGATACTTGCTTCATTCGCAGTTGTTGTTGTAAGCACAGCAAGCTGGCTATATGTAAATCAAGAGCCATCTCCAGAGATTTATTGAAATAAGGTTGGGGGTTGTTATGAATGTTTTTTGCGGTTACTGAGGATCAGAAGGGGTCATCGGGAGTAATTAATATAGATGTTTCAGACGTTTGTTATATTAAACTTGATAGCTATTAGCGGATAGTGGGAGTGCATACGTATGGACAGAATGTATTTTATGCCGGGAACCTTGACTTAATGGGAAGAAACCTATGCCTTCAGGGGCTTTTGAGGTTTATGTTAAATCGCTCAATATTTAATGAGAATTTAACGCAATCAAGTTTTATGTAGTAACTCAATGCAAAAAACAACACGATAGCACAATTTAAACATATTAAAAACTTCCTGAAACCACAAGGTTATAACACCGCGTTAACGATGTTACAGACTTGTGGTTGAATGGGCGGCATGATGTAATCATCCGACCAAAAACCCTTATATATCAAGGAATACGGGACCCTTCGGGGTCCCGTTTTTGTATTAAAATCACAAAAAAGTTACATGCTTGCAGTAAAGCCTTTTCGAGCGGCGCCGAGCCGATTCATTATTAGGGGATGAGGCACACCAGCCTCAGCAAGCAAGGATATATGCGTTGAAAAGGCAAAAAAGACCCGCAAGGCGGGTCTTTTTAGGGGGAGATTACAAGTCCGGAACGTGATCGGAGGTTTACGTTCCAAAGCTTAAATTAATAACCGAATTTTCCAACTCCACAGCTGCATGCGATTATGACAAGCAAGATAAAGAGTACGAGAATAATGCCAATACCTGTGCCAAATCCACCATAGCCAACGCCGCCAACTACACCGGACATCCAAAGCACCTCCTTGTTTTTCGGTACTCTTTAACTTATGCACACGTACCCGGGTATGAGTGGGCAGTTGTTACGGAGTGGCATTAGCCCATGATTGAAACTGCAGGGAATCAATACTGGAGGGGCAAGACTTTGGGAGATACTTGTTGATCCATACATGTATTTTCGGGAATTATAAGTACTTGTTATGTTGGAAACTGATTTTGATACCGTGGGCATCAGAAAATCATCATCGCAGATAACAAAAGGGGGCAGCGGTTTGCTACCCCATTAAAAAAACAACTAGTTGCGCTGCAGCAGCAAATATCCGCTAATATTTGAAGTTTTTTTACGGAATACAATCTTGAAGCCAATATCATTGTCTAATAAACAGTTCAGAGCATTGATAAGCAATCCATTTGGTACCAGACTTGCTCTGCACGGTACTGCGCTGCCAATAACGCGAGCAGAAATAATGCGGCGGGCTGAACCGGGAACCAGAGGATTTCTTGTCCAACTGATCAATACTAAATCAGGCTGAGGAATAGCTCTTGCACAAGCCATACAATCACCTCTCTTCTATTAGTTGCTCTATATTAAATGCAAAGTAGATCGATAGTGTGATAGGCCAAGAATTGAATATTACGAGAATTTAATGAAATACACAAAGAGGCTTTTTGCACAAGTTCGATTGAACTTATGCAAGAAGCCTCAAATGTTTTATATCTGTCATGATCCAAAAGACGAGCGTCAGCCTGTTCCTCTTGAGTAAATCTTATTTCTTCGAAAAGGCGGAGGAATCGTATGATTTTTGCATAATGTCCAGATAGTTCGTCAGGTCCAGACCGTCAAAACCTTTGATGTACGCATCCCAGTCCTTATCGAGACTCTTGCCGCCTGTGATGAACTGCAGGGCGTTTTGATCGATGTAGGTGGTGATATTCGTTTGCAGCATGCCGGCCTGATCGGCGGAAGCCGGATCGATCCAGACGCCCCAGTACGGGAAGATTTCAGCCGGCTGCTTGCCGTCATAGTTGTTTTTGGTGGCGTCGAACAATCTGCGCTCGTAGCCGTCATCATTATAGATATCCGTTGACTGCACCTGCGAGTTGCGGAATGCGGCATCCAGATCGTATTGGCCCAGCGAGCCCCACGAGTTGTTGCGCGGCTTCTCGCCGCTCTTCTGCGGGAGCGTTACCCATAGCGGCTGCACGGTGCTGTCGAGCGCTTTCTCTCCATCCTGCGGCTTCCGCCAGTCGATGCCTTCGATGCCGGCATTCGCCTGTATTTGTCCGTCGAAGGTGTAGATGGAATCAAGCATTTTTATAGCAGCAATTTGCGCTTCCTCGCTCGCTTTGTTCGTGAGCACAAATGATGCCCCCTGGTTCCCTGTATACTGGATGGTCGCATAATTTATACCGTTCGGTCCGGTCAGAGGGGGAATGGAGTCATAATCCTTGGAGTTGCGGTTGCCGTCGGCGATGTCCAGGAAGATTGCGGGATGCATGCCTGCTCCGGCACCGAGAATCTGACCGTCGGCATTTTCACCGATTTTCTTGAACGCGTCGGCGTTTTGTGTGAATGCGCCCGGATCGATCAGCCCTTCATCATACAGCGACTTGATGTAGGCAAGACCTTCTTTCCATTCCGGTTTATTGGCTGCGAGATCTACTTTTCCGTCCTTCATCATCAGGTAGGTGCGGTCGTCATCGTAGATGAAGGCATTCATCAGATAGGGAATGACATGTACGCCAAAGGTTTCTGTCGAACCGCTAAGAGGCACTTCGTCTTTCTTACCGTTGCCGTTCGGATCGTCGTTCTTGAAGGCTTCCAGCATTTTCTTGAAATCTTCAGGGGTCTTCGGTGTCTCGATGCCCAGCTTCTTCATCCATGAGCTGTTAACCCACATTTTGTTCGGGAAGGAACAGTGGTAGCAGGCACTCAGCCCGTTGATGCCGTAAATTTTGCCGTCCGGTGCTGTATTCATTGCCATGTAGTCCGGATTTTCATCAAGCGTTTTCTTCAGATTCGGAGCATATTGATCGATCAGATCGTTAAGCGGAAGGATAACTCCCTGTTGACCGTAGCGCAGCAGATCGTTTTGGCTGAAATGGTCGACATAGGCCACCAGCAGGTACAAATCAGGATAATCGCCGCTTGCCAGCGAGATTTGTCTTTTTTCAGGAGCACCGTCAGAAGGAACTGTTGTCCATTCAAATTTAATATTTTGCTGCTTCTCAACAAGCTTCGTAAATGCATTGGTCTCCAGTTTCTGGTTGTTGACCGTATCTTCATTCGCAAATACTCTGATCGTGACCGGATTCTCGGCCGTCGGCGCTTCGGCATTGCCTGTAGACGGCGTATTGGCAGCAGCGCCTCCGTTTGTTCCCGTATTGTTATCCTTGGCGCAACCGGCCAGGATAATGCTAAAAGCCAACATGCATGCTGCGGCTATTGTCCACTTCTTTTTCAAAATGCAACCTCTCCCTTTTTTAAAATGAATGGAAACGGATTGAACCGCAAATCTCAGCTACATAAGCATTCCCCCTTTCAAGGACGGTCCGGAGGATTGCCTTGGGATCAGCCCTTGACGGAACCGATCAGCATTCCCTGGACAAAATAGCGCTGTACGAACGGGTATAAAATCAACACCGGCAAGCTGGATACGACGATGATTGAATACTTCATCAAACTGGCCAGCTGCTGCTTCTGGGCAATTTCTCCCGCTCCCAAGGTGCCTGTATTCGCATTCAGAATTAGAATCGACCGGAGGAACAGCTGCAGTGGAAACAGATTGTTGGATTTCAGATAAATCAGGGCGTCGAAATAGGCGTTCCATTGTCCGACAGCGTACATTAACGTCAATACGGCGAGAATCGGCTTGGAAAGCGGCAGAACAATGCTGAATATGAAGCGCAGGTCGCTGCAGCCGTCAATCTCAGCGGCCTCCGCCAGCTCGTCGGGAATGGAGGTGGCGAAGAAGGTCCGGGCGATGATAACCTGCCATACCCAGATTGCATTGGGCAGCAGCAGAGCCCAGCGTGTATCGATTAAGCCGACCGCTTTAACCACCAGATAGGTTGGAATAAGGCCGCCATTGAACAGCATGGTGAATACGATGAACATCATCATTCCACTGCGGCCGAAGAATGTTTTTCGCGACAGCGGGTAGGCGATCATGGTCGTCAGTACGACGCTGATCAGCGTGCCGGCAACGGTATAGAACAATGAGTTTGCATAACCCGTCACGATCTGGCTGTTCTGGAACGCCGCCTTGTAGCCGACAAAGGTCGCTTCCACAGGCCACAGCCATACACGGCCGCCTGATACGGCGGAGGGACTGCTGATCGATGAACTGATTATGAATATAAGCGGATAAACCGTTGCCACCAATACTAGAATTAAAAACAGATAGATCAGTCCGAGAAACATCCGGTCTCCCAACGACTCGCGGACGGTATGTCTTATGCTCGCCATAGCAATGGCTCCTTTCTGTACGAAGCCTCTACCAAAGGCTGTTGTTGGAGAGTCGTTTGGCAATCGTATTGACCATTATAAGCAGAACCAGATTGATAACGGAGTTGAACAGTCCGACCGCCGTCGCGAAGCTGTAGTTCGCGTTGAGCAGTCCGATCTTGTACACATAAGTGGAAATAATTTCGGAAGTCGTCGTATTCAGCGGATTTTGCAGCAAATAAATTTTCTCAAAGCCGATCGCCATCATATTGCCGACATTCAGAATGAGGATGATGACGGCTGCAGGCAAAATCCCCGGAACATCCACGTTCCAAATTTTCTGGATGCGCGAAGCGCCGTCAACCTTGGCCGCCTCGTAGAGGGAGGGATCAACGCCCGCAAGCGCTGCCAAATAAATAACGGCGGAATAGCCCGCGGTCTGCCAGATGTCCGACCAGACATAGATCGAACGGAACATGCCCGAATTGCCAAGAAAATTGATGGATTCGGAACCGGTCGCTTCGAGAATTTTATTGACAAGCCCCGTGCTTGGAGCAAGAAACAGCATAATGATGGATACCATGACGACAGTGGAAATAAAGTAAGGCGCATAGGTGACCAATTGTACGACTCGTCTGAACCTCGCGCTTTTCACCTCATTGAGCGCCAGCGCCAGTATGATCGGTATCGGAAAGCTGATAACCAGCAAATACAAGGACATCAGCAAGGTGTTTTTCAGCAGCGTCACGAACACCGGATTATGAAAGAACTGCTCAAAATATTTGGTCCCGACCCATGGACTGCCCCAAATGCCCTTGAGAACATTGTAATCCTTAAAGGCCAGCACCGCGTTGAACATCGGGATATACTTGAAAATAACAAAATAAAGCAATGGAGGAATGACCAGCAGGTAGAGCTGCCAGTGCTTTCTTAAGCTTCGACCCGCCATGGTTCCCAGGTTGGAGAGCATCCCCCGCGACTTCGTTTTCTCTTGATTTGCTGCTGTTATCGTGCCCAGATGAATCCCCCCTTGATTCGCAGCGGCAATAGAATATGTTCGTGCCGCAGCTCTGTTGTGAACGCTTTCTTCTCTTGCCCACCTCAAATGATACCGATTTCATCCATGGCCCGTAAAGGTACAAATTCGTCTAAATTAGCGTACAATTGCGCAGAATATTCGAGCGTACAGTTCCCCGGAAGCGTACATTTTGCACCGGAAACAAGGGCAAAAGAAGGAACGGCAGTCACCGCCCTTAGGCGGCAAGCGCCGGTACTTCCATTAGACCTTCAGAATGGATAATTGTGATTCTGCAAGGACAAAGAAAAGCCTGTCCATAGGTTGGACAGGCTTTGGCGATCATGCTATTCCGATGTTTGCCGGTAGGCGCTTGGAGCTACGCCCTTGACACGCTTGAATGCTCTCCGGAAGGAATGCGCGCTGTTGTAGCCAACCTGCGCCGAAATTTCATCGATCGTCAGCTCGTTTTGGATCAGCAGATCGGAAGCTTTGTTCATCCTGATCCGTTCGAGATAATCGGAGAGGTTCTCTCCGGTTTGCTCCTTGAACAGATGGGAGATGAAGCGCTCCGGACGCTGCACCGATTCGGCAATCCGGTACAACGTTAGATCCGGATCCGTATATTGATTTTGGATATGGACCATGATGGCGCGGATCGTTTCATCGACATCGTCGGATTTTTGCTTGGCGATCGCGCTGCATATATTCCTCATCAGCGTATCTAGCCGGCTTCTGAGCTGTTCAACCGCATCAAGCGGTTGAATTTGTGCAATTTCATTTCTGACCGACTCGTTAAACGCCTCATCCTGAAAGGACTTCTGATCCATCAGCTTGAGGATCGTTCCCTTGAGCTCGACGATCAGCTGCTGCCTCATGTCATAGGAAAGCTCGCGCTCCTCGAAGTTTTTGAGCAGGATCTGATCCAGAATCCGTTTGGCTTCATCGTATTCGCCAACCTTCAGCGTGTTCAGCAGCCGCTGCTGGGTATCGATCGGGTAATAGTACATCGATGTTTCTCTGGCTGTATCAAGGTACCATACCACTCTTCTTTCACCGCCATACACGGCATATTCCGATGCCTGCTGCGCCTCGTCGAACGAACGGCTTATATCTCTTAGCGTCTGGTAGGGATTGCCGATGCCGATACTCACAGTAAGCCTGTATTGGTTGAATATCTCTTCGGCCAGCTGTGTCATCCGGCTCTCAACCAAATTGTCGGCTTCATCCTGAGGCTCCGCTTTCCTAGGGTACAGAAGGGCGATTTTATCCGAGCCTAGGTCGGTCACGAGCAGCTCTTCATCCTCTTCCTGGAGCAGCTTCTTGAGCAGCAGCCGGGCGAGGCTTAATTCATGAATGATTTCCTCGTTGTCGATTTCTCCATATCCGTTCAGCTTTATAACGCAAACATGACCTTGTGCGGAACCCACACTGATGCCTGCCTGGGATGAAACCGCCTCGATCTCGTCCAGCGAATAAAATTCGCCTACCAGAAGCCGCTTGATGAAGGCGTCGCGCAGCAGGGGCAGCTGCTTGTTCAGCTCCGACTCGAGCAGCTTGTTGTTGTCGATCAGATTCGAAATATTGCCTGACAGAAAATCGTACTCATTCTTGTAGCGGCCGGACCCGGACTCGGCCTGGTCCTTAAAGACGCTAAGCAGCCGGGCGATCGGAGCCGTATTGCGGTAAGCGAGCATCAATATAATCAGCAGACCGATTATCAGAGCGCCTGCCGTGAACATCCAGGTCACATACTTGATCTGGTTGGCCTGCTGCATGACCATCTCTTCAGGAATGCCAGCGGTATACAGCCAGCCAGTTGTGGCCGATTGCACGGTAATGAGAAGCATTCCGTTCTCAAGGGTATCCAGGTCGCCCGCTTGTCCCGAAGGGATATGAGACAGCTTCTTAATCGACGCGTCATCGATGCCTTGGGAAATAAGGGTGTTGCCCTTGTTGTCGGTTATGAAGCCCCAGCCTCCATTTTGCCCGAACATGCCGCTTAGCAGCCGGCCGATCTTCTGTTCGTCTATCGTCACGACAACGGTTGCCCGCGGTTTATTCAAGCTGTTGATTGGCAGCGACTGGATGAATGTAATGACCGAGCTCTGGAACGTGATGTCCGAGTTCTGCGCGCTGCTCTTGATATAGGGGCGGAGAGGGATAATTTCATTTTCGTGGAATTTATCCAAAATCGTCGTCTTCCACTGCTCGAAAGTCATATCTTTATAGTGATTCAGCTCGTAGAAATGCTCCGGTCGATAGTACAAGGAATCCGCCGTCAGGACAACATTATAGTTGTCCAGATAGATATAGAAGTTCTGCAGAAAATCATTGGCCCTTGTATAGTTGGCAATGTCCTTCGACATGCCGAGCAGCCCGAATACATTATTGGCATCGTGCTGATTCTTCTCTGTCATGATCAGATTCAGGTCCTTATTGATGGCCAGCTGCTTGGTAAAGGCCTCCACCTCGTTGAGACGGGTTTCGAGAATTTCCTTGCTCTGGTTGAGCAGCGCACGGCTGTTCTCGACGGAACTGGTCCCCGCTACCTTAACGGAAGCTCTGTAGGACATATAGCCGGCTACGTTGGGAAGCAGGAGCACGATTAAATATGAAATCAGAAATCTGCGAAACATCGGAGAAAATGTTGCCCCTCTCATTGTATGTAGCTCCCCCCGAAACAAAAATTAAGCGCTTGCATGACTGCGGTCCGTAGTTCTCTACCCCTATTATAGACGATCATGCGCAACTTATCACGAGTCGTTCGCAAGACACAAGCCATGAGGAGGCTCCACGCCCTGTTTTCGAAGAAAAAATGGCAGGGAATGCGAAGCTTCTATTAAATATACACTTAATACGGTGCTTCCATGAAGATGATGATTGGCGGATTAAAAATGTCGCAAAATGGTGAAAAACAGCTATTATTATCAGGCTGCAAGCAATAAGAGAAAGAAAAAAGAGCGCCGCTGCAGGCGCTCTAACAGGAATATAGAGGGGAGCTTAACCCCAATTGAAGCCGGTGTTCATGCCAACTCCATGACCGGCAATATTCCCGCCAGCCTGGACGCCAACCCCATGGGTGCCGAGATGACCGCCGGCCTGCACGCCTAATCCTTTATCGCCGCCAATGTGGCCGCCGGCATTAATGCCCAAGCCATATCCGCCGCCAAAATTGCCGGCTGCCTGCGGATCAAGGCTGCCATCCGGTGAGAGAGGGGCCCCATATCCGCTGCCAAGATGACCGCCAGCATGAATGCCGGCGCCGAATGGCCCAAGATGGCCATCCGCGTTAAAACCGATCCCATGTCCTCCTACTTGGTTCCAATAGGGCTCGCGTCCAGTAGGATATACCCAGGGATGATACGGGTATGGATGGACGGGTGGGTGTGCGTAATAGGGCTGAAAATAAGGCTGTGGATATCGGAAATATGGATATGCATAAGGATTGATCGCCATTGTTCAACCTCCAATACTTTGATGACTTAGCCTATTCACAATGAATGGATCGTGATACCTGCCTGGTTCAAAATGGGCTGTAGCCTAAGCAGGTATCAGGAGTCAAAAAAAAATTGAAGATATCATTTGCTTATTCAGATAATATGGGTTATACTATGATCTCCCGGTAAAACCGGATGAAGCAATGACGCGGGGTGGAGCAGCCCGGTAGCTCGTCGGGCTCATAACCCGAAGGCCGCAGGTTCAAATCCTGCCCCCGCAACCAATTTTTAAATGAATGGTCATAACATAATCCCCGTTCAGCCCCTAAGCTGATCGGGGATTTCTTCGTCATTTGATTAAACAATGGGTAATTTGAAGCTCTGGCGGTTAGTCATACTCGACGCGGTCAATATGCGCCCAGTTCAGTGAGTCAATGGCAACGCCATCAACTACCGGCAGAATCCAATAAATATGGCAATCCTTTCCCTCACGGTCGACAGCATGCACAGAAAATTCATGATCGTTAGCCTGAAATCTGCCTTCTGTCAGCAGCCGTCCCGTTATATCAGGATCGGCCAGTAATTTGTACGTGTTGCCATTGAATTCTACCGTTACAGATTTTATGTCGTCCATGATCATCTTCCTTCCGACCTCAAACCAGCCTGATGGACAGCCGGTTTCTTCGTCATGCTTTATGATGTCACAAATGGATGCGGAAAACAAAGGGTTTTCTGAAGTATGGCTCTTTTGATAGTCGTTTCATTATTTATTCTTTATTAAAATAGTAGAAAGTATGAAATTTGGTCCATACTTTGCTTAAACTAAATATACGCCGCCAGTGGACGGCGAAGCCGTTTCTTCTTGCTAATTATTATGGTAATGTTAAGGGTAGGAAATTTATAATGGCAGATCGTCAAGCAAAGCTGCTGTGTACCGCCCGAGGCCAGCGACAGCAAGAAATCCGGGAATGACAAAACGACGTTGATGGGCTGCAAACCTTAGTCGGGGAAGCGGCCTGTTTCTTTTTTTATTGGAACCTGCAGAGTAAATTTTGTGACAGAGAGGAATGGACAGGCATGGCTAAAGCGCCAAAAAGGCCAACAAGAGATGAGTTTCAGCTCGAAGAGCTCGGTGAGAGGCTGACAGAAGCCAAACAGGAGGATTCGGAGCTGTTGTTGACGGTATGGGGTTGGGAGAACAAGGTTCAAGGCAGGATTGTTTTAATGGATGCCCGGACGAGGCTTGTACATATGGAGAATCTTGGTGAAATTACGAAGGTTCCTTTTTTGGACATTATGAATGTGGAGAACGCCAGCTGAATTATAATCCGGTCATATTCATGAACGAAGCCATTCTCCCTTGTGTGGAAATGGCTTCTTTGACTTATGGAAAATTAAAAGTTTCACCAGTTTCGATTGCAATAGAAGGTCCGTGGGAAGAAACTGACTGCGGCGTCAAAGAACGGAGACAGCCGTTTCTTCCTGCTATAAAAAAAAGTGACCCGCATCAGATGCGGGTCCAAGTCGTTCTATATTAATAAAGGGGGGTTGTTAGTTCTTATTATAGGCGGCTAATCTTAAAATCAGATGAAGAGGATATGACATTTAGATTAAGAAATATTTCAAGAGAGGGACAAGATGTATTAATTGGTCTGCCCAATGTATTGATTTCTTGACGCCCCCATGCCAAAAACAGCGATCAGGACACTGGCAGTGACCAGCATCAACAGAGGAGATGTCCAACTGCCGAGCATATCATGAAGCATGCCGAACAGGACCGGGCCAATCGCAGCGAGCAAATACCCGACAGATTGCGCCATCCCGGACAGGCGGGCTGCTTCTTGGGCATGTCTGGTGCGCAGGCTGAAGAACATCATGGCCAGGCTGAAAGAGATGCCTCCGGCAATGCCCAGAATGACTGCCCAAAGCGGAACCAGGCTAATATTTCGAAAGAAAAGCCCGCCAAAACCGATCAGATATAACAAGGCGCATACGATCACAAGGGGCTGCTGATTCTTCATCCGCCCGGCCAGAATCGGAACAATGAATGTGCAGGGAAGAAGAGCGAACTGCATAAGCGATAGCATCCAGCCTGCTGTACTTGAGCTCATTCCCCGCTCCACAAGGATTTCCGGCAGCCAGGTTAAGGTGATATAGAAAATAAGCGACTGCAGCCCCATGAATAAGGTTACCTTCCAGGCGAGCGGTGACCGCCATATATTCCCTTGTGGAATGGCTGCACCGGATGCTGCAGGAGATGAAGCCCGATGGCTGTTCAGCTGCGGCAGCCAGATTATTATCGCAATCAAGGCAAGAATCCCCCAGAAACCAAGGACTCCTCTCCAGCCCAGCCAAATATGACCGGCCAAGGGGACGCTGATCCCGGTTGCGATCGCCCCGCATAAATTCATCGAAACCGAATATATTCCCGTCATCATCCCGATTTTATGCGGATACTCCCGTTTGATCAGGCTTGGCAGCAGGACATTGCAAACCGCGATGGCAAGCCCGATCAGAATAGTACCCCCGAACAAGGCGCCAAGTCCATTGGTGGCTGATCTCAAAGCTGTGCCCAGAACAAGTGCAAACAGAGCATACAGGAGCACCCGTTCCATCCCGTAACGACGGGCCAGCGCAGGAGCAAATGGCGATAATAAGGCAAAGGCAAGCAGAGGTAATGTCGTAATGCTGCCGGCAAGGGTGCTGGAGATTCCCAAGGAATCGCGGATTGATCCGATCAGCGGACCAACGGACGTTAGAGGCGCCCGCATATTTACAGCTATAAAGATAAAACCGAGGATCAACAGACTTCCTTGCGTGCGGCTGGCAGATTCCAGTTGCGATGGATGCAGCCTTAGTTCATTGCCTGTACTCATGGTGATTCCTCCACTCGGCTCTCCAGATCAATTCGGGACTGCTTGATATATAACTGTACCGCTTCGACCGCCTTATCGGCATCCCCGGCAATAATGGCTTCAACCAGCTGTTGATGAAATTCTTCATGCAAATTCCGGCTCCGCAGCTCAACCAGATAGGTAATGGATTGCTGCAAAGCCCCGCTGATATGGCTGTACAAGTCCATCAGTACGTCATTATGGGCTGCTGCTGTGATCGCTTGGTGCAGCAGAATATCCGAAGAGATATAGGCATTCTGGTCCTGGTTCCGAACAGCTCTCTGACAGGCATCCAGATGGGAGCTGATGGTTTCAATATCCATGTCATTACGGCGGGTGGCTGCAAGGTACGCCGCTTCTCTTTCCAGCGCATGCCGAACCTCCAGCGTTTGCAGCAGATCGGATCGAAGGACCCGCCGCTGAATGAGTGAGCCCAGGGCGCTGGAGGAGCTGACATAGGTTCCGTCACCCTGCCGCGTCTTGAGCAGCCCGGCATGAATCAGCGCATGGATTGCCTCTCTTAATGTATTTCGGCTAACCTGAAGCTGCATCATTAATTCCGGTTCAGCCGGTATGCGAGTGCCTACAGCCCAATCGCCGGATTCAATCATGGCTTCTATTTGACGGGCTACCTGCTCGACAAGGGTTAATCGGGTTGGTTGTTGGAGCATCTTTACACTTCCATTCTTAAACGTAGGATGTTTGGTTGTTTATAAATTATCATATCTATCGGCGGATGTAAATCGAGAGTTACTGGAATGCGGCGGTATTGATGCCGGTTGTTATGCAGCAGACCGGGAAATCCGGCAAATAAAAACACGCGCAATGGCTCAGCATTCGCGTGTGTGTTAATATCGGAAAATTTTAAGTTTCGTGCGTTATTGCAGAGGTAAGAAAAATTTGAGCGCCGCTGCCGAAGTCTCCAGCCAATCCCTTATGCAAAATAAAAAGAGATCGAGCCTGCCGCTGTTAGTAGAAAAAGCTTTGCATCTCTTCAGGGATGCCGTTGCGCTTCAGCAGCTTCTCAATCGTTTCTCCTTTGACAGGAGGACTGCCGGCTGTCAGCAGCCGGACGGCAAACTTATTGGCCTGCCGTTCGTATTTTCCGACATTATAGAAGGATTGCTCGTCCAGCAAAAATCGGCTAAGTCCGGGATGGAGACGGTCATGAGCCAGCTCGTGGGCACAGACGAAGCGCTGCCAGTTGTCGTCGAGCTGATCGTTAATGACAATAAAGCGCCTGCGCAGCTTCTTGTAATACAGGCCGCGGGTGCCTTCCGCAAGCTCCAGAAACCGGATATGAATTCCAAGCCCACGCGCAATCTCAAAAGGATCGTTGGTCTGAAACCGGCGGATGAGTTTGGTTATGATTTCATTCATGGCATCACCTTTTATCGTTAGCGGTTATTTCTTCTTCCTCTTGTTCATCTGCTTCGCTTCCCAGAACAACCCGGTCAGTACGTCCATGACGCGCTGCTTCCCGACATCGCTGATCGGCACGCCGTCGAACATGACGACCTCGTCCTCCTCCAGCATCTTCTTGAAATCGCGCTTGTCTCTGGAGGTTGCCCAATCGGGAAGAGGGGTGTGTGATTCAAAGCCTAGCAGAAAATCGGGATTTACGCCATAGAAATTAGCCAATTGATTGAGCATCGCAACACGGGGCTTGGCGATATTATTCTCCCAGGCATTGTAACGGGCCCTCTTGATTCCGAGCTTCGCGGCGACATCGGCCTGCGTTAAGCCCTTTTCCTCCCGAAGGCGAATCAGCATTGCTCCCATACTCATATTTATGACCTCCAACAATATTTCCAAATCGCTTGACGGATAAAATAATTATCTTTTATAATAATCTTACCGATCGAGGACCCGGTCCTGATTTGCTACTTAATGATAAAATAATTATCTTGTTCAATAGTATAGATAATTTTATTTTCGATGTCAACCGGATTTTCTTCTTATCGAAAATGAGCGGTTTCGCAGGATCTTAGCGATTGTTCCGAATTCTTTGCGAGTTCTCGGTTGACGATATCTGAAGATTGATTTTCTTGATGAAGGAAAGTTCTTTTATCCCGAAATAGCCCATCAATGCTATCTGTAATGATAATTTAATTATCAATCGAAGGAAAAGGAGAGATCAGAAAATGACAGAATTTCACTACGGGCAGACGGCTCTCGAGCAGCTGCGCTCCTACAAGCGATTGACTGCCCGGATCAAGGTGCTGGAGAAGCAGCCGGTAGGCAACGGGATCTATATCAGTTCATTTCGTCAGGATGATCAGCTTCAGGAGCTTCACCGTCAGCTGCGCGGGCTTCCTTCCTATATGTATCTGAACAAACGGGAGCAGAAGCTGGAAACGACAGCCCATGCCTACCTTACCCAATACAGGACAGGAACGCACAGCCAGCTGAGGGAGGTTAGCGGTCTCAGTCCTGCAGACGAGGAAGACGAGAAGCTGCTGCGGGAGCTGAAGGGCAAGATTGAGAAGGTCATTGAAGCAAGGTCGGGCGCCCGCGGCGGTTACGATGAAGTGATTGAGCGAATCAGCGAACTGCAGAGGATCCAGCAGGAGAAGAAGCAGATCGAGTGGGCGATCGAGGTGCTGGGTGAGTATAAACCTGAATATGGGCAGCTGCTGCGGCTGGAATTCATGGAGGATATGCACGTATCGGCGATTATGGACGAGCTGGGAGTTTCCCGTTCGACGCTTTACAGTTGGAGGCGCAAATCCATTGAGGAGTACGGCGCGATCACAGGAGCAGGAGGTTCGCCGGACCATCCGCAAGCTGGGAGATGAGTATTGAGAACCCTTGATCACCGCTTGCGAGAAACGGAATCGGGCAAAGCAATAAGACGGACGGTCGCGGACTGTTCGTCTTTTTTTATCCCTTTCGGACGCATAGGCTGGACAAAATCTGGACATATATGAGAACATTTGTTCGTAAAATCGTGTTATTATGATAACATGAACAAATGAAGCAAACGAGGCAAGGACAAGCGGGGAGCCAAGCAACAAGCGGGATTATTCGCCGAAAGGGCCCTGTCGGATGGCGTTAAACTAGGCGGAAGAAGCAAGCATCAGCCATGAAGGGGAACAGGAGGATGATCGGCCGGGATGAGACACACAAGCAGCAGTCGGGCGGCAAAGGAGTGAGCGTCAAAAACCAGGAAATCGGGCGGAAGGAAGGAGAATAAGGGATGATACTGGTTACGATCAACCGGATTTATGAAGGTCTTCTCGCGAATCTCGAAAGTTGGTTTCCGGACATTGAGATTTACGGGGAAGAGAATGAAGACGAGCAGCATCCATGCTTTATCGTGAAGCTGGCGAAGGTTGTGCAGACCCAAGAGCTGAACAACCGGTACCGGCGGGTGCATACCTTCGATATTGGTTATAAGGCTGTGGGCCAAACACCTGAGATGGTAAGGGATATAGCCGAGAGCTTGTATGAGCATCTGGCGCTTATCGGCATTGATGGGGCCTATTATCACGGCACGAATATGAAACATGAAAAGATAGAGAATATGCTGCATTTTTCAGTCGACTATGCCTTTCCGGTCATTCAGGAGAAGCCGGTTGAACCGCTTATGCAGAGCATGCAGATCAAGGAGGGGACCAAGTCATGAACGGCAATATGACCAATGACCCGCCTGCGGCATTAACCTTTTCGAAAGGCCTCCCCTCGCTCTGTCTTGGGGTGAACCCGGTACCGTGATCACGATTGAAGTCGGTGAGGACAATAGGTAAGCTCGGATATGCAAATGGACAGCTTTTCGTGACCTAAGAAAAAGTCTGATAGACCATTTAAGCCCCACTGACGTGAGGCTGTTTTTTATATTTAAAGAGGAGGTCACCAGGATGGATCCGGAACAATTGACATCCATTGAAAAGCTTGCGCAGCTGGCGGAAAAGTATGGCCTTTCACTTATTCTGGCTATTGTCCTGCTCATTGTGGTGCTCTATATCGTCCGGATGCTTATCCGTGGTGACTTGGTGCCACGCAGTTTGCTGGACAGGGCGGAAGAAGACCGGGACCGGCTGCAGGAGATTTTGGACAAGGAACGCGAAGGTGTGATGGCGCCGATGATCGAGTGGTTCAAAAATATCAAGAAGGACACCCCTGACAACAGGGGAGGATGACAAGCATGCCTCTAAAATGGTTGGAATGGTTTCTCCCCCGATTTCGGGACAAACGGGATGATCTCAACAACGCCTCCATCAGCGTATCGTTATCCATTCATCGTTACCGTCATTTATCGCAGGAGCTGCAGGACATCGTCAAAAACAACAATTTCGCCAAATATCTTGTTTACGAGAAGGAGGGGGATTGATCATGTCTCTATTTATTGATTGGACCTTTTTCCTGCTGTATGCCTTCTCGACCATCTCAGCCTCATTCATTCTGATCTCGCAAATCCCTTATTACAAGGAGCGGATCAAATCGGGCATTGTCAGTGCATTTCTGCTGGCGATGCTCTTTTTTCTATCAGCCTACACCCTCTCCATGGGGATTACGCTTTGGATTTCTCTATCGGAACTGCTGGGGTTCATCAGCTTGAAATTGGAGAAAATCCAGCGGCTGGCATGGCTGACAGCCCAGTCGGCGGCAGCTTTGGGGTTATTTCTCCTGTCCATACAAACCTATAAGAAACGCTATGACGCTTTTGTTTATTTCAAAAAGAAACCAAAAACGAAAGGATGATCAAACATGACGCAGCTGCACCCCTATTTGACCGAGGTTGTCTCCTCCGAGACGATCCGCTTCATATCGAGAAGGCCGTACTGGACTTCAACAAACAACCCACCACGGAGAGAAGGTGAACATACATGGCAAAAGGAATAGACTGCGCCATCCCCATAACCGCTTCTCCAGTCCCCCAAGAGGGCAGCATGAAAATGAACACCAGGGACGCAGATACGCTCATCCGGTTATTGGCCAGCATCTACGAGATGACCACAGATAAACAAGCCCGCGCCGAAATTCACCGCCTGGCGGATGAAGTGCGCAAAGCATCTGGCATCGCAATCCGGTGAACACCTACTCCTCCCTCCTGACCAAGGCACTCTCTTCAACCCAAAAAGACGCTTCAAGCATCTTGAACATGCCTGAAGCGTCTCTTCTTCTACTATTTTCACCCCAGGCACTAGTGCCATTCCTTTTATGATTCCATCCTGCTTTGCTGTCCCCGTCATTCCAGACGAAAATCATCCGTTTTCTCTCCGTCTTCCCATATTTCCACGAATAGAGCATCGCAGTTCTCAAAATCCCGAGGCTTCAAGGACAATGCCTTTTCCTCGTCCGTACCTGCATAAACATTTTCCATTCCGTCTTCATTAAACGAAAGAATGATATAAATTTTCACTTCATTAACCCTCCTGCATGGATATTTTAGCAGTATAACATAGAAGCGGGCAGGAGAGGCAAGCCTCTATTTCTCCGGTGAAACGCTGCAGTTTTGGGGGGGGGCATGCGGTCCACGTACGCAGCATCACTGCTGCACCTTTCCGATATCTTTGATTTTCACATCTGCGACGACCTTAATATTCGCCTGGGAAAAGAAAGCATGCCAGTCGGTACGCTCCCACTGGGCATAGCTCATCTCATTTCGCGCATATTGACCGATTCCCAGGGAATCCGCGCTTAACTGCTGCATCATCTTAATGATCCGGGTTCCTTCCTTTTCCAGATATGCACTCATCATCGCCTCCATTTTTTTTTGAATCTCTGCTTCCTGGAGCTTCATAGTGCCGGTATATTCCAGCAGCGAGCCGCGCAGCTTCATATGAACGACCACATTCAGGTCGGAGCCGCTTTTAATGGGCTGTTTGTGGCTGATCGTTATTTTTCGTTTGCTGGACATAAAGCTCATGATGACAATATCGCTCTCTTCCCCATTCTCCGAAGGAACCGGAATCGCCAGCTCTCCTGAATGAACGCGGCCCATCATAGAGGCAATCAGCAGCGAGTCCCTGGGTTCAACCTTTCCCACATACCGGTCTTCCCGAAACAGCGCCAAGCCATCAAGTTTAATACTTTCCTTCGATGCCTTAAGGATCGGAGCGACAGGGTCAATCCCCTTGTCCATGAAATCTCTTGTAAAGGTATACAGATTGGATGAAGGGATTTCATTCGCACGGCTGCCGGAGCGAATCAGAGTTTCAATATATTCCCCTGTCGAAGGGTACTGGGAGAAGTCGCTTTCCAGTAAATCGTTGGCATCGCCTTCAACGACGACCACACTCACTGTATTGCCGATGGACGGATCGCGGACAAGGCTGTCCACATGATGCCATAACCCGATTGATGACAATTTCTCGCCAAATAGAGCAGTCCGAAGCTGTCCGCTGACTACCTGCCGGTTATTCTCCCGGGTGAAGATGAGCCGCGCTTCCTTGCTAGACCTTGCTGTTGTCGACAGCAGGATTCGGGTGTGATGAGGCTGAGCCTGAGGTATGCTGATCGTGATCCGCAGCAAATTGCCGCTGCCATCCGGATTAGCCGTATCGTAAGCGAGGGTGCGTGCGAAACCCATTTGCTCAATAATTTTCTCGTCCCTGCAGCCTGTCAGGAAGAAGCAGAGAGTCAGGCATAGGATGGCTTTTTTCATGGCATTGATCCCTTCCTGCGGAATAAGCTTTGCCAGGCTAACAGCAGCAGTAAAGCCAGAGGGGCTGTGAATGATAACGCAATCTCGGCATAATATGCCAGGATCAGCAGCCGTTCAGATTCCCGGGCGATGCGGGGGATGCATCCGAATCCGAAGGACAATACGGCTAATGCCAGCTCCAGAATTCCGGCTTTGGCTGCGGGGAATATTTGTTTCAAACTCATCAAGGCAGCCCATGTAAACATGACAAGTGAGATCAGATTGGCAAACAGGAATATGGTATAGATCAGGTTTTCGACTCTGTTAATAAAGGGAAGCTCAATAAAGGATAACAGATTAATGACGGGATACATCAGGATCTTCAGCTGCTCGAAGCTGAAGAAGCCGAAGCAGGTGAGAATCAGCAGCAGAACCGTGAACAAATGAATGAAATGACCGGCATAAACCCCTTTGATCAAGCCGCTTTTGTTGTTGGTGAACGGAAAAAGCAGCAGGGCCAGCTCAAATCCAACAAAAATGGTGTATACCTCAATCCAGCCGACCCAACTATGCCCTCCGGTTGTTCCTTGAAAAAAATACTCCGTAAAATGGACGATCCGCCAGTGGGGAATATAATAAAAGATAAAAAAAATCAAAACGATAGTGAAAAAGAAAAAAATCGTACTCACTTTCCCGATATTATAAATGCCCTTGGTCAGCAAGTAGAACATCAGAAGAACGATTACCCCATACAGCAGCATCGGGTTCGTTGTGGGGAAAGATAGCATTTGAAAGATCAGAACATATTTTTTGCAGATAAAGCTCCCGAGCGCCGTCCAGAACAAGGCAAGCAGAATATAGAACGGATACAGGACGAAGCGGGGAAGCGTATGCCCGGCAATCTCGAACACGGAGCGTCCCCTGCCTATACGATAGACGAGCTGGATCAACATGATATTAACGGCGGCTGCAAATGAAAGCAGAATAACACCGAGCCACCCGTTGGTTCCGATGTTTTCCGCAACAAGCCTGGGCATGCTGAACATGGTTACATCAAGCTCGATCATGTAGATTAATAGGGCAATGTGAAATGTACTCAGCTTTTCATTCAAGGCAAGGCACTACTTTCGCATTTTATTTTTGACCTTATTGGATGTCTGCACCTGGGAAGGACGGCTGCGCAGAGCATAGAAGGGGCCACGGATAAAGGTATCCAGCCAGTCCTTTTTGACGAACGGAGTTACAGGAGTCAAATAAGAGGTTCCCAAATTCGTGATGCCGCTCAGATGGATGACGATAAAGCAAATTCCTGCAGCCAACCCGAAATTGCCCAATAGCCCGGCAAGCAAAATCAGACCGAAACGGATAAGCCGGATGGAGGCGCTCATAATGTAGCTCGGAATAACGAAAGATGCGATTGCGGAAGAAGCGACGGTAATGATCAGGATATTGCTGGTGAAGCCTGCCTGGACGGCGGCTTGGCCGATTACAATACCGCCGACGATGCCGATCGTTTGCCCGATTTTGGTTGGCAGTCTGGCCCCTGCTTCACGAAGCAGCTCAATTGTAATCTCCATCAGAAGTGCTTCATAGAGCGGCGGGAAAGGAACGCGGCTGCGCGATTCCGTCAAATTAAGCAGCATCGTATGAGGAACCATCTCATAATGGAACGTCGTTATCGAGACATAGAGGGCCGTAAAGCCGATGGTGACGACAAAACCGATAATCCGCAGCAGCCGCAGAGCGGTTCCCAGCTGCCATCTCTGGTAATAATCGTCCGGCGAAGTGAAAAATTCAAAGAATGAAGTCGGACAGCTGAATGCCGAGGGCGAGCCGTCTACCAGACATATAACCCTTCCTGCTGTGAGCTTGGAGCAGATGGCATCCGGCCGTTCAGTCGTCAGAAATTGCGGGAAGACGGAATTCGGATTGTCGTCGATCATCTGCACAAGCATATTGGTATCGAATACGGCATCGATTTCAATGCCACGGATCCGTTCTATGAGTTTGTTTATCAGCTCGTCATTGGCGATGCCTTCAATATAAGCGACAATGACTTGTGTTTTTGTAACTTCCCCCACTTGGAGCGAAATGGTTTTCAGCTGCGCACTGTGGATCCGTCTGCGGATAACGGTCAGATTATCCGTAATATTTTCCACAAATCCGTCATGCGGACCGGCAATTACCGTTTCGGTCTCGGACTGCTCAATCGATCTTCCGAATGAATTCAACAGATCGATCAAATAGACTTTTTCCCGGAAGAAGACCGCCGCTTGTCCGGCCAGAATGCCGTTGACGCAGGTGTGATGATCCTGAGCAGCCACGAAAAGAGAATGCTCCTGCGTCAGGATCGCAGCTATTTGTTCATTGCCGTCAGCACTGGTGAGCGGGGCGACGAGGTCATGATGAAGCCTGTCCATATTCACCAGATTGGAGAAGTAAACGATATGCAGCTCCGGCTTGCCCGGAAACATGCGGTGATAGATATCCATACAGTTATGCAATTCCTGAAGCGTCCTGTCCAGTGAAGGCTTGTCATTGTTGTTGGAAGCAGCGCTCATGGTTGGCCCCCTTGGAAGGAAGTGGGTAATGCAACCTCATTTTCCCCTCAACGTCCGTCAATTATTCTTACAGACATTCATGCTTGCCGACTAGCGAATTTATTGAGCGGCCATCTGTTATATACGTAACAATTACGATATAATTCTTTTTAGACAAGTGAGGAAGGATGAACGGCTATGACAATGAACGGGCATCACCATGAGCAAAACAAGATTCCGATCCATCTGATCTCCGGCTTTCTCGGCAGCGGCAAGACAACGCTGTTGAATCGGGTGATCGATTACTATAAAGCAGCTGATATTAAAGCAGCTATTGTTATGAACGAGCTTGGGGACGTGAACCTCGACGGTCAGTTCATTGACGATGATGTGCCCATGGCGGAGATGCTCGGGGGCTGCATCTGCTGTACGATCAGAGGCGATCTGGGCCTTGAGCTGAAGCAGTTGATTGAGGAGCATCAGCCCGATGTGGTGCTGATCGAATCGACGGGGGCAGCCAATCCAATGGAAATCATCGACGCGGTGACGGAAGCGGCTTTGTTCATTCGGGTCGATTTGCAGACAATTGCGACTGTCGTTGACGGGCCAGAACTGCTGCTACGCAGCCGGCGGGGCGGCAGAACCTACAAGCTGATGCAGGATCAGATCCGCTGCGCGACCGATTTGATCGTGAACAAGGCTGACAAGCTGAATCCCGAAGAGCTGATTGAGGTCCAGCAGCTCGTCCGCGAGCTTAACGGCTACGCGCCGCTGACCATGACAGTACGCTGCATGACCGAGCTGAACATGTTCGATCTGTCGCCCAAGGACCACACGGATGCGGAGTACAGGCAGCTGCACGGGAAGCATGTCTGCGGGGCAAACTGCAGGCTTGAAGGGCATGATCATGAAGGTGAGCAGCATTCCCATCCGCATGATGACGAGTCCCAAGAGTCTCACGCATCACACGCTCATGTGATGTCCTTCACCCATTATTTTGCGGGACCGGTCGACAGCCACTCCTTTGAAGAGCTTATCTCAAGGCTTCCGCAGGAGGTTTACCGGGCCAAGGGTATTGTTACCTTCTCGGACACGAACAGCCGCTTCTTATTTCAATATGCGTACCGGGAGCTGGAATTTACGCGGATTACGCCGCAGGGCAAAGTGAATGATGTGGCTGTGTTTATCGGGGAGCATTTCTCCAGGAGCTTGCTTGCGCAGGAGCTCGCACAGCTGCAGTGAGGAAGAAGCTTGGGTCCACGTCCTGATCTTTGGAAAAAGTTGACTATAGCTCTGTAAAGTTGGACAAACTATCCAGGTGATAGACAACCCAACTTCATAAGGAGCTGACAGAAACGATGATAGCGTGGAACAGCAAATGGATCGCGACAGCAGCGGCCGGCATGATTCTGGCGGCGGCTCTGCCGTCATTCGCCCAAGCTGCGGACTTGACGCCGCCGCTCAGCACTTCCTCTTCTCAGGAGCAAAACGGGAAAAGCGAGCAGTGGAGCAACAACGGTCATGATCACCGGAAATATAGCGAGAGTGACCGCGAGAAGCACCGGATGAGAAGGCTGACCGAAGCCGCCCGGTATTTTGGTATTGAGACCGCAGGCAAGAATGCCGATCAGCTGCGCGAGGAGCTCAAAGCTGCCCGCAAGGCGGACGAAGCCAAGTGGAAACGGTTTGAGACGGAACAGAAGGCGAAGCATCTGGCGAAGCTGCAGGCTTTTGCCAAGAAGCTGGGCATTGCCACGGAAGGCAAGGACGCTAGGCAGCTCCGCCAGGAAATCCGCGAGCGCTGCAAGGATAAACATGAGAAGCAGGAGCACGGCACAAGTTCGGAAGCTCCTGAACCTAACAAGCTTAAGACAGCCGAGTAAGTAAACAGTATGAAGCGCCTGGAGCAATCCGGGCGCTTTTATTTTACCTTATCGCATGTATAAGTTTCACGCATGTATAGGTCTATAAGGTCTTAGGGGAGAGACAAGCTGCGCCGCCAAAAGAACGGCGGCAGCCGTTTCTTCCTGGTGGCTGGATGGATTTCTGGTGCAACCCGGGGCCTCATCCTGCTTCGTTTATACCTTCATGCCTGTCACGTAATCTCAGCCGTTCAGAAGGAATACCAAACCCGCTAAGAGAATGAATATAACAGAAGTTTCCAGAATGGAAATTCGTATATTGATAACAGGGGCAGGTTTGGGATGAACAGAAAATGGCTTAATTCTCCTTTCACGTACGCGCTTGGCATGTTTGCTTTGATGATTCCAAGCCAGGCCTTCAATTCCTTTTACAGCTATTATTATGTAGAAAAATTAGGTCTTGGAGTGGGACTTGCTACGCTGGCCCGTACCATCTATTTAATATGGGACGCGGTGAATCAGCCGATAGCCGGCTATCTGTCGGATCGCACCAGAACGCGTTTCGGCCGGCGCAAGCCCTGGATTTATTCAGCCATTCCTTTTTTTATGGCCTCATTTGTCATGGTTTTCGCCGTGCCGCAGGGATTGGGGAATATGAACCTCTTCCTTTGGTTCCTCGTTTCGCTTATTCTCTATGAAGGGGTTGCTACGATTCTCTGGGTGAATTACGGCGCTCTTTTCCCGGAACTGTTCCGGGGCAGCCGATTGCGGGCCAAGGCTTCGGCAATCCAGCAGGGCTTTCAGATTGCGGCAATCCTTATCGGCTCGGCGCTTACGCCACTCGTATTCGATGCCTTCGGCTTTGGCTATATGGCGCTTATCTATGCCGTGGTTTTCGGGATATTCATGCTCTTGTGCGTGATGAGCGTGCAGGAAGGGAAAACGGAAGTTTCCGAGCCCAGGCTTGGTTTGATCGAATCCTTCCGCGAGACGTTGAAGAACAAGGAGTTCTGGATATTCAACATTGCCAATTCGTTCGCCCAGACGGTGAACGGGCTGCTCAGCTCGATGATCCCTTTTTACGCCAAATATACGCTCCGCATTCCCGAATCCCAGGTTTCCCTGCTGTTGGCATCGATATTTGTATCGGTTATTCCCCTTGTGGTCGTCTGGTACTGGATCGTTAACAAGCTTGGTTCCCATAACGGCTGGCGGGTTTCTCTCGCTGTTTATGCCTTGTCCGTCATACCGCTGTGGTTCGGTCAGGGACTTGCCAGCGGGATTGTATTCGGGATTATTGTCGGCTTCGGACTGGCAGGGTTTCTGGTTACTCCGCCTGTGCTGAACAGCCGCATCATCGATCTGGATACGGCCAGGACCGGCCAGCGCAGGGAAGGCGTGTATACGGCTGTCAGCGGATTCATCACCCGCTCCAGCGGTCTGATCTCGGCCTTGGCGTTCTGGACCATCGGCATGTTCTTTGGTTATGTAAGCGGCGACGAACCCGGACCGAATCCTGATTTGACCTTTCGCGTCCTGGTCTGTGTTGTCCCCTTTTGTTTACTGAGCGTTTCCTTGATTCTCTCGTTTTTTCTGAAGCCATTTCCGAAAAGTCAGGATTGAATAAAGCATTGGAGGTGCAGCAGATGGAGAAATATTTAATTTTGAATGCGGATGATTTTGGGCAGAGCGAGGCCGCCAATCAAGCTATTATGCATTTGCTGGAGGAGCGGAAGGTATCATCGGCAACGATTATGCCGCCTGCCTCGGCCTTTGAGCAGGCGGCATCGTGGTGCCGTAAGCAGAAGGCAGGGAATATCGGGCTGCATCTGACGCTAACAAGCGAGATCGCCGCTTTGCCCTGGAAAAGCCTGACCGGCGATCCGTCGCTGGAGGGCCCGGACGGGCGCATGCACGCCACCATCGAAGCCTTCGAACGGCAGTCCGATCCGAAGGCGGTTGTACGGGAAATGCAGGCGCAGTTCGAGGCGGTGAAGCAGGCAGGTCTGACGGTCTCCCATGCGGATAATCATATGGGAAGTCTCTATGGGCTGGCGACAGGCAGAAGCTATCTGCCGCAGGTGCTGTGGCAGTGCTCCCGGCGCGGCCTGCCATTCCGTCTGTTCCGCTGGATCGATCCCCGGGACAAGTTTCTGGCGTCTATTCGGGGGGCGGAGCAGGCGCTGCGCAAGGTGGTCCATCTTGCGGATACGCTCGGCGTGCCGATACCGGATTATCTGCTGAGCCATACGTATGGCGTGGAAGAAGGGGAAACCTATGAGAGCTTCAAGCAAATGATGCTGGCAAAGCTCTACGATCTTCCCGAGGGAATCTGCGAGACTTATATTCATCCGGCAGCCGAGGACGAGCGTATGAGCGCCCTTGTTCCATCCTGGGAGAAGCGGGTATGGGAATACAAGCTGATGCAGGGTGATGATTTCGCTTATGCGCTGAGGGATGCCAAGGTTGCCCTGGCGACTTACGATGATGTGCGCAAGTACAGAAAAAAGCCAAGGCTCAAATCCGCGGCTGTGCTGTTGAGATCGCTTTTGACCAGACAAAAATAATGGGCAGGAAACATAATAGGTCATAAATGAAGATATCCTGCGAAAAAGGTTGGTAGGAAGAGGATAGGATCTATGTAAGCGTTTATATCGCTATATAGGGTAATGAGCTAAAATATTCTCCAGTTTCCGTTGCTGTACAACAAATAAGTGAAGGAGTAATATTCAGTAAGTGAAGCAGCAAGTCGTGGAAAAGAGTTTCAATTTCATAAAAATCCTTAATCGCTGAGTTCTGAAACAGAAACGGGGGAACCATGGAGGCAGATGCAGTTGATCTGGTCTCAGGGGTGAATCACCTGGCGCAAGCCAAGGTGTAGGGCGACTCTCGCGCCCGAATCCGACAGCTAACCTCGTAAGCGTACGGAAGAGGAATTATCGTTGTTTTAACCATGTTCAATTATGGATAAAGCCGGGAAAGCTCCTAACTTTCTGCGGCTTTTTTTATGCTTGAAATAAGGGATAGGATCATTTGCTTCACAACAAAATGCAGCTAAAAGGGGAAGTCACAGTGGTAGGCAGATTCAAACGGTTATTAATCGGACGTCCAATGAAAAGTGCGGAAATTGAAGGGGAAAAGCTGACCAAACTTAAAGCGCTTGCGGTATTGTCCTCGGATGCGCTCTCTTCAGTCGCTTACGGGACGGAACAAATTCTGATCGTTCTGATGGCTGCGGGCTTCGCGGCGGTATGGTATTCCATCCCCATCTCGCTTGCTGTGCTGGGTCTTCTCCTGATTCTGATTTTGTCTTACAGGCAAACGATCTTCGCTTATCCCGCCGGAGGCGGGGCTTATGTAGTAGCCAAGGACAATCTGGGCGTCCGCACCGGACTGCTGGCCGGAGGCTCGCTGCTTGTCGATTACATTCTTACTGTCGCCGTCAGCACATCCGCCGGGACTGATGCCATTACATCGGCTTTTCCGTCCCTGCATGATCACCGCGTACTGATTGCACTCATCATGATTTTGTTCTTGACCATTATCAGCCTGCGCGGAATTACGGAATCCGCGTCCGTGCTTGCCATGCCCGTTTATTTGTTTGTCTTCGCGATTTTCGCACTCATTATTTCGGGAATCATCAAGTATGCGCTCGGAGGCGTTGACGCGCATCCTCCGGAAATCGGCGCCGCTGTATCGAATATCAGTCTTTTCCTGCTTCTGAAGGCCTTCAGCTCCGGCTGTTCCGCGCTCACCGGCGTGGAGGCGGTGTCCAACGCCATACCGAACTTCAAGCAGCCAGCCAATCGCAATGCCGCCGCCACACTGATCATGATGGGCGCCATTCTGGGCGCCATGTTTGTGGGAATCAGCCTTCTCGCCTACTGGTACGGCATTACGCCGAATCCGAAGGAAACCGTAGTCTCCCAGATCGCCGATTCCACCTTCGGCAGAGGCGTGATTTATTATATCATCCAGGGAGTCACTGCCCTGATTCTGTTTCTGGCAGCCAATACAGCCTACTCGGCCTTTCCCCTTCTGGCGTTCATGCTGGCCAAAGATAAATATATGCCGAATGTGTTTATGGTGCGCGGCGACCGTCTCGGCTTTTCCAATGGCATTATTATTCTGGGCATCTTGTCCGCTTTGCTCGTGGTACTTTTCCATGGGGATACGGAGAGCCTCATTCCCCTGTATGCGGTAGGCGTCTTTATTCCCTTTACGTTATCCCAGCTGGGGATGATGGTGAGGTGGATTAGGCTGAAGCCTGCCAACTGGATCATAAAATTAATCATCAATACAATTGGCATGCTCACCACTCTGGTCATTACGCTGATTTTTATCTTCACCAAGTTCGGTCATGTCTGGATGGTCTTTCTCTTCCTGCCTGTTGTGATCTGGATCTTTCTGAGCATCAACAAGCATTACCGCAATACGGCGGATCAATTGCGGATCAATATGGAAGCGGACAAACCGGTTATTAAAGGAAGCACCATTGTGGTTCCGGTAGCGGGCATAACGCGCGTTGTCATGCAGTCGCTGAGCTATGCCAAGTCGCTGACGGAGAATGTGGTCGCCGTTTATGTGGGATTTGATGATGAAGATATTGAACGGATGGAGAAAAAATGGGAGGAATGGAATCCCGGCGTCCGTCTCATCGTGCTTCGGTCCAGCTATCGCAGCGTGATCAGGCCGCTCATGAAATTCATTGATACGGTCGAGTGGAAAAGCGCGGAAACCGATCATATTACCATTCTCATTCCCCAGTTCATAACCAGGCACTGGTGGCAGTATATTCTTCACAACCAGACAGGCTTGATGCTGCATGCTTTTTTGTTTGCCCAGAAGGACGTAGTTATCACGACAGTCCCCTATCATCTGAATCGGTAAGCTAACCCGCCATGTGCATGGTTTTGGAATATCGATGCAGCTGATAGAATAGCAGCTCAAGCATCAGGCGGTCTTCATCTCTTGCTTAGCAGTAGATTGGCGCTGGATATAGCGCTCCAGCTCGCCCTGAAATTCCAGCTGCAGTGCTGCCGAATTTTCCAGATCGCCCGGAGTGACCAGCGAGGCCGGCTTGTCGGCAATCGGAAGTCCGCTATGCTCGAACACCTTGGCGACAAACTGGGTGCAGAAGTAAGCATTCTCGCGCTGGAACTCCATATTCAGCATAACGCCGAACAGGCCGATCAGATTGTATTTGTAGTTTTCCTGGTTGGCTTCAATGGCTTGGATGTAGGCCTGCATCCGCTCATAAGCAGAGCGGCTGATCGTACAACTGTAGACGGCACAGACTGCTTTGCCGAACAGCTTGCCCTTCATATCCTCTTTGACGAATCCGCCGGATAGCGGATTAAGCGGCTGCTTGCGGCCAAAGCTGTATACATCCTTCAAGTCGGAGTCAAATGCGATGGAAGCGTGATTGCGGGGCGCCTTCGTGACGAATTTAATCATTCTTGTAAAAAGTGTTCCGGTGTCCGTCATCAGGACATAAATCGTTTTCTGATCATTCATAATCCATTTTCCCCCGTACCCTTATATGTTTCATTTCTGTTATCTTAAGAGTACGGGAGAACGCCGTATGACGAAACATGCTCGAGGTTGGTTTCTTACTGGACCTGCGGCGGGGATGTTAATAATTGGATATCCCGTTCGGGCGCTTACTGGAAGTTGAACCGGTTCAATTGTGACAGCGGGTAAAGGGCAGCAGTTTGAGAACGGTATCCGTGGATGATGATTATATTGATATTTTCGGCGACCGCCAAAACGAAACGCCTGCTTTCTGTGCTTTCTGATCATTTTTTTTGGATGAAACCCGCCTCAGCCGCCCAATTGGCGGCCTTTTTCCGTTTTCCTAACTTATTGATTGATCGCGTTTCACATGGCTTATATTTATATAAGTTCAAAGGGATGAACGCTGCCAAAAGGACGGCGAAGCCGTTTCTTCTTATCAAGCCGTCTTCTGTCCGAAGCCGCGCTTGAACAAAAGCCCTGTCGACCCTTTGGCGCAGAGCAGCGAGAAGGCCATAAACAGGAGCGCCCAGACGATTGTCGGGATAAATGTAACTCTGCCTAGGCTGGCTGCATCCCCGGCAGTTAAAGCGTTTGACAGAATCGTGAAAGGGCTAATGATGGATTCCACCAGCACAATGAAGGCGATGAGCAAAAAATAGCCATGCCGCAGCCATGCCGGGGCTATCGCGGCGATGACGAAAGTAGCGGCGGCAAAGACGGCGCACCACGCCATCCCGTAGCCATTGCGGACAAACAGCGCCAAGCCGATAACGGCAAGCGCCGCGGCAATGTTCAGACCGGTCCGCTCTTTGCGGCTGGCATACAGCCGAAATAAGAACAGGGCGAAAAGGGCAGAGCCCATATAGCCGGCAAGGGCGATTGGAATCGCCACCCACGTATCCGCATAGGAGGAGAAGGTAACGCCGCCGCCATTGGAGAACAAATGAATCGATCTCACCTTGCCTGACAGCACCAGCGTGACCAGAGCGTGAGACAGCTCGTGGACCAGCGTATCCACATTGCGGAAGTAAGCGGAGAACGGAATAAAGCGTGTAAGAAATATCGTAATAAGCATGAATATTCCCATTTGCAGCCAGGCTTTAATAATAATCCCCTCTTTCTTTGTATTGCGAGTATAGCCGTTACTGCGCGATATTTTTATACTAACCTGTACGTTTCTATTTCGCAAAAGGATTCCAATATCAAGTAATTCCGCCAAACCACAGCGCTGGATGCGAAAGCGGCAAACCGGCATTATTTTGCCTGGAGGCATAATTTGGTAGATAATAGAGGGGCATAGGCTTTGATATGAGATTCTATTCAGCAGAATGACAGGAAGGGAGCCGGGGAGCTAATGGGTGATCTGAGCAAGCAGTCGTTTTCCTTTTCATTAGGTGAGAAATTATATTTGCGCGGCGATGTGAGAGTGATCGAGGATGGTCGAAGGAAGCCAGTCATTATTGCCGTTCATGGGTTCAAGGGGTTCAAGGATTGGGGCTTCTTCCCGTATCTGTGCGAACAATTCGCAGGGAGGGGATACACGGTCATCTCCTTCAATTTCTCCTGCAACGGGGTAGGGGAGACGGAGTTCGATGAACTGGACAAGTACCCGCTGAACACTTACTCCAGAGAGCAATCCGACCTGAAAGCGCTGCTCGACTATCTGATGAACGGCAAGCTGCCCTTCTCCCAGGACTGCGATCTTTCGCGGATCAGTCTGATTGGACACAGCAGAGGCGGAGGCAACAGCATTATTTATGCCGCGCAGGATCAACGGATCGGAGCAGTTGTCACCTGGAACGGCGTTGCCAAGGCGGATTTGTTCGATGCAGCATTTCGTTCAGAGGTTATGGAGCGGGGTATAGGCTATGTAATCAATGCGAGGACGAAGCAGGAGATGCCGGTCAGCGCTGATTTTTTTCACGATCTCGATGCCAACCGGGAGCGCTTTGATATTCCTTCAGCTTTGGCGGGACTCCCGATTCCCGTACTGGTGCTGCAGGGAGATCAGGATGCGGCTCGCCTGCTCACTGGTTTCAGGAAGCTCCAGACAGCCGCGCCTAATCAGCATTATGCCACCGTTGCAGGCGGGACGCATCCCTTCGGAGCAGTCCATCCGTTTGCCGGAACGACAGAGGAGCTGGAACAGGCCATAGCCATAACCGATCATTTTCTTGCCCGGCATCTGCCGGGTGTACGGTCTGAATAATTGGCAGTGCCATCTGTAAAATAAAGCCGTGAACCTTCAACACCCGTTGAAATTCACGGCTTTATTTGTTGCCGGTACTGCCTGCGCGCTGCCGATGAAGGTTCATATCGGGCAACGCTTGCTCCATAGTGGATTTTATTTACGCCTGCTGCTCGAACTTGCTGATAATCGAGGTAATCACCTGAACGGACTTCTCCATATTGTCCACGGAGATGTATTCATACTTGCTGTGAAAATTTTCGCCGCCGGTAAAAATATTCGGTGTGGGCAGTCCCATGTAAGACAGCTGGGAACCGTCGGTCCCGCCGCGGATCGGTTTGATAATAGGTTCGATATCAAGCCCAAGCATAGCCTGGCGGGCGATTTCCACGATCTCCATGACCGGCTCGATTTTGGTTCTCATATTGAAATACTGGTCCTTCAGAGTGAGGGCGATGCTGTCTTCGCCATATATTTCGCGAAGCTCGCTCACAATGTTGATCAGATTTGTTTTTCTCGCCTCGAACGCGGCGGAGTCGAAGTCGCGGATAATGTAATGAAGCTTCGTCTGCTCAACGCTGCCGGTGATGGAGATCAGGTGGTAGAAGCCCTCATAGCCTTCCGTGTATTCCGGCGCTTCCTCCTTAGGAAGCCGGTTTTGAATCGCCATGGCGATTTTGGCGGAGTTGACCATTTTTCCTTTGGCCGTCCCGGGATGAACATTGGTTCCTTTGCAAATAATGGTGGCTGCGGCGGCGTTGAAGCTTTCGTATTCCAGCTCGCCCAGCGGGCCTCCATCCACCGTGTAGGCATATTGGGCACCAAAGGCAGCCACATCGAACCGGTGCGGGCCTCTGCCAATCTCCTCATCGGGCGTGAAGGCAACCCGGACGCGTCCATGCTTGATCTCGGGATGCCCGATCAGATAGGCCATCGCCGTCATGATTTCGGTAATGCCCGCCTTGTTGTCCGCGCCAAGCAGCGTCGTTCCATCTGTTGTAATCAGGGTGTGTCCCTTATAAGTGCTGATTTCCGGAAAATCCCTGGCGGTCAGAATGACAGGACCGGCTTCATTCAGTACAATATCGCCGCCTTGATAGGATTCAATGACCTGTGGTTTGACATTCGTTCCCGTAAAGTCCGTGGCTGTGTCCACGTGAGCCAGAAACCCGATGGTCGGCACCTGTTTATCGGTATTGGCAGGCAGTGTTGCCATGACATAACCGTTATCATCGATGGTGACCTCGCTCATGCCGATCCGTTTAAGCTCGGCGACCAGCTGATTGGCTAATATGAGCTGCCCCGGCGTCGAAGGGCATGTCTCATTGGCGTCGTTCGATTGCGTGTCGACTATGGCGTAAGAGATAAAACGGTCGATTATTTCCTTTTTCACTATTCTCAAATCCCTTCATCCATCGATATTGTTAAAGACATAACGTACATTTGCTTCCATTATATACTGCCTGGGAGCGTTTTGAAAAATTCCTTTACAAACAAAAGGATTGCATATCACATATATCTAACATTCGATGTTATGTATAGGGAGCCTGAACCGTGCCAAGAAAAATGAGCTAACAAATAAAGTGTGTTATCATGGATTGAAGATTGTTAGCTACCTATTTTATGCGACGGGGTTGAGTGTTGATTATGACCAAAAAAATCACCATGCAGGATATAGCCGATCATGTGGGTGTTTCCAAATTCGCCGTCTCGAAGGCGTTGTCTGGCAAGAGCGGCATCAAGCCGGAGACAAGAGACAAAATCGTTCAGGCGGCTGCGCAGCTGGGTTACCGCTTCATCACGAAGGAAGAGCCGGCAGCGGAGGAGCAGCCCAAGGCGGCTGCATTCGGGGAGACGGACCACCGGCAGGTCATTGTGCTGGTCCCGAACGTACGGTACCAGACCAGGCATTCCTATTATTGGGGACGCATTATTGAAGGCGTCCAGCTGGAGCTGGAGGAGCGCGGCATCGGCATGATTCTGGTGACCGAGCATATACGAAGCCAGTTCGCCAATATGATCAATCCGAGGGGGGTCATGGGCATTATCGGGGTCGGTGTCGTATCGTACCAGATTCTGCTGGAAATCCGCAATCTCGGGATTCCATTCGTGCTCATTGACCACGAGGACCCTTTGATCCCGTCGGATGTGCTGTCCATGAACAATTTCGAATGGATGCGCAGAATTACGCATTATCTGGTCGGAATGGGCCACCGCAATCTGCAGTTTGTGGGCAATCTCCGCTATTCCCGAAGCTTCTACGACCGCTGGTTCGGCTACCGCTCCATGACGGAGGAGCATGGACTTGGGGTCAACCAGCATGAGGGGCTGCTGACCATCAGGGGAGATAACCGCTCGGAGATGACCGAGGCGCTGGAGACGATCCTTCAGGAGCTTTCGCGTGAATCCAGGATGCCGACTGCTTTTGCCTGCGCCAATGATTCCATCGCCATGTGCGTCATGACCATTCTGGCGCGGATGAATATCCGCGTTCCCGAGGAGGTATCGGTGACCGGCTTTGACGATATCAAGGATGCGGCATTATCCAGCCCTACGTTGACCACGGTGCATGTGCATAAGCGGGGTATGGGCGTTCGCGCTGTAGAGGCGCTTCTGCGCCGGCTGGAGCATCCGAACAGTCCGAAGGAGAAGATTCTGCTGACCGGGGAACTCGTGGTGCGGCAATCGACTGGGCCCAAGGCGGCCAAAGCCTGATAATCATTAAGACAGGGGAGATTACGTGATGCGAATAGCGGTTATCGATGACGAAGAGCTTATCCGGCTCGGCCTCGCAAAAATCATCGGACGGATCGATCCGTCCTATCAGGTGGTCGGCATCTGGAGCAGCGGACGGGAAGCGCTGGGTTATCTGGAGGAGATGGAGGCGGATCTGATCATCACCGACATCCGTATGCCGCAGATGGACGGACTGGAAATGATCGCAGAGCTGAGAAGGCGCGGCAGTACGGCGCGGATCGCCATTCTCAGCGGCTACAATGATTTCGGCTATGCCCGCGAGGCGCTGCGTCACGGCGTGGAGGATTATTTGCTGAAGCCGGTCAATCAGGATGAGCTGATCCGGCTGCTTGCCCGCGTTGCGGAAAAAGTGGAGGAGGAGCAGAGCCGTCAGCCCTTCGGCCTGGAGTCGCTGATCGAGCTGATGCTGGGAGTGGATGCTGCGCATATTGCCAAGCCCGTTTGGCAGGGAGCTTGCGATCAGCTTGACGAGCTGCCTTTGTTCCGTAATCTGTACACCGTAATGCTGGTCCACAGCGAACCGGAATGCGGTGAGGAAAGGCTCAGGGGCATTGTCGCCGATTGGAAGCGGGAGCACCGCATTCTTATCCGCGAAGGGAAGCTGGCGGCGGTCATTCTGGCTATACGACCGGGCGACCATGCCGATACGGCAAGGGAGCTTGCGCTGACCATGCTGGGCAAGCTGCCCATCGCAACGCGTGTGCGCATCGGCACAAGCGGTGTATACGCCGGCGGCGCGCAGCTGGCGCATGCGTACGGAGAGGCATCGGCTGCCTGCCAGCATGCCTGGTATGAACCGGACGGCCTACCGGTTATGGTTTATTCAACGGATTTTGCACAGCTGCAGCATGAGAAGAAAAGCCTTCACCGCCTGCTGCTGAACGAGCTTGGCCCGGCAATTGCGGGCGGCGACTCCGATCGCGCCGAGGCGGCACTGCAGCGGTGGCTTGGAGAAGCGCAGCTGCTTCGCCTCGGATGGAGTGCCCTGGAATCGGCTGCCGTGGAGCTCGTGCGCGCAGTGGATGAAGGCTTGGAGGATCAGCCGGAGCCATTTCGCAAAGGAAGTGTTCCCAATCCGGATCAATTTGGGGACTATCGTACATATGCGGCGGAGCTGTCGCGGACGGTGATGGACCGTCTGCAGCTTGTAAAGGAATCCCGTCACGCCAGCCGTGCGGTGGAACGAATCAAAATGTACCTCCATGAACAATATAAAGAAGAATTGGACCTGCAGCGGCTGGCGGAGCATGTTCATTTGACTCCGAGCTATTTGAGCAAGCTGTTCAAGGGAGAGACGGGAGAGACGATTACCGACTTTGCGATTTCTGTGCGGATTCATCATGCCAAGCGTTTGCTTCGCGAAGAGCATGGGCTGAAGACTTATGAGGTGGGAGAACAGGTCGGCTATCCCGATCCCGCTTATTTTACCAAGGTGTTCAAACGCATGACCGGAAAGACGCCCAAGGAGTACCGCGATTCTGTTAGGTGACCGTTAGCATAATACAGGACAACAAAAAGAAACACGGTCCATTATCCGCTTCCTTGACCGGCGTTATAATGATGGTATTGATAATGGTCCATTCATCAGCAGCGCAGAAAGGGAGGGAGGCCTCTTGCAACGATTTAATTACAAAACGCAGCGTATGATTATTCTCTTCGGTTTCTTGACGATCCCCGTTCTCTTATCCTTGACCTTTTCCTATTATCCGGCCTTGTCTCTGTTTTATTACAGCTTCACGGACTGGTCGGGCCTGGGATGGGATATGAACTGGATCGGCCTTGACAACTACAAGGAGATCTTCACCAAGCCCGATGTCTTTATGTCCCTGAAGAACAATGCTTATTATTTCGTTGGCGGCCTCCTTCAGACGGCATTTTCATTGTGGTTCGCCGTTATTCTCACGGGCCGGCTGAAAGGACGGAATATTTTCCGCTCGGCCTTGTTTCTGCCTTATGTCCTTCACAGCGTCGCGACGGTGATTATGTTCAAGAATGTGTACCATCTGGACTATGGCTCGCTTAATGCGCTCCTGCGTGAAATCGGGCTCGCCTCCTGGCAGCAGAAATGGCTCGGCAATCCGCATCTGGTGAACATCTCGCTTGCCTTCATCTCGATGTGGAAGTACATGGGCCTGAACATGGTTATCTTCATTGGCGCGCTTCAATCCATCCCCGGTGATATATATGAAGCCGCTTCCATTGACGGGGCTACGGCCTGGCAGAAATTCCGCTACATCACCATGCCAAGCATCAAAAGCGTTCTGTCGCTCATGCTCATCCTGACGCTTACGGGAGCGCTGGAGGCATTCGATATTCCGTATGTCATGCTGCTGGGGGCTAACGGAACCTCAACCTTTGTCATTAAAACGGTCGACACCGCATTCAAATACCAGAACTTCGGTCTGGCCTCCGCTATGGCGGTTGTGCTGCTGGTCATTGTGCTGATCTTCATCGTCATACAGCGCAAAGTTCTGTTCCGGGAGGAGAAATAAGCGATGGATAATGAGAAACAGTCACCGCTGTTTACCACCCTGAAATATGTCACCATTGCACTCGCCTTGTTCGTCGTGTTCTTCCCGATCTATTCGGTGGTGATTGGCGCATTCAAGACGCAGGTTGAATATTATCAGTCCTCCGTCCTCTCGCTGCCAAGCAATTTTCTGAACTTCGACAATTTCAAGAAAGTGTACGACGTCGGAGATTTGGGGCTCGGCTTCCGCAATACGCTGATCATCCTGGTGAGCGCGGTAGCAGGCAATGTGCTGATCGGCACGATGGTTGCCTATGCGCTGGGCCGGTTCGATTTTGCCCTGAAAAAGCCGATTATGGGCATGTACCTGGTCGCCCAGGTCATTCCGATGGTCACAACGCAGGTTGCTACTTTTTCGGTTATTCAGCATTTGGGGCTCTACAACACGATGGGGGCTCCTATCCTGATCTACCTGGGCGCCGATGTGCTGCAAATCGTCATTTATCTGCAGTTCGTCAACAGCATTCCCAAGGATCTGGACGAGAGCGCCATGATGGAAGGGGCATCGCTATTCCGGATTTACCGCTCCATCATATTCCCGCTGCTGCAGCCGGCGACGGCGACGTTGATTATTCTGAAAACCATCTCCATCTATAATGATTTTTACACGCCTTACCTGTATATGCCGAGCCAGAAGCTGAAGGTCGTGTCCACGGCGATATATTCCTTCGTCGGACCGAATGCGGCCCAGGTTAACGTTATCTCGGCAGGCATCCTGATTATTTTCATCCCGACCGTTCTCCTGTTCCTGTTCTTGCAGCGGTATATTTTCGCAGGGGTCACGAATGGGGCGGTCAAATAAGATGGCGGCGCAAGCCGCCTTTCTTCTTACCTTCATCATTTCATGTCCGGAGAGGGGTTAGACAAGCGATGAATATCGAGCAGTTCAACAAGGAAACGGTAAATGGCATGACCTGGGGCTGGACAGGCGTGCGGGGCACCTGGGAAGGATCCGATGCGGAATTCTCGATGAAAGCAATGACGGCTCTGAACGTCAATTGGGCTGCTCTGAGCCTGGGAGCGCTGCAGGCGACTGCCCAATCCACGACGATTTCTTATAAGGAAGAACCGACGGTCACAGACAGCGAGGTGCGGAGCGCTATCCGCCGGGCCAAGGAGCTGGGGCTTAAGGTTTGCCTGAAGCCAGTTGTCAACTGTGCGGACGGAACCTGGCGCGCCCATATTAATTTTTTCGATCATGAGGTTCCCGGAGAGCCCACCTGGTCCGAGTGGTTTGCTTCCTATGAGGAATTTATCCTGCATTATGCGGTGATTGCCGAAGAGGAAGGCTGCGAGATGCTGTGCATCGGCTGCGAAATGGTGCAGACGGACAAACGCGAAGCGCATTGGCGTGCGCTTATTGCCAAGGTCCGTGCGGTGTACTGCGGACTTATTACGTACAATTGCGACAAATATCAGGAGGGCAATGTGGCCTGGTGGGATGCGGTGGACATTATATCTTCCAGCGGCTATTACCCTATTGACGAGTGGGAGCAGCAGCTTGACAGAGTTGAGGCAAGTATAGCGGGCTATAAGAAGCCGTTCTTCTTCATGGAGGCCGGATGTCCGAGCCGTGAGGGTTCACCGCAGCGCCCCAATGACTGGTCGCTGCCTGGCGCTCCCTCGGGAGCGGAGCAGGATCGTTACTATAAGGCGATGTTCGAGACTTGCTCCCGCCGCCCGTGGATGCAGGGATTCATGCTGTGGGACTGGCCTGCCCGGCTCTATGCGCCGCAGGATGCCCCGCAGAATGATGATTACTGCATGTACGCCAAGCCTGCTGAAACCACCGTCAGTGAGTATTATGGCAGAGGAGGCGCCGTATGACACTGACATTATCGCAGTGGAGTGATGAGCTGGAGAGGGAGGTCAAAGATAATATCCTGAGCTTCTGGAAGCGCCATTCGGTTGATGAAGAAAGAGGCGGCTTCATCGGGCGGATGGACAGCGACGGCAGCATTGACCCGGATGCCGATAAAGGGCTCGTCCTCAACGCGCGGATACTCTGGACCTTCGCGGCGGCCTACCGGATTTACGGAGCAGAGGAATATCTGATCATGGCGAGGCGTGCGCTGGACGCTCTGGAAACGACCTTTCTGGACCATGAGCATGGCGGCTTTTATTGGATGATAACACCGCAGGGAGCTCCCTCACAGGATAAAAAGCAGGTATACGGGCAGGCTTTCGTGATCTATGCGCTGGCGGAATATGTACGGGCTACGGGCGACCATAAACCGCTCAAGCTGGCTGAGCAGGTGTACCGTCTGCTGGAGAAGCATGCGTACGATCCGGTTCACCGCGGTTATGTGGAGGCGCTTGCCCGGGATTGGGGCGAGACAAGCGACATGAGCCTGAGCGGCAAGGATCTGAATGAACGCAAATCCATGAATACCCATCTTCACGTACTTGAGGCCTATACGAATCTGTACCGGGTATGGAGGCAGGACGGGCTTCGCGGCAAGCTGCAGGAGCTCATTGAAATTCATCTGGAGCGGATTATCGATCCGCAGAGCCATCACTTCCTGCTGTTCTTCAATGATGAATGGGAATCTAAATCCGGCGACGTATCCTACGGTCATGATATTGAAGGCAGCTGGCTGCTGTACGAAGCAGCCGAGGTGCTGGGCAATCATGAGCTTACGTCGCGAGTGAGGGCCGAAGCGCTTGAAATGGCCAAGGCGACACTTGCCGAAGGCGTGGATGCGGATGGAGCGTTATTCAATGAGCTGCATGAAAACGGGCATTTGGATGATGCTAAGGATTGGTGGCCGCAAGCCGAAGCGATGGTTGGTTTTCTGAACGCGTACCAGCTCTCCAGCGATGTGGATTATATGGAAGCGGCCAAGCGCAGCTGGGCTTTTATCAGTTCCAAGGTAAGCGACCGCAAGGGCGGGGAATGGCATTGGCGGGTATCCCGGGAGGGTGTGCCTGATCCAAGCCAATCCAAGATCAATGCCTGGAAATGTCCTTACCATAACAGCAGAGCCTGCTTCGAAGTGCTGGAGCGGCTGCAATCGCTAACAAATTTGTCTTCGTTAGCATAACTGATGACAACAAAAACAAACGCAGTTCATATTTTTTGACTCCGGCAGACGATAAAATGGTACATGTAAGCGATAACAGGACTGCTTTCCAGGTTCATCAATCTGGTACAAAGCAGAAATCAAACAAAAGGGGTAAAGTGAAATATGAAAAAAATGGCGCTTGTTCTCATTACTGTTCTGTTGTCCATTTCGATGCTGGCTGCCTGCGGCAGCAATAACACCGCGAACAACGGGGGCAATCCAGGCACGAACACACCGAATGACTCGACCGGCAACACTCCCGATGAAACGGCTGGCAATGCAGGCGGAGATGCGAATCTCAGCGGCACGATCAAGGTTCTGACGCACCGTACCGATTTCATCAGTGACGGCACGATGGACAAATACGTGAAGAAATTCCAGGAGAAATATCCGGATGCCAAGGTGGAGTTTGAAGGCCTGACCAACTATGCCACCGACATTCTGACCCGTTTGACAACAGGCGAAACAGGAGATGTGCTGATGATACCAACCAGCATTGCATCCTCCGATTACAGCAAATATTTCGAGCCGCTTCCTGATACGATGTTTGACAATGTATACTTTCCGGACCAAGCCGCTTTCGAAGGCAAACGCTATGGAATTTCCAGCGGTGTGAACACAGCCGGTCTGGTATACAACAAAGCGGCCTTCAAGAAAGCCGGCATCGACAAAGCCCCAACTACGCTTGATGAACTGTATGCGGATGCGCAGAAGCTCAAAGACGCCGGAATTATTCCGCTTTACATGAACTATGGCGCACAATGGCCTATGGGCAACTGGGGAGACGGTTCGGCCTTCTACGTAGCCGGGCAAGCGGATCTGACAACCAAAATGGCTGCCGATGAAGCTCCGTTTCAAATGGATAATGCCTGGGGCACACTGCTGACCATCGCCCGGACCTTCGTGGAGAAGGGCTGGGTCGAGAATGATCTGAACACGAACAACTGGGAAATGTCCAAAGGCGAAGTAGCAGCAGGCAAAGCCGGCATGTATTTCCTGGGCAACTGGGTTATCCCGCAACTGGTGACAGCGGGCGCAGCTCCGGAAGATATCGGATTCGTTCCGTTTCCTTATGACAACAGCGGCAAATACAACGCTCCGCTGGGCTCCGACTACATGGTGGCTGTAAGCAAAAACAGCAAAAATAAAGAATTGGCGACGGCATGGGTGGATTTCTTCGTTAAAGAATCCGGTTATGTGGCTGATTCCGGCTTCATGCCTATCGACAAATCGGAGAAAGCGGACTCGCCGCAGCTGTCCGAGTTCCAGGCGACCAATCCTACCTTTATCGAAGGTCTGCCAACGGACACCAAGTTCAGTGAAATCGCCAATAAAGCTCAAATCGGCATCGGATCAGGCAACTATATTCAGGAGCTCGTTACCGCCAAAGATCTGAAGACTGCATTGGACGGACTGAACAAGAAATGGGCGGAAGCCAAAAAAGCATTGGGCTACTAGAATTGAAACAACGAATATCTGACCTGTAAAAAATAAAGGCAGATAGTCAAGAAAAGGAACGGACGCCTCATCGGCGTCCGTTCCTTTTTGGCAGTTGCGCTTCCTTTAATCAGCAGCTTTTTCCGCTGTCCTTGCCGGGCTTCATTGGCTTTGTTCCTTCATCCTCCGTCAGCTTCTCGCCGAACTGATCGAGCCGCGAAGGGGACGAGGCAGGTCCGTCGTTCTTCGGGTTATTGTTTCTTCCTGTCATGACGTTCACCTCCCAGTCATAACATGAACTCCCGGCCTGATTTTCATGCACATTACGCGTATATAACCTGGATTTCAATATTCACATAATCTAAATCTTCCGTTGATACTGAGTTGATGCGTGAATGTTAACTTGGTAAGAATCAGCAACGGCAGGAAAGAGGTGACGGGAATGCTCCAGGTGATCGGGTTGAAAGCGGATTCCTCCAGCCAAATTATTTCATTCAGCGCGGAAGAGAGCATGCTGGTGGGGATCAAGGGAAGCAGCGGAGCCTTGCAGCTGCTGAATTGTTTGTATCGGACCGTCATTCCCGAAGCGGGTCAAATATGGTATAAATCCTCCCTGCTCGGAAGATTGGACTTGATAAAGGCCACAGTCAGTGAAATCGTGAAATTACGCGTACATGAGATGGGATTATTGAATCCCTTGACGGCGATGATTCCCAAATACAGCCTATCCGTAACCGACATTATAGCTGAGCGCTTACTGCAGCAAGGATGTTCTGTCCGGCAGGCAAGAACCGACTCGCAGAACCTGCTGGAGCGGCTTCGAGTCGATGAGAAGCTGTGGTATACCTCGCCTGCGGTATGCAGCAGTGAGCAGCGGCAGTGCATCGATTGGGCAAGAGCATTAGTTGCCCGCCCCCGGCTTTTTATCCTGAATGAGTCCGCCGCCGATCTGTTGGATGGAATAACAAAGCAGGAGATTTTGTCCGTTTTGAAGGAAATGGCATTGAGTGGGACGACAGTAATCGGGATATTCGAGGAGCATGGCTTATGGGAGAGAGAAGCCGACCAACTGCTTGACATCAGCTGCGGGCCGGCATTGTCAGCTAAGAGGGACAAGCTCGCATACACGTTCTAGCCCCCTGTGCACCTTGAATGATCTTCATTTTAAACTGTTTGAGCTGATCGGGATTCCGGAGGCTGACCGATTCTGATGATGTCGACCGTACCCTCGTATCCGTGAGGAAGATGAACGGCAGCCTCAACATCATACGGCAGCCACACCTGTAACTTCATATGACCCCCCGCATCCAGTGACCAGCTCACATCAATCCGGCCCCGTTCCGGCAGCGGTACGCTGCCTCTGGCCCAGGAAAGTCCGCAGGGCTGCGGTTCAACGATGACAGCACTCCATCCCGGAGCTGCTTCCTTCACGCCCAGCACCCCGATGCCAAGAAAATATGCGGGAGCTGCCGACCAGGCGTGGCAGTGACTGCGCGTCAGCTCCGTCGGGATCGCCCGCCCGTCCTTCTGCTTGGGATACATCTCCCAACAGGTCGTTGCCCCGTATTCGATCATCTGGCCGTACTGCTGTCTCATATCCTTCAGCATAGGGGAGAACTGTCCCATCCCGGCCAGCGCTTCATAATAGAAAAAAGACATGAACGGACTGCCGATCTGCACAAAATGAGGCGGAGGCGACAGGAGATAGCTCTTGATCTGTGATTTTCGGTCATGATCTGCGATGTCGCACAGAAAGGCAACAACCTGAGTCTGCATACTTATAATGTCCGACTTGCGGCCATCGGCATGAATGCAATCCATATACGCCTGCCGTTCCTCGGACCACAAATAGGAATTGATAGCCTCGGATAGCGCTTTCGCTTCTGCTCTGTAAGATAAAGCCTCTTGGAAGGCTCCCGCCAACTCAGCCAATTCCGCCGCACTCCGAAGCGCTTTGACAAGAAACATGTTCTGATGCGAAACCGCACCCTCCCTGGGCTGATCAATGGGCGCCCAATCCAGCAGGTTCCAGCCATCCATATAGAGCAGTCCGCGCTCATCGATGAGATCCAGATAACGGTCCAGTGTGAATGCGACGTGCGGCCATGCCGACTCTGCGAAAGCCTTGTCTCCCGTGCGGGCATAATATTCCAGGCAAGCGATGACCCAAAAGAAGGTCCAGTTCGGAATAACACTGTTCCAGCCGCTTGGCACCTGGTCTGCGTACAGCGGGCTTTGCCCTTTCGAACCGGGTACAAGCTCAAGGGAACGTTTGACCATCTCCTCGCTGCCGAACAAATAGTAGGCGATCAACGCTTCGTTGCGGGCATCCCCTACCCAAAACACCTGTTCATAAGCGGGGCAATCCACGAAGGTATCCTCCATGCACAGCCTTGTGGTCGTCTGGCTGATCCGCCAAATATCGTTGATAAGTGAATCGGAGCACTGGAATTGTCCGATCTCGGCAACGGGGTAATGGCTCTGCTGCAGCTGCACGCCGTACAGCTTGACCGGCTTGATAGCCCCGCGGACGGTTACGGCCAAATAGCGGAATCCGCGCCTTACATACGAGGTAAACCGCTGTCTTCCCTGACGGCAAATATACCGCAGTGAATTGTCGAGATAGTTCATATGCTGGATCCAGCCGTCCCGCATATGCTCGAAGCCGTAGAAATCGATAACAGTGCCGGCATCCGCATCAAGCTCGAATGAAATATAGCCTACAGCCTGAGTGCCGAAGTCCACAATAATCTCGGTATCCGCATGCTCATAGATCGGGACAACGCCAGGTATGGAATTGGCTGCAACCACCTGCTGCAAAGCAGCGGGGACTGGTTCAGGGAAGGAGCGCTTCTTCCATACCGATAACGCGAGTATGGATTCCTTGCTGACCAACCGATCGGGCACAGGCCGTATCCAAGTCTTCCACTGAGCCAGCTGTTCCGCTGAAGCTGCGGCCCCTGCTTCCCGGAACGCGGATACTTTGCGGGCCGCTTGCTCATCCAGGGCAGCGCTAACCTGCTCATTTGAGCTTCCGCAGGCATCGATTGTCCGCTGCCTGCTCCGATCCTCCTGGCTGTATCGATGGTCGATATATTCATAGCATTCGAAAGGCCCAATGGTTATAAAAGGGGAATTATCCGCGAGAGAAGATGTCCCTGAACTTGAAACGTTATCGATCAGGGCGCTAATATCGAAATCCGTTGCACTCTCCACAATAGGCGAATGCAGCTCGAATGCGCTATCGCAATCGATTCCCATGAATAAACCGCGGCCGTGATCCTTGCCGGCCAGCTCGATGAGCAGCAGATTATCGCCTTCGCGTAATTTGATTTCCAGATACTTTTCCGACTTGAACGCGATAAACTCCTGTTTGGCGTACCGTTCTCCGTTGATGATCAAGCCGTTGAAGTGGGGAGGAGCATAAGGGAACCCTACGGTTGCTTTACCCGCAGCCTCGACCCGTATGACCGTGGCAGCATACCCGGCATACATATATTCATTGGCATTGTCTTCGCAGCCGGGTATCATCTGGCTGCGCAGATCAATATTGGTTGTCCAGGTTACCGGAATAACCCGATTCATTGCCTCCACCTTGACCGGATATACCGTTTCCTCGGTGAGCGGCAGAATATCCCGTGGCTTCAGGTTCTCCCATGGTTCTATTCCGGCCTTCCCAATAACAGCCGCATACGGCCATTCCGAATCCGCATAATCGGACAGGAGCCATTCATCGTCCCAAGCCCCCGCATCGATCCGTTCTGTGAAGGCATGCTGGCAGGACATCCTGGAAGCTCTGCTGTCTTGCCACAGGCAGCGGGCGGTCCTCCACGAGCCGTCGGATACAATGCGCTCGGAAGCTCCATCTCTCGCGGACAGGTCCAATTGGACAAGCAGGCCTCCTCTTCCACGGATATAGTAGAAGGTGGATACGCCAAAATGCTGTACCAGGACGGATAAGGTGTTAAGCTGATCCGGCTTCAGCAGGTGGGCGATGTCATAGGTATCGTATGACTGCTCGGAGGGCCAGCTTCGCATCGGCCCCCGGCCGACCTTCACGCCGTTCACATACAGCACATAACGGGAATCTGCCGTTATCGCTAAATTCCCTGAATCCCATGCATCCGGCGGGGTATAAAATGTTTTACGGAAACAGCGCCATTCATTGCGGGGACTGACTTCCGTTCCTCCCCAAATCCACTTGGCATCTCCTGCGAACCAATCCTTCATGCAGCCTTCTCTCCTTCTTTTATGCTTCTCATCTACAGGCGGTCCCTGTACTCTTGGGGGGTGACAAGCATTTCTTTCTTGAACACTTTGGTGAAATAGTGAGCGGATTCAAATCCGACAAGCACCGCTACCTCATGTATTTTCATTCTCGGGTTGGCAAGAAGCTCCTTGGCCTTTGTCAGACGCATATCCTTAAGGTAATCGGAAATGCGCACGCCTGTAATCTGCTTGTAAAGACGGGACAAATAGGTGGGATGCAGGTATACGTGAGAGGCCAGCGCTTCAAGCGACAGGTCCTCCGACAGATGATTTTCAATATATTGATTGACGGCCATTAACACCTTTTGGGTACGGTTCTTCTGATCGTCCGTTCTTTGCTTGAACAAAATGTCGGACAATTCTCTGTAATAAGCGTCCGCTTCCTCCCAGGAACGGAAAGAGCCGCCCTGGAGCAGGAGCCTTATATCCATAGCTTCGGATACGGTGCCCAGAAAGCCCCAATGGTTGATGTAAGCCAGATACATCGCAGCCAAGGCGTATTGGATTTCCACGACAAATGAATAATGAACGGGTGATGTCTGCAGGATCCGGGCGGTTTCAGAAATATCCTTGTATACCTCTGTGAATTTATCCTTCTGGCCGCTGAGCAGCCCGGTTTCCAAATGCCTGATCGAGCTGAGCTTGAGCGCGATATCCTGCCTGGACATGCCTTGCAGCATGGCAGCGGAAGGCTCTTGCGGTTTCAGATCGGTCAGCAGCATCTCCTGGCCATGGCCTAATCCTTGCTGAAACAATCGTTCCAGCTTCAGATTCTGTGCCGCCGTCGCAGTCCAGGAGCAAAAATGGCTGCTGATTGCAAGCGACACGGGCAGCTGCAGATGAGTCCTGCAGGTCTCCTGAATATCGGACATCATCCCCTGAACGAAGGCCAGACATTTATCGCAGTCCTCTCTGCCCAGCTTCCGGCTGGCCGCGATTGGCTGTATCAGCAGGATCAGGTGGGAGGGCTTCATCGAGAACGAAATGGATGCGAGCGTGCTTAAATATTCACTGGCGACATTTTGAATGGCATACATGAACAAGGGCTGGTCCGATTGACTGATATGATCAGGCCAACGGTCCACTCTGCCAATAACCAATAGGACGTCTTCCTCGGCGGCGAGTGGAATCTGCATGTCATTGAAGCGATCCTGACTGATTGACTTGGCGGACAGCTCGCCCTGCAGCAGGCTGGTCAGATATTCTTTCTGGATTAATGAATTAGCAGCTTGAAGCTGCTGCCTGGCTCTGTCAAGAAGCTGCCCGGATACCAGCTCTTCCTGAAGGAGCTTAATCGCTTTGCTGACGGCCGCCAGGATGGGCTCATCGCCCTCAATCTTGAGAATATAATCCAATCCCCCATCCCGCATGGCAGATTGCACATATTCAAAATCACTGTATCCGGTCAGAAAAATAACGTGGCAGCGTGGCCACAGCTTGATGATCTCCTTCTGCATCTCAATGCCGCTCATCCCGGGCATATGAATATCGGTTACGACGATATCCATCTTGGTTGTGCCCAATATCCGCAATGCTTCCATTGAAGAGTACGCACGGTAAACGCCAAGCTCTCCTTGCTTCCAATCCTGAAATTGCTCGTATAGCCCGTTAACGATTCTCGGTTCGTCGTCGACAACCAGCAGGTTGTACATGAGGTATGGACCATCTCCCTTCCATATGGGTTTATTATAAACGCTAACTTCCTCATGGAAATGGCTTTCCGGCAAGAAGTTGACCAATGACATACGATGTCAAAATATTACCGTAGTTGGTGAACCTCCCCGTTTACTATAATGTGAGTGGGAAGCAGCGGCCAACCGTTTTCAAATTTTATGAGGAGGAATACATGTGACACGGAAACAAATGACAGCGTCCTTATTGGTCCTGATGACAATCCTCACGGCTTGTTCGAGCAATTCCGGGACGACAGCGCAAACGGAACCAGGCAAGACCAATGAATCTTCGGGTGCAGCTCCAGGTATGTCTGCCAAATACGATCCCCCGGTTACAGTCACGACTGTACGGGCCCAAGCCGATATCACCGAATTTGCGGAAGGCGACTCGATGGACAGCAATATCTGGACCAAGTATCTGCTGGATACATACGGTTTCGAGCTCAAAAATACCTGGGTTACGGATTCCGCCGGTTACAAGGATAAATTGAACGTAACCATCGCTTCAGGCGATCTGCCGGATTTCTTCAAGGTTGACGCGACTCAATTCAAGCAGTTGGCCGATGCCGGATCTCTTGCGGATTTGACGGATGTCTATGATCAATACGCCTCTGACCTGCTCAAGAGCCGCTTGAATGAAGATGGCGGGATTACGCTTAAAGCCGCTACCATCGACGGTAAACTAATGGCGCTTCCCTATGTAACGGCCACGATGGATGGAGCAGGCATGATCTGGATCCGCAAGGATTGGCTCGACAATGTGGGACTGCCCGCTCCCAAAACGATGGACGACGTACTGGCGATATCCCAAGCATTTACGAAAAACGACCCGGATAAGAACGGGAAGGACGACACCGTGGGTCTGGGCCTCACGAAAGACATTTTCACCGGATTCGGCGGTCTCAACTACTTCTTGAACAGCTTCCATTCCTACGGGAAAATGTGGATCGAAGATCCCAAGGACAAGAGCAAGCTGGTATACGGCGCCATTCAACCGGAAGCCAAGCAGGCGCTCAGCAAGCTGCAGGAGATGTATAAAGCCGGTGAAATCGACAAAGAGTTCTCCGTCAAGACGACGACGCAGTTGACTGACGATATCGTAGCGGGAAAAGTGGGAATGACCTACGGAATCATGGCGAATCCGATCAACTATTTGAGCAAATCGGTGGCCAAGGATCCGAATGCCAAGTGGGAAATGTATCAGTTGGCTTCCGTGGACGACCAGCCAGCCAAATCCCAGATCAGCTCGGGAATCGGAACTTTCTGGGTAGCCAGCAAGAAAAGCAAGTATCCGGATGCGCTGGTGAAGACGATGGATGCGTTCGTACAGAAGCTGTTCAGCGATAAAGCCGAATTTAAATACATGTATGACGGTCCCAATCTGGAATTCCACACGTTCAAATATATGGATGTCCAGGCATGGGGCGCGAGAAAGAATCTGGATGCCTACCTGGCGGTCAACTCGGCCTTGCAGTCCAATGACACCAGCAAGCTGAATCCGGAGCAAAAAGGCTACTATGATCAAGTGAAAGCGTACCAGGGCGGCGATGCGTCGCAGTGGGGAACATATAAGGTGTTTGGACCTGAAGGGTCGCTCAGTCTCCTCGAGAAAATTGTGAAGGACAATCTGATGTATCCGGATCAATACTTCAGCACCCCTACCGATCTTATGGTTCAGCGTCAAAGCACGCTTTCGGATCTGCTTGACGAGACTTATATGGGAATTATATTAGGGGATCCCGTCGATACATTTGATGCCATGATACCGAAGTGGAATCAGCTCGGCGGAGAGGAAATGACGAAGCAGGTCAATGACTGGAAAGCCACACAATAATTGAAGAACGTACAATCGTTTCGGAGGGGCGTCGGTTCCCCTCCGATGCTTATTTCAGAAGGATTGGCAAATTGGCAAGCGAGGAAGATGAACTATGAAAACAACAATCGCAAAGCCGGGAACCGGCTTGAATAAGGCCGCTTTGGGAAGGCGATCCCGTTACAGCCGCTGGCCCCTGCATATGATGATGATTCCCGGCATCATACTGGTGCTTATTTATCATTACGCACCCATGTTCGGGCTGGTCATTGCGTTTCAGAACTTCAAGCCCGCATTCGGCATCTTCCGCTCGGAATGGGTCGGATGGGATAATTTTGAGTATATGCTGCAGCTGCCGAACATGGCCCAGGTGATCTGGAATACATTATATATCGCATCCATGAAAGTCATAACCGGCTTAACGTTCCCCATCGTTATCGCAATCCTGCTCAATGAAATCCGGATAGCCGCCATCAAGCGGAGTATCCAGACGCTGATCTATTTGCCGCATTTTCTTTCCTGGATTATTCTGGGCGGGATCCTGATTGATGTCCTTTCTCCCTCCAAGGGAATCGTCAATCAGCTGCTCCAATGGTTCGGGATCGAGCCCATCTTTTTTCTCGGGGATGCGAGGCATTTCCCATATGTACTCATAACAACGGATCTGTGGAAGGACTTCGGATTTTCGACCATTGTATATTTGGCAGCGCTAACAGGCATTAATCCAAGCCTGTATGAAGCTGCTGTTATAGACGGCGCAAGCCGCTTGAGACAAGCCTGGCATGTGTCTCTGCCCGGCATGACACCCATTATCGTACTGCTCGCCACGCTCAGTCTGGGACAAATCCTCAATGCGGGCTTTGACCAGGTCTTCAACCTGTACAGCCCAACCGTGTACGATACAGGCGATATTCTGGACACATTCGTCTACAGGCTGGGTTTGCAGCAAGCGCAGTACTCGCTGGCGACAGCGGTAGGATTATTCAAATCCGCGGTATCCTTTATATTGATTTCAGTTTCCTATTTTCTGGCTTACCGGATAGCCAATTATAGAATTTTCTAGATTTTTAAACGATTTCAGAGGGGAGAGCAAGAATTGGTACAAGACCGCTCATGGTTTGGACGCTTCTTTGACATCATGAACCATACGTTTCTTATCGGACTATCTCTGCTGTGCATTTTTCCGCTTCTGCATGTACTGGCTATTTCATTCAGCAGCAGCCTGTCGGTGGGGGAAGTTTTCCTATGGCCCGTTGGTTTCACGACAGACGCTTATAAATATGTCCTGGATAAACCGGATTTTCTGAAATCCGTGCTTGTAACGATAAAACGGGTATTGCTGGGTGTCCCCTTCAATATGCTCATGGTGATTCTGCTCGCCTATCCGCTGTCCAAGGACAGCAGGGCTTTTCCTATGCGAACCTTGTATGCCTGGGTTCTGGTCTTTACGATTTTATTCAATGGAGGGCTTATCCCGAATTATCTTGCCGTTCGATATACCGGACTGCTCGATTCGGTCTGGGCATTGGTGCTGCCAAGCGCAGTACCTGTTTTTAACGTCCTTCTGCTGCTCAACTTTTTCCGTAATTTGCCGAAGGAGCTGGAGGAGGCCGCCTTGATAGACGGAGCGGGACACTTTGCTACGCTCATCCGGGTTTATTTGCCCCTATCGCTGCCCGCGCTTGCCACAATCACGTTATTCAGCACGGTGAATCACTGGAACGCCTGGTTCGACGGAATGATTTATATGAACTCGCCTTTACACTTTCCGCTCCAGACCTACCTGCGTACCATCGTGATCGAGTTGGACTTTACATCGCTTGGCTCGGAAGATGTTCTGAACCTGATGAACAGCGTGTCGGAGCGCACGACAAGAGCTGCCCAGATATTCCTGGGCGCACTCCCGATCCTGCTCGTATATCCGTTTCTGCAGCGCTTTTTCATCAAAGGCATTGTACTGGGAAGCGTGAAGGAATAACAACGGCTGCTCCGATGCTTGCATTCTTGGAAATCGGAGCAGACCGCCAGGATGGCAAGCTCCGTTCCCAAACGCATCATCAACCATTGGAGGTCTCGCATGTCCTGCTGTCCCAAGCAGGACATTTTTCCTGTTTTGTCGAAAAGGTCCTACTACACAAGGAGGTCGAGACTTAAAATGCGTTGGCGGGTCAAGCTTTCGAGTATTTATCCCAAGCTGCTGCTGTCTTTTCTTGTCGTGATAACACCGATTTATGTCCTGAGCCTGAAGATGAATGAATATGGGGAGCGGAATGTCAGGCAGGAAATCGAAAATTCGATCCAATCGAGGGTCTCCTTCTACATTCATTTGCTGGATAGCGAATTCACCCGTATTATCAGCATGCAGGAGGAATATGTGAACGACAGGAATCTGCGGACGCTCAGCATCGCTGATCCGATTATTAGCGACAAGGAACGCCGCGAGGCCATTATATCCATCAACAATCAGCTTAACCGGATGATCAACACAAGCCCGTATATTCTGAACGCAGCCGCCTTTTTGCCAAATACACATAGATGGATCACGGATTCAACCCAATACAGCGATCTTCCGGAGGATGAATATACCGCGCTGAAATCGATTAACAACCGCTATGAGAATCCGTTTATCCATTGGCAGAACCGTCTATTCATCAGCTTCCCTTATTCGAATCTGGCACTGATCAACGGGCAGGAGCCCCAATTTCTGATCGGTGTTGAAATCAATCAGGAGCGGTTGAAGGAGGTACTCAATCGTTTCGAAATAGGCGGCAAAGGAGGGTCCATGCTTATCGATCCCGGGGGAGAGTGGGCCGTAACCAGCGACAATGCGCCTATTCCATGGTTCGATATCAAGCCGATTATGGCCGGCTTTCCCAAGGATAGCCCCTCTTACGTGAAAGAGACTACCATCGGCGGGGAAAAATACTGGTTCATCGTGGAGCGTTCCGCATCCCACGGAGTTACGCTGCTGTCCTATATGCCCGAGTCTGCCATATTGGGCTCGCTCAGCGAGTATCGCAACTGGTATTGGGCGCTATCGGCCATTTCCATCATCGTAATCGTATTATTCGCTTATTGGATTTTCCGGCAAATTCATCAACCCATGAGGCGATTATTGCGGGCATTTCAACGGGTGGAGAACGGCAATTGGGGGACGATACTGACACATCGCAGATCAGACGAATTTGGCTATCTGTACAGTCAATTCAACTCCATGGTGGCGAATATGACGGAAATGATTCAAGAGGTGTACGAGCAAAAGTATCGGGCCAACCTGTCTGAGCTGAGGCAGCTTCAGTCCCAAATCAATCCGCATTTTCTCTATAACTGCTTCTTCAACCTCTACAGGATGGCCAAGAATGAGGAGAACGAGAATATCGCCTTGTTTTCTCATCATTTGGGTCATTATTTTCACTACATAACAAGGACGCAGCAGGATGATGTGCCGCTGGAGGAAGAGATTAAGTTTGCCCAAAATTATATCGCCATTCAGACTTTCCGCTTTGAGGATCGCATTGCTGTGCATCTGGAGGCCGTTCCGGATTCGTACCGCGCATTTCGGGTTCCCAAGCTCATTATCCAGCCCTTGCTGGAAAATGCTTATCAATACGGATTTCGCAATACGATCGCAGATGGAAGATTAGAGGTTTGCTTCAAATATGAGAAGGGATATTTGATCATTCTTGTAGATAACAATGGGGAGCATATACCTGAGCCTCAATTCCAGGAGCTGCTGCTGAAGCTGAAGACGAACAGCCTGAATGTAGAAACCACCGGCCTCGTCAATGTACACCGCAGGCTGAAATTAAAGTATGGCCCTGACAGCGGGCTGCAAATCGTGAATGAACCAGGTCGGTTTCAAGTCCGATTGTCGATTCCGGTGGAAGAAGTGAAGAATGGAAGCAACCAGGGACATAACCTGGAATCTATTTAACCGTAATAAAATGAAAAGGAGAGGGCGGCCTTATGCTCCAATATGCCATGACCGCGCCTCTAGGAAAGTCCGTTATTAACCAGCAAAAATATTTATCGTCATTTCTTCCTTAAAGCCCACTTTGGGATAGCGAACCTTTAGTTGGTGCGGTGCAGCGGCTTGAATTTGTTCCTGCTTGTTATCCTCGAAGCAGCAGACATAATACGCGGTTAATCCTCCCTTGTTTCTCTAACAATGGTTTCCGCAGCTTTGTCCCAGTGCAGCCGCATGATCTCTCTCATATAGAGATCCTCCAGCTTCTCCTGGTGGAAACTGATCGTTGTCTTCTGCGCAGACGGGGATAACCAATAAATCTGCAGCGACGAGGGCTTGTCCCAATCCTTTCGCTGCCAGCTCATCCGCAGCTTCTCATACGGTTTGACCACGCCGAGCCTGCCGGAGGTTCCGTCCCGGGACTCGAATACGCTTCCGGCCTCCAGCGTCAGGGAGGGGATTTCACCGATCCACAGCTTCAGACCCTCAGGGGAGAGCATATAGGACCAGACCCGTTCTCGGGGAGCCGCAACGGTTTTTCGGACGCCGATATTGAATCCCACTGCGGCCGTCTGCCCGACAGGCTTGCGTCCAAGGCTCTGACCATACATAGCAGCGATGATAGGCGCCCATTTGGCGCTGACCTCGCGTACTTCCTGCAAATAGGCAATCAGCTGATCATGGGAATATGCCGCGCCGCAATCCTCCTTGAGAAGCTGCGTCCACTTTTCCCAGCTTATGCCGGTTTCGGTTATAATATCTTGCCTGAATATGATGCCTGCCATAGAGGTAACCTCCCGTTTTAATAAACTGCTGTTAGTTATTATATAACACAAAGGCTGACAGCCACGGTCAGCCTTTAATTTTTGATGGGAAAAAAATCAGGTTAGGGTTTGTTTAAGGGGAAGGAGAGCGGTAAATATCATATAAAGCAAAGGCTATCTCGGCCAAGCATTCCCGCAGCTCAGGCGGCTCCTGGACCTGTATCCGGCCTCCGTATGACAGCAGCAGGTAAGGAGCTTGCGTATATAAATTCCATTCATCCAGCTCAAAATCAACTTGATGGGCGGATCGTTCGATCAGAGTGTGCGAGACCAGCCAATGCCTGCTCAAATCGTCCAGGGCTTCGGCATTCCCGGTAACATGCACCGATACCCGGTTCGATTCAAGTTCTGAATCCGGAAGCAGGCTCCCGAGCAGAAAATCACGGGCAGAGAACCCTTCCGGACGTTGAAAGATAAAGTCCGTACCGGATACGGCTTTTATACGGTCAACGCGGAAGCTGCGGATTTCTTCGCGAAGATAGCAGAAGCCGATCAAATACCATTTGCTTTTCCAGTGCACAAGACCGTAAGGATCGATCCGGCGTACTTGCGGTAAGCCTTCAAGCCCGGTCTGGTACGTAATGGACACGGAATGACGGGCGTCCAGGGAGGACTCCAGCTGCTGCAGCATGCGCGACTCATCATCCGGAACAGGCGGTTCAATGATCTCGACATCCGCTTCATGCCGTTCCAGACGCTCTAACTGCTGCGGATTGGTGTACCGCTTTATTTTGCCGACAACGCGCTCCAATACATCGCCTTGGGGGTAGCCCGCTTCCTGAGCGAACAGAGCTGCATGAACGAGGGCCTTCTGCTCCTGTTCATCGAAGAACAGCGGCGCATCTGTAAAATGGTCCGGGATGTAGTAGCCGCCGGCCCGGCCCTTGTCGGAAAGAATGGGAACGCCGCTGGCGCATAATGCGTCGATATACCGGTAAACGCTGCGGACATGGATTTCCAGCTCATCGGCGAGCGCGAAGCCGCTCATTTTCCTGCGGGTCTTCAGCAGCCATAGAATAGACAGCATATGATCAGCTTTGGACATGAGAGGGCACATCCTTTACGGATTAGAATAGGAAGGGGTGTAAATCCTATCCTTTATGGTACCTGTATTTATGTTCAGCAGCAACAAATGCTCCGAGGAGCACGAATCCCCGCACAATACAAAGAAAGTGCCGTCCGAATTTGTTCGGCGGCACTCTCTTTAAGAGTTTTTCTTTCCGTTGGGAAATAAACTTTATGTCTCTTCAGCTTCATCCGGCTGCTGTGGTGGCAGCGGCCGTTTCAGACGCCCCGCCCTGCGCAGGGCATCGCGCAGCAGAAACTCGATATGCGCGTTCACGCTGCGGAACTCGTCTGCAGCCCATTTCTCCAGCGCCTGGTGCAGCTCGACGTCGAGACGAAGCGGGAACGCCTTGCGTTCTTTGGCCATATGAATGATTCAGCCTTCAGGTGTAAAGTGTGCCCGTATTGATGACCGGGGTCGTTCCGCGTTCGGAAACGATGGCCACCATCAGATTGTTGATCATTGCCGCACGGCGTTCGTCATCGAGTACGATGCCGCGTTGCTCCAGTTGCTGCAGGGCTGAATCCACCATACCAACGGCGCCGTCAACGATCATTTGCCTGGCCGATACGATAGCTGCCGCCTGCTGGCGCTGCAGCATCGCATTGGCAATCTCGGGAGCATAGGCCAGATGGGAGAGCCGGGTCTCCATAACCTGAACGCCGGCTACCATAAGTCGGCTTTGGAGCTCCGCCATCAACCTGGAGGATACCTCATCCGCATTGCCGCGAAGGGAGAAGGTTCCATCCTCGTCATAGGAGTCGTAAGGATACTGTGCGGCGATATGCCGTACTGCCGTCTCGCTCTGGATTTCGACGAATTTCTCGTAATTGTCGACGTCGAATGAAGCTTTTGCCGTATCGGTCACCTTGAAAACCACAACAGCCGCAATTTCTACCGGGTTCCCGGAGTGGTCATTGACCTTCAGCTTCTGGGAGTTGAAATTGCGGACTTTCAGAGACACACGCGCCTTGTTGGTGAAGGGGAAAACCAGCCATAATCCGCTGTCTGTGACCGTTCCCTTGTATTTGCCGAAGAAAGTGATGACCTTGGCCTGATTGGGCTGGACGACGCTGAGCGACGTCATGAGCACAAAACCAAGCAGCAGCATCACCACCCCAAGAATGATCAGTCCTGAACCCGGCTCATCCTGCGTTCCGACTGCGATAAACAGAACCACTGCGCCAACGACCAGAACGAGCGATAACAGCAAGGCAAGAAAGCCATTTACGTGCCAGGCTTTGCGTTCCTGCATATTGAACCCTCCCTAATATCAATGTGATATGAATATGATATCACTTTTTTCAATAATTTCAAACCGTTTTATGTTGTGAACGGGAAACTGCCGCGCATCTTTTTTTAACGGGGACTTCCTTTTATTGAGGATTGTCCTTTCTGTGGGGTATAATACAAAGGATATCAGAACATTCAAACATTCAATTATTTATGCTGCCTATAATAGAAATGGAGTGGATGCGAATGTCCGGATTAACCATCAACAGCAGCAAATCGCAGCCTCAACCCGAGCTGAAGCTGGTAACCAGACAGAAGGTCATCGACAACGGTTTGCAGGTCATGCAGGAAATCGGAACGAATCAGATTTGCAAAGTTTGTATCGAGCACGGAGGCTCCTGCTGCAGCGGCTGCAGACATCTGTCCGACCGGGTAGGCTGCCAGCTTCGAAATACGAGCTGTACGGCCTGGTTGTGCGGATTCCTCAAATATATGCTGTTCAAAACAGATCTGCTTCAAACGTGGAATGATTACTGGGAACAAGTTCCCGGACAGGATTTTCGCGAGGACTTTACACCGGAGGTTTTCTTTATACAGCAGCAGCTGGCACTGCCAAATTTGCAGGAGCTGAGCGAAGCGCTGGCCGCTGATCTGAACGAGCTGGCGGAGCAGCAGGCATCTCCCGACTTCATTCTCACTCTCAGAGATAAACTGGACAAGAATGTGGATCAGTTCCTCTATTACAAAAACGTATCCACGAAGAAGCACTTGAAAAGGAACATCGATGTGCTGTCCGGTTCCTTTTTCCGTTTCCATCAAGCGCTGGACAGCTATCTACTGGCAGTGGAAGGCGCAGATAACAGGCTATAACCTCTTGCTGCACCGCCCAAGGATGGAGAAAGCCGTTTCTTCTTAATGGCCGCTTCAATAGGCAGAGTCAAACCGGAAGGCAGACACTTTGAAGAAAAGTGCCCGCCTTCCTTTTTTTTTGCCAAATGCAAGCATCGTCAAAGCCGGAAAAGCCGGGAGCGCCGCGCCAATGCCGCTGTTTGCCCATCTGCAATAATTATCCGTTTCTCACTCCGATTTAATAAGCTTGTCAAACTAGTCCGCATAATTGTCCAAGTCCCCTCATAGACATGTACAAGTCAAGCGTAAACGGCCTTGTCCCGTACGAGCCAGTGTGAATCAGCGCTCGCTCTGGTCACGTACAGCTCCGGATACGTTTAAAAAAACTTGTGATGAGGGGTTGATCTCATGCGTCGTCGAATCAGTTTCATCGCAGCCATCTTGCTGTGCGCCACGGCGGTGCTCGCCGGCTGCGGGACTAAGGACGCGAATTCAGTTGTCAAGGATTTGGACCAGACGGTTAACAAAATGGAAAGCTATCACGGAACAGGCACGATGACTCTGCATACCGGACAGCAGCCTCTGGAGTACCAGGTTGACGTCTCTTACCAGAAGCCGCAGTATTACAGAATTGAACTGACCAATGCCAAGAAGGACATTACTCAAATTGTGCTCCGCAACGATGAAGGCGTGTTTGTCCTGACGCCCCGTCTGAACAAGGTGTTCCGGTTCCAGAGCGATTGGCCGGCCAACCAAGGTCAGGTCTACCTGTACCAGACACTGGTATCCAGTATTTTGCTGGATAATTCCCGTCAATTTGCCGTCGATAAGGACAACTACGTCTTCGATGTCATGGCGAATTATCAGAACGGTTCACTGGCACGCCAGAAAATATGGCTCAATAAATCGGATTATGCGCCAAGCAAGGTGGAAGTGAGCGATACCAATGCCGCCGTCATGGTTGAGGTAGAATTCAACAAATTCGAGTTCGGCTCCAAGCTCGATAAGAGCGTCTTCGATACCCAGCGCAATATGGAGAGCAGCACGAGCAATCAACCGACGACAGCGCAGCCGGATAATGAATCAAATGCTTCGGCAAATGACGAGCCCGTACTCACACCTGAAGCAAACTCACCGCAAAATACGGGCGACAATCAGACGGAAGAAACGCCAACGACGGACGATAACGCCAATGCCAATCCGGATGATGCAGAAGACACCGCGACGAATGCGGATAATACCGGTACCAATAGTGAAACTTCAACACAGGATGAGAACGCGGATGACGCTCTGGCGCCGGCTGCGGAATCCGGCGGGACTGAAGGTCAAATCTTTACCGCGATGGAGCCTTCCTACCTGCCTGAAGGCGTATCGGAGAAGGATCAGCAGGAGATTGTGTTTGGCGGCAATCCGGGCTTTATGATCCGCTATACAGGCGATTACGACTATACGCTGATTGAAACTCAGCCTCGTGACCAGGCTGTCTCCATGATGAAAGGGGATATGGTCGATCTGGGTTTCACACTCGGTCAAATGAGCGGCGACGAGCAGAAAACGCTGACCTGGACCTATAATGGAATTGAATACCGGATCACCAGCGCTACGCTGCCGGATTACGAGATGGTCAAGGTCGCGCAGTCGGTGCAGGGAGAAATCAGTAAATAAAGGAATGGTTCCCCGTTTCATTGACAGCCTCAAGGCTCAACGTATAACATAAGGTTATGGGTTATAAAAGCAAACGCCCGTGCGTAGGGGATACTCCCCATACGAACGGGCGTTTGAGCGTTTAGATGAGGAGAAGGTGGACGTAAGTTGAACGTGTATTACCGCCCCACCAGGGCTGAAATATCTTTGGACGCGCTTGCGCATAATCTGCAGTCCTTTCGCAGTGCGATACCGGAGGGCATGCGGCTGATGGCCTCGGTCAAAGCCAACGCATACGGACACGGCGCCGTAGAAATTGCCAGAGAGGCGGAAGACTGCGGTGTCGATTATCTGGGCGTCGCTTTTCTGGATGAAGCGATAGAGCTTCGCCAGGCTGGCATTCAAATCCCTGTTCTCGTTCTCGGCTATGTACCGCCGGAAGGGCTCGCTGCGGCCAGGGACCTTAATATTGCCATCACGTTGTTCCGTGAAGATGTTCTGGATGCGGCAGCTGGCCTGCCCGATAACGGCAAACGGCTCACCGTTCATGTGAAGGTGGATACCGGCATGGGCCGTCTGGGCCTGCTTCCGGGAGCGGAGGGGCTGGCTTTCATAGCACGTGCGTTAGAGGAGCCGCGGCTGTTTGTGGAGGGCCTGTTCACCCATTATGCCCGAGCGGATGAAGCGGATAAGGCTTATACGCAGCTGCAGTTTGAACGGTTCGCCGCTTTTGTTCGGGATATGAGGCAGGCCGGACACGAGATACCCCTTATACATGCGGCCAACAGCGCCGCGGGGATGGATACGCCCGAGCTTGGCTGCGGAATGCTGAGACTTGGCATCGGCATGTATGGATTGTATCCCTCTGCTGAAGTGAACCGGAGCCGGATTGCTCTTAAGCCTGTATTGTCTCTCAAGACGCAGGTCGTGATGGTAAAGGAAGTTCCGTCAGGCTGGGGAATCAGCTACGGTTCACGTTATGTAACAAGCGCAGAAGGCGAGCGGATCGGGACGCTCCCCATCGGTTATGCCGATGGCTACAGCAGGATGATGACCGGCAAGGCTTCGGCGCTTGTGCGCGGACACCGTGTGCCGATTCTGGGTACAATCTGCATGGACCAATGCATGATTGCGCTGGAAGCGGCTGAAGCAGAAGCATCCGGCAGCGGCCCGGTGATGGCTGGCGAGGAGGTTGTTCTGATCGGCTCCCAGGGCGGTGAGACGATTACGGCCGACGAAGTGGCCGATATTCTCGGAACGATCAACTATGAAGTGACCTGCATGATCGCTTCGCGGGTGCCGCGTATTTATATGCGCGGGGGCAAGCCCGCGGCGGTAGAGAATCCGCTGCTCAAACCGGTTTAAATATTTCCTTTCAAAAAAGGAGTAAGTTTAAGCAGGATATTGGCGATTTACCTCGAATAAGAGTAGGACGAGGGTAAATGGCATACTCCGCATCTGCTAATAGATGCAGCATACTTGATATATCACGCGCATAGATATGATGGTGTATAATACGATCACAACAATGAAATACTGATAGTGCGCTTTTGCTGGAAATGTTTTGGGGGTGCGAGTTTGGTGGCCAATTTGCAAAACACCAAGAGGATAATGATCAGTTTGCCCGATCATTTGTTAGAAGAAGTCGACGGGATCGTTGCCAAAGAAAACTCAAACCGCAGCGAATTTATTCGTCAGGCGATGAAGCTGTATTTAGTTGAACGTAAAAAGCGTCAGATCCGCGAGTCGATGCAGCGCGGTTATTTGGAAATGGCGAAAATCAACCTGGTTATGGCATCGGAAGCTTTTCAAGCGGAGGAAGATGCCGGCGATACGCTTGGCCGACTCGTAAGCGGGGTGTAGAGGTTGATTGTTAAACGCGGCGATGTGTTTTTTGCAGATTTGTCACCTGTAGTCGGATCGGAGCAGGGTGGAGTCCGTCCGGTTCTTGTCATTCAGAATGATATCGGCAACCGTTTCAGCCCAACGGTCATTGTGGCTGCCATTACGGCACAAATTCAAAAGGCGAAGCTGCCTACGCATGTTGAAATTGATGCGGCATCACATGGCTTTGACCGGGATTCGGTCATTTTGCTGGAACAGATCCGGACGATCGACAAGCAAAGATTGACGGATAAGATTACGCATCTGGACGATGAAACGATGCGTAAAGTCGATGAATCCTTGCAGATCAGCGTCGGCCTGATCGATTTTTAAGCTAGTATCGTCTTATATCGGCAGGTTACGAAACAGGGCGATGGCGCCCTGTTTTTTAATTATATTGGAAAATGGACAAACCTGAAGGAGGAATATTTAAGATGAAAATTATAAGAGTCAGCACACCGGAAGAACGGGATAATGCCTATGAAGTCCGCAGAGCGGTTTTCGTGGAAGAGCAGGGTGTTCCGGTCGAGGTGGAAATCGATGAGTTCGAGGATGCGGCGGAGCATTTTGTCATTATCGACGGGGACCGGCCTGTCGGCGCAGCCAGGCTCAGACTGCTCGGCGATACAGCCAAGCTGGAGCGCATCTGCGTATTGATGTCCCACCGCAAATATGGACTGGGCAGAGACATGGTTATCGCAATGGAAGAGGTCTCGAAGGAGCTGGGAGCGGTTCGCGCCAAGCTGCACGGCCAGACGCATGCGGAGCCTTTTTATACGAAATTGGGTTATCAGCCGGCTTCCGAGATCTTCATGGAAGAGGGAATTCCTCATCTGTTAATGGTCAAAACATACTAAACATTAGAATCATAGGGGTGTCGGCAGGCGGCTTGTCAGGGGAAGCAGAAACCCGGGCAAGCCGCCTGTCGGTCTGCAGACGGAGATGCTTTTCGGTCCTGCGACGCTTTGTGCCGGCTCTGGGGTCGGATAAAATAAGAGAGCAGTGGAGAAGAATTTTCGGCTTCACAACGTAACAATGTTATGTTACGCTGTTGGAAGAGGTGAAGAAATGGAACGTGAATTGATTTCGAAGAAGGAGCTGCTTGAGCTTACAGGGATTTCTTACGGGCAGCTTTACAGATGGAAAAGAAAGCAGCTTATTCCGGAAGAATGGTTTATCCGCAAAGCCGTGTTTACGGGACAGGAAACCTTTTTCCCCAGGGATCTGATATTGCCGCGAATCGAGAAAATCCTCCATCTGAAGGACGATGTGTCATTGGATGAGCTGGTGGGGAAGCTTTCCCCGGAACTGAATGACATTCGTATCAGTAAAGGCGACTGCTGGAAACGAAACATTGTTTCGGAGTTGGTCATACGACGCTTTGCAGGGGATTTTCCCGATAACACACTGCTTTCTTTTCAAAGCCTATTATTTCTGTTTATTGCCGATAAGCTGCTGCAGACCGGTGAGATGAGTCTGGAAGAAGGGGCACTGCTGATCCCTACGCTGGAGGAGCATTTCAAGGCTTTTGAGGACAAAGGCTGCGATGTGGTTTTCATCCGGAAGATGGGTGTTGCGATATTTTTACTGCTTGGGCGTTCCGAGAAAATCGGCTTTGACCGCGGGGTTAAGCAGGTGCTGCGGCTTTCGGTAACAGACTGTATAGAAGAGCTGAGAATGAAGCTTACTTAAGTTAAGGAGGGAACAGGGAATGGATGAGAGCAAGCGCAGAGATTTGAATCTTTCCGGTTTTGGCAGCGCGGCGGGAGGCGATTACGGTTCTGTAAAGATTGACGGTATAGGCAAAGTGGAAGGAGACCTCGTCAGCGAAAGCTTTCAGCTTAACGGGGTCGCAACCATAAGAGGTGCTATCCGGTCCCGGCAGCTACGTGTGAAGGGAAAAATGTCCGTGGAGGGCGACGTCTATTCACCTGACTTCCAGATGGAAGGGGATATAAAAGTTCTTGGGCGGATGGCCTGTGATGAGATTCAGCTGGAAGGCTTGCTGCAGCTTCATGGCGATTGCGAGGCAGAGCAGTTTGTTTCCCGCGGGGGGTTCACTATGGACGGCATGCTCAATGCCGAGAGGATTGACATACTGTTGTACGGCCGCTGTCAGGTGAAGGAGATAGGCGGAGAGAGCATTCTGGTCAAGAGGTCCGAGCGGAGCTTGTGGTCTAAGCTGTTTCAATGGTTGATTCCCGTATTCGATCCGCGTTTGGCAACAGGTGCGATTGAAGGGGATAACATTCATCTGGAAGGAACAATAGCTCAGGTTGTCCGCGGCAATCGGATATCTATCGGTCCAGGCTGCATCATCGAGCGGGTGGAGTATCGTACTGAGCTTGCTGTTCATCCGGACGCGAAGGTCAATCAGCGCATTCAGGGATAAAGGGGGAAGCAAAATGAATCAGGATAGGCAGCGTAAATTAACGATTACGGGCACAGGTTCTACATCGGGCGGTGTTTTCCAGAGTGTCCGGATTACCGGAGAAGCTGAAATACACGGGGATACGGAGAGCGATTCGCTGTCCTGTACCGGAAATTGCTCCGTCAGCGGCTCCGTTATATCCCGCACCGCCCGAATCGTGGGGGAGTTTGAGATTGATGGCGATCTCAAGGCCGGCAAGCTGACCGCACTCGGACAATTGAAAATATCGGGCAGCGCCAAGGGCGGCGTTTTTAAAATCAAGGGCCAGCTGGATACAGGCGGTGAATGCGAAGCGGAGCGTTTCGAGAATAATGGAGCCTTCCAAATTCACGGGCTGCTGTCTGCCGACCGGGTGGATATCGGCATGTACGGCCCTTGCTATGCAAGGGAAATCGGGGGTGCGGCAATCAGGGTGAAGCGCGGCAGATGGCAGGGAATCAAGGAGCTTTTCACCCGGGCCGGAGCAGCGCAGCTGAAGGCTGGAACGATTGAAGGCGACAGCATATATGTCGAGCATACCAAGGCGGATGTGATCCGGGGCAATACCGTTATCATTGGCCCTGCGTGCGACATCGGGCTGGTGGAATACCGGAGCTCGCTGGAGCTTAACAAAGGCAGCGTCGTCCATGCTCAGAAACAGAGCAAGTAACAAAGACGCGAAATAAGGAGATGAAAGAAAGATGACACAGCAGCAAAGCAGAATGGGCCTGGTTGTCGTCGGGCTGCTGCTCGGCATCCTTGTGGCGGCCATTGATAATACGATCGTCGCCACGGCGATGGGCACGATTGTCGCTGACCTTGGGGGCGTCGACAAATTCGTCTGGGTGACCTCCGCCTACTTGGTCACGGAAATGGCCGCCATGCCGATTTTCGGCAAGCTGTCGGATATGTATGGGCGCAAACGTTTTTTTGTGCTGGGCATTTTCCTGTTTTTATTGGGCTCGGTTCTGTGCGGCACAGCCCACAATATTGTAGAGCTGAGCATATACCGCGCCATTCAGGGGATTGGCGGCGGCGCCCTGGTGCCGATTGCTTTCACTATTATGTTCGATATTTTTCCTGCCGAAAAAAGAGGCAGCATGGGTGGACTTTTTGGAGCCGTATTCGGCACTTCGAGTCTGTTTGGCCCGCTGCTCGGGGCTTACATTACCGACCATATTAATTGGCGCTGGATATTCTACATTAACCTGCCGGTGGGAATTGTTGCACTTGCGTTAATCCTGCTATTCTACCGGGAGTCTATGGAGCATTCCAGGCAGCGGATTGACTGGTGGGGCGCCGCAACGCTGGTGGGCTCGATCGTCGCTTTGATGTTTGCGCTTGAACTTGGCGGTCAGGAATTCGCCTGGAGCTCCCCGACGATCCTTGCTTTATTCGGGGCTGCCGCCGCTTTGCTTGCCGTATTTCTGTTCGTCGAAACCAAAGCGTCTGAGCCGATTATTTCCTACTCCATGTTCCGCAAGCGGCTGTTTGCAGCCAGTACCTTGACCAGTTTATTTTACGGGGCGGTATTTATCACCTTTGCCATGTATATTCCAATTTATGTGCAGGGTGTAACGGGAGGAACGGCAACGAATTCAGGATTAATTCTGCTTCCGATGACGCTCGGATCCGTTGTGTCTGCCCAGATAGGGGGCTTCGGAGCAAGCAAGACCACCTACCGAAATATCATGATTATCTCCGCTGTCTTGTTTGTCCTCGGCACCTTTCTGATGAGCACCATTACGCCGGAAACGTCCAAATTCCTGCTATCGGTGTATATGGTTGTGGCCGGCTTGGGCGTCGGCTTCTCCTTCTCGGTTCTGGGTATGGCCGGCATTCATGACTTTGACATGCGTCAAAGGGGCTCTGCGAATTCGACGCTTGCTTTCATACGTTCACTCGGCATGACGGTAGGCTTAACCGTTTTCGGTATTCTCCAGCGCAATCTGCTGACAGGCGATATGAAGAATGCCTTTGCCGGCACGCAAGGAAGCACAGAATCCCTTGGCAATATCCGCGAGCTGCTGTCACCGGAGAAGCGGGCTGCGATTCCTCAGGATATTATGGATAAAATCGTCGATTCGCTGTCAAGCTCCATCTCGAGGATGTTCATGTGGGGGCTTATTCCGGCAGGCTTGGCCCTGATGACGGTCTTGTTTATGGGCAACTCGCGACTGGTGATCCCAAACCAGGGTAAAGGCAGGGATAAGGAACGCAAGCCGGTGGAATTTGGTAGTCACTGAGTCCGTGTGAGAATGTGTAAAATCGACAAAAGTGGGCAATTACCGACAATTTTCCAATTTTGTATAGACAGCTTTAAGCTTGTTTGCTATTATGATGTCATCATATAACAGCAGATCAATAGCAACGACTATGCGAAGAACGCATGCTTGGGCATTATGCCCATGCTGCGTTCTTTTTTATTTTCGCTGTCAGGCTGCGGGAAGGAAAAGGCGATGAACAGAAGACGGAATGTGATCATTAGTATTGCTGCGGCTGTGTTATCCGGGTTGCTTGTGTATGGCGTGTATTTGCTGCAGCTGCGGCAGGTGGAGTTTCAGGAGACGGTGAGTGTCGTGGTCCCGAACAGATTCGTACCGGCGGGGGAGCGGATCACTCCGGATATGCTTGAAGTGAAGCAGGTTGCCAAAGCTTCTTACATCTCCGAAATGGTGCTCGATGCGGAATCGGTGGCGGGTATGGAGGCTGTTGTCCCGCTTGGATTAGGTGAGCCTTTGCTCAACTGGAAGGTAGACAAGTTCAGGCTTCTGCCCAGCCGCATCCAATCGACTTTTCAAATCCCGCGCGATTATGTGCTATCGGTCTCCAATGGAATACGGGCGGGCGACAAAGTCATCTTGTATGTAACAGGCGAGGAAGTCGCCTCCGGACGGCTGTTCGACCAGCCGGTGACGGTCGCATCGGTCAAAACCTCGGCCAATATCGAAATTGACGACACGGACAACCCCAATCTATTGTCGCTGGCAAGCGGAGATAAAGAGAAAATGTATGCCTCCAGACGGGACGCCAACGGCATGATCGATTACATAAACCTGAATCTCCAGGAGGAGCAGTGGCTTGAGCTCGATTCGCTGTGCAAGTCCGGAAAAGCCCGGATCGTCATCGCCTATTCCTCTCAATCGCTTGATATTGCGGATGCGGCAGCTGTACAAACGGAGGCGGGATCATGAGAATGCCATCACCGCTTATCACCTTTGTGGGAACAACCCCCAATATCGGAACGTCGATAGCGGCGCTTGCAGCCGCCTGCCGGATAGCCGAGGATACCAAGACCTCAGTAGGCTTCTTGTGTCTGAATCTGAAAAGCGCCAAGTCCCATCGCTACCTGGGTGTGGACAATCCGGTAGAAACTCTGGATTCTCTGAGGCCGGAGCTTAGGTCTTCATCCCTTCTTCCGGAGAAGCTCCTGCTAGCAACGCATCCTGTCATGGAGGGGCTGCACGTCCTGTTCGGCAATGTTCTTCGGGATCAGGCGGAGTTCTTTACCTCGGAGGAAGTGGATCATTTGCTCGATGTGGCTCAGCAAACCTTCGATATAGTCATTGCAGATGTGGGGGCTTACTGGGACAATGCGGCCACCTTGTGCGCGCTGCGTCGTGCCAATACGAGGCTCGTGGCAACAACAGGGGCGCTTTCCCATTTTCAGGAGGACGGACATCGATGGCTGAAGCAGCTTTCCCCGCTTTATGGTATTTCAGCTGATCAATATGAAGCGGTCATCATTCATGCACCAGGAAGAATCGGAGGGTTTCACGTGAAGGAGATTTGTAATGAGCTTGGCGTGCCTTTATTCGGCGAGTTGAAATTGTCTGGACCTATGCTCTCACAGCTCGATAGCGGAACGCTTGATCAGTGGTTAATCTCGGATGAGCAGGGCAAGCAGGCGATGGCGCAGCCGGCGAAGCATATTATCCAGCGTTACGGGCTCACCCGGCGGCCGGGTCTGAATTCACAGCCATGGTACAGGAAGCTCCTGACTCATCGGGACGGGGTGAGCACGTGATGAGTGAAGGGCGCTTCTCTCCGGCAGCTTTTTCTTCTCAAATAAGAGCGCTTGAACAGGATCAATCCGGTGTGAACGAGGAGAAGCAGGGCGGTGAGCAGGATTTTGTCCGGCTCGCCGAGGATATCCGCAGCTATCTGGCGATGCCTCGAGGTGTTACGGAGGATGAGCGCCGGCAGTACAATGAAAAACTGAACCGGGCTGTCATTGGCTACACGGAAGAGCGTGAGCAGATATTGGCGGTCATCGCCGAACGTCTGCTGCGCCAGCGCATTCATGAGCTGCCGGGGTATCAACATCCGTACTCTTCGCTTGCCGAGGCTTTATTCGCGGAGGTCATCGGGCTTAGCGTTCTTGAGCTTGTCCTGCTCAATCGTGAAGGACTCGAGGAAATCCAGGTCGTCGGCACCCGGATATTCGAGGTCAGGGATGGCAGCAGCCGTCCATCGGCCTATTCCTTCGAGTCGGAACGGGAGGTAGAGCGGATCCAGCAGAATCTTGTGCTCTATAACAATGACCGCTTCAGTCCGCGCAAACGATGGGCGGAGGTTATGCTCCGGGACGGCACCCGCGTCACGATGACCGGTTACGGTTATACCTCGCAGCCCACATTAACCTTGCGCTTCTACACCGTGCGGAAATTTCATTTGGATGCTTTATGCGAGCCGCAGTATGGAACGATGAGCCGCGAGATCCGCGATATGGTGCTAGCTGTACTAAAGGCGAGATTCAATGTGGTGGTCATCGGACCGACCAACTCCGGCAAAACCCATTTCATCAAGGCCATGATCGGGGAACTGCCGGATGAGGAACGGATTATCACGATTGAAGGCCGTCATGAAATGATGCTCAGACGTGATTTTCCAAGCAAAAATACGGTGGAATACGAGGCTGACGAAGAGGATCACCTGCACCTTGCAACACAGGCCTTCAAGCTGGCGCTCCGGCAATCCCCGCAGCGGATTATTCATGCGGAGATCCGTGATGAGGATGCGAATATCTATGTAAGAGCCTGCACCCGCGGGCATTCCGGGAGTATGACGACCGTGCATGCCAACGCACTGGAGGATGTGCCTGAAGCGATCGCGGATATGTGCATGCTGGATGGGCGGGGAATGAATCCCGAGCGTCTCACCAAACGGATTGCCGAATATGTCACGCAAATCGGGATCGAGATGCGCTTTGTTGCGGGCAAGCGGCGGGTAGTCCGGCTTGCTGAGCTTGGGTGGGCAGATGGCGAGGTACGGGTGCGGGAATGGGCTGTCTTTAATGAGACTGCGGGTGCTTGGGAATATCCGCATAATCCTTCTCCCAAGGCTGCTGCAAGGATAGCCGCTGCCGAAGGCGCTTTGAGAGCAGGGTATGGGAAGTCCCTTAAGGATGGTGCTGCTGCGCCATGATGAAGATTGCTTTAATTGCTTTTGTGATCACTTTGTTTGTTATGATGTTTATTTGCTTCAGACAGCTGCTGCAGGTGTGGTTTGTCCGTCATCAGCAGCAAAGCCGGTTGCAATACCGCCAGCAGCAGCAGTTCAGACAGCGGTTGGCCCGTTTTCTCGCCCGTTATGAACGGTTGTACCGGCATATGTGCGAGCTGCTCGAATCACTTCGGCTGCGTGTCGATCCCGGAACCATCTTTATCCTGACGCTGCTCCTGCTGCTTGGGGGTTCAACTGCCGGTATTATGCTCTTTCAGAGTATTAAAGGTACGATTCTGCTGGGAACTGTGATGGGGGCCCTGCCATACACACTGCTGCGGATGCTGCTTATTCATCAACAGATGAAGACGCGCATTGATTTCCTTCCGGCTGTGGAGCTCTTCTATCAATGCTGCCTGATCAGCGGCGGCAAGCAAATCCGCACAGCGCTGCAGCGAACGGTGGATGAGAAGCGGCTTCTTGGTCCCATGCAGGCGGTCTTTGAGCAGCTGTACCGGAATGTTTCGGTACGCGGTGACGATGAGGCCAGCCTGCGGATTTTCGCAGCCTCGCTGGGGCATGTGTGGGCTGATTATTTCGTTAATATTGTACGCGCCGGTCTGGCTGAAGGCCATCCGATTGCCGATAATCTGAAGGATTTAATAACGGATATGCGCAAAGCGCGCAGAGCCAATCAGCAGGAGCGGAACAAGCTGCTGGAAATTCGGTTGGCGAACTTTTCGCCGGTGCTGTTTTTGGCCTTGTTTCTGGGCATCAATTTTCATTATACGCCTGAAACCGCTTATCTCTATTATATTGTCGACCCGAAAGGGCGGGATTTGCTGCTGAACTCCATCGTTCTCATCTTTATTTCCTTTGTAATGGGATTATGGCTTTCCCGCAAAAAGATGTAAGCGGAAGCCGGGGGTTGCCTAACGCAAAACGCTAAAAATAAACGCCTGTGAATCTGCTTTTTCTTATGCAGTGCCATTAAAGAATGATTACCAAGCTGAGTTTGCTCAAGCAGAGCGCTAAGTGAAAGCTTGCGTAACTAAGTTTTGTCTTGGCATAACACCAGGGACCGGTGTTACGGAGCTGCATTTCAGCTTAAGCCAAAATGTGTTTTTAGGAGATGAAAAAATGGATCGCTTGGTTATTTGGGGAGCACTGACCGGGCAGTATGTGCTGGGATTTATTTTTGTAAACACGCTGTTCAGAGCGCTGCTTGTGCGAAGACCGAGGTTCGCCTACATCGCAGCTTTTCGGTGGCAGCACAAACGAATTTCTGAGCGGTGGCTGGAGGCCGTCCGCCTCAGCCGCACATCACCATCCTTCAAGGAACGGGAGCGTGTTCTTGCGGGATGCGGCTATACAGGTGATCCTGCTCTGTACATGCTGGCAAGACGGATCTTTCTGATTGCGCTGCCGGTGTGGGCTGCTGCCGCTTACGGTATTTCCTGCTTGCCCCTGGAGGTTTTGCCGCGTTATTTGGCTCCGCTGATGCTGTTTGCAGCTGTGATTCTTGTGCTTTGGGATCTGCCCTGGCTGGAGGCTTTTCGTAAAGCGCGTTCGGAGCGGATGACCGGAGAAATCTATGTCATCAGCAATCAGCTGCTGTATTTGGCGGGATCCTCGCTGCATATTCATACCAAGCTGATGCGCTGCCTGCCGTTTACCCGGACTATGCGCTCTGACCTTCAGGTGATGCTGGGCGAGTGGTATCACGATGCCGAAGGTGCGCTCAGGCGGTTCAAGCTGCGGCTTGGCACGGAAGAGGGGTTAAGCTTTGTCGAAACGATCGACTCCCTTCGGCTGCATGAGAGCGAGCATTATTACGACCTGCTCCGGGACCGGATCAACGATTACAAGGAGAAGCTGGAGCTTGCCAAGGAGAGCCGCAAGGAATCGACTTCTTATTTTCTGTTTGTTCTCGCAGGTATTCCAATTCTATATACGTTTCAAATCTTCATTTATCCATGGGTCAGAGAGGGGCAGAACCTCTTCAGTACGTTAAACCAATGACAATAATACCGGCCGACTATTTGGAGGAGGTGAGAGGATGCGTAATATTCTAATGACGGTTATGATGCTGGTTGTCGTTATTCTGCTGTTCAATGCCATCATCGCAAAAGACACGACAGGAACTCAGGCTCAAATCAATACGCAAGGCAATGCCGCAAATGTGAAAATTGGAGCGATCAATCCTCAATAAATTTGCTGCTATAAGCGGTCAGTTCGCTCTTCATGCTGTTATGTTAAGGAGGTGGCTGGCATACGGGCAATATTGATGTCAGTGCTGCTGATTATCGTGGTCGTTGTTTTATATACAAGCATTACGGGAGGCGAGCAGGGAACTAATGCTCAGCTTGACCGGACAGGCCGTCATATGAGTGATTCGATCCGGAGGCTGAGTCCGTGAAAAGCTTGCTTGTATTTATTTTGTTTGCCGTCATGCTGTGCTGGTTCATGTTTTCGCCGACTTATAAACATGTTCTGATTGTCCGGCAGGCCGTTCTGCAGCAGGAGGTTGATTATATGCTCGAGGTCGCGGCCAATGGCGACCATGGCTATATTGACAGCACGATGATGCAGCAATCACGCCTGCGTCTGGCAAGCTATGGCTTGCAGTCCTCGGATATTGCCTTTGAAGTAAGCTCAACGAACGGTTACGACGCCACCAATGCGGGAAACCCTTTGCCTCGAGGGGTTGGACTGTCTCTGGCAATCAGCTATCCGGTGGAAGGGCTGTTCGAGATTGATCGCCTTATCGGACTTGCTCCACCTTCAGCATCGACGAGGTTAAGAGCTGTCGGAATGAAAATGAGTGAATACGTGCCTTAACGAAGCAGGTTCTTTGCCGCTTCATTCGTATACCCGAGAAGGAGCGGTGAAGCTTACGTGTACAAAATGGTGCTAATTATGCTTATGATGACGGTGTGGATCGTCATGCAGGCCTTGCAGACGGATGAGGAAGTAGCGATGGCCGCCTTGTTTCAAGGGAAGCACGCGGTCAACCGGGCAGCCCATGCTGCCGCGCAGCAGGTGGACCGCGAAGCTCTGGCTGATGGCAGGCTACATATCGATGAATCGGAAGCTTACAGGAATGCCGGTCTTTATTTGCAGACCAATCTTCAATTGAATGCAAATGGAGAGCCGCTGCCGGAGAGCTTTCTGCGGGATCGGGTTGAAGTGCTCATTTTTGATATTATTAATGATGATCATTCGTTTCCGTACACATACCGCAATGCGCTCTACAATTATGAGGTAACCTTGAAGCGTCCGGGCATTGTTATCATTGCAAAAATGGTATACCCGCGCATATTCAACATTATTGAACCGATTGAATGGACCATTAAAGGAACGGCTGAGCTCGTTGCACGCTGATGGGCAGGGCGTTCCACTTTTAATTCGGCTTTGCCGCAAAAGGATAGCCTGAGCCGATTCTCCTTGTTTTGCAAACCATGCTTTTCATATTTAGTTACCCGTGTTGCCGGGTTCTTCTTTGCAGCATAGCGTTTGCCTGCGTTTCTTCTTATAATAAAGGGAGAATCACTAATAGCAGGGAGAGATAGGAATGACGGCGGAAGCGTTTCTAGGACCGGAAGAATTCCATGAACGGATAACACGGCTGCAGCAGCGTATGCAGGCACAGGACATTTCGGGCTTTCTTGTGACGCAGCATGTGGATTTATATTACTTGACCGGTTCCATGCAGGCCGGCATGGCCTTTATTCCAGCAGACGGCCCGGCAACCTTCTATGTCAGGAGGAGTATCGCACGGGCACAATTGGAATCCTCTGTTCAAGTGGAGCCAATGCCTTCCATGCGTGTATTCGGGGCAGCCTTGAGGCAGCGGTATCCGTCGGTATTCGAAGCGGCTGATTCCCGGCGGATCGCCACAGAAATGGATGTTCTTCCAGCACAGGCCTATGCCCGGCTTGCAGCACAGCTGCAAGCTGAAGGTAACCATATGTCACTGATTGATGGCTCATCGCTCATCCGGCAGGTCCGGATGATCAAATCGGCATGGGAGGTCGGCCGGATTGAAGCCGCTGCGCAAGCGGTCGCGGAAGCGCTCCATAGCGCAGTAGGCGATCTGATTGAAGGGATGAGCGAGCTAGAACTGATGGCCCGGATCGAATATCAAATTCGCCTCCGCGGACATATGGGTATGATGCGTACGCGCAGCTACAATATGGAAATTATGACAGGGATGCTTGGCTCCGGAGAAGCGGCGGCTGAACCCAGCGCCTTCGACGGCCCTGCCGGCGGACGGGGGCTTGGCCCAGCCGCTCCGCAGAGTGTCAGCCTAAGGGTAATCAGACGAAATGAGCCGATTCTGATAGATGTCGGCTGCTGCATCGATGGTTACATTATCGACCAGACACGAACAGCGGTGATCGGTTCGCTGCCGGATGATATGGCTGCTGCATATAACCATTCGGAATCCATTATCCGGGAAACGGAACGTCTGATGGTGCCCGGTACGATCTGTGAAGCCCTCTATATCAGGGCGTTGGAACAAGCGGACGAATACGGTTTATCCGCTCATTTTATGGGCTACGGTTCTGATCAGGTGAAATTTCTGGGGCATGGGATTGGGCTGGAGGTCGATGAATGGCCTGTGTTGGCCCGCGGTTTTACCGATCCATTGAAAGCAGGAATGATCTTGGCGGTCGAACCGAAATTCACCTTTCCAGGACGTGGAGTCGTTGGAATTGAGAATAGCTACCTCGTTACAGAGAACGGTCCGCGTGCACTCACCAAGTCTCCTGAAGGGCTGATTATACTGTGATGGCGCTGGGAGAGAATTAAATAATTCTGAAGGAGTCTTGAAGGTTCTGACCTTTAAGGCTTTTTAGTTACCCTATAGGATTTATAAATTTCGCTGTTATATTTTTTTAGCCGCCAGTGGACAGCGAAACCATTATCTTCTTGTCTCATCTAAAGCTGCCGCAGTATACATGTTAACTGAGATATCTGACTTCACTTGATCGTTTGACTGTAGTTAATGTAGTTGACATTAGAACGTTCGTGCCGCTCTCCATGTGCTACAATGGGTTCTGAATTTGAATGTTTCAAAGGTATGAAAACCTTTACTTTTTAAAGAGAGCAGATGCAGCACACTATTTTAAAGTCATGCAATTCATCTGCCTGCCGGACGGAAAACATGCATGAGAGGGTGGTCAGGTACCGATCTGCCTGTTTATCAAGTTTCAAAGTCAAAAACCACAGTCAACATGGATCACGAAAGTGGAGGATGAGTGCATGTGATCAAACTTTCCGTGTTTACAGTTGCAACTCCGGATGTTACCCCTGAGGAGCTCTGCAAGGAAGCGGCGGCGGCGGGAATCGATGGAATAGAGTGGCGCTGCAAGGAAACTTCAGCTGAAACAGCTTTGGAGGAGCCCTCCTTTTGGGGCAATAACCGGTCAACCCTTTCGCCTGCCGCATCAGAAGCGGAGATTAGCCGCTTCAACGAGGCAGTGAAAAATCACGGTCGCACGACGCTTGCTCTTGCCCCCTATATCGGCTGCGGCGATCTGGCAGGCACGGAGCAGGTATTCAGGCTGGCCAAGCAGCTGGATGCATCGATGGTGCGCGTGGGAGTTCCCTCTTATAACCGCACGCTCAGCTATAACGAGCTGTTTACACAAGCCTCCGCTTATTTGCAGGAGGTTGAGGTGCTGGCAAGGGAGCATAACATCAAAGCTTTGGTGGAAACCCACCATCATACGATCGTACCCAGCGCATCGCTCACACACCGGCTTGTCAGCGGCTTCAATCCGGATCAAATCGGAGTTATCTACGATCCGGGGAATATGGTTTACGAAGGCTACGAGAACTATCGGCTAGGGCTTGAGCTGCTTGGCCCCTATCTTGCGCATGTGCATGTCAAGAATGCAGGCTGGCTTCCTGGCAGTGGTGATCATCCCAATTCTGCGGCTGCGGCCGGGACGAAGGAAGCCGAGGGAGACCCGCTAAGTCCCATCGACTGGTCCTGCAGCTGGAGGCCGGTCGCAAGCGGCGTTGTCCCTTGGAAGCAGGTGCTCGCCGACCTGCGGTTTGTGGGATATGACGGGTGGTTTGGCCTTGAGGATTTTAGCGGTACTTACGATACCAGAACTATGCTTGGCAAATACGCACTGCAAATGAATCAATGGATGGAGGAAATCAGATGAGCAAGCTTCGTTATGGAATTATCGGGATCGGGAACATGGGGTCGGGGCACGCCAATTTGCTGCAGGCCGGTAAAATTAAAGACGCCGTACTGACAGCTGTTTGCGACGGATTCGAGTCCAAACGCGACTGGGCCAGAGAGCATCTGCAAGGTGTGAGCGTTTTTGAAGATTCAACGGCAATGATCGATTCCGGTCTTGTGGATGCGGTTATCGTGGCGACTCCGCATTACGATCATCCTTCGGAAGCGGTCAAGGCTTTTGGCAAAGGCATGCATGTTCTGATCGAAAAGCCTGCAGGCGTCTATGTCAAGCAGGTGCGTGAAATGAACGAAACTGCCGCGAAGAGCGGCAAAAAATTCGGTATCGTCTACAACCAGCGGATGAATCCGCTCTATCAAAAGCTCCGCGAATTGATCTCCTCCGGAGAGCTCGGGGAAATCCGCCGGACCAACTGGATCATTACGAACTGGTACCGGTCGCAGGCTTATTACGATTCCGGAACCTGGCGTGCGACCTGGGGCGGCGAGGGCGGCGGCGTTCTGATCAATCAATGCCCCCATCAGCTTGATCTGTGGCAGTGGACCATCGGCATGATGCCAACGCGAATTCGCGCATTCTGCCAGATGGGCAAGCACCGCGATATCGAGGTGGAGAATGATGTGACGGCCTACGCGGAATATGAGAACGGCGCTACAGGCGTCTTTATTACGGCAACGTCGGAGGCTCCGGGCACCAACCGGCTGGAGGTATCAGGCGACCGCGGCAAAATCGTCATCGAGGACGGCAAAATGACCTTCTGGCGGCTTCGTGAATCGGAGACCGAATTCAATAAACGCAATACCAGCTCCTTCGGTTCGCCGGAAGTCTGGAAGTTCGAAATCCCCGCTCAAGGTCCGAGCCCGGAGCATGCCGGCATCCTTCAGAATTTCACGGATGCGGTACTGCATGGAGCGCAGCTGGTTGCCCCCGGTGAAGAAGGAATTGACGGGCTGACGATTTCCAATGCCATGCATCTATCCACCTGGCTGGACGGCTGGGTCGATCTTCCATTTGACGAGAATCTGCATGAGGCCGAGCTGAATAAGCGTATCGCGGAGTCCAGCTTCCAGAAGCAGGCCAGTGCGGAGACAGCCAAGCCTGCCGATCTCAGCGGAACATTTTAATCCATCTACCGTAATCCGCCGTATTTAATCTCGCTTTACGTTCCATCCCATTGGACAAAATCAAGCTGAGGAGTGTTTGCCATTATGAAGAAAAGCCAAATAGCCGCTCAATTATATACACTGCGTGATTTTGCAAAAACCGCCGAGGATCTGGATGCATCGCTCAAAAAGGTCAAGGAGATCGGGTATCAGGCCGTGCAGGTATCCGGTATTGGCCCCATTGATCCGGAAGCTGTCCGGGAAATGTGCCAGCGTTATGGTTTGACGATTTGTGCGACTCATGTTTCCTATGATCGTCTGCTCAATGATATCGACGCTGTTATTAAAGAGCATCAGGCCTGGAACTGCCGTTATGTCGGACTTGGATCAATGCCTTCCGAGTTCAGAACCGGCCTGGCAGGCTATCAGGATATGGCCCGTACTCTGTCCGGTATCGGCGCGAAGCTGTCCGAGGCGGGTCTTGAGCTGATTTATCATAATCATAAGTTTGAATTTGAGAAATTTGAGGGCAAGCCCGGTCTTGGCTGGCTGCTGGATTCAACAGACGCTGCGCATGTCGGCTTTGAACTGGATACGTACTGGGTTCAAGCAGGAGGAGCCGATCCGGTGAAATGGGTCCGCAAGGTTGAGGGACGGATGAAGGTCGTTCATTTGAAGGATATGGCGATCGTGAATGACAAGCAGGTGTTTGCGGAGATTGGCGAGGGCAATATGGACTGGCCGGCCGTTATTGAGGCTTGCAGAGAGACCGGCGTAGAGTGGTATGTGGTGGAACAGGATACATGTCCGGGGGATCCGTTTGAAAGCCTGGCGATCAGCTATCGAGCACTCAGCAATTGGGCCAACTAAGAAAGGGAGTGAGCAGCCATGTCTTCCGCTAACCGACAAGATGGAATGAATTATGCCCCGGTATCGGCCGTGAAGCCGAAGCCGGTTTGCCAGGCGGGGGAATTTGTGTTTGCCGCCATGGCACTGGATCACGGACATATATACGGTCAAACGAACGGTCTGCTCGAAGCTGGCGGGACACTGAAATGGGTCTATGATGCCGATCCTGCCAAGGTGGAACAGTTCATCAAGACCTACCCGCAGGCACAGGCAGCTTCTTCTCCGGAAGTTATTCTGGAAGATCCGGAAGTAAGACTTGTCGCTGCTGCTGCAATTCCGTCTGAGCGCGCTGCGCTCGGCATGCGGGTGATGGATCACGGCAAGGACTATTTTACGGACAAGACACCCTTCACCACCCTGGAGCAAATTGCTGCAGCAAGGGACAAGGTGGCCACAACGGGGCGCAAATATATGGTCTATTACAGTGAGCGGCTGCATGTCGAAAGTGCGGTCTATGCCGGCAAGCTGATTCAGGAAGGGGCCATCGGCCGTGTGCTGCAGGTGATAGGAACCGGACCGCACAGGCTGAACAAGGCGTCCCGGCCGGACTGGTTTTTCCGCAAGCAGCAGTACGGCGGCATTCTGTGCGATATCGGAAGCCATCAGATTGAGCAGTTTTTGTTTTTTGCCGGCTGCAAGGATGCCAAGGTGGTCCACAGCAAGGTAGCCAACTATAATAATCCGGATGTTCCGGAGCTTGAGGATTTTGGCGATGCCACATTGATTGGCGATAACGGGGCAACCAATTATTTTCGTGTAGACTGGTTTACGCCGGATGGTCTTGGGACATGGGGAGATGGAAGAACGATCATCCTCGGTACAAACGGCTTTATCGAGCTTCGCAAATATATCGATATCGCACGTGACAAGCAGGGGGATCATGTTTATCTGGTCAATGGAGAAGGGGAACGCCATTATGCGGTTTCCGGACAGGTTGGTTTTCCATTCTTCGGGGAGCTTATTCTTGACTGCCTGAACCGGACGGAGAATGCCATGACGCAGGAGCATGCGTTCAAGGCTGCCGAGCTTTGCGTTGCTGCTCAAAATATGGCTGTGCGCATAGAGTAGCGGTTCGTGATACACTCTTCATATAAGATGCTGCAACAGGTCTTATATGAAGGGGGTTTTTTTGTGTTGGCACTCTCATCAGCGCCTTGGCTGCTGCCGATTGATTTTGGCTATCGGGTGGATAACCCTATACCGGATGTGCAGTTTCATTCTCATAGTTATTTTGAAATTTACTATTTTCTGGAGGGGGATTGCAATTACCTGATCGGTGATAAAATCATGAGGCTGCAGCCTGGTGATCTTATTCTGCTGCATGGGATGACGCTGCATCGCCCTAATCCTGCTCCCGATAAGCCTTATATCCGTACCATTATCCATTTTGATCCCGCTTACGTGCATAAATTGCTGCAGCCTGAACTTGCGTCCCTGCTGCTGAAGCCCTTTGAAGAGTTGGGGAATATTCGAATTTCACTTTCAGCGCAGGAACAGAGGGAGATGGAGCGCTTGTATGCGGATATGTATGCCTTGTATGAAATCAAGGGCCATCAACGTTCTATTACAGCGTATGACCGGTTTGTCATGCGGTTCCTGGAGCTGCTGCATATGATTCGCGGCTGGTGCAGCCAGCCGGTGAAGGATTATGAGCATCGGTCATACAAGGAGCATCACGTTCAGGGCGTTATCTCCTATTTGGAGAGCTGCTACATGAATGTTGATTTGACACTTGACGATATTGCCGGCGCCCTGCATTTAACCAAGCCCTACCTGTCCAACTTGTTCAAGGAAGTCACAGGGACAACGGTGTTTAAATACTTATATAACAGGCGGATTAATCAGGCTAAAATTCTCTTCAGGCTGGAGCCCGGGCATTCGGTGTCCGAGGTATGCCATTCGGTCGGGTTTACTCATTTGGCGCATTTCAGCCGGTTATTCAAGGCTGCTGTCGGCAGCAGCCCGGAGTCGTACCGCAAAGAAATCGCCATGAGCGTGCGGGCTTGAAGGCTTTTTTGAAAGTTCAATAAAGTTTAAAACCTGCCCCATCCTTTTTATGAATATCCTTAATGTTCCCATGGGTGCAGTCTCTATTGGACTTCTCTTCTTTTTTTTAGTAGGATAGATATTAAATTGAAGGTTACTAGAGACTGAGGTGGAGCAGATGCATAAGCTTGGGATTAGAATTGTAATCGTATCGGACTCATTTGAACAGAGCCTCCCAGTCGGGGAGTATGGATATATAATCGCTTATGACCGGAATGCGGATAATGCGTTTGACTATATTATTCGTGTGCCCAAGGCCAATCGTAACTTTTTTATTCCTGCTGCCGACATTGAGCTGGAAGAAGTGCTTTACCAGCAGGAGGCTGAGCGTGTCGAACGCGAGGCGCTGATTGATTTCGCTTTGGCAACCCATAACGAAAGCCTGTTCCGGCGGTTGATGAATGGCGAAGAGGCCGAAGTAGAGGAAGAGACCACTGCGAATGAAGTGCAAAGCCGTGATGATTTTATCCGCCAGGTTAATTTGAAAGCTTGGATATAAGAACGAAGAGAGCCTCCGGCTGAAGGAGGCTCTTTTTGCAGCTTTTCGGGGGTTTTTTGAACAAAAGCAAACACTGCATGTCTGAACAGATTCAATCCATCTTACCCAGCTGCTGCACTATTGGTTGCGGTCTCGCTTGTTTTGGCTTTATCGGTTTTAGCCTTTTCGGTTTTGACCTTGCCGGCTGCATGGCCATGGCCATCCGGCCGCGGGCCTTTGTCGCCTCTGCCAAAGCCTTTGCCGTTTATGATATCTTCGGCTCTTGCCGCCGCGTTCGCAATCATTTTATCGGCCTGCTCCTGGGTGATTTTGCCGTCTGTCAGCTGTTTATTGATTTTCTCAACGAACGCGGCTTTTTGCGCATCGATCAAGGTCTGCACATCCACGCTTTTTTCTGCCGCCAGATCAGTGATCGATTTTCCGCCTTTTAGCGAGGTCATCAGCTCGTCATTGGTCAGGCCCAGCGCTGTCGCGATAGGGCTTAGATCCCGCTCCATGCCGAACTTGCCTCCAGGGCGGACTCCGCTTCCGGGCTGGTCCTTTAGTTTGCCGTCAAGGACCTTGTCCAGGTTTTCAGTGAACTTCTGCTTTTGTTCTTCCTGCTTCTTCGTAAAAGCGTCCGTGAGCGCTGCTTTTAGCGCGTCCCGCGTTACACCTTGCTCCTCGGCAATCTCACTAAGCGTTTTGCCTTCCTTAATTTTCGTTTGCAGCGCCGTTTTATCGAGCTTCAGCAGATCGAGCACGGATTGGTCAAGCATTCCGCCCGCCCCGCCTTTGAATTCCGGCCTTGGACCTCTTCCGAAATCACCGTCGGCCGGTCTTGTTTGTGCTGCAGTATCTGTGCCTGTTGATGAGGCTCCTGTGTTAGTTGTGGCAGCATAAGCGCTGAGCGGTATCATAACCGCCAGGGCAGCCGTAATTCCGACTGCTTTCATGACTTTCTTCATATTACTTCCTCCTTACAGTTTTTGGTTCATGCCCAGCCAAGTTAGTAATGGCTGCAGAGTTCATTATGTACATCTAACCTTAATTGGAAATGAAATGAATGTAAAAACAACCTTAACGCAATATGAAGCTTTCTTCATATTGATATCCTGGCAAGGCAATTGCGGCGAAGGCGTCAAGCATCAGCGAATCCATTGAGTTTGGGCTGTGTCATACGCTATAATAGAAAGAATGTGAGCAATAGGACCATAAAAGGAGGGGCGCGCCCCATGAGCATTACGCTGAAAGACGTCGAGCATGTCGCCAATTTGGCCAGGCTGGAGCTGTCTGCGCAGGAGAAGGAGCAGTTCACCGGGCAAATGAACGCGATTTTGAAATACGCGGAAAAGCTGAATGAGCTCAATACCGACAATGTTGAGCCGACCAGCCATGTGCTTCCTGTCATTAATGTAATGAGGGAAGATGTAGTGAAGCCATCCGTTAGTGTAGAGACCGCATTAAAAAACGCGCCGGACGATGAAGATGGACAATTTAAAGTGCCGGCGGTACTCGAATAAAATGACCAGGGCGCCGCATATGCGTACGGCAAGAGAATGCGGCCAATGATGAGGGGAGGAACGACTGTTGGCACTTTTTGATCAACGCCTACAGGAAATACATAATCAACTAACCGGAAAAGAGCTGTCTGTCCGCGAGCTGGTGGATGCGTCCTACCAGAGGATCGCACAGACGGATGCTTCCATACAGGCATTCCTGACCCTTAATGAGGAAGAAGCGCGCAGATCTGCTGATGAGCTGGACAAGCAGCTGCAGGGCGGCGGAGAACGCGGACTCCTGTTCGGGCTGCCGGCAGGAATTAAGGATAATATCGTAACCGAAGGATTGCTCACGACGTGCGCCAGTCAATTTCTGAGCAATTATGATCCCATTTACGATGCGACGGCTGTGAAGAAGCTTAAAGCTGCGCAAACCGTTACGATCGGCAAGCTGAATATGGATGAATTCGCCATGGGAGGCTCGAATGAAAATTCCAGCTTCTATCCGACGAGAAATCCATGGAATACGGACCATGTTCCCGGGGGATCCAGCGGCGGCTCCGCAGCTTCGGTTGCCTCGGGACAGGTATACTTCTCGCTGGGCTCCGATACAGGCGGATCAATCCGTCAGCCAGCCGCCTACTGCGGGATTGTCGGTCTTAAGCCGACGTATGGACTGGTTTCGCGTTTCGGGCTTGTTGCCTTTGCTTCGTCATTGGATCAAATCGGTCCGCTGACGAAGAACGTCGAGGATTCGGCGTATGTCCTGCAGGCTATCGCAGCCTACGATCCGTCTGACTCAACCTCGGCCAAAGTGGACATACCGGATTACGTAGGCCAGTTGAGCGGAGACGTAAAAGGGCTGCGCATCGGTGTTCCCAAGGAATATTTGGGAGCAGGCATAGATCCGAAGGTGAAGGAAGCTGTTCTGGCGGCCCTCAAGCAGTTCGAGAGCCTTGGCGCAACGTGGGAGGAAGTTTCCCTTCCGCATACGGAATACGCTGTGGCAACCTACTATCTGCTGGCTTCATCGGAGGCTTCATCCAACCTGGCCCGCTTTGACGGCGTACGCTATGGGGTGCGGACCGATAATCCGGACAATCTGGTGGATTTGTACCGCAAGTCGCGCAGCCAGGGCTTCGGGCCTGAAGTAAAGCGCCGCATCATGCTTGGAACCTATGCGCTCAGCTCCGGCTATTATGACGCCTATTATTTGAAAGCGCAGAAGGTGCGTACGCTGATCAAGCAGGATTTTGACAAGGTGTTTGAGAACTACGATCTCGTTATCGGACCAACAGCTCCAACGCCTGCATTCCGCATCGGCGAGCAGGTTGGCGATCCGCTAACGATGTATTTGAACGATATATGTACGATACCGGTCAGCTTGGCCGGCATTCCGGCTATCAGCGTGCCTTGCGGCTTCGCGGACGGGCTGCCGATCGGGCTGCAAATCATAGGCAAAGCGTTCGATGAGAGCACGGTGCTCCGCGCCGCGCATGCCTACGAGCAGCATACGGATCATCACAAACAGCGTCCGCCGCTATAAAGCAGCGTAGTATAGGAAGCAGGAGGGGCTTAGGAATGTACGAACCAAACAAATATGAAACAGTAGTTGGGCTGGAGGTGCACGTAGAGCTGCACACGAAGACGAAAATCTTCTGCGGCTGCTCCACATCATTCGGCGCCCCGCCGAATACCCATACCTGTCCGGTCTGTCTCGGACATCCCGGTGTGCTGCCGGTGCTCAACCGCCAGGCACTGGAATATGCGATGAAAGCAGCGATGGCGCTCAACTGCCGGATTGCCGACATAAGCAAATTCGACCGCAAGAACTATTTCTACCCGGATTCGCCAAAAGCATATCAAATTTCCCAGTTCGACCAGCCGGTCGGCGAACATGGATGGATTGATATTGAAGTGAATGGCAAGACCAAGCGCATCGGCATTACCCGTCTTCATTTGGAAGAGGATGCCGGCAAGCTGACTCACGTCGATGGCGGCTTTGCCTCTTTGGTAGACTTCAACCGCGTCGGTACGCCGCTTGTAGAGATCGTCTCCGAGCCGGATATCCGTACGCCTGAGGAAGCGAAAGCTTATTTGGAGAAGCTGAAGGCCATTATGCTCTATTGCGATGTATCCGACGTGAAGATGGAGGAAGGCTCGCTGCGCTGCGATGCCAACATCAGTATCCGTCCTTACGACCAGAAGGAATTCGGCACGAGAGCGGAGCTGAAGAACATGAACTCGTTCCGCGGCGTTCAGCGCGGGCTGGAATATGAGCAGATGCGCCAGGCCGATGTGCTTGACAACGGCGGCAAAGTCGTCCAGGAGACGCGGCGCTGGGACGAAGCCCAGGGGAAAACCTTCACCATGCGGAGCAAAGAAGAAGCGCATGATTACCGGTATTTCCCGGATCCTGACCTGGTCCAAATGCATATCGATGAAGAGTGGAAAGAGCGCGTCCGCGCTTCGATTCCGGAGCTTCCGGATGCCCGGAAGGCACGGTACACAGCGGAGTACGGACTGCCGTCCTACGATGCCGAGGTGATTACTTCCTCCAAGAAGGTTGCCGATTTCTTTGAGGAAAGCCTTGTTTATACCAAGGATGCCAAAGCGGTCGCAAACTGGATTATGGGGGATCTGCTTGGGTACCTGAATGCCAATGGGCTGGAGCTGGACGGGGTGAAAATCACAGGCCAAGGGCTTGGCGAGATGATTGGGCTTATGGAAAAGGGTACGATCAGCAGCAAAATCGCCAAAACCGTCTTCAAAGCGATGCTGGAGAGCGGAAAACGCCCGCAGCAGATCGTTGAGGAGCAGGGACTCGTCCAAATCAGCGACGAAGGCGCGATTGCCGAAGTGGTTAACCGGATCGTTGAAGCGAATCCGCAATCTGTCGAGGATTTCAAGGCAGGCAAGGATAAAGCAATCGGCTTCCTTGTTGGTCAAGTCATGAAAGAAACCAAAGGTAAAGCGAACCCGGCGCTTGTCAACAAGCTGCTGCAGGAGCGGTTAAATCAATAATGTTAAGGCAGGGCCGAACAGGGTCCTGCTTTTTTATTTAAGATTTTGAAATAAATGCGCTGGGATAGCCCTCTGTTTGAATTCAAATTGCCGGGAGGGATGGCAGTTGTTACTTCGTAGCTGGGCAATTGTTTCAAATCTCACCAAATAGAATATGTTACAATATAGGTTATTATAAGAAAAGCAGGAAAGTATGAGATGCTCTAAAGGAAAGCCATGAGTCAAGGACAGGAGGCGGTGCCAAGATGCAAACAGATAATAAAAACCCTTATCGAAAACTGGCGCCGTTGTTCGCATTTCTCATCCCGGGAGCGGGACATCTGGCACTTGGCCTGCATCTGAGAGGGCTGCTGCTGCTGACAGGCACGCTGACAGACATCGTGGCCATGATTCGATTCGCGGATGACAGCGGAGGCAAATTTGCGCTGCTGCTTGTGTATCTGGGCATGGCGCTTCCTTTATTTTGGTTTTTCAGCGTATTTGACACCCTTCAGCAATCCGTCAAGCTGCGTAACCCGGTTGAGGGGCAGCTTCAGGAGCCGCAGCGTTCAGGGGCGCTTGCCTGGTTTCAGGGCGTTGCGATCATTGCAGTGGGCATGCTTTTGCTGGGGCTGGTACGTGCTCCTTCGATGCTGATTCCATGGGTTGATGCGGTTGGGACCTTTGCGCCGGGCATTGGTCTTATTGTGCTTGCAGCCGTGCTGGCGCTCAGGAAGCGGCAAGAGGTGTTCAAAATGGGCCGGATTACCGCAGCGATTGTTATCATTGTCGTAGGCGGCATGCTTTTGTCCGATCAATTCCGCGGAAGAAACGATATTGAGCTGCTTGGACAATGGTGGCCGGCCGTTTTTATTTTATTGGGGATCGAAGTCGTAATTTTGAGCCTGGTTCCCCGAAGAGGCGGCAGGCGTCTGTCCTTTGACATTGGCGGTACCTTTCTGGCCTTGATCATTGCGGTCACAGCCTATGGCATCACGCATTATTCCGCCATGCCGTTCAGCTGGCTGGATAATTTTAAGGTCAATATATCAGGGATGAACGGCTACGGCGAAGAAAAAGGCTTCAAATACGAGAAGGAAATACTTGCCGTTCCCATAAACGAGGAAACCTCGTCCATCTCCATTAATAATCACAACGGGAAGGTTTTGCTTAAAAAAGGAAAGGTCAGTGAATTAACCATTGAGACTGTGGTTTGGGTTGATATGGAGGATAAGCAGCAAGCCGATCAAGTAGCGGAGAATTCCAATGTGGAGATAAGCGGTGACAGCAAGCTGAAAATTGATGCAAAAGGCCAGACATTCGGAGATAATGGGGCACTAGCGCCAAGAATGAATCTTACAATAACGATTCCGGAGGATTCACATATTGGTCAACTGCCGATACAAACCGTAGAACCGCCTTCTGACGAAAATTCTGAAACTTCAGCGCTTGATGACTCGTCTATAATAGAGAGCAATGAGCAGCAATCATTGAATAACATTATAGGAGATATCCCTCCTTTTTCTGAAATGGACGGCACCCGGAGTAATACAGCCCTCCTACCGGATCGTTCGATATTGGAAAATCAGCAATCTGCTGATCCGCCGAATGATGAAGAGAACGATAAAGGAGCAGATTCTGACACCAAAGCGGTTCAAACCGAGATCAGCATTCAAGTCGATAATGGTTCGGTTGATGTTACCGGGCTGGTTCTTCCTGGCGGACTGGTCGTCAAGCTGACGATTGGTGAAATCGTGATTGCAGATGTAACGGGTCCAATCAATGCCGAGACGAGGAATGGCGGCATAAATGTAACGGACAGCTATGGGCTCCTTCAACTCCAAACCTACAACGGCGCGGTCAAAGCAGAGCGGATTCATGGAGATGTGGAAAGCACCACCCTCAGTGGCAATATCGATCTTGGTCATATTACAGGCTATATCGATGCCGGAACCAAAAATGGAGGAATCACCATCAATGAAGCCGAAGCCGCGGTCAAAGCCGATACGCTTAATGGCGATATACTGATCCACAGTTCAACCGTTGGTGGAAACTGGAATATTGACAGTTCCATTGGCATTATTAATATTTTTATCCCCACTGATGGCGATTATTCAGTGAACGGCTCGGTTACCTTCGGGAATGTTTCCACAGATCTGCCGCTGGATGCCAAGGAAAAAACAATAACCGGCGACATCGGCGAAGCGACCTATCGGATTAATATTGATGCAAACAGCAGCATAGAAATAAATCACTATACCCCTTAATTTGATCCCCTGTTCATTGACAAAATGAAAAGCAAGCACGTACAATGGTTCTAACGAAGCAGAAAGGACGTGAAGGGCATGGGCACGACCGTTGAGCAAGCACTGGAACAGCTGAAAAGTACCGGCGTACGTATGACCCCCCAGCGTCATGCGATCTTGAGTTTTCTGATGGCTTCCATTACACATCCGACAGCTGATGAGATTTACAAATCACTCTCACCCGCTTATCCGAGTATGAGCGTAGCGACGATATACAACAATTTGCGTTTGTTTGTTGATGCCGGGCTCGTGCGGGAGCTGACCTACGGCGACGACTCAAGTCGGTTTGACGCTGATTTATCCGAACATTATCATGCCATTTGCCGCTCCTGCGGAAAAATTGTTGATTTTGATTACCCGCCATTGACCGAAGTAGAGGAAGCAGCCTCCAGGGAAACGGGTTTTCGGGTTGAAGGGCATCGTATGGAAATTTATGGGCAATGCTCCGATTGCTGCAAGCCTGCGAATTAACACATTATATTGGAAATAAAGTCTTCTTCATAACATGCGGCTCTTCAGCCGATTATTTATCGTGTCATAACGTGCAGGGGTAGAGACAACTCGCCTTACTGCACGTTTTTATTTGATTTTTATATATACCGGCAGGAGGGAATCATAAACGTGGAAACGGTTAGGATCCGCACTCGAAGGCGGCGTGATGGCGGCTCGCTGAGATGGCTTGTACTCATTAGCGGAATATTGGCAGCAGGGATTGGGATGTGGTTCGGATGGCAGCGTTTTGTGCCGAACAGCGAGGAAATCAAGCCGGATTACGGTTCACCTAATCCGATTATATATAAGGGACAGGTCATGGGGGCAGGTGCTGTTGTCGATGGAGATGCCGTCAAATTGCCATTGCCCTTCATTCAAGAAAATCTCGGACTCAAGGAAGCTGTATATTACGAAGAGAAAACCGGTTCCATTGTGCTTACCAATACGGATAAGGTATTGCGCCTCAGGACAAATGTGTTGACGGCAACCATCAACAGCAAGCCTTACGATATGAGAGTAGCAGCGGAACTGAAGGATAAGCTGGTTTATATTCCAATAACTCCATTAGAAGAGCTTTACGGCATAAAAGTGGAATATAACAAAGATACCGGTGTCGTCACTGTTTTGCGCGCCGGTGATGCTGTTCAACGGGCAGTAGCCGAAGAGGTTACGGAAATTCGGAATGAACCCACGATTCGAGCTCCCATTGTGCAGCATCTTCCGGCACAAGGTGATGTCCGTTTGTGGGATGAGGAGAAGGGCTGGTACCGGGCTCAAAGCGAGAATGGAATTATCGGATATGTAGCCAAGAAGGATGTTTCGCTCACAGAAGTGGAGAAAACGGAACAGATAAAAGCCGAGGAGCCCTTTGTTGCTTGGAAGGTCGTCGGCAGTAAAGTCAATATGACCTGGGAAGCGGTCTATCAGAAAACGCCCAATCCTGCCAATATTCCGGACATGCCTGGCGTTAATGTCGTCAGTCCATCGTGGTTTGAATTATTGAATGGAGAGGGGCAAATTCAAAGCAAGGCTGATCCCGTATATGTGGACTGGGCCCATAAGAAAGGGATGCAGGTATGGGCCTTATTCAGCAACGGATTTGAAGCGGAGCGGACAACCAAAGCGCTTTCGAGCGCGGATACTCGCTTCAAGATGATTCAGCAGCTGCTCGCCTACGCCCAAATGTACAAGCTGCAAGGCATCAATCTGGACTTCGAGAGTGTGGCGACAGTCGATAAAGCCAATCTCGTTCAATTTGTCCGGGAACTGACCCCCTTGCTTCACGAGGAGGGAGTTGTGGTTTCGATCGATGTAACTCCCAAATCCAATAGTGAGCTGTGGTCGCTATTTCTCGATCGTGCTGCGCTGGGCAAAGTCGTTGACTATATGATGGTTATGGCTTATGACGAGCATTGGGCTTCAAGTCCAACATCGGGATCAGTCGCTTCCCTTCCTTGGGTGGAGCAATCGCTTGCCCGTATCCTGGAAGAGGATAAGGTTCCACCAGGCAAGGTGGTTCTGGGAATGCCGCTCTATGCGCGTGTCTGGTCAGAAACCAAAGACAAGAGCGGAGCTGTCAAAGTAAGCTCCAAGGCGCTTGGAATGGAAGCTGTACAAAAAATCATTGCTGAGCGCAAGCTGAAGCCAGTACTGGATGGCAAAACGGGACAGCATTATGTGGAATATACGGAAGATGGCGCATTGAAGCGGATCTGGATCGAAGATGCGTTATCGGTACAGGCCCGTGTCGCACTGGCGAAGAAATATAATCTGGCTGGTGTAGCGACCTGGCAAAGAGCCTTTCAGTCAGATGATATATGGCATGTCATTCATCAATCCTTAACAAAACTGCCTTAATTACCTCATAATATGCATGCACATAAAAAGACACGCCCCGATCACGGCTGCAGCCGTGATCGGGCGTGTCTTTGCGATTTAAGGTTGAGGCTGCTCAGGTGCTTCATCAAATTCGCTTGGCATATGCGTGGCTTTATCCGGATCAAGAGTAATCATCGTTTTGCAAAACATGCAGCGATCGGTTTTACCGAGCATCTTGGTCTGTCTTCCGCATTCCGGGCAAGTCAAAATGACAGCGCTTGTCGACAGCATGCCGGCCCAGAAGTAAATGCCGACGCTGACGAGCATCGCGATCATGCCGATAACCATAAAAACCCCTGCAAATATTTTGCCGGCTTGTCCCCAAAATACAATACCGGCCGTCCCCAGAATCATAAGACCCATCCCGATTAAGGTTAGTAATAGTCCCCAAAGCCTAAACTCATTAATTTTACTGGATTTTGCAAACATATTTCAGATCCTTTCTCGCACTTTTAGCACGATTTCTCACGAACAGGCAGGAAACCGGACAGGTATTGTCGAACATAATTAAACGTGCGAAATCATTATAGCTCAAATAGAGGTTTGAAGCTATACGGGGGATAGACGTGGAGCGTATAAAAGAACATTTCAAAACCTGGTTCGAGCAGGATAAGCGCTTACTCAGCTTGCTTGCCATCGACAATCCGTTTCCGTATAACCCGCTTATTGACGGCCTTGATCTGCTGTTGCTTGCCGTCCTGACAGAGACATCGCCATCCGGGGAAGCGTCTCATGTCAGCTATGAAGGGGAACGTGTACAAATTCGCACAGTCAGCCCTGCTGTTCTGGAGCAATGGCTCTCAGGCGGAGAGAACCGCAGTATCATACAATGGCTCGTTCGGGGGGATATCCTGTTGGATCGAGACAACTATTTGCTGCAAATCAGGGAAACCATATTGGATTTTCCAGCTTCGCTGCGGGAGAGGAAGCAGCTGGTCGAATTTTCTGGCTTCATTCGTACCTATCTTCAGGCAAAGCAGGACCTGAAAGACAATAATATGCTTGATGCATACGGTCATATCTTATCAGCGCTTCACCATTGGGCACATATCGCACTAATAGAAGCGGGGATTCATCCGGAGCTTACCGTATGGAGGCAGATGCGTCGGTTTAACCCCGGCATTTATAAGCTTTATGAAGAATTGACCATCAGTCCGGAGACATTGGAACAGCGTGTGAAGCTGGTTTTGTTGGCTTGCGAATTCTCTGTTATGAACAAAATGAAATCATGCTGTGAGCTGTTGTTCACCATTCTGATGAGCCGTGAGGAACCATGGAGTGTCATGGATCTTCAGCTTCATCCACTGCTCACTGATTTGCATATCGATTTATCGCTGCTGCTTCAAAAGCTGGTCAAACGCGGATATATCCGCGAAGTCGCAGTTTTACCGCCCTCCGGCGATATTGATGCATTGGAGCTACGCTACCGTTGCGAAGCGGCCAAGTAGAAGTTCCCCATCAACACTAAATGAATGAAGAACGCCCATTATGAGAGGACGTTCTTTTTTATTCTGTCATGCGCGTGGAACGACACTTTAAAGTGGCCTTATCCAGGAGAATAGTTGCCATGAGAAATCTATTGACTTGTTAAAGCCATCTATGATAAATTATTTATTATCGCCTCCGGAACAACTTTTTTGGTTGGATGGAGCAGCAAAAATTAAAATAAAAAAAGTACTTGCAATGAGTTAGGCGGATGTGATATATTAATCAAGTCGCCGCTGAAGCGAACGACGAGAGCTTACGAAGCAGAAAAGCCTTGCGGCGCCTGCAAGAAGAAGCATTTGTTCTTTGAAAACTGAACAATGAGCGACCTGTCAAACAGGTTTTAAAGAATGAGCTGTTTTAGCTTATCTGTAAGTTATGAGGTCTTCGGATCTCTTTTATGGAGAGTTTGATCCTGGCTCAGGACGAACGCTGGCGGCGTGCCTAATACATGCAAGTCGAGCGGATTTCGTTGAAAGCTTGCTTTCAACGGGG